>JAOPYK010000075.1 GCA_025964695.1 Streptosporangiaceae bacterium | reverse complement strand
CCGGAAGGTGCGCCCATGAGACTGAGGCACGCACTGGTCAGCGTGCCCTGTGGCTTGCTCTGGTCGACCGAACACGCTCTTGGGAGTGTGCAGCGCATCCGGGCGCTGGCCGACCGTGTGTGGATGTGCCATGACACGCAGATCGAGAAGTTCCAGGAAAGCGGATTCCCTCTTACTACGGCGGTGGCGGACGCCGAGACTGCGGCTGCGCACGATTCTCAGGAGGCACAAGCGTGAATGATGACCTGCATTTCGAGTCCGCGGTCGAGATCGCCCGTCGGGTGCGAGAGCGTGAGGTGACGGCGGTCGAGGTGGCCGAGGTGTTCCTGCGGCGCATCGACAGCGAGAACCCGCGCATCAACGCGTTCACGACGGTCACGCACGACCTGGCGCTGGAGGCCGCGCGCCGGTGCGACGAGGCCACGGCGGCGGGGCGCTCGCTCGGCGTCCTGCACGGCGTCCCGGTCGCCATCAAGGACCTTTTCGACCTGCGTGCGGGTGTTCGCAGTACCTTCGGGTCGTTGCCGCTCAAGGACTTCGTGCCTAACGAGACGACCCTCTACGTGCAGCGGCTCGAGGACGCCGGCGCCGTGATCGTGGGCAAGACCAACGCTCCCGAGTTCGGCCACAAAGGGGTCACCGACAACTTCGTGTCCGGACCCACGCGGAACCCGTTCGATATCACGCGCAA
This sequence comes from Streptosporangiaceae bacterium, assembly GCA_025964695.1. Classification (GTDB taxonomy): domain Bacteria; phylum Actinomycetota; class Actinomycetes; order Streptosporangiales; family Streptosporangiaceae; genus Actinomadura_E. Next base: position 2,827 of record JAOPYK010000075.1, on the reverse strand, counting down.
CTCCGGTGGGTCGTCCGGCGGCGCCGCCGCCGCGGTGGCGGCGGGTATGGTGCCGCTCGCCCAGGGCACTGACGGTGGCGGTTCGGTGCGCATCCCGGCGTCCTGGTGCGGTGTCTACGGCATCAAGCCCTCGTTCGGCCGGGTGGCCGACGTCGCGCGGCCCAACGCCTACATCTCGGCGAGCCCGTTCGTGTCCGCCGGCCCACTGGCCCGCTCAGTCCGGGACGCGGCGCTGATGCTGTCCGCCATGGCCGGTCCGCACCCGCGCGACCCGTACAGCCTCCCCGCCACCGGGACCTCCCTGGCCGATGTGGCGCCGGACGGCTTGCGCGGCATGCGGATCGGGTTCAGCCCCGACCTCGGGGGATTCCCCGTCGACCCGGACGTCGCGGCCGTCATCAGCGAGTCGCTGCACGTCCTGGAGGCCGCCGGTGCCGTCGTCGAGCCGGTCGAGATCAAGTTGCCGGCCGACCAACTCGAGCTCGCCGAGCTGTGGGGCCGCCTCATGGGTGTGCTGTACGCCGACAGCCTCGCCGGCGTCCTCGAATGGGGAGTCGACCTACTCGGCGACCACGCGGACGAGCTCACACCCGCCTTCCGCGACATGCTCCACACCGGGCAGACCCGTTCTGCGATGCAGGCACGCGCGGACGAGCGGCTGCGAACCACAGTGCTCGACGCCGTCCAAGACGCCTTCGACGGCTATGACCTGCTCGTGTCACCCACGCTGGCCGTCACCGCCGTCGTCAACCGCGACGACGGGCTGACCACCGGGCCTTGCGAGATCGGGGGGGTGCCGGTCGACCCGTCGATCGGCTGGTGCCTGACCTACCCGTTCAACTTCACCGGCCACCCGGCGGCCTCGGTGCCCGCAGGTCTGGCGAATGGGCTACCCGTTGGCCTGCAAGTCGTCGGACAGCGCCACCACGACGCCGACGTCCTCGCGGCCAGCGCGGCCTTCGAGGCCATCTCACCCTGGATGGACAGCTACCCGGACATGGTGGCCCGGTGAATCCATCGACCGCGAAGTCCGACGGACCGGCCGGGGACGACCGCCCGGTCACCATGGCAGACGTCGCGCGCCTGGCGGGCGTCTCGCCGGCCACGGTCTCGCGTTGCCTCAACGGCGCCAAGGTAAGCCCGCGCATCACCGAGGCCGTCAACCGCGCCATCGCCCAACTCGGCTACCGCCCCAACCTGATCGCGCGAGGCCTGCGCAAACAGGTGTCGAACGTTTGGGCCTGCGTCATCTCCGACATCGAGAACCAGTTCTTCACCGCGATGGTCCGCGGAGTCGAGGATGTCGCCCGGGAAGTCCGCCACTCCGTCGTCCTCTGCAACACCGACGAGGACATCGAACGCGAGGCCGAGTACCTCCGGCTGATCGTTTCGCAGCGGATGGCAGGCGTCATCATCTCCGCCACCCGCAACGACACCGATATCACCGCGCTGACGCGAACCGGGGTGCAGGTCGTGTCGATCGACCGCCAGATGACCGAGCCGACCGACACGGTGCTGGTCGACAGCCACGAGGGAGCCCAGGCGGCGACCGCTCACCTCATCGCGAAGGGGTGCCGCCGGATCGCTTGCATCACCGGGCCCCGCGACACCACCACGGGAGAGGAGCGGCTGCGCGGCTACAGAGCGGCGCTGCGGGTCGCCGGGTTTCCCGTGAACCCCGATCTGGAGCGTCACTGCGACTTCAAAGAGGCTGGTGCTTTCGCAGCCGCCCTCGAGCTGCTGGCTCAGCCGGATCGACCGGACGGCTTCTTCGTCGCCAACAACCAGATGACCCTCGGCGTCCTGCGGGCTCTGGAAGCCGAGAACGTGACGGTGCCCACCGAGACCGCTGTCGCCGGGTTCGACGACCTGCCCTGGTGGCCGATGTCGCGCCCCAGCATCACCGCCGTGGCCCAGCCTGCCTACGAGATGGGGCGTGCGGCGGGCCAGATGCTCGCCGAACGGATCGCAGGCTATGAGGGCCCGCCACGATCTCAGTACTTCGAAGCACGGCTCATCGAGCGGCAGAGCTCGTGTCTCGGAACACGCCCCAACTGCTCCGTGGCGTCTTGCCCCGGTGACCAGTCCGCGGCCGATTGCTGCGCCGACAGCGCCGGACGCTCATAACCAACCCATCCCCATCCCATCCCCATCCCATCCCCATCCCGAAGGACGTGACACGCATGCCCGCACAGACTCGTGACCTCTCTTCGACGGTCGTCGCCATCACCGGTGCCAGCTCCGGCATCGGAGCGGCCACGGCGCGTTTGCTCGTGGAAGCCGGCGCTCGGGTCGCCATCCAGGCCCGCCGACAGGAGCGGCTTGCTCAGCTCGTCGACGAGCTGGGCTCAGACCATGTCGTCGCCGTGCCCGGCGACGTCCGCGATCCCGCGCAGGCTCGCGCTCTTGTGGAGGGCGCCGTCGAAAAATTCGGCCGCCTTGACAGCATCGTCGTCAACGCCGGCATGGGTGCCTACGGCGGCATCCTCGATGCGACCGACGACGAGCTCACGACCATGCTGCGCACCAACATCGACAGCAGCGTCTGGGCGGTGCGCGCCGCAGTCCAGCAGTTCCGCCACGTGGGTGAAGGCGGCGACATCGTGATCATCAGCTCCGTCGCCGGTCTCCGCGGTGGCGGCAACGAGGCAGTGTACGCGGCCACCAAGTTCGCTCAGGTGGGGCTCGCGGGATCACTGGACCGGGAGGTACGGACCGAGGGGATCCGGGTCAGCACGTTGTGCCCGGCCGGCGTCCACACCGAGTTCGCCATCGGCCAGGGCCGTACCGAGGGCGACCCCGCCCTCGACGACTTCCTACAGCCCGA
>JAOPYK010000071.1 GCA_025964695.1 Streptosporangiaceae bacterium | reverse complement strand
TCGCGGGTCGCGATCGTCGCGCGAGAAGCGGGCTGCGGAGAAGAATGCGGTTTATCGCTCAGCATGCGATAAACACTAACACCCTAAAACACCTAATGGCCTCAGCATATCATAAATTGCTTAATTTCGAAAGAGTAGCTGAATTGCGATTCGCTCTCGATGTGACCCCCGTAGGTTCAAACAGACCAGTCCCGACCTCCGGATCAGAGGTGTCGGCGTCGCAACCCTCCGCTACGCCGGGAGTGGCGCGATGGCTGTTCCCCTCGCCGTGAAGTCTTGTTACAGCTTCAGTGGTTACTCCGCGTGGACGAGCGGCCGACCGGTTCGGGACGGGTCGGCTCGCAGAGATTGCGTGCCCGGCCCGCGGGCTGGTCGGGCCGGCGGCCCGCGTAAAGTTCTCATCGACGAGACGAGCCACGTCCGCCTCAGCCGGCCATCGCTCCACCGTCCTCAGGCTTCAGCGCGCATTCAGCGCGGCCTGCCGTAAACGGCCGGATCTGACCGTTGATCGCCGGATAGCACACGAACGGCCCGCCACCGGGTCTCCCCTGGTAGCGGGCCGTTCGTCGTGGTGTGGCGGCTGTTGGGTTCGAACCAACGTAGGCTGAGCCGGCAGATTTACAGTCTGCTCCCTTTGGCCACTCGGGCAAACCGCCATGTCTTCGCTCGCACGAAGGCAGTAGCAAGAATAGCGGACGCCAGAGGTGGCCGTGACATCAGATCAGCCGACCCGCTACGGTAGCCAGCGCCACTTTCCGTCCTTGCCCTTCTTGCAGGTCAGAGTCTTGCCGTGAGCGGTGCCCTGCTGGTTCGGATAGGAGCAGAGGCCTCCGCGCTTGACGGGCAGGCCGATGCCCGCGGCCGGAGCGGGCGTCGGTGTGGGCGTGACCGATCCCGAAGGCGCGCCCTCCTGGCCTGCGGCCGAACTTCCGACTTTGCCTCCTTTGAGGGTGGACTCGGGGAGCATGCCGCCAGCGATCTTGGACGTCTTGGAGGCCAGCCCCATGGGCTCCCAAGAACCCGTCTTCGCGACGGCCCCCTCCGAACCGCCACAACCGCTCACCCCGAGCACTAAGGCCACCACCACAGGCACACCCGTGATTCGACCGCCAACCGATTGATACGACATACCGACGATCCCCCGCTGCGAGTCTGGGCAGCCCGCCGATGCGGGCTGCGACACTGGAGAGTGCGCCCCGTGCGCACCCACAGCTCACTACGCTCTTCCCTATCTTGATCGTCACAATCTGTAAGGACAAGAACCGTGGCCTCAGAGAGCTCTTTCGACATCGTGTCCAAGATCGACCGACAGGAGGTCGACAACGCCCTGAACCAGGCCGTCAAGGAGGTCGGCCACCGTTTCGATTTCAAGGGCACCGGCGCGTCGATCGCCTGGTCCGGGGACAACATCGAGATCAGGGCCAACAGCGAAGAGCGCGCCGCAGCCGTCCTGGACGTCTTCCGGGACAAGCTGGTCAAGCGCAGCGTCTCGCTGAAGGTGCTGGACCCCGGAGAGGCAAAGCTGTCCGGCAAGGAGTACCGGCTGCCGGTCGACCTCAAGGAGGGCATCTCCCAGGAGGATGCCAAGAAGATCAGCAAGATCATTCGGGATGAGGGGCCCAAGGGCACCAAGGCACAGATCCAGGGCGAGGAGCTGCGGGTGAGCTCCAAGAAGAAGGACGACCTGCAGGATGTCATGGCCCTGCTCAAGGGCAAGGATCTCGACCTCGCCCTGCAGTTCACCAACTACCGCTGACGGTCCTTCGAGCGGGCGGGCCGACCTCCCCGCCAAGACAAATCGACCCGCCCACATTTCCTTTGACGCATGGACGAACTCGGAAGTTCACATATCGCGAGTGTTGCGAGCGAGGCCCGCGGACTCGTCCGGGTCATTCAGGCGTCGCGCGTCAACACGACCACGGGGATGGCGCGGCTGGTCTTGGCCGCGAAGGCACCGAAGACGGAATTCCGCTCAACGTGCAGGTCCCAGAGTCGCTGGCGGTCCTCGCCAGTGGCGATGGACGCCGTCGCCCCGAACCTCTGAGCGCCTACCTCGACCACGACCCGGGGGTCAGCGATCACGTTGTGGTACCAGCCGGGATTGGCCGGCCGGCCGCCGTTGGCCGCGAAGACCACCAGACGGTCGCCGTCGGGTAGATACGCCAGCGGACTGATACGAGCGTCACCCGTCTTCGCGCCCGTAGTGATCAGCAGGAGCAGCGGCGTGCCGGCGAACTGGGCCACCGCACCGCCATTGGCGCGGAACTCCTCGATGATCTTCTGATTCAGTTCCTGCCGCTCTGTCACGATTGAACACTAACGCCGGTTACCCGCCATCCGCTCGAGTCTGGCGACCCGCTCTGCGGTGGGCGGGTGTGTCGAGAACAACCGCACCAGGCCCGCACCGCGGAACGGGTTAGCGATCATCAAGGGGCTGGTGGCGGCGATCTGGCTGTCGGGCGGTAGCGGCAGGGCCTGGACTCCGGCCTCGATCTTGATCAGCGCGTCCGCGAGCGACTGGGGGTCGCCGGTCAGCCGGGCGCCGGAGGCGTCCGCCTGGAATTCTCGGGTACGGCTGATCGCCATCTGGATGACGCCTGCGGCGACGGGTCCGAGGACCATCATCAGCAGCGCACCCAGTACGCCCGGTCCGTCGTCGTCGTCCGATCTGCCGATCGGCACGAAGACCGCCAGATAGGACAAATAGGTGATCACGGTGGCGAGTGCCGCCGCGACCGAGGAGATCAGGATGTCGCGGTTGTAGACATGGGAGAGCTCGTGTCCCAGCACCGCTCGCAGCTCGCGCTCATCGAGCATCCGCAGAATGCCCCGGGTGCAGCAGACGGCGGCGCGGCGCGGATTGCGACCGGTCGCGAAGGCGTTCGGCTGCGGGGTCTCCGAGACGTACAGCCGGGGCATCGGCTGCCGGGCGGACGTCGCCAGTTCCCGGACGATCCGGTAGAGACCCGGGGCCTCGACCTCGCTCACCGGATGGGCCCGCATGGAGCGCAGTGCGATCTGGTCGCTGAAGAAGAACGCGATGCCGTTGGTCCCGAGTGCGATGACGAGGGCGATGGTGAGCCCGGCGCTGCCGCCGAACGCCCAGCCCGCGGCCAGCACCACGGCAGAGAGCGCACCTATCAGCACCGCCGTCTTGAGACCGTTGAACTGCACCGCTGCTTGCCTCCCCGTGACCGCTGAACGGCCTCCCACTCTTGGGAACGGCATGACCTGGAGAAACGTTCCCGCCTAGGTAACCGCCGAGACCGTCTGCAGAACGACCTGCGGAGCCACCGACAGAACCACCGCTCCGGCGGCGGCCACCCCGATGGCCAGACCGACCGCGGTACTCGTTCTGATCTTGTACGTCTCGGTGGGCGGCGCCGCGAAAAGCCGGACGACCCAGGACAGGTAGTAGTACAGACCGATCACCGTGTTGAGGGCCATGATGACCGCCAGCCAGGCCGCACCCCCCGCCACGGTCGCCCGAAACACGACGATCTTGGCGAACAGACCCATGATGCCTGGTGGCAGCCCCGCCAGGCAGATCAGGAAGAACGCCAGCGCAGCCGCGAGCAAGGGGCTCCGGCGGACCAGTCCCCGATAGTCGTCCAGGTCGGCCGCGGGCGTAGGAAGCGCCCCGGGAACCGCGGCGGCCACAGCGCCTGGAACCGCGGCCGGCACAGACTCGGGCACGGCGTCGGGAACAGCGGCGGGGACGGCGCGGCGGGCGACGGCGGTCACGACGGCGAACGCACCGAGGTTCATGACGGCGTACAACGAGACGTAGCCGGCAGTGGCGGCCACCGCCTCCGGCAGCCTTTTCGAACCGACCGCGAGCGGCGCCAGCATGTACCCCGACTGGGCCACGGACGACCAGGCCAGCAGCCGTACGGGATGCCGCTGCCGCAGTGCGACGAGGTTTCCGAGCGTCATGGTGACGGCGGCCAGTACGCCGAGCAGCGGCCCCCAGACGTGAGCGTACGACGGGAAGCCGAGGGTCACAGTGATCGCCAGCCCCGCGAAGCCGGCCGCCTTGGACACCACCGAGAGGAAGGCCGCGACCGGCAGCGGAGCGCCCTGGTAGACATCGGGCGCCCAGAAGTGGAAGGGCACGGCGGCGACCTTGAACGCGAATCCGGCCAGCACCAGCACGACCCCGGCCGAGGCCACCGGCCGCAGATCCGCCGGGGTATGGGCGAGCGCCGCGGCCATCCGGTCGAGGTGCATGGCTCCGGTCACGCCGTACATCAGGCTGATCCCGAAGAGCATGACCGCGGTGGAGATCACCGAGATCAGGAGCAGTTTGACCGCCGCCTCGGTCGCCACCCCGTCGTATCTTCGCAGGGCGACCAGCGCGAACACGGGCAGCGAGAGGGTCTCCAGCGCCACCACCAAGGTGATGAGGTCGCGGGCGGCCACCAGGGTCAGCGCTCCGGTGATCGCGGCCAGTAGCAGGAAGTGGTACTCGCCCGCGGGTACGGCCTTCTCGGGCGTCCGGTCTCCGGAATAATCAGCTCCCGAAGAACCAGCTCCCGAAGAACGCCCTCTGGAAGAACCCCGCGTCGTTCTGGAAGAGCCCTGCGCCCCGGAGGAATCCCGCGTCGTCCCGGACGGCAGCAGGCCGAGCGACAGCAGGAGGACGACCACCGCGGCACCCAGCACGACCGCCTGAAAGAGCAGGGTGAAGTGGTCCGCGACGTAGGAGCAGGACGGCGGTCCGCCCGCACGCAACCCGCTGGGCATGCAGAAGGTGGCCCGCCGGTCCCCCGCCGCCAGCGCGAACACCGCGATCAGCGCTGCTCCGAGGGAACCGGCACTGATCCAGGAGACGGTGTTCCGCGGGATGTCGAAGGCGTCCGCCACCAGTACCGCAACCGCCGCCAACGCCACGATCAGAGCCGGCGAGATCGCCGCGTAATCGATCCCCTGGATCATGTGACCTCCTCCGGCGCCGGCAGCGGGACGCAGCCAGGCCCTGCCGACATTCGGACGCGATCAGGGCGTCCCTGCGCCTTTCCCACCGAGGTGGTCATCAGCCGCCTCCGAGCAGGGCGCGGACAGGGGCCGTGGTGAGGTCGAGCAGGGCCTTGGGCCACAGGCCGACGACGAGGATGAGGGCGACCAGGGGAACCCAGGCGGCGTACTCGTAGGCGGACAGGCCCGCCATCGGGGAGACCTCCGGGCAGACCGCCGACGGCGCGACCCCGGGAGAGACCTGCGAGGCGGCTTCCGGCAAGGCCTGCGAAGGAGCCTGCGAAGGAGCCTCCGACGAGCCCTTCGCAGGGGCCCGCAAGAAGACCTCTGGGGAGACCTCGCGATGGTCGGTCCTGGCGGGCGTGGCCGGCCCATGGGTGATCGTGGACAGCAGCCGCAGGAAATACGCCGCAGTGAGCACCGCGCCGAGACCGCCGAAGGCCATGAAGGTCACGAAGGTCTCGCGGGGCAGCCCGGCGGCGGGCCGGTAGGCGCCGAGCATGGCGAGCATCTCGCCCCAGAATCCGGCCAGCCCGGGGAGCCCAAGGCCGGCGATGGCGGCGAAGGTCAGGAAGGAGGCGAGCCGGGGGGCTCGCGCGAGCATCCCGCCGCCGAGTTCCGCCAGGTCACCCGTGCCGTAACGCTCTTTGACGGAACCGGCGACGAAGAACAGGAGCCCGGTGATGAGGCCATGCGCGATGTTGCCGAACAGTGCCGCGTTGACCCCGACCGGGGTGAGGGTGGCGATGCCGAGCAGCACGAACCCCATATGCCCGACCGACGAGTAGGCGATCATCCGTTTGAGGTCACGCTGGGCGAGGCAGGCCAGGGCGCCATAGATGATCCCGATGACGGCCAGGAAGCCGAGCCACGGCGCCCATATCCGTGCACCATCCGGGGCCATCGGGAGGGCGATCCGTACGAAGCCGTACGTGCCCATCTTGAGCAGCACCCCGGCCAGCAGCACCGAGCCGACGGTCGGGGCCTCGGTGTGGGCGTCCGGCAGCCAGGTGTGCAGCGGCCACATCGGTGCCTTGACCGCCAGTCCCAGCCCGACGAACAGGAACGCGGCGACCTGCACGCCGTTCGAGAGGCCGGCGCCGTGCCGGGCGGCCAGCGCCACCATGTCGAGGGTCCCCGCGTTGACCGCGATGAGCAGCAGGCCCACCAGCAGCACCCCGGAGCCCAGCAGCGTGTAGAGGATGAACTTGTACGCGGCCGCGCGCCGGCCCGGTCCTCCCCAGAGCGCGATCACCACGTACATCGGGATGAGTACGACCTCGAAGAATACGAAGAACAGCACCAGGTCGAGGGCGACGAACGTGCCGAGCATCCCGACCTCGAGCGCCAGCAGCAATCCGGTGAACAACCTGTCCGCGTCGCGAAGGGGAAGAGCCTCCGGCCGATGGGGCGTACGGCTCGTACGGACCGATGGCGGGTGTTTGACGGTGTAGAGGAAGGACAGGAAGGTGAGCAGTGCGGTCAGTATGACCAGCGGGAGCGAGACTCCGTCGAGGCCGAGGTGGAATCGGAGGCCTATCGCCGGGGCCCACGTCCGGTCGACCCCGAGCTGCATGTGGGACGACCGGCCGTAGTCGAACAGCAAAGCCGCGACCAGCGCGAGCAGCAGCGTCAACCCGGACGTGAGCAGGCCGAGCGCGCGGGCGAACCAGGTACGGGCCTCGTCGTCCTTGAAGCCCAGCCGGTCCGCTGGAGCGAGCGAGGCCAGCGCGCCGAGCAGCGGCACCGCCAGCAAGGCGATCAGCATCATATGAGGATCACCACCGCGAGCACGATGACCACGACCCCGGTGAGGAGTCCGGTGAGATAGCTCTGCGGGTTGCCGTTCTGCGGCAGCCGGAGCAGCCCGCCGAGTCTCCGGGCGGCGGTGGCCGAACCCTCGACCCCGGCGTCGATTCCCTTGTCGTCCGCGGTGACGACCACTCTGGCGAGTGCCCGTACGGGTCGTACGAACGCCAGGGTGTAGACCTCGTCGACGTAGAAGGCCCGCTCCAAGGTCGTCCGGACCGGGCCGAGCACCCGGGCCGGGTCGAGGGCGGGGTCGCCGTTCCAGATCAGGAAGGCCGCACCCGCGCCGACGGTGATCAGCAGCAGGGACAGGGCCGCCGAGCCGAAGTGCGGCCGCAGGTCGGGGGCGGCGAGGGAAACGATCAGGCCCAGGAGCAGCGCGGGGATGGCCAGCGCGGCGACCGGCCAGCTCATCAGGGGCGGGGCTTCCCTGGCCTCCGTACGGGAGCGCGGCTCACCGAAGAACGTCATCAGCCAGGCCCGCATGGCGTACGCGGCCGTCACCGCGATCGTCATCAGCAACGCGAGGTAGATGAGCCAGGCCGTCCAGACCGGGATGCCGCCGGCCACGTGCAGGACCGAGTGCTGGGCGGCCTCCACGATGGAGTCCTTGCTGAAGAATCCACTGGCCGGCGGAATCCCGGCGAGCGCGGCGAAGCCGATCGTCATCGACCAGAAGGTGATCGGCATCCGATACCGCAGCCCGCCGTAGTCGCGGAGCAGGTTGGAGCCGACCGCGGTGATCACACAGCCGGCCCCGAGGAACAGCACCGCCTTGAACGCCCCGTGGGTGAGCAGGTGGAACATCGCGCCGTTGCGGGACCCCACGGCCAGCCCGGCCGCCATGTAGGCGAGCTGGCTGATCGTCGAGTAGGCCAGTACCCGTTTGAGGTCCTGCTGCGCGAGTGCCGCCAGCGCGGCTCCCAGCATGGAGATCACCGCCATCACCCCGAGGACGGCGAGCGAAGTGGGCGCCGCGAGGAACGCCGGGTAGAGGCGCGCTACGACGTAGACGCCGGCCGCCACCATGGTGGCGGCGTGGATCAGGGCGCTGATCGGGGTGGGGCCGGCCATGGCGTCCGGCAGCCAGGTGTGCAGCGGGAACTGCGCGCTCTTGCCGGCGACCCCGGCGAGCAGCAGCAGGGTCCCGGCCAGCAGGGTCCCGTGCGGCAGTTCCGGTACGGCGCCCAGGACACCGGCGAGGGAGAAGGTGTGCGCGCCGATGCCCAGTACGAAGATCCCGAACAGGAAGCCGACGTCACCGATCCGGGTGACGAGGAACGCCTTGACCGCCGCCAGCGAGCTGGTCCGGTCCTCCCAGTGGTGGCCGATGAGGAAGTACGAGCAGACGCCCATGATCTCCCAGCCGACGTAGAGCACCACGAGGTCCCCCGCGTAGACCACCAGCAGCATCGCCGCGGTGAACAGCGAGACGAAGGCGGCGTACGAGGAGTACCGGTTGTCGTGCCCGTGGCCGTGCTCGCGGTCCGGGGGCCTGCTCCCCTCCTCAGGTTGCCGTCGGTCCCGGCCTGTTTCGGCGGGCTCGTGCCGCATGTAGGCGACGGAGTAGATCTGTACGGCCAGTGCGACGCAGCAGACCATGAACGCGACGGCGGCCGCCAGCCCGTCCACCGAGAGCCCGACGCCGATCGGGACGGTACCGGTGGGGATCATGGTGAGCGTTCCGCTCCGTATCTCGGGGTCTTGCCACTGGGTGAGCGCCACGATCGCACTGAGCACCGTGGCGATCGCCATCGGCACCACCGCGATCGGCGCCGGCGGGAGCCGCCTGCCCAGCAGCATGCCCGCGAACGCCGCGGCGAAGGGCAGCAAGATCGTGGCGGCGGCCAGCTCGATCACTCGCCGCCTCCCGGAGCACTAGCCGAAGAAGACGTGGCCGAAGAAGACGTGGCCGGGGATGAGGTAGCGGGAGGAGCGGCGGACGGGGAGGAGACCGCCGGGGAGGCGGCGGCGGACGGGGAGGCGGCGGAGGGGACCGCGCCGACCTGCGGATCGCGGTCGGACAGGGTGGTCAGGGTGTCGATGTCGATGGTCTGCCGGTTACGGAAGACCAGCAGGACGATCGCCAGCCCGAGACCGATCTCGGCCGCCGCGATGACGATGGTGAACAGCGCGAGGGCCTGGCCGCCGTGCAGCCTGTCTCTGAGCCAGATGTCGAAGGCGACCAGGTTGAGGTTGACGGCGTTGAGCATCAACTCGACCGACATCAGCACGAGGATGGCGTTGCGCCGGGCCAGCACCCCGTAGATCCCGACCGAGAAGAGCAGGGCGGCGGTCACCACCGGATAGACGACGTGCATCAGTCGCCCCCGCCACGGGAGAGCACGATGGCGCCGACCAGGGCCGCCAGCAGAAGCACTGACAGGATCTCGAAGGGGAGCACCCAGTTGCCGAACAGGGCGGCTCCGAGCGTGTCCGCCGAACCACCGCCGCTCTTCAGCGGCGCGTAGGCCTGGCGGAAACCGCGCACCAGCACGGTCACCAGCACTCCGGCCGTGGCCAGGGCGACCGCCAGCGCGACCCAGCGGTTGCCGGAGTTCAGATCGGCGGCGCGGCCGATCGGCGCCCGGGTCAGCATGATCCCGAAGAGCAACAGGACCACCACCGCGCCGACGTAGATCAGGACCTGCACCCACGCGACGAACTCCGCGGTGAGCACCAGGTAGCCGGCCGCCAGTGCTCCGAACGAGACCACCAGCCAGAGGGCGGCGTGCACCATCTGCCTGGTTGTGACCACCATGATCCCGGCGCCCACGGCGACCGCTCCGAGCAGCACGAAGACCACATCGAAGGCTGTCAAGGTCCGCTCCGGTCCAGCTCACGGCCGGGTGGGCTCATGGCCGGCTCCGCTCATGGCCGGTGCGCGCGTACTCATGGCTCACGGTGTGAAGCCCTTCGCCTCTTTCGGGGTTTCGGCGCCCGGGTCGTGAGCCGGCGGTGGGGGCACCGTCCACATCCATTCGCGCAGCCGGTCCTTTTCGTGGGTGAGCTCGGCGATGTCGTACTCCGCGTACTCGAACTCGGGCGACCAGAACAGCGCGTCGAACGGGCAGACCTCGATGCAGATCCCGCAGTACATGCAGAGGGCGAAGTCGATCGCGAACCTGTCGAGCACGTTGCGGGTCCGAGGCCGACCGCCCTCGGGAGCGGGGAGTGTCTCCTTGTGGGAATCGATATAGATGCACCAGTCCGGGCACTCACGGGCGCAGAGCATGCAGACCGTGCAGTTCTCCTCGAACAGTGCGATCACGCCCCGGCTGCGCGGGGGCAGGTCGGGCTGGACCTCCGGGTACTGACGCGTGATCGATCTGCGGGTCATCGTCCGCAACGTCACGGCGAGACCCTTCGCCAGACCGCCTCCTGGTAGCCGTGCCACGAGACCCCATGATTCCTTACGACGGGCGGCAGGGGAACCGGCGCCGGTCGCCGACCGTCTTTTCCATTATGTCCATTATGGAACCCGCGAGGGATCGAGGCCGGCACTGGAGCGGTTCTGGCCAGGGCCCTCGCCACGGCCCTGATCACGGCCCTGGTCACGGCGGAAGTTCCGGCACCGGTAGCCGATCCCGCCCGTATGACGCTTACCATCCTGGTATGGCCTGGCCGGCACATGAACCTCCCCGACGGCCGCCCCATCCCCCTCCCCAGGGGTGGCGGTCGATGCCGCCCGTGCCGATGCGCCCGCCCCCCATGGTCGAGCCGCAGGGCCTGGTCTGGTCCGTCGTACCGCTGCTGACCATGGGGCTGGGTGCGCCGTTCTCCTTCGTGTACGCCGCCAACAAGGCCCGGTCCTGGAGACTCGCCGCTGCCGGAGCGGGCTACGGAGTGGCCTACCTCGCCGACTTCTCCACGCTGCTCACCAGCTCGTCGAAGTCCGCCGTCGTCCTCGGGCTGCTGCTCTTCCTGGCCCTGTGGGTCACGGCCTCGATCCATGCCTTCGTGGTGCGGCCCACGGTGTTCCCCCGCCGGACCCCGCGCGACTGGCTCAATCAGCAGGCCGTGGATGTGGCGAAGTACCGCAGGATGCTTCGGGACGAGGCCCGCCGGTTGCTGGCCGAGGATCCCGCGCTCGCCCATGAGCTGCGTATCGGGCGGCCCGACCTGCCAAGGGCTTACGACGACGGCGGGCTGATCGACGTCAACCACGTTCCGGCGCCCACCCTGGGGTTGCTGCCGGGGATGACCGAGGAGCTCGTCCAGAAGGTCATCCGGGTACGAGAGGAGACGGGCACCTTCGTCTCGGTGGAGGAACTCGCCGTGGACGCCGATCTCCCTCCGGAGCTCATCCACCGGATGGCCGAGTACACCATCTTCCTGCCCTAGCGTTCTTTCCGCCCTAGCGTTCAGCGGCCCGCGTTCAGCTGGAGATCAGCACCTTGATGACACCGGTGAGGGCGAGCTGGAGCAGGGCCAGCGGTACCAGGCAGGCCCACGCGAGCCTCTGCAGCTGATCCTCGCGCAGGCGGGGATAGCTGACTCGCAGCCAGATCACCACGAAGGACAGTGCGAACACTTTGGTCAGCGTCCAGACGAAGCCGAGCTGGGTGTCGAGGAACGGCCCTTTCCAGCCGCCGAGGAACAGCACGGTGGTCAGGCCACAGAGCACGATGATCCCGGCGTATTCGGCGAGCAGGAACAGGGCGAACCGCAACCCGCCGTACTCGGTGTACGGACCGAAGATGATCTCCGAGTCGGCGACCGGCATGTCGAACGGGGGGCGGCGCAGCTCGGCCAGTCCGGCCACGAAGAACACGAACCCGCCGATCGCCTGCCAGGGCAGCCACCACCAGCGCCACTCACCGACGATCCCGGGCAGGGACAGCGTTCCGGCCGCCATGGCCACCGACGAGGCGGCGAACACCATCGGCAGCTCGTACGACATGAGCTGTGCGGCCACCCGCATGCCGCCGAGCAGGGAGTACTTGTTGGCGCTGGACCAGCCGGCCATGATCGCGCCGAGCACCCCGATGCCCGTCACGGCGAGGGCGAAGAACAGCCCGATGTCGAGGGGAAGGCCCACCTGGCCATCCGGCCCGACGGGGATCACGCTCAGCACCACGAGGTACGGGACCAGCGCGACCCCGGGCGCCAGCGAGAAGACCCACCGGTCGGCGGCCGCGGGGATCACGTCCTCCTTCTGCGCGAACTTCACCCCGTCGGCGACGAGCTGCGCCCAGCCGTGGAAGCCGCCCGCGTACATCGGTCCCAGCCGCGACTGCATGTGCGCCATGACCTTGTGCTCGGCCTGACCGACGAGCAGCGGCAGCGTCAGGAACGCCCCGGTGATCAACAGCAGTTTCAGCGCGATCACCAGCAGTTCAGGCATCGCCGCCCTCCTCCGAGCCCTCGGGAGCCAGCCCACGCGGTGGCCGGGCCGGCCGGGCGGGACCGGCGGAAGGCGGAGGCGCCTGCTGCCGTCCCCAGTCTTCCGGCACCCCGGGCGGGAGCATCCGGCGGCGGCTCGGCGCGCCCTGCTTGTCGGACGCACCGCCCTCGCCCGGTTCCTTGGCCCCCGGCCATGGCTTGGCGACCCGGGCGGCGAGCACGAACTCCTTGCGGAGGGGATGCCCTTCGAAGCCCTCCGGTAGCAACAGCGGCTTGAGCCCGGGATGGCCCTCGAAGATCACGCCGAACATCTCAGCGGTCTCCCGCTCGTGCCAGTTGGCCCCGCGGTAGACGGCGGTCACCGTCGGGAGTACGGGTTCGGCGCGCGGCACCCGGGTGCGCAGCAGCAAATGATGCCCGCCCGTCAGCGAATAGACGTGTGCGACGACGGCGAACCCGTCGGCCAGTTCGTCCACCCCGGTCAGCCAGTCGAAGAACTCACAGTCCAGTTCGTCGCGAGCGAAGGTGGCCGCCTCCACCCACAGCTCGGCCGACACCGACAAGGTCAGCGTGCCGAAGGACTCCTCGGTGGCCGCGTCGTCGCCGAATCGCTCGTGGATCGCGGCGGCGAGATCATCGGGAGTCACCCTCGCTCCTCGTCGTCATCGGGATCACCGAAACCGGGGATGATCGTGGGGTCGGTCGGGGAGGTGTCCTGCGGGCCCAGCCGCCTGATCCGGTCCGAGAACCGGAAGGCCGGGTCCCGAGTCGGCTTCCGTGCCGGATCCGGTTTCGGGTCCGCTGCCCGGTGGCTCACCGGATCTTCGGGAAGCACCTGCTCTTCGGGAAGCACCGGAAGGGTCTCGGTCACCCGGTCCGGATCCACGGATTCCGCGGATGTGCCGGCCCGGATGACCGGCAGCTTGCGGGTCGAGCCGTCCTGCGCCTCGGCGGGGGAGGCCAGCGGCTGAGTCCCCGTCGAGGTCTCATCCGTCGTCCCGGGCGTCGTCTCGGGGACCACCTCGGCCGGTGCCTCCGGGGACGTCTCTGCTCGCGTCTCCAGGGACCGGAAGGAGTGCGTCGGCTCGTCGGCCGCCGCCAGCACCTCGGATACGGGCGGCTCGATGATGGGCGGAGGCGGCAGCGGTGGTCGTCGCAGCACCGTGGCCGACATCGGTGGCCGGCGCGGCCCGGCACCGATCGCCTCCCCGCCACCGGTGTAGCGGTCGCCCAGAGATTCGGCCGCGATCTTCTCCTGCAACTTGACGATGCCGTGCAGCAGCGCCTCCGGCCGCGGCGGGCATCCGGGCACATAGACATCCACCGGGATGATCTGGTCGACGCCCTTGGTGACGCAGTACGAGTCCCAGTACGGACCGCCACAGTTGGAACAGGCCCCGAAGGAGATGACGTACTTGGGCTCGGGCATCTGCTCGTACAACCGCTTGATCGCAGGGGCCATCTTGTCGGTGACCGTGCCCGAGACCACCATCAGATCGGCCTGCCGCGGACCGGGGGCGAACGGGATGACCCCGAGCCGGATGAAGTCGTGCCGCGACATCGAGGTCGCGATGAACTCGATCGCGCAACAGGCCAGGCCGAAGTTGAACACCCACAGCGAGTAGCGCCGACCCCAGTTGAGCACGAACTTGATCGGCTTCGGCGCCATCTTCGACAGCGGGCCGATACGGGGCTCGGGGAGATCGACGGTACTCACATCTGCATTCTTACCCGCCCGCCGTGAGGTCGGCCACCGCAGGCCTCCCGCACCGGACTTTTACAGGATCTTTCGCACAGGTCTTCCGTACAGACCTTTCTCTTCCGTACAGACCTTCGCATAGACCTTTCGCACGGACCCGGGATCGGCGGGGCTCACACCCAGGACAGCACTCCCTTGCGCCAGGCATAGACGAGCCCGGCCGAGAGGAAGGCGAGGAAGACGAACATCTCGCCCAGCGTGACGCCTCCGTACCCCTTGGCCGCGAACACCGTCGCCCACGGGAACAGGAAGACGGCGTCGGCCGCGAAGACGACGTAGAGGTAGGCGAAGACGTAGTAGCGAACGTACGACTGGGCCCAGCCCTCACCGACGGGATCGACGCCGCACTCGTACGTCGTCAACTTGGCCGGAGTCGGCCGGTGCGGGCGCAGCAGGCGGTTGGCACCCAGCGCTCCTGCGACGACGCCACCTCCGACCAGGAACAACACGCCAACGACCAGGTATCGGCTGAAGTATTCCTGCATGCTCGTCTCCTCCCCCTGGCGATCCGGCGGCGATCCGGCGGCGATTCACGGTCAGATTACGACCTCGCCAACGGAACCGCCTGGGCACCACGACGTCTGAGCTTTACGACACACTATGGACTTATTGCGGTGCTTTTAGGGAAGGACACGGGCGATGGAGAACAACGGGCCGTACCCGCCGGCCGGCGAGCCCGGCCAGCCAGCGAACACTCCCCAGCCCGGCTGGGCCCCCGACTGGGCATCGCCCGGAACGCCCCAGAGGCAGGGCCCGGCCTATCCGGGTGGGGCATACCCCGGACCGGGCATGCCCCCCGCCGGGCCGGCCACCCCTCCGCCCTTCGCGCAGCCCGGCTACCCGCAGCCCGGATACGGACAGCCCGGATACGGACAGCCCGGATACGGACAGCCACCGAACCCCGGCTGGCCCCAGGGAACGCCGCAGCAGGGCTACGGTGGCCCGGGAGCGCCTTCGCCGCTCAAGCGCTCGAACACCGGACTGATCATCGGCGGGATACTGGGCGGCGGCGTCCTGGTCGTAGTGATCATCGTGGTCGTGCTGATCGTGATCGGCAGCGTCGCCACCGACCCGAAAGCGGACGCCGTCAAGAAACTCAGCGCGGCGGCCACCAAGCTGTCCTCCGCGCCGGGTATGAAATACCACGGGACAGTGGCCTCCGCCTCGGACACCCTGGACGGCGACTTCAAGGTCACCGCCGGCGGCCGGACGAGCGCGACCGCCAACTGGGGCGGCAGCAAGGTCGATCTGCTCTCGGTCGACGACAAGCTGTTCGTCAAGGGCGACACCACGTTCTGGAGCAGCCAGGCCAGCTACACGCCCAAGTGGGACTACATCGACGGCAACCGCTGGGGACGGCTCGCCTCGTACAACTTCACCTTCGACTTCAAGCAGAACCTGAGCCCGGCGTCGCTGGCGCAGAAGCTGCGCCAGGTCTCCAAGCTCTCGATCACCTCGCAGACGAAGACCTCGGTGGGCGGCACCGCGGCCACCAAGGTAGTCACCTACAGCGCCACCTACTACGTCTCCAACGACGGCCGGCTGCTTCGCGTCGAGGGCAACTCCTACCCGAGGTACGCCGTCGACGTAACACAGCTGAACAGCGGTGACGCCACCAGCGATCTCCGCACGGGTGTGACCGCGCTCAGGGACTCCTTCGACTCCTCGCGGACCGCCAGCATCGACAAGGTGCGGTTCGGTACGTGCAACACCTCGAGCTGCACCATCTTCACGAAGGTATGGTCCACCGGGGTCTCCACCTCGCCGGTGCCCGTGAACGTCTTCACCACGATCAGCTCGCAGAAGGCCAAGGCCGGGACCCACTACGGCGACTGCTCCACCACCGGCACCGTCACCTCGTACACCGCGATCGAGGTGTCGTGTACGGTTTCGGGTGGTGACTGGCCCAAGGCGCACGGCGGCGGTGGCTCGTGGGCGCACTCCGACGCGTACACTGCCGGCGCCTCGAGCACCGAGATCCAGACCATGCTCGACGGCATCTCGCGGGAGTGAACGCCAGGCGAACACATCAGGCGATGCCACAGGTCAGAGCTACCGGTGAGTAGCCAGCCTGCCGGGCCGAATGAAATTCGGCACGCGTATAGTGCTGCCCGGAATCGCTGTCCCCGCGTGGACTCTCGGCCAATGTGATACGCCGTTTGTGTCGGGGTTCACGTCGGGGGGCGTCGGTTTTTCATGTCGTCCTGGGCGTAACATGTAAGGCAAGCCTAAGTAGCACCCCCACCTCGGAGACCTCCCCCGAGGTGGGGTGCTGCGTGTCGAGGAGGTCTTCTCCTGTGACCAAACAGGTCCAGCAGCTCGACCGCGTCATCATCCGTTTCGCCGGAGACTCCGGTGACGGTATGCAGTTGACCGGTGATCGGTTCACCCAGGAGACGGCGTCGTTCGGCAACGACCTGTCTACATGGCCCAACTTTCCCGCAGAGATCCGCGCGCCCGCAGGGACCCTGCCCGGGGTCTCGAGTTTCCAGTTGCACTTCGCCGACCATGACATCCTGACCCCAGGGGACGCGCCGAACGTACTGGTCGCGATGAATCCCGCGGCCCTCAAGGCCAACCTCGCGGATCTACCTCGCGGAGCGGACCTGATCATCAACACCGACGAGTTCACCAAGCGCAACCTGGCCAAGGTCGGCTACGAGGTCAGCCCGCTCGACGACGACTCGCTCGACGCCTATCACGTGCACGCGGTACGGCTGACCTCGCTGACGGTGGGGGCACTGGCGGACTTCGACATCTCCAAGAAGGACGCCGAGCGGGCCAAGAACATGTTCGCGCTCGGCCTGCTCTCGTGGCTGTACCACCGGCCGACCGAGGCGACGGTCGGGTTCCTCGAGCAGAAGTTCGCCAAGAAGCCCGACATCATGAAGGCCAACATCGCGGCCTTCCAGGCGGGCTGGAACTACGGCGAGACGACCGAGGACTTCTCGGTCTCCTACGAGATCAAGCCGGCCGACCAGCCGGCTGGCCTCTACCGGAACATCACCGGCAACACCGCTCTCTCGTACGGCCTCATCGCGGCCGGCGTGCAGAGCGGGCTGCCGCTGTTCCTCGGCTCGTACCCGATCACTCCGGCGTCGGACATCCTGCACGAGCTGTCCAAGCACAAGAGGTTCGGAGTGCGGACCTTCCAGGCCGAGGACGAGATCGCGGCCGTTGGGGCCGCGCTCGGCGCCTCGTTCGGCGGGTCGCTGGGCATCACCACCACCTCGGGTCCGGGCATCGCGCTCAAGGGCGAGACCATCGGGCTCGGGGTCGCCACCGAACTGCCGCTGCTGGTCATCAACGTGCAGCGGGCAGGCCCGTCCACCGGGCTGCCGACCAAGACCGAGCAGGCCGACCTGCTGCAGGCCCTGTTCGGCCGCAACGGCGAGGCTCCCGTTCCGGTCGTGGCACCGCAGTCGCCGAGCGACTGTTTCGACGCGGCGATCGAGGCGGCCAGAATCGCGATCAAGTACCGCACTCCGGTGATGCTGCTGTCCGACGGTTATCTGGCCAATGGCTCCGAACCGTGGCGGCTGCCCGACGTCGAGTCGCTGCCCGGGATCTCACCGTCCTTCGCAGAGGCCGTCGAGGGCGAGGAGTTCCAGCCGTTCAAGCGGGATCCCGAGACCCGGGCCCGCCCGTGGGCGGTTCCCGGCACGCCGGATCTGGAGCACCGTATCGGTGGTCTGGAGAAGGCCGACGGCACCGGCAACATCTCCTACGACGCCGACAACCACGACCTGATGGTCCGTCTGCGCCAGGCCAAGATCGACGGCATCGCCAGCGACATCCCACCGCTGGTAGTGGACGACCCGCCCGGCCCCGACGGAAGCACAGCCAAGGTCCTCGTGCTCGGCTGGGGCTCGACCTATGGTGCGATCACCGCGGCCGTACGGCGAGTACGCCGCGACGGCGGCCAGGTCGCACAGACCCATCTCCGTCATTTGAACCCCTTTCCGGCCAACATCGCCGAGGTGCTCCGGTCGTATGACAAGGTCATCGTGCCGGAGATCAACCTTGGTCAGCTCGCCCTCTTGCTGCGGGGCAGGTTCCTCGTCGATGTGATCAGCTATAACCGCGTACGCGGGCTTCCGTTCAAGTCCGAGGAGCTCGCCGGTGTGATCCAGGATGTGATCGACAGTGAGTGAGCTCTCGCTCAACAGTGGTCTGGCTCTCGTCCCGCGGGACGACGCCAAGCAGACCATGAAGGACTTCAAGACCGACCAAGAGGTGCGTTGGTGCCCCGGCTGCGGTGACTACGCCGTCCTCGCCGCGGTCCAGAGCTTCCTGCCCGAGCTCGGGCTGCGCCGCGAGAACATCGTGTTCGTCTCCGGCATCGGCTGCTCTTCGCGGTTCCCGTACTACATGAACACCTACGGGTTCCACTCGATCCACGGCCGGGCCCCGGCGATCGCCACCGGGCTGGCCGCGTCCCGCCCCGACCTGTCGGTATGGGTGGTCACCGGCGACGGCGACTCGCTGTCGATCGGCGGCAACCACCTGATCCACGCACTGCGCCGCAACGTCAATCTGAAGATTCTGATGTTCAACAACCGGATCTACGGCCTGACCAAGGGGCAGTACTCGCCGACCTCGGAGGTCGGAAAGATCACGAAGTCGACTCCCATGGGGTCGCTGGACGCTCCGTTCAACCCGATGTCGCTGGCGATCGGGGCGGAGGGCACGTTCGTCGCCCGCACGATCGACTCCGACCGCAAGCACCTGCAGTCGGTGCTTCGGGAGGCCGCGCAGCACAAGGGCACCGCGCTGGTAGAGATCTACCAGAACTGCAATATCTTCAACGACGGTGCCTTCGAGCCGATGAAGGACCCGCAAGTCCGCGACGACGTCACCATCCGCCTCGAACACGGCCAGCCGATCGTGTTCGGCGCGGATGGCGACAAGGCACTGGTCCGCTCGGACTCGGGCGGCTTCGAGGTGGCCCGCACCGCCGAGGTGGACCCGGCCCGGGTCGTCGTCCACGACGCCAAGAACCCGGACCCGTCGCAGGCGTTCGCCCTGTCGCGGTTGGACTCGCCGTCGTTCGAGCACACCCCGATCGGCATCTTCCGCCAGGTGGAGCGCCCGTCCTACGACGAGCAGCTGCGCCACCAGCTCGACGAGGCCGTCGAGCGGCAGGGCAAGGGAGATCTGGCCGCCCTGCTCAGCAGCGGGGACACCTGGCGCATCGACTGACCGTCGGCCGGCTCGCAGATCATCATCGCGCCCCTCGTGGAAACTCTCCACGAGGGGCGCGGTGATTTCAGGTGCCGCGCAGCTCGCTGAGGGTCCGCTCGGCGTCGGCGCGCGTGGTGGTGCCGGTGATGAGGATCTGCCCCTTGGTGATCGGCATGTCGACCCGCGGCGCGGTCACCAGCCGGCCCCGCACGACGAAGGCGAGATTCTGCCCCACCATCCGGCGGGTCAGCTCGGCGAAGGCCCTGGCGTCGGCGTGCAGCAGTCTGATCGCCACGTCATAGCCCGCGGCCCCGTGCTGAACGTGCAGGTCACTGACCCGATGGAGGGCGATGCCCTGGGTCACCTGATAGCAGACGGGCCCGGAGGCCGCCAGCGCGCTGACGCCCTGGACCCCGGGCAGGCACTGCCCGGGCGTCGTTTGCGAGACCGGATACACCAGCAGCGGTGAGGCCAATGGAGTCTGACGGCTCATCGTCGAGGTGGCGGCCACGATCCCGGTGACCGTCACGGCGATGATGACGAGGGTGAGCATGATGACGCCGGCGAGCAGCGCCGGCCTCGGCGTGACGGCCCGCGGCGCGCCACGCCGGGCGACGCCGTGTCCCGCGCGCCGGGCGGCACGGTCCACGCCCCGGCGGGCGGCCCGCCGGGCCGCATGCACGGCGGCGCGTTCGTCCGCCGCCACGAGGGTGACCGGGATCGTCGCCGCAGTGCGGTGACCGGGGGGATTGCGGGTTCTTTTCCGCAGGGGGGAGCGCACGTCACCTCCTGATCGGCGAGTGATCTCCAGTCTCCCAGGCCGCGTGAGTGAGATGAGACACAAGTAGCCCCGTGTACGGCCGATCCCGGCCAGTTTCCGTACGGCTCGGACACTTCCCCGCATGGGTGGGAAGGTCCGGCCGCGACCTGATCGTCTAGCTGGGGTCGCGTCCGCCGAAGGGCCCGGCGGGCGCGATCTTCGAAATCTGCCTGAGCTGACCATCTCCCCGTGCCGCCTCCCCCGTACGGCGTAGGGCAAGAGCCTCCCGGGGATGTACGAATGCACACCTTGTGCACGGCTATGGTCAAGCCATGAAGCTACGGGGCCGGCCGGCCGCCATCGCGGCGGCGGTGGCCGTCCTTGCGGGCGGCGGGATCGCCTGGGGAGTGACCACGGGCGACGCACCGAAGGTACGTGCGGACGTTCAGCGGATCCAGGTCATGGACGGCCCGAAGAACGACCAGCAGGTCACGCTGGACACCACGTTCTTTCACCCCGTCTTCCGGAGCGGGGACGGGGGCAAGGCCCCGGCCATTCTGCTGGCGCACGGATTCGGCGGCACCAAGCAGGACACCCGGGCCGAGGCCGAGGAGCTGGCCCGGTCCGGTTACGCGGTGCTGACCTGGTCGGCACGCGGCTTCGGGACGTCGACCGGGGAGATCGCGCTCGACTCCCCCGACTACGAGGTCAAGGACGTACGGCAGCTGATCGACTGGCTGGCCCGCCGCCCTGAGGTCAAGCTGGACAAACCAGGCGACCCGCGGGTGGGCCTCGCGGGCGAGTCCTACGGCGGCGGCATCTCCCTGATGACGGCCGCGTACGACCCCCGGGTGGACGCGATCGCCCCGCAGATTACCTGGAACGATCTAGCCGACTCCCTCTTCCCCCAGGCCACCGGGGCCGGTGCTCAGACCGGCGTGTTCAAGAAGCTGTGGGCGGGGATCTTCTTCACCGGAGCCAACGACCATAGCCGTAAGGCCACCGGTGCCTGCGGCCGGTTCCAGCCGTCGCTGTGCGCCATGTACCAGAAGATCGCCGAGACGGGCATGCCCACTCCGGAGGCGCTGGCCACGCTGCGAAGGTCCAGTCCGTCCTCGGTGGCCGACCGGATCAAGGCGCCCACCCTGCTGATCCAGGGCCAGGCCGACTCGCTCTTCCCGCTCGACCAGGCGGACGCCAACGCCGCGGCCATCAGGAAGAACGGGACACCGGTCTCCGTGGTCTGGTTCCAGGGCGGCCACGACGGCGGCGACCCCGAGACCACCCGCGTCCATGGGCTGGTCCGCGGCTGGTTCGACCACTGGCTGCGGGGCGCCCCGGCCCACACCCCGGCCTTCACCGTGACCCGCACCGGCGGCATTGACTCCTCCAGCCAGCGGGTGGTGATCGAGGCCGCGACCGCCGGCGCCTACCCGGGGCTGGGGGCCGCCCCCAAGACGATCCCGCTGACCGGCGGCGAACAGACGGTCAACAATCCGGCGGGCGGCTCACCCGCTTCGATCTCGGCGCTGCCGGGTCTGGGCGGGCTGGCCGCGCTGAGCGCTCTCGGTGGCGGCTCCGGCGGCCTCTCCCTGGACATGGCGGGACAGTCCGCGACCTTCGACTCGGCACCGCTCACGGCTCCGCTCCAGATCACCGGTGCCCCGCGGGTGCGGATCAAGGTCGGTGGCCCGGCCACGCTGTTCGCCAAGCTGTACGACGTCGCTCCCGGCGCGGGTGGGCAGGTGGGCCCGACCCGCCGGATCGCCGCGCCGCTGCGGGTGACCACGGCCGGGGAGACCGACGTGGCCCTGCCGGCGATCGACTACAAGTTCGATCACGGTCACCGGCTGCGGGTGGTGCTGGCCAGTACCGACATGGGCTTCGCCACTCCGGCCAAGCCCGCCGCCTACACGGTGTCGGTGGTCTCCGGGCTGTCCGTGCCCACCGTTCCCGCGCTGCACAGTCCCGCTCCCTCGCCGCCCTGGTGGACGTGGGCGGTGCCGCTCGCCGCACTGGTCGTGGCGCTGGCCATCGTGCTTCCCGGACGGCGCCGCGCCACCGGGTCGTACGACTCGGCGCTGGCGGAGGTGCCGCTGCAGATCACCGGGCTGACCAAGGCGTACGGCAACGGGCATCTCGCCGTCGACGATCTGTCGTTCCAGATGCAGAAGGGGCAGGTGCTGGGCCTGCTCGGGCCCAACGGCGCCGGCAAGACCACGACGCTGCGGATGCTCATGGGCCTGATCCATCCCGACGCGGGCGAGATCCGGATCTTCGGTCAGCGGATCACCCCCGGCGCGGCGGTGCTGGCCCGCCTCGGGTCGTTCGTCGAGGGGCCCGGGTTCCTCCCGCACCTCACCGGGCGGGTGAACCTCGATCTCTATTGGCGGGCCACCGGCCGGCCCGCGGAGGAGTCGCACGTCGACGAGGCGGTGGCGATCGCCGACCTCGGCTCGGCGCTCGATCGCCCGGTGCGGACGTACTCCCAGGGCATGCGGCAGCGGCTGGCGATCGCCCAGGCCATGCTGGGCCTGCCCGACCTGCTGGTGCTCGACGAGCCGACCAACGGGCTGGACCCGCCTCAGATCCGTGAGATGCGCGATGTTCTCACCCGGTACGCGACCGGGGAGGCGGCGGCCGACGGCCAGGGCGGCGGAAGACAGCGCACGGTGATCGTGTCCAGCCATCTGCTGGCCGAGGTCGAGCAGACCTGCACCCACGTCGTGGTGATGTTCCGCGGCCGCAAGGTCGCCGACGGACCGGTCGCCGAGATCACCGGCGAAGGCCGGCGGCTCGAGGACGCATTCCTCGCGATCATCGGAGAAGGGGTCTGATGACGACCTATCAGGTACGCCGAACCCTGCCGCTCCGGGTCGAGGCGATCCGCCAGTTGCGGCGACGGCGCACGATGGTGGCCTTCGGCTTTCTGCTGGTGCTGCCATGGATCCTGGCCGGGGCCTTCCAGCTCGGTGGCGGCGGCCGCAACCAGAACGACGGCTTTCCCAGCCTGGTGGACGTCGCCACCGACAGCGCACTGAACTTCGCGCTGTTCGCGCTGTTCGTCTCGGCGGGCTTCCTGCTGGTGGTCGCGGTGGCGCTGTTCTGCGGCGACACCGTGGCCAGCGAGGCCAACTGGTCGTCCCTGCGCTATCTGCTGGCCGCTCCGGTGCCACGGTCCCGGCTGCTGCGGCAGAAGCTGATCGTCGCGCTGACCTACGCGACGGTGGCCGTGATCTCGTTGCCGCTGATGTCCCTGCTGGCCGGCACGCTGGTCTTCGGCTGGGGTGACGTCAAGCTGCCGACCGGCGGCTCGGTTCCGGCCGGTACGGCACTGGTCCGAATGCTGATCATTATTGGGTACGCGCTGGTCAGCGAGCTGGTGGTGGCGGCGCTGGCGTTTCTGCTCTCGGTGGTGACCGACTCGCCGCTGGGCGCGGTGGGCGGCGCGGTCGGGCTAGTGATCATCGGTAACATCCTGGACGCGGTCACCGCGCTGGGTTCCTGGCGGGAACTGCTGCCCGCGCACTGGACGTACTCGTGGACCGACGCGCTGCAGCCCACCATCCAGTGGACCGGAATGGCGAAAGGCACCGCGATCTCGGTGTCCTACGCCATCGTCCTGCTGGCCCTGGCCTTCCGCCGCTTCAGGAGCAAGGACATCGTCTCCTAGCAGTCGGCGCCGGCCACGCGGTCAGAGCCGCGCGGCCACCTCTACCGCTCGGACGATCGGATCGTCGGGTTCGAGGCGGGCGGAGATGATCGCGTCCAGCAGTCCCGGGAACCGGGCGTTGAGAACCTCGAAGCGCAGGCTGGTGTAGCGGCGCGCGCCGACCACCCTTGTGCTGGTGATGCCGGCCTCGCGCAGCACGCGCATGTGGTGGGAGACCGTCGACTTGCTGACGTTGAACCCGGCTTCCAGCATCAGCTGGCCGCAGTAGACGGGGTCCTTGACCTCGGCGAGCGCCCGGACGGCCGCCAGCCGCCAGCGGTCGGCCAGCGCCGCCAGCACGGTCACCAGGTCGAGTCGCTCTGCCGGCGGCTCAGGAAGCGTCGTCACCTCGGTCATGACTGGAGGATATATCCCCTTGCGGGGAATTCGATGCCTGTCGTAATGTTCGAGATTCATCAAACAGTTCGATGAATCTCGAACCCCTGGAGCGCGCGTGACACCCCCCGATCCACAGCGCTGGCGAATGCTGCCAGTGATCCTGTCTGCCACGTTCATGGCGCTGTTCGACTTCTTCGTCGTCAACGTCGCGGCACCATCGCTGCAGTCGGATCTGCATGCGGGAGAGGCCGCGCTGGAACTGATCGTCGGCGGCTACGCCTTCAGCTATGCCAGCGGGCTGGTCAGCGGCGGCCGGCTGGGCGACCTGTTCGGCTATCGCCGGATGTTCCTCATCGGGATGACCGGCTTTACCATCGCGTCCGCGCTGTGCGGGCTCGCGCAGTCCCCCGGTCAGCTCATCGCGGCCCGGCTGCTGCAGGGCTTCACCGCGGCCGCCATGGTGCCGCAGGTTCTTGCCCTGATCACCTCGGTGTTCCCGGCGGCGGAACGCCCGCGGGCGGTGGCATGGTTCGGCGTCGCCATCGGGGCAGGCTCGGTCGCCGGGCAGGTGCTGGGCGGCCTGCTGCTGGACGCCGATCTCTTCGGCCTGGGCTGGCGCGCGATCTTCCTGGTGAACGTGCCGGTCGGAGCGGTCGCGCTGGCCGCCGCGGTCCGGCTGCTCCCCCGGCACCGAGGGATCAACCGGCCCCGGCTCGACCCGCTGGGCGCCGCCGGGCTAGCCGCCGCGGTGGCTCTGGCCCTGGTCCCGCTGGCGCTGGGCCGGACCTCCGGCTGGCCGTTGTGGACCTGGCTCTCGATGGCGTCCTCGGTGCCCGTCCTGGCGCTGGCGCTGTGGTGGGAGCGGTGGCTGACCCGGCGCGGCGGCGAGCCCTTGCTGGACCTGACGCTGTTCCGCAGCCGTTTCTTCGTGGCCGGGCTTGTGATCAACATGGCGTTCATGGGGTTCTTCGCCAGCTTCATGCTGGGGTTCACCCTGTTCCTGCAAGCCGGCCTGCACCTGAAGCCGCTCGAATCCGGGCTGACCTTCGGGCCGCTGGGCATCGTGTTCGCGGTGACCTCCGTCGCCGCTCAGCGGCTCACCGCACGTTACGGAGCCAAGGTGATCACCGCCGGCTGCGTGGTCGCGCTGGCGGGACTGACCACTCTCCTCGCCCAGCTGGAGATCTCCGGCACGAGCGCAGGCGCCTGGGAGCTGCTGCCGGGCATGATGGTGGTCGGCTTGGGCAACGGACTGTCGTTCCCCGCACTGATCGGCGCCGTCCTCGCCGGAGTCCAGCCCCGGCAGGCGGGCGGAGCGGCCGGCATCCTCACCACCGCGCAGCAGTTCTCCAGTGCCCTCGGGGTGGCGGTGCTCGGCGTGATCTTCTTCTCCGCTCTCGGCGACCGGCCCGCCCGGACCGATTTCGTCGCCGCGCTCGAACTGGTGCTACTCCTGGGACTCGGCCTCATCCTGGCCGCAACAGGACTTACAGTGCTACTGCGAGCACGTACGGCCACCGAAGCATCGTCAAAATCGGTCGAAGTAGTGGAACTCGTGTCATAAGCTCAGCCAACTCCTCCTGTAGCCAGGAGCGTCATAGGAAGAGTCGCACGAAGAAGCACGCAGAAGAGAGTGAGACATCACGTCGATCGGCCGGTTAGCGGTCAGCAGAAGGGGGGACATGATCACAATGGCACGGCAACAGCTGGTCAAGCGCCCCAAGCCCCCGCGTCAGCCCATTACGCCCGACCTGCGGTCTCCTTCCGGGCGGGTACTCCCCTACTGAACCTCACCACCGAGCCGACCTGCGTACGGTCTTTCCCCTGAGCCAGGGCACGACCGTTGGGCGCGCCACGGAACACCCTGAGCGAGTGCGCGGCGTCGTCGCGCACTCGCTCTCTTCGCGTCGAGCCGTACTCCCCGGTCGCCGTACTTCCCGGCAGCCGTACGGTCGCGACGGCCCGCACTAGGCGGTCTGTGAACCTTATGAACGGTCTTCGACATCCATCCTGGCAAGAGGTGACCGTCCGGCTGCTGACGGAGGGTGAAATTCCTGACGAGCGTGCGGCGGATCTGGCAATCTACGTCTGGGCCGCACTTCAGGGCGCGATCATGCTCAGCCGTACGGCTCCCGACACCCGGGCGCTGAGGTCACCGCAGATCTTATCGCCGACACCCTGGCGCGCGAGTTCCGTTGAGCGCTCAGAAGGGGGCGGCGGTGGTGGACAGGGTGCTGGTGGCAGGTATTTCCGGGTCCGGCAAGACCACCATGGCACGGACCCTCACGGCCCAACTGGGACTCCGGCACTACGAACTGGACGCTTTGCAGTGGGCGTGGTCGCAGCACGACCGCAAACGCAGGACCACCACCGACAAGATCCGCCGACATCCCCACCTCACGGTCGTCCACCTCCGTACCGCCAGGCAGGCAGCCGCCTGGCGCGACGTCAGCCGGCGGGCTTCATGAGGGTGTTCGCCGGAGCCGTTTTCGGCGCTCTCCTGTTCTTCTGTGTCGGCTACTACCTGGCCGGGTCGAAACCGGCGCCGCACACCACCGTCGCGCAGTCCGTGCCCGCTCCCGTGTCGACGGCGACGGCGACGGCGACGGCTCCAGTGGAGTCGCCGTCAATCGGCCCCGCCGACCCGACGCATCCCTACGAGGCGCCGCTGACCGACTTCGCGGTGAAGATCGACGGTGTACGGACCGTACGGACCGTCACCGACCCGCAGTGGGGGACACACCATCCGGCCGGGAAGTACGTCGTGATCCGCCTCTCATTGCGGAACACCACCAAGCGGCTGGTGTACCCACCCGTGCATCTGCCGCTCACCACGGCAGACGGCACGGATTTCATGCCGACATGGGAACCCACCTTCGGCCAGACCGTGCTCATCGGCCACGGCGATCTCGGTCGCCTCAACCCGGGCGCTACCACCAAGGTCGTCATCGTCTACGACGTGCCCAAGGATGCCGTTCCGGTCAGGCTGTCCGGCCTGCGGCTGCATAGACCTTGAGCTTTTCATGACGTGGCATCCCCGCCTGCGCGCAACAGCCGCAGGGGTTTCCGGGCGTGTGCGCGCCATCGGCCGACGCCGCCCACAGCCCTGAACCGGGCGCCCGCGAGGAGTGGAGATCGGGAGGCCGACGCCAGCCGATCGGCCACCCGCGGCCTCCCCCCGCTCCAGCAGCATCCCAGGTAACTGCTTGACAAGGCATCTAGTTAGAAACATATAGTGCTAGGCAACTAGATGAATGGAGGCCAGGTGATCGAGTTTCACTTGGACGGCCGGTCCGGTGTCTCGCCGTATCTGCAGCTGGTCCGCCAGGTGCGCCAAGCGCTGCGGCTGGGCCTGCTGCGGGAAGGCGACCAGCTCCCGACCGTCAAGGAGGTGGTGGCGCACCTGGCGATCAACCCCAACACGGTGCTCAAGGCCTACCGGGAACTTGAGCACGAAGGCCTGGCGGCCGCCCGGCCGGGCATCGGGACGTTCGTGACCCGGACGCTGACCGATGCCTCGCTCGCCGCGCACGGGCCGCTCCGCCAGGACCTGCAGCGTTGGCTGGCCAGGGCCCGCCGGGCCGGACTCGACGAGGAGAGCATCGAGGCCCTGTTCTTGACCACCTTTCGGTCCGCCACTAAGGAGGAAATAGCATGACCGCCGCCATAGAGACCCAACGACTGGGCAAGCGATACGGGCGGCGCTGGGCGCTGTCGGAGTGCACCCTGAGCGTCCCGGCCGGACGGGTCGTCGGTCTCGTCGGCCCCAACGGGGCCGGCAAGACCACCCTGCTGAACCTGGCCGGCGGCCTGCTGCAGCCCACTTCAGGCGGCATCGAGGTCCTCGGCGGCCGCCCCGCCGACAGCCCGGCGCAGCTGGGCAAGGTCGGCTTTGTCGCCCAGGACACCCCCACCTACGCCGCGCTGAGCGTCGCCGAGCACCTGCGGCTGGGCGCCCGGCTCAACCCCGGCTGGGACGCCGCGCTGGCCCGCGACCGGATCGAGCGGCTCGGTTTGGACCCCGCCCGCAAAGCCGGGAAGCTCTCAGGCGGCCAGCGCGCCCAGCTCGCCCTCACCCTGGGCATCGCCAAACGACCCGAACTGCTGATCCTCGACGAGCCGGTCGCCGCCCTCGACCCGCTCGCCCGCCGAGAATTCCTGCAAAGCCTGATGGAGGCCGCCGCCGAACACGAACTCAGCGTGGTGCTGTCCTCCCACCTGGTGGCCGACCTGGAACGGGTCTGCGACTACCTCATCGTGCTGGTCGACTCCCGCGTCCAGGTGGCAGGAGAGGTCGAGGAACTGCTGGCCACCCACCACCGGCTCACCGGAGCCCGCCGTGACCCCGCCACCCTCCCGGCAGACCAGCACATCATCTCCGCCAGCCACACCGACCGGCAGACCAGCCTCCTGATCCGCACCCACACCCCGATCTACGACCCCGCCTGGACCGTCGGCCAAATCAGCCTGGAAGACCTCGTCCTGGCCTACATGAGCCAGGGCGCCGACACCCGCCGAGGCCACCGGCCCGTACTGGAGGTACAAAAATGATCTGGCTGACCTGGCGCCAGTTCCGCACCCAGGCCGGCGTGGTGTTCGCCGCCATCACGGTCCTCGCCGTCATCCTGGCGGTCACCGGCCCGAACCTGGCCCACGACTACGCCACCGGGATCGCATCCTGCACCGCCCACGGCGGCTGCTCAGCCTTCACCGACCAGTTCTTCAACAACCACCAGACCCTATATTTCGGGCTCGTCGCCGTCGTGATGTTCGTGCCGGCCATCATCGGGCTGTTTTGGGGGGCACCGCTGATCACTCGCGAACTGGAGGCCGGCACGCACCGGCTGGTGTGGAACCAGAGCATCACCCGCACCCGCTGGCTGGCGGTCAAGCTCGGCCTCATCGGCCTGGCCGCCATGGCCACAGCCGGACTGGGCAGCCTAGCGGTGACCTGGTGGTCCAGCCCCATCGACAAGGCCGCCTTCAACCGGTTCCCGCGGCTTTCACCCCTGCTGTTCGACGCACGCGGCATCGCACCCATCGGCTACGCGGCCTTCGCCTTCGCCCTCGGCGTCACCGTCGGGATGCTCATCCGCCGCACCCTTCCCGCCATGGCCGCAGTCCTTGCTGCGTTCGCCGTCGTCCAGATGGCCATGCCGCTGTGGATCCGGCCCCACCTCATCGCACCCACCCGCCTCACCACCACGATCACGGCCACGAACCTCGACGGTTTTCTCATACAGAGCAACGGCAGCCCTGTGCACGTGACCGTGGCCGTGAACAACCCTGGCGCCTGGATCATCTCCAACCAGACCATCAACGCAGCCGGCCATGTGGTCAAGGGCATACCCGTCTCCCTATCCACAGGGGCCTGCGTGCCCGCGCCGCCGCCCCAGCCGCCATTCTCCCAGGCATGCTTCACCAAGATCAGCCAGCTCGGCTACCGGCAGCAGGTGGCCTACCAACCCGCCAGCCGCTTCTGGGCCTTCCAGTGGTATGAGACGGCGATCTTCCTCGCCCTCGCCCTCGCCCTCGCCGGGTTCTGCTTCTGGTGGATCCGCCGCCGCCTGTCCTGACAGAGCGTCAGTCCGACCTCGAGCACTCGGTCTTTGGACAGTTCGAGTGTTGCGCTCTGAGCGGCGACTACGTGGCGTTACGGCTCTCCACCAAGCTCAAG
>JAOPYK010000052.1 GCA_025964695.1 Streptosporangiaceae bacterium | reverse complement strand
TACGGACCCCTGCGCGAAGTCCCCGCCTGCCGCTCCTTCTCATGTTCGGGGTTGGCGGCGTCACTCGTCCAGGAAGCCCAACGTGAGGCCGAAACTGCTCTGGCCGGCCTCACCGACCACCAGCGCGGTGGCGACGGGCGGGTATCCACTGGCGATCACGGTGTACGGGCCCGGATCCAGGTCCTCGAAAACGTACTCGCCGTCGAAGCCGGTGGTGGCGACAGCGAGGACGTTGCCGGCGGCATCCACAAGAGTGACCCGTGCGTCGGCCAATGGCAGGCCGTCGCTGGCCGCGCGGACGATCCCCTGGACGCGGGCGCTGGCCTGCAACTTCACCTCGCAGCGCGTGATGGCCTGGCCGGCGACCTCGACCGGCAGCGCGCCGGGCCGGTGACCGCTCGCCCTCACCGCGACGACGAACGCGCCGGACAGAAGGTCGTCGAAGCGGAACGTGCCGTTCTCTCCCGTCTCCGCGGAGGCGACGACCTCACCGCGGATGTCGGTTACCACGACCATGGCACCCGGAATCGGGGCTCCGGTCGCCGCGCCGCGCACGACGCCGGCCAGGCCGGCCGTGCCAGCGAGCGTCAGGTCGTACGAGAGCGGGCTGTCGCCCACCACGACCGTGGCCGCCTGGGGCCGGTGCCCGTCGGCCGCCGCGATCAGCATGTACGAACCGCCAGCCGGGGCGGTCAGCGCGTACGAACCGTCGTGCTCGGCGCAGGCCCGGTCGACCTGGCGGCCGCCCAGGTCGATCAGGGTGAGCGCGGCACCGGCGACCGGGCTGCCCTCACCGCCGCGGACGTGGCCGCCGACCCGGCTGCCCGGGCTATCGGAACCGTTGCCCTCCGCCGACGTGACCGGGGCGTACGACTTCAACGGTTCGGGCTGGGCGCTCAAGCCGACGTCCGCCGCCGGTTCGGTGCGGGCGCCCACGGACGCGAACTCTCTGACCGGTAGCGCTTCGGTCACCGTCGCCGCCTGCCCGTCGCCGGCCCGGGCGACCACCGGACGCGTGCGCTCACTCCTCTGGTTGATCAGCACGGCTACGACGATCGCGGCCAAGACCAGGACGCCCACCGCCCACCAGAGGGCGACGGTGAAGCCGTGCACGAGTCCGGCCGCCGCGAGGCGCGGGAGGGGACGGCCGTGCGCGCGCGCCGTAATGTAGGTGGCGGTGGCGGTGGCGGCGATGGTGTTGAGCAGGGCTGTGCCGATGGAGCCGCCGATCTGCTGCGAGGCGTTGACCATCGCCGATGCCACGCCCGAGTCCTGCTGATCGACGCCGCTGGTCGCCAGGTTCATAGCGGGCATGAACGCCGAGCCCAGCCCGACGCCGAGCAACAGCTGCGCGGGCAGGACGAGGCTGATGTAGGCGCTGTCCACCTGGAGACGCGTGAGCAACACGACGCCGGCCGCGGCCACGAGCAGACCGGGAACCATCAGGGCGCGCGGCGGGAGGCGGTTCATCAGGCGTGCGGAGATCTGCGTCGACCCGGTAATCATGCCCGCGGTCAGCGGCAGGAACGCCAGGCCCGTCTCGACGGGCGAGTATCGCTTGACGATCTGCAGGTAGTAAGTCAGGAAGAGGAAGAGACCGAACATCCCGATCACGGAGAATCCGACCGCGAGGTAGGCACCGCCGCGGTTGCGATCAAGGACCACTCGCAGCGGCAGCAGTGGGGTCTTGGCCAGGCTCTCGACGACGACGAAGGCCACCAGCAGCACGCCCGCCGCCACGAACAGGCCGATAACGCCCCGCTCGCTCCAGCCCTGGGTCTCGGCGCGGGTGAAGCCATAGACCAGCGCGATCAGGCCTGCGGTCACCAGGACCACGCCGGGGACGTCCAGGCGGGATCGGGTGCGTGGCAGGGCGATGTCACGGACGAAGGCCACGCCGCCGACGAGTCCGATCACGGCGATCGGCACGTTGACGTACAGCGCCCAGCGCCAGTTGAGGTACTCGGTGAGCACGCCGCCCAGGATGAGGCCGAGCGCCGCGCCGCCGCCCGCGATCGCGCCGTAGATGCCGAACGCCTTGGCCCGCTCTTTTTGCTCCGTGAACGTCACCGCCAGCAGCGAGAGCGCGGAAGGGGCGAGTAACGCGCCGAACGCGCCTTGCAGTGCCCGGGCGCTGAGCAGCATCTCCTCGTTGGTCGCCGCGCCGCCCAGCGCCGATGCGCCGGCGAATCCGACCAGACCGATGAGGAAGGTCCGCCTGCGGCCGATGAGGTCGCCGATCCTCCCGCCGAACAGGAGCAGCCCGCCGAAAGCGAGCGTGTAGGCGGTGATCACCCACTGGCGGTCGCCGTCTGAGATCTTCAGTGCCTTCTGGGCGGACGGCAGGGCGATGTTCACGATGGTCGCATCGAGGACGACCATCAGCTGGGCGAGGGCAATGAAGATCAGGGCGATCCAGCGCCGGGAAACGGGGGCGTCGGAGACCGATGCGGTGGTCGACATGGCGAGATGTCTCCAGTGTGAGGGAGTCAGTGCCCGGGCGAGCGGACTCTCGGGCAGGACTGCTCGAAGCCGGCCAAGGTGTCGGAGGAGCGGGGCAGCGCGTCTGACATGAGCTGTGCCACCTCTGTCGACCCACGGAAACTGTCGCTGATAGTACAAGCACCGTAACTTAGGGTACAACGAGCGCTTGACTTGATAGAAGAGCGAAGAATGACCAAAGACTCCGCGCCCTCCGATCGGGCGGCTACCAGCGCCAACGCTCGCAGCTCGATCGGAGGGGTGACGGTGCCCGACGAGTCTGTGTGAAACGCCGACGCGCTCACCATGCATGGGCGGCTGCTCGATAAGAAAACTTCTGAGCAGCTCTCGCTGGCCCGGAATGAGCTGACGCCTACGTTCCCGTACGGCCAGCGGACTTCTACGTTCTCTTAGAATCCAGCCGAGACCACTCGTGATCAGTCGGATGTGCGACGTAGTACCAGGCCAGGGGGATCTTCTAGCACTGACCGTCGTATCAGTCGATTCGGTAAGGTACCGATAGTGCGGCGTACGACGAGCGGGAAGAACAGTGAACGTGGACCTCCGGGATCGGCAGGCTCAGCGGGCGGGGCAGATCGCCGAACGGTGGAACGAACAGATCCACTCGGTGCAGCGGCGGGCCCGTCCGTGGCGGTCGATCATCGCCGCGACGCTGGCGTTGCTCGCCGCACCCGCGTCCTACACGGCACGCAACGCCGCTGGGCGGCATCCCACGCACGATCTGATGTGGACGATGGTCTACGCCGGTACCGCGGTGGCGTTCTTCGTCTTCGCGATCGCCGCCACACTGGGCCTATCCGCGAAGACCCGGCAGCTGCTCCAGCCGCGCGTCGGCAACGCGCACGCGACCATGATCCGGGTTGCGCTCGTGATCGCCGGCTGGGGTACGGTGCTGACCGTCACCCTGGACCTGTTCCGGGTCCCGGTCGGGCGGCTGCTGGTCGGCGGCGCCCTGACCGGGGTGCTGCTGGGCATCGCCGCGCAACAGAGCCTGCAGAACCTGTTCGCCGGGGTGGTCATCCTGCTCGCTCGGCCGTTCGAAGTCGGCGACGAGGTCCGGCTCTCGTCCGGGCCGCTCGGCGGCTCCTTCGAGGGCCGAGTCGTCGAGATCGGCCTGACCTATGTACGGCTGGAGACCGACGACGGCATCACCCACCTGCCGAACGCCCAGGTGCTGTCAGCGGCCGCCGGACCCCGCCCCGAGAGCACGCCGCTACCATCGGGCCCGACAGGATCTGTTCCTGAACAGAACTTGCCGGACGAGGCGACCACCCCGTGACCACCGAGGAACCGGCCACCCAGCGACCACCGAGGAGCCGGCCACCCAGCATTTGCCGCGCCCGCGTGCCTGGACCTCGCGACGTCGGCACACTAAGACGCGTTCGTTCCGCCCTCCACGAACACGTACGGCCGGTAGCCCGAAGGCACCGGTCGTACGTGTTCATTGGGCGGCCGCGAACTCAGCGGGCGGCCGCCGGGCCCGGGCTGTCGGTCCCCGACTCCGGGCGGGTCTGAGGTCAGCGGGATCCGTCGGGGTGCAGGACGACCTTCGTCCAGCCGTTGTCACGGTTGTCGAAGTGCAGGTAACCCTCCGGGGCCTCGGGCAGCGGGAGTTCGTGCGAGACGATCCACGACGGCTTGGCCTTGCCTTGCTGGATCAGCGCGCACAGTTGGCGGTTGTAGGCCTTCACGTTGCACTGACCGCTGCCCATGCTCTGGCCCTTGAACCAGTAGGCGCCGTAGTCGAAGGCGACGTCACCCTCCTTGTAGAGGGGGTCCGGGCTGCCGGGGTCCCTGGGGACGAAGACGCCGACGACCCCCATGGAGCCCGTGAACTTGACGGACTGTACGAGGTTGTTCAACGTCATGTTCGGGTGCTCGTTGCCCTGCGGGTCGTGGGCCTGGTAGCCCACGCACTCGCAACCCCGGTCGGCGCCGAGGCCGTTCGTCTCCTCCATCACCGCGTCGACGGGCGACACCTTCGAGTCGTCGATGGGGATCGCGCCGATCTGCTCCGCGAGAGCGAGCCGGTCCGGATGACGATCGACAATCATGATCTTGGATGCGGCCTTGAGGCCCGCCGACAGAGCGGCCATCAGCCCGACCGGACCCGCGCCGAAGATGACGACCGTCTCGCCGGGCTGCAGGCCCGCCAGTTCGGTGCAGTGCCATCCGGTGGGGAAGATGTCGGAGAGCATCACGTAGTCGGTCTGCTTCTCCCACGCCTCCTGTGGCAGGACCAGGGCGTTGAAGTCGCCGTACGGCACGCGCAGGAACTCGGCCTGGCCGCCCTCGTACGGGCCCATGTCGGCGAAGCCGTACGCGGCGCCGGCCATGTGCGGGTCGTCGGGCGTCGTCAGGCAGAAGGCGGTGAGGCCCCGCTCGCAGTTGCGGCAGAACCCGCAGCTGACGTTGAACGGCAGGCTCACCAGGTCCCCGACCCGTACGCGGTCCACCGCCGAACCGACCTCGATCACCTCGCCCAGATTCTCGTGGCCGAGTACCCGGCCCGGCTCCATGTCCGTACGTCCTTCGTACATGTGCAGGTCGGATCCGCAGATGTTCGTCGAGGTGATCTTGACCAGGATGTCGGTGTGCCGCTCGATCTTCGGGTCGGGCCGGTCCTCGACGCTGACGTTGCGCGGACCTTCGTACACGAGAGCCTTCATGGGATGCCTCCAGCTGAAGCTGTGGTTGGCGACGAACGCATCACCACCGGCTTCCGGTGGTGAGGCGGTGGTGATGCGGTGGTGATGCGGTGGTGTCGGGCAGCGGTGACGCAGCGGTCACGAATCTGACGCGTTCGCGCGCGGGAAGTGCCACGCGCGCCGTCGGAGTAAGGCACGAGGCAGACCGGCCGCTCTCTCGACCACTCACTCGGTTGTCCTGTGGCGCAGACCCGCCTCCCAGGCGCGCCTCCATCTCGAAGGACACCGAACTCACCTGTAACCATGCCAATCGGGCAAAAGGCGCAAACCGCGCTGTCCGCAAAGGTCCCTTTGCGATGAGTGACCCGCTATGTCCCGGAGAGGCCCGGTGCGGCCAATTCGACCACGCGCTTCTTGGCATCCGGTGCCACGAAGGCGAGCATGCGCTCGGCCTCCGGCTCCAGATCCGCGGGAAGCGGACCACTGCGCGCGGCGAACGGGCGCAGGGTGAGCACCGCCGTCTCTCGCTTGAGTGTGTAGGACCATTGCCCGGCGACCAGGCCGTCGACGAGGTAGGGCATCACGTTGCTCTTGACCATCTTCATCACCTCGTCGTGGTAGTCGGCGGGCAGGATCCGGGCGCGGTCGCGGTAGGAGATCACTGCCGCGTCCAGCCTGGCCAGGAGGCGAACCGGCGCGGGAACGTCCTCGGCGGGCAGGGCGGCGCCGGGCAGGTCGTACAGGTCACGGCCCGCGGTGTCGGTGAGGCGGCGCAGCGGTTCCAGCGCCGCCAGCGCCGGGTCGATCTGCCGGTAGCGCAGCCAGGTGAACGCGGCGATATCCTCCCGGGTGGCCGGGCCGAAGGCGGCGAGATAACCGCGCACCAGCGCCATGGTGGCCGCCGGTTCCGGTTCCAGCGGCCGGTCCCACGCGACCAGCGAGAACTTGCCGTGCTGCTGCCACATCCCGGAGGGCGGGACATGCACCATCGGCAGCATCGTCCGGGCGTAGTCGAGCAGCCATTCCTTCTTGACCTTGCCACCGCTGAGCTTGTGGACCCGTTCCCGGATCTCGTCGGTGGTGCGCGGCTCTGCGGTGAACTCGGCGAGCCCGGCCAGGATCTCCTGCTCGATCGGTTCCGCCGCACGGTTGGCGGTCCGCAGGACCGCGCTGAGCTGGGGCCGGCATGCGGCCGCGAAGGCCGGGTAGTCACCAGTGGCCACCAGGTGCAGGGTGCCCCGCATCAGCGTCGACTTGACCAGCGTGCGCTCGCGCAGCGCCGCCTCGATCTCCTCGATGCGGAAGCCCTCGAGCCGGCTGTGCAGTGCCACATAGGGCGACGGTGAGTACTGCGCCTGCAGCGCCGCGAGATGCCGTACGGCTCGTACGGCCGGCATCGGCCGGCGCTCCAGTAGCAGCTGCCGGGCCAGCAGGGAGACGGTCAGCTCCCGGTCGGACAGGATCCGCGTCATTTGGTGTCGAGGTCCAGGACGCGCGCGTGCAGGACCAGCCGCTGATGCAGGGCCGCCCGCACGGCCCGGTGCAGGCCGTCCTCCAGATACAGCGCACCCTGCCACTGCACCACGTGCGGGAAAAGGTCCCCATAGAACGTGGAGTCCTTTGCCAGCAGCGAATGCAGGTCCAGTTCACGCTTGGTGGTGATCAGTTCGTCGAGGCGGAGCTGACGTGGCGGGATCTTTGCCCAGTCCCGCGCGGCGAGCCCATGCTCCGGATAGGGTCGCCCATCGCCTACCGACTTAAAGATCACCTCAGGAGTCTACGGCGACTGCCCGCACCACGTCATGCCCGCCGTGACCCCGGACCTCAATCGATCATTGCGAAACCGGAGATCAAATACCGCCGGAGAAGGTGTCACACCCATTCGGATCATCGGTCTGATAGCCGGTGGTGAACCACCTCTGCCGCTGCGCCGCGGTGCCGTGGGTGAATCCGTCCGGGTTCATCCGGCCCTGCGACCGCTGCTGAATCCGGTCGTCGCCTCACCGGACCGCCACCGGACCGCGCCGTGTCCAGCGCAGGAGTACGGGCCGATGTCCCAGCTGGAGTCCACTGTCCGGGTCGATCATGAAGTGGCCGTACAGGGTGGAGGTGTCCAGCGATGAGGCCGCGGCCCACAGGAGTTCGCGGGTCGTACCGCCCGCCAGCCGCACGCAGTGAGCGGCCAGCACCGCGGCGGCCACGGCCTGCACGGCCGGGTAGTCGGGCGGCGTCCCGGCCCGGTCCCGGTAGGCGGCCAGGAACTGCGCCTCGGCCGGGCCGAGTTCGGCCGGACGCCCGCCGTACGGGAACCACTGGCCGACACCGAAGATCCCCTCGGCGTCGGGCACGGCGAGGCCGAACTCACCGATGCCCGCCGCGACGGCGCAGATGGCTCGCGGCGGATGCGGTGCGCGGGACGCGCGCCCGACCGTGTGGACGTCCTCCTCGAACATGCCGGCGCAGAGAAGGTTCCAGGCCGAAGACGGCTCGACCCGCGGCAACTCGTCCGCTGGGCCGAGGCGGACGGTCTCGATGCCGAGGATCCGTGCCGTCGCTTCGGCGCCCGCGGCCACCTGGCGGGCGAAACCGCCCTTGCCGTGCACGATCCACAGCCGGGCCGGCTCGGGGTCGCTCGCCAGCCGCCGGAGAAAGGGTTCGGCGTACCGGCTCGCCGGGGTGGAAACCGACACGAGGTGACCGGGGTGGCCCACCTGCACGTCATCGCCCGCGCCGCCGTGGTTCCAGATCACCTGGTCGAGCTCCGCCGCCACGTCACCCGCCGTCCTGGTCAAGCGCGTGGAGTACGGGCCCAGCAGAACGTCGCATTCCCCGGAGAGGCGACGGAGAGCGACCTCCAGCAGGTGAGGGTCGCTGTGATCGTCCTCGACCCTGAGATCGGCCGCACCGTCCAGCGAACGCCAGGCCTCCAGCCCGAGGGCCGCTTGCCTGCCGAACCGGGCGTATCCGCCCGACAGCGACAGGCAGGCCCCCACGCGCACTCGCCGAGGTTCCCCGCCGGCTCGGATCGTGGCCGTCATCCCATCCGCACCCATGTCGTTCGCCCGGACCACCGCCGCAAATGACCACCGGCGCAAAGGCCACCGGCGCTCAGGACCGCCGGCGCGGGAGGCCGCCGACGCGAAGGGCCGCCGACCTTGCGCATGCAGGTCGGCAGCCCTTTTCTGTGGCGGTGGTGGTGGGATTTGAACCCACGGAAGAGTTGCCCCTTCACACGCTTTCGAGGCGTGCGCCCTCGGCCACTAGGCGACACCACCGCCGCGAAGCCTACCCGACTCGGCGGCCGGCGAAGAACTGAGTCAACAGGGCACCGCATTCCTCGGCCAGCACCCCGGCGATCACTTCGGGCCGATGGTTGAGGCGGCGATCCCGTACGACGTCCCACAGCGAGCCCACCGCGCCCGCCTTCGGGTCGACGGCGCCGTAAACGATGCGGTCCAGCCGGGCCAGGACCGCCGCCCCGGCACACATCGTGCAGGGCTCCAGCGTCACGGCGAGCGTGCAGCCCGTCAGCCGCCAGCGGCCCAGCCGGGCGGCCGCGGCACGGATGGCCAGCACCTCGGCGTGCGCGGTGGGGTCGCCGGTGAGTTCGCGCTCGTTGCGGCCGGTACCGACGACCTGGCCGCCGGCGTCCAGGACGACCGCGCCCACGGGTACGTCCGCACCCGCTCCGGCCGCCTGTCGCAGGGCGAGCCGCATGGCCGCTTCGAATTGGTGCGCCGAGGCGGTCGTCGAGCCGATCACAGCGTCATTCATGGAGCCGATCGAATTCCTCGGCGAAGCCGGCCCGCTCAGCGAAGATCAGCAGGGCGTCGGTCGGCAGGGATCGCTCGCTCAGATCATCGAGTTCCTGAGCGTCGGTGCCCAGGTCTCCCAGGAGCTCCCGGTCGCCGTCCGGGGCGCCGTCCACCCCGGCGTCCGGCGCCTCCTCGGCGGCCCCGATGAACTGGTAGAGCAGGCCGGCGAGCTCGCTGGAGACGATGGCACGCGCGTCGGACAGGAACACCCTGGGGTCCTCCTCGCCGTCCAGGCGAAGCACCGCGAACCACTCGTCATCCTCCTCGACGAGCAGGACGACGGGATCTCCGCCCGTCTCGAGCGCGGACTCTCGTAGCAGGTCGGAGACATCGTCCATGACCTTGGCCTCGCTGAGATCGGCCTCGGTTCCTACCCAGCCGGCCTCGGTCTGGGCGAAGACTGCGGCGAAATACGGCACCTGCTCATTGTGGCAAACAGTTGTACTGCTGCGAAGAGCAGTCAGCCGAGCGTGTCAATGGCTCGCTCGAAGGCAGGGGCGAATCCGATCCGCTCGGCGATGCTGGAGAGCATCTCGTCCGGATAGAGGTCCAGGTCGCCGGAGATCGCGCCCAGCTCCATCTCGTCGAGCCCGAGATCACTGAAGATGGACATGTCCCCGACCGGGAGGACCTGGTCGAGTTCCTCGTCCTCGGGAATGGGAATGTCGAGGTAGTCCAGCACCTGCCCGGCCAGCGCC
Source organism: Streptosporangiaceae bacterium (assembly GCA_025964695.1). Taxonomy (GTDB): domain Bacteria; phylum Actinomycetota; class Actinomycetes; order Streptosporangiales; family Streptosporangiaceae; genus Actinomadura_E. Next base: position 26,967 of record JAOPYK010000052.1, on the reverse strand, counting down.
CATTCGACGGAAGCGGTCACGTCCGACAGGAAGATCATCACTTCGTCGGCCAGCACCCGGATCGCCACGAAGAAGTCATCGCCCACGGCTACGAGCCCGATGGTGCCCGCGATGCTGGGCTGTTGCCTCAGCGCATGGATCAATCCCGACAGATCCTCGGTCAGAGCGACCGGGAGCAGTTCCGTCTCCCACTGCTCGTCCTCGCGAAACACCACGACGGCGAAGTCCGTCATGCTCACATCCGTCAAGTCATCCACCCCACCGGCGCGGTCGCTGCCCTGGGCATGGTCGCAGATGCCGAACGCGCTCGCGCACTCCCCCCGGAAACTGGGAGGCGCTCAGTGGTTCCGGAACGTGCGCATGCGCAGGGCCGCCCGGATCTCGGCTCGACGGGACCGGCGAGGGGTCACCCGTTTACGGAGCTCACGCGCCTCGGCGAGCTCGCGCAGAAAGATCGCCCGGCGGCGGAGCCGGTCACGGATGAACTCGGCACTGAGCCCTTCGTCACGCTCGCCGTTCATAGAGAAGTCGTTCCCACCTCGTCGAGTTCCATTCCGCGGCGTGGGTTAGCGTGATCCCCATGGAGACCATGGCCGTCGATCATCCGCTGGTCGCGCACAAGCTCACCACCCTCCGCGACGTACGCACCGACTCGCCGACGTTCCGCCGGCTGGCCGACGAGCTGGTCACCTTGCTCGCATACGAGGCGACCCGGGATGTACGGGTCGTCGACGCGACCGTGCAGACGCCGCTCGCGCTGGCCGACGGGGTCCAGTTGGCACGACCAGCCCCTCTCGTGGTCCCTATCCTGCGGGCGGGCCTGGGCATGCTGGAGGGTATGACCCGGCTACTGCCCACCGCCGAGGTCGGGTTTCTCGGCATGGTCCGGAACGAGACCACCCTGCAGGCGGAGACCTACGCCACCCGGCTGCCGGAAGACCTGTCCGGACGCCAATGTTATGTTCTCGACCCCATGCTCGCCACCGGTGGCACCCTGGCCGCGGCGATCCGGTTCCTCTTGGACCGAGGTGCGGTCGACGTCACCGCGCTGTGCCTGCTGGCCGCTCCCGAGGGCCTGCGGCACCTGGAGCAGACGTTCGAGAACACCTCGGCGCCGATCCGGGTGGTCACCGCCGCCATCGATCCGAAGCTCAACGAGGTGGGCTATATCGTCCCCGGCCTCGGCGACGCCGGCGATCGGCTCTACGGAGTCCTCTGACCTGCATGTTCAGTGGATGACCCCACTGGGTAGGCAGCTGAAATGGAACGTCGGCGAGACGTTCCTCTCCGCGCCCACCGGAAGGGGAACCGCTGGGTCGCGTGAGCGATGCTCGGGGGAGCCGTCATGATCGACTCAGGGGGCACCGACCCGTCCGGCCGTTATGAGGGCATCGCGGCTCGGCTCCGTGCGGAGTTCGCCGAGATCCACTCTCCGGCGATAGTGTCACGCTGTGTGAACGCCGCCCAGCATGGCGCGGAGGACGTAACCGGCTCCGCGCCCCCTGACCTGGTGGAACGGATAGCGCGCAAACACCTGCAAGTTCTCGCCATCGTCGCCTCGGAGCGAAGGCACCAAATCACCTTGCGCAACGCGGCCACCTGACCGCGCTTTACCCCCGGTAGCGGCTAGTGTAGAACTGAGCAGGGGCCAGTGGGTCAGTGCGCTCCCGGGAGGCGGCCTTGCCCGCAATGAAGTACACCGTGTGGGCTGTTGTGGCCTTCGCGGTTCTTTACATGGTGAAGTCGCCCACGGCCGCCGCGACCGCGGTGCAGCACGCCGCCAGCGGACTCGCCTCCGTCGCCGACTCCCTGTCCATCTTCGTGAACAAGCTGGCAGCATGAGACTCGTCACGCCCGGCGACTCCGCCCCCACCTCGGTGAACCGGTATCTCCTCCCGCACGAGAGCCAGGTCATCACCGTGCGCCACCACCCGGCCGTGCTCATGAAGCCGGTGGCCCTGGTGCTCGGCGGCCTCATCATCGCCGGGTTCCTCAGCAACACCGTCGCCAGCCAGATCGGCTCGGTGGTCAGCTGGATCTGGTGGGCCTGGCTGATCCTGCTGGCCTGGTTCGTCTGGCAGGTGGCGGAATGGTCGGTCGACTACTTCGTCATCACCAACCAGCGCATGATCCTCACCACCGGTCTGATCAACCGCAAGGTGGCCATGATGCCGCTGGGCAAGGTCACGGACATGAGCTTCCAGCGTTCCATCGCCGGGCGGATGCTCGGGTACGGCGAGTTCGTGCTCGAGTCGGCCGGTCAGGATCAGGCCCTGCGCACCGTCGGCTATCTGCCCTACCCCGAGCAGCTCTACCTCGAGGTCTGCGAGATGATCTTTCCTAACAAGAACGCCTCCGCGGACGACTAACCCCGCGGCCGTCCTGCCCGACGAGAAGAACATCATCCATCGAGCCCAGATGGGCGCGGTGAACTTCCCGCCGATGTCCATGTTGCTTGGGTTACTCTCAATGCGCGTCGGCCACCGGCGTGCAATCATGTCGGCACCCCAACCGCCTGATTCCTTCCGCTAAGTGAGTCCACATGCCGGGTCCGGGCAATGTCGGTGAACGTGTGCGCAATCTGCGGCTTACAAGACGTCTGTCGCAAGCGCAGCTCGCCGCTCATGACCTCTCTGACAGCTACATCTCGCTGATCGAGTCGGGAAAGCGCACGCCGACCCCGGCCGTGCTCCGCCTGCTCGCCGAGCGTCTCGGGTGTACTCCGGAGTATCTCGCCGACGGGGTCGAGCCGGAGCAGCGCGCCTACCTCGAGGTTCGCGAGCGCCACGCCCGGCTGGCCCGTCTCGCCGGGGACCCGCGCAACGCGCTGTCCATCTTCGATGAGGTGATCCTGCGCAGCGACGATCCCGAGCTGACGTTGCGTGCCCGCTGGGGGCGGGCCCGCGCACTGGAGGACCTGGGCGAACTCGAAGCGGCGATCGAAGCCTTCGAGGATCTGCGGGAACAGGCCGAGCGCGATCCCGGCCGATCGAGCTGGCTGCCCTCGGTGATCTCGCTGGCCCGCTGCTATCACGCGGTCGGGGATCTCGGCCAGGCCATCGCCCTCGGCGAGCGCGCGCTGGCCCGGCTGCGCGAACTCGGGCTGACCACGGGCCGGGAACACACCGAGGCGGGCCGGCTGCTGATGCTCGCCTACGTGGACCGCTCCGATCTGGAACGCGCTCGTGATCTCGGACGCCGGGTGCTCGGCGTCGACGAGACTCCGACGACCTCCGCCTACCGGGCGGCCACCGAGTTCGCTCTGCGGGGCGGTGCGATCGGGGATGCCCTGTATCTGGCCGATCAGGCGATCGCCGCGCACGACGAGAGCACCGCACCGCTGTCCCGGGCCCGTCTCGGGGTGGCGGGCGCCCGCGCGCTGCTGCGCGGCGTTGCGTCGTACGGCACCGAACCGTCCGGTCAGGACTCCGATCTGACGTCCGCGCGGGAGGCGCTGGAACTGCTGCGCGACGCCGCGCCTCGGTTGTCCGGTCAGGACGCGGCCGAGTGCACGATCGAGACGGCCCGCGCGCTGGTGTTGATGGGCAAGCTAGACCAGGCCGTCGACACCACCGAACGTGCCCTCAGCGAACTGGACGACCACGCCATCGGGAGCGTCCAGGCCAGGCTCGTCCTGGCCCGGGCCCGGCTGGCCCAGGACGACAGAGATGCCGCCCTGTCGGAGCTGCGGTCCAGCGCGGGCCGGCTTAAGGGGCTCCCGCCCGACCGGACCTCCGCGCGGGCCTCCCGTGAGCTCGGCGATCTGCTCGACGCCGCAGGTGACAGCACTGGTGCGACCGCCGCCTACCGCCGGGCGCTGGAAGCGGCGGGGCTGCGTCCCTCGGCACGTCTACCGCAGAACGCCACCGCCGACCTCGCCGAATTCTGACCACCTGACCCGCTCGACCAGGTGCGATCGCCGACCGGAATACATTTCACTCCAAACTAGTCCTAACATAGAGACATGGGATGACTGGCTCTTTGGGGGAATCGTGACTCTGCGTGCGGCCCACCGCGCGTCCCTGGTCGATCAGGTGATCGACCAGTTGAAGGGCGAGATCGCATCGGGGGCGTGGGCCGTGGGCGACAAGATTCCCCCGGAGCCGGCCCTGTCCGACACTCTGGGCGTTGGGCGTAACACCATCCGGGAGGCCGTCAAGGCACTCACCCATGCCGGGCTTCTGGAATGCAGGCAAGGCGACGGCACCTACGTGCGGGCCACCAACGAGATGTCCGGCGCGGTACGGCGCCGGCTGCGAACCGCCAAGGTCATCGAGGTCCTGGAGGTGCGACGGGCCCTGGAGGTCGAGGCCGCCCGGCTGGCCGCCAACTACCGCGACAACGCGGACATCGCGACTATCGAGGCCGCCTGCGCCCGGCGTGACGCCGCTCTGGCCGCCTCCGATCACGACACGTTCGTCGGGGCCGACCTCGATTTCCACACGGCGATCGTCGAGGCGACCCACAACCGCGTGCTGGTGGACCTGTGGAACGACTTCACCGACACCGTGCGCTCCACCATCGCCTCGGCGAGCGCGGATCTGGACGGGAGCGCCGCCATTCCGCACACCCCCATCGCCGACGCCATCCGCAATGGGGACGCCGAGGCCGCGGCCCGGGCCAGCCAGGCCTGTATGGAAGAGATCTTCCGCATCGTCAAAGCCGCGCCGCGCTGATCCCCTTCTCCCACCTTGATCTGTTCTGCTTTACCGGCATGCCCCGTGCCCCGAAGACGAAGGCAACATGACCACCGACGGCACCGACCGCCCGAGGCTCACCCGAGCCGCCGCCCTCTGGACCCTGGCGGGCCTCATCCTGCTGGCGATCAATCTGCGTGCCGCGATCAGCGGGGTGTCCCCGTTGCTGGGCGACCTGCAGCGTCAGTTCGGGCTGTCCGGCGCGGCCATGGGGGTGCTCACCACCCTGCCGGTGCTGTCTCTGGGCGCCTTCGCCGCCGCGGGGGCACCGCTGGCGCGCAGATTCGGCCCGTCGGCGAGTCTGACCGGTGCGCTGCTGCTGATCGCGGCGGGCATCCTGCTCCGACTGGTCCCCGCTCCCGTTGCACTGTTCGCCGGGACGGCACTGGCCGGGGCGGGTATCGCCATCGGCAACGTGCTCATGCCGTACGTGATCAAGAGCACCTTCCCGCATCGGGTCGGCGGGCTGACCGGCATGGCGATGATGGTGATGTCGGCGGGAGCGGCCGTTGCGGCAGGGCTGGCCGTGCCGCTCGTCGACACCGGAGGCTGGCGCCTGGCCCTCGCCGTGTGGGCGTTGCCCGCCCTGGTCGCCGCGCTGGTCTGGGCCGGGCTGGCCCGGGCGCGCACCGGTCGGCCCGTGCCGGCCCAGGCCGCCGGGCGTACGCAGAGCACCGACGGGGAATCCCTGCTCCGGAACCGACTGGCCTGGTACGTCAGCGGCTTCATGGGCATGCAGTCGCTGGCGTTCTATGTGCTCATGTCATGGCTGCCGGAGATCATGCGGGACCAGGGGTACGCCTCCGGCACCGCCGGGTTGATGCTCTCGGTCATGATGCTGCTCGGCATCCCGACCGGTCTGGCCGCGCCCATGCTGGCGGCCCGGTTGCGGGACCAGCGTCCGCTCGTCGCGGTCGTCATGAGCCTGATGGCACTGGGCGTCGGCGGTCTGCTGGCCGCGCCGCAGTACGGCTGGGTCTGGGTGATCGTGCTGGGCACCGGTACCGGGAGCGCGTTTCCGGTCGCCTACACCCTCATCACGCTGCGCGCCGGCGGCGCTGCGAGCGCGGCTCGGTTGTCGGGCATGGCCCAGACCACCGGCTATCTGCTGGCCGGAATCGGGCCGTTCGCCTTCGGGGCGTTGCACGGGGTCACCGGCGGCTGGCAGATCCCGCTGGCGCTGCTGCTGGTCTGGCTGATCCCCGAGACCCTGATCGCCTGGCAGGCCGCCCGCCCCGGTCAGATCACCCCGAGCCGGCCCATCTTCATCCCCGGCGAACCCGACGCCCCTGACGCCCCCGACGAGCTCGATGTCCCCCGCACCTGCGCCGGATCCGGTCCGTACCGGGTCCACGGAGCGGCAGCCGGTCCCGGGCGGGGCCACACGCACGTGGAGCCCAAGGAGTTCGCCCAGCCGGCGCACACCCGCCACTGACCGCGAGTCAGTTGATCGTGACGAGAGCCACGCCGGCGACCGCGACGGCCAGGCCGAGGCGCTGGATCACTCGCAGCCATTCGCTGTAGACGACGCGGGCCGGCAGGACGGTGACCGCCGGATACAGCGAAGCCAGCACCGCGGCCAGGCTGAGCATCCCGGCCGAAGCTCGAGCAGAGGATCGCCAGCCGCACCGGCACGCTCACCATCAGCACCGGGAGCGCGGTGGGCCCGGTGGGACGCGGTCCCGCCGAGAAAGTCGGCGGCGCCGTAGACCAGGGTGGAGCCAAGGCCGAGCAGCGTGACCATTAGAGATCCGTGGGGCCGATGAGCCTGCCTTCGATTCGTACATCCGGCGCGAGCACGCGCAGCCGCGCCGCCAGATCCTCGGCGGCCGCGTGCAGGCGGTCGAGGGAGTACGGCTCGAGGCGCTCGAACAGGAACAGCCCGTTCTTGGTCGACTCGGTGATACGGGTGCGGACGCACTGCCGCCAGTTCCAGCGACGGCAGGTCACGCCTTCGTCGTCGCACCAGACGACCTCACCGGCAGCGGGATGTTCCACGGCGGGGACACCGTCCGCCATGGTGTCGAAGGGCTCGGTGCCGGTGGCCCGCACCAGCCTGGCCGGGCCTCGGTAGGCGTCGAGGTCCTCACCGCCGATGGGCAGCGCGTACTCGACACTGACCGCGTTGTAGGCGTCCACGACCCGGTTGACGGCGGGCAGGGAGTCCACGCGACGCAGCAGGGCGTCGACGGAGGGCCGGGTGCGCTTGGGTTTCGCCCCGAAGGCGGCGTAGGCCTCCCGCCAGGCCTGCACATGGGGGTCCTCCAGCGCCGCACGCCCGCCGGCGACGTCCAGCCAGCCGGTGGACAGGTCGTCGCTGGGGCCGTTGCCGAGCCCCTCGGCGGTCATGGCCAGCACGGCGAAGTCGGGGCGCAGTCTCTGGACGGACTCGTGAACGGCGATGTACTCGAACATGACGGCTTCCTCCTCAAGTCGGTCATCTTATTGCAACGTATAGTGCATTCAAACGACCGGGAGGATGCACCAGGGCATGAGCGACGTGGAACCGGCCGCGAGCGGCGCCCCCAGCGGCGCCCACACCCTCGCCCCCAGCGGGGGCGCCACCGGGGGCGAGGGTGTGGGCGAGGCCGTGGGGCGGACCGTGCGTGCCATGCGGTCGGCGCACGGCTGGAGCCTGGACCGGCTCGCCGCACGCTCCGGCGTCAGCAAGGGAGTGCTCGTCGCGCTGGAACAGGGACGCGGCAACCCCAACCTCGGCACGCTGATCCGGATCTCCCAAGCCCTCGGGGTGGCGCTGACCCGGCTGGTCCAGGTGGAGGAGGAGCCACTCGTACAGCTCTTCCCGCCCAAGCGGCACGTGGTGCTGTGGCAGGGCCCAGGGGGCGGCACAGGCACCTTGCTGGGCGGCAGCGACCCCCGTCCCTCGATCGAACTGTGGAAGTGGGAACTGGCACCGGGCGAACGGCGCGACAGCGAGCCGCACGCGCCGGGGACCCGCGAGATCCTCTACGTCGAGGAGGGCACGCTCGACCTCACCGTGGACGGCCACCGGCATCGGCTGCCGGCCGGCATCGCGGGTGTGTTCGCGGGTGACCGGTCGCACAGCTATGGCAACGACGAAGAATCGGCATGTCGCTATGTCCTGGCGGTTATGGATCTCTGACCCCTGTGCGGTGTAACGCCCGCACCTGATGCCCGGAACCAAGGGGATACTCACATTCGTTAACGTGGTAATCCATGACCAGGACGGATACGTGAACGACGTTACGGGGCGCGCCGCCGTGCGCGGGGCCGCGATGAAACGTTCCGAAGGCGTCTGGGGGGTCACTTCACCGGCCGGCCCACCCGCCCTTTTGAACGACATCGTCGCGCTTTCACCCGACGAGGCCTGGTCGGTCGGTCAGACCGCGGATCACCCGATGATCCAGCACTGGGACGGCACGGCCTGGTCGGTCGTGGCGACCCCGTCGTCGGCCTCGCTCATCGGTGCGGGGCTGCTGGGCGTGGCGGCGGTCTCACCGGGAGCCGCCATCGCGGTCGGCGGCGGCTACGATCGGCTGGCCGGCCGGGAGGTGCCGCTGGTCCAGCACTGGAACGGTACGACCTGGGCCACGCAGGATCCGGGCCCCTGGCTCCAGACCGGTTACGTGCTGACCTCCGTCGCGATGTTCGGCGTCGACGAGGCCTGGGCCGTCGGGCATGGCGTGCCGGGCGGGGCGATCGCGCTCCGCTGGGACGGAACGAACTGGACCCCGATCCCCACTCCGGCCCCCGGCCGGGGCAGACTGCTCGCGGTGGCCGGCACCACACCCGACGACGTGTGGGCGGTAGGGACGACCGGCTCCGGCCAGCTGATCATGCATTTCGACGGTCAAGCCTGGCGGCAGGTGCGCTGCCCGAGCGGCCGATCGTCGCTCACCGACGTGGTGACGTTGCCCGACGGCTCGGCCTGGGCTGCGGGCGGAGACGGTCTGCTGCACTGGAACGGCCGCCGCTGGCGCCGGGTGGACCCCGGCCTGAGCTCGGTGAACACCCTGACCGCCCTGTCGCCCACCGACGTGTGGGCCGCCGGCGGTCGCGGCGAACTCGCACACTTCGACGGCGAGAAGTGGCGCCGGGCCGACTCGCCCGCGCCGCTGGACGGTGCGGCGGTGTGGCTGGGCGCCGCTTCGGTCGTCCCGGGGACGGTGTGGATGGTCGGTTCCCTGCAGACCGGCGGGTCCAGCCGATCGACCGGCCTGCACTCCGTCACCGCGCTCACCCAGGAGGACTGAGGCTCCGGGGTCTGGCGCCGCTCATCCGGACAGGCGGATGGGCATGAGGAGATAGCGGAAGTCGTCGGTGTCTCCGGTCAGCAGGGCGGGCCGGGACGGTGCGGTGAAGTCCAGGTTCACGAGATCGGAGCCGATGCCCGCGAGGCCGTCCAGCAGAAACTGCGGGTTGAAGGCGACGTCGATATCGTCTCCGTTCAGCTCAGCCGGCAGGACCTCGTTGGCCCGGGCCGCGTCCCCGGTCGCCGCCCGGATCCGTACCTCCCCCTGGGAGAAGGCGAGCCGCAGCGGGGTCGTGCGCTCGGCGACCAGCGCCACCCGCTTGATCGCCTCGACGAACGGGGCGACGGACACCTGGGCCCGAACCGCCCAGTCGGCGGTGAGCCGCGATCGGTAGTCGATGAACTGGTCGTCGAGCAGCCGCGTGGTCATGCGGCGTCCACCACAGGTCAGGCCGATGAGGCTGTCGGCCGTGCCCGCCATCGCGAGCTCGGTCGGGGTCCCGGACCGCAGCGATCTGGTGGTGTCGGCCAGGGTCCGGGCGGGCACCACCGCCGCCACGCTGAAGTCCGGGCGGGTGGGCGTCCAGGGGAGTTCGCGGGCCGCGATGCGGTAGCGGTCGGTGCACGCCAGCCGCATGGTGCCGCCCTCGATGTCGACCCGCACACCGGTGAGCATCGGCAGTGTGTCGTCGCGGCTGGAGGCCACCACGACCTGGGCGACCGCGGCGGCCAGCACGTCGCTTTCGACGGTGCCCGCGGCGTCGGGCATCTTGGGCAGGTCAGGGTAGTCCTCGGCGGGCATCGTCAGCAGCCCGAACTCGGCGCTGCCGCAGGTGAGCACCGTCTCGGACCCATCGGTGACGATGTGCACCGGTTGCGGCGACAAGCTTCGCACGATGTCGGTCAGCAACCGCCCGGGCACCAGCACCCGGCCCGGCTCGGTCACGGTGGCCTCGATGGTCACCTGCCCGGATGCCTCATAGTCGAAGCTGGACATGGTCAGCGCACCCGTGTCCTCCGCGTCGATCAGCATCCCGGCCAGGACGGGGATCGCCGGACGGGCGGGCAAGGTGCGCGCCGCCCAGGCGACGGCGTCCGCGAGGACGTCTCGGTCGATCGTGCACCTCATCTGAGCTGCCCCTTCCTCGGCTTCCTGCACTCACACGTTATCCAGCGAGTCCGACAGAATAGACGCCTTGTCGAGCTGCCACGCCGGCGAGCAGCACAATCGCGGGAGCGCCCACAGAATCGGCAGCACAGAACGGAATAATACGTTCCATGTATGCTGGATGGTATGGAGACCACGTCTACTCCGCTGAGCGGCCGCCGGGCACAGGCGGCCCGTAACGACCTGCTGATCCTCGAAGCCGCCCGCGAAGTCTTCCTCGCCGACCCCGGCGCCCCCATCTCCGCGGTGGCCGAACGGGCCGGGGTGGGCATCAGCGCGCTCTACCGCCGCTACGCGAGCAAGGACGAACTGCTCCAGCGGCTCGCCGGGGACGGACTGCGACGGTACATCGCGGAGGTCGAAGCCGCCCTCGCCGATGACGGTGATCCGTGGAGCGCCTTCGCCGGGTTCATGAGCCGCTGTGTGGAGGCCGGATCCAGCTCGCTGACCCAGCGCCTGTCCGGCAGTTTCACCGCCACCGAAGAGCTGAATCGCGAAGGGTACCGGGCCTCTCAGCTGACCCAGGAGCTCATCGACCGTACCAAGACGAGCGGCGGGCTGCGCCCCGACATCGAGGTCGGCGATCTGTCCCTGCTGTTCGAGCAGCTCCAGTCCGTCAAGGTGGGCGACCAGGACCGTACGCACCGGCTCCAGCACCGCTATCTGTCCCTGCTGCTGGAGGCCCTGCACTCCCCGTCCGCGCCGCCCCTGCCCGGTCCGCCTCCCACCTGGCAGGAGATCAGCGGCCGTTACAACGGCTGAGCCCGGTCCGGCGGTACCGTACGGACGTGCACAGCCTTCAGCGCGCTGGATCGTCCGGGCTCACGGTCTTGGAGGTTCCGCAGTGGCAGGGGTCGGGGGCCCCGCACGGCCCACCGGCTGGGAGACCTCTCCGTGGCGGGGCTCGGCATCACCGAGTATGAGCCCGCCGGGATGCGTCGATCCGGGTGTGCACGAGCCTGCGATGACGAGCACGTAGGCTCCTGAGATCGTCCGACTGAGATCGTCCGACGCAGCTCAGGAAGGCCTGGACATGTTCGCCCTGCACGCCCTGTGGAGAGCGGACCATCGGCTGGCGGTGTGGGCCGAGGACTCGGCTGCGGCACGACCCGTCCCGGGCGTGCGACCGTCGCGATCCGGGATGGGCCTGCGCCCACCGGGGGCAGCGCGTCCGGCGCAGGTGGCGCGTCCGCATCCGTACGCCTGCTCCGCCGAGACCGTCGCCAGGCTGCTGGGCGGCGCCGGCGCCCAGCTGGACTGGCTGATGGCAAAGACCGACCTCGGGCGGTCCACCGTGTTGATGCCGTCCTGGAACGGCATACCGCTGCCGTCCCCCGAGCTCGGGGGCGGGCTCGCCGACGGGCTCGCACGCAGGCTCGGCAACGGGTCCGAAAGCCCGGCGGCCGGTTCGCGACGGGCCGCGGAGCTCGCGCCCTGGCACCTTCCGTCCCTGCTCTTCGCACCGGGTGAGGCGGCCCAGTTGCTGGGAGAGCTGTTCGACCCGCGCACACCGCTGCTGGAGACGGAGCAGCCCGGCGTCGGCATGATCGAAGTGCCGTACGGCGCGTCGCTGCGATGGCTGACCCGTGTGCACGACCTGGCCTGGCGGATGGTCGGCCGGGGCCAGGTGCTGCCCGCTCTAGTCGTCCAGGAAGGGACGCCCTGTGCGCGCTGGCGTCCCGTACCGGATGAGGCGGGGTGGCAGGAGATCAGCGCCCTGACCGCCGCCACTCCGCCGGTCTGCCGTGCGGAGCGGCCCGGCCGCCCGGCGGCGGAGATCGTGGCCGACGTGCTGGACGGGCTCGTCGACTGCGAGGCCCGCGCGGTGCTTGAAAGTGGACCCGCCCTGTTGCCAACCGGCCGGCGACCGGCCACCGCGGCCGCGGAACGCTGGCTGGAGGCGCTGACCTCCCCCACCGGACGGATCGACGGTGCCGAGCCGGCCGAACTCGCGGGCCTCCAGGACCGGCTGACGGCCTGGCTCGGGTCCGGCGCGCCGGCCGCCGGAAGGCTGCGCACCTGCTTCCGGCTGAGGGAGCCACTGGGACCGGACCCCGCCGACCCGGTGGGCCGGACCTCCGATGACCACTGGCGTCTGGAATTCCTGCTGCAGGCGACCGACGAGCCCTCGCTGCTGGTCGACGTCGCCGACATGTGGGCCGGCGGCTCCGCGCTGACCGCTCTTGAAGCGAAGCTGGACCGGCCGCAGGAGGCCTTTCTGGCCGAGCTGAGCCGGGCCGGCCGACGTTACCCGGATCTGCGGCGAGCGCTTCGGAACGGCCGGCCGGCAGCGCTCGACCTCGACCGGTCCGAGGCCCTCGCCTTCCTCCGGGACGCGGCCCCCCGGCTGGCCGCCGCCGGCTTCGGGGTGCTGTTGCCCTCATGGTGGCAACGCCCGGCCAGAGTGGGGCTGACGCTGATGGCCCGTACGGCGCAGCCTGGCGCGGTGCCGGTCGAGAGCCTGGTCGATCAGGACGCGATCGTGGCGTTCGGCTGGCAGGCCGCGATCGGCGACCAGGCTCTCACCGAGGAGGAACTCCGCGAGCTGGCGGCCACCAGGCAGCCGTTGCTGCGCGTACGCGGACAGTGGGTCGAGGTCGACCAGGAGCGGATCGCCGAGGCGGTGGCGTTCCTCGAGCGGGAGGGCGGTGGCACGATGCCCGTCGGGCAGGTGCTGCGCACCGCGCTCGACCCCGATGCCTCGGCGGGTGGTCTGCCGGTGACGGTCGTCGCCGACGGGTGGCTGGGCGACCTGCTCTCCGGCCAGGCGGACCTGCGGCTGGAACCGGTCCCGGTGCCGGCGGGATTCGGTGCGACGTTGCGCCCGTACCAGCAGCGCGGCCTGGCCTGGCTGGCGTTCCTGTCGCGACTGGGTCTGGGCGCGGTCCTAGCGGACGACATGGGCCTGGGGAAGACCGCGCAGACCTTGGCGCTACTCGCCGTGGAGCATCCGTCCGGCCCGACGCTCCTGATCTGTCCGATGTCACTTGTCGGTAACTGGCAACGGGAGACCTCGAAGTTCGCGCCGATGCTCCGCGCGCATGTCCACCACGGCGCGGAACGGCTGTCCGGTGCCGACTTGGAACGCGAGATCGAGGGCGCAGATCTCGTGATCACCACGTACGCGACGGCGCAGCGCGATCACGAGGCGCTCAGAAGCATCGGCTGGCGCAGGATCATCCTCGATGAGGCTCAGCACATCAAGAACAGCGCCACCCGGCAGGCCACGGCCATCCGGGCGTTGCCCGCGGAACATCGGATCGCCCTGACCGGCACCCCGGTGGAGAACCGGCTGGCCGACCTGCATTCCCTCCTCGACTTCGCCAATCCCGGCCTGTTCGGATCCGCCGCCCGTTTCCGGGAACGCTATTCGGTGCCGATCGAGCGAAACAGTGACGACACCGCGGCTGCGGCGCTCCGGCGCCGTACCGGGCCCTTCATCCTGCGGCGGCTCAAGACGGATCCCGCCATCGCGCACGATCTGCCGGAGAAGCAGGAGATGACGGTGATGTGCAACCTCACTGCCGAGCAGGCCGGCCTGTATCAGGCGGTCGTGGCCGACCTGGTGAGCCAGGTCGAGAACAGCAATGGCATCCAGCGCAAGGGCCTGGTGCTGTCCACGCTCGGCAAGCTGAAGCAGATCTGCAACCACCCGGCGCAGTTCCTTCGCGACGGCTCGCCGCTCGCCGGGCGTTCGGGCAAGCTGGCCCGGCTCGAGGAAACCCTGGAGGAAGCGCTCGCCGAGGGCGACAAGACCCTGTGCTTCACGCAGTTCGCCGAGTTCGGCTCGCTGCTGCGGGATCATCTGACCGAGCGGCTCGGCCGTGAGGTCCTGTTCCTGTACGGAGGCGTACCAAAGCACGCCCGTGAAGCGATGATCGCCCGTTTTCAGGCTCCTTCCGGGCCATCGGTGTTCCTGCTCTCCCTCAAGGCCGGCGGGACCGGACTCAACCTCACGGCGGCCCGCCAGGTGATCCATGTCGACAGATGGTGGAATCCCGCGGTCGAGGAGCAGGCCACCGACCGGGCCTTCCGGCTCGGGCAGCGCAAGAACGTCCAGGTCCGCAAGTTCGTCTGCGTCGGCACCGTCGAAGAACGCATCGACGAGATGATCAAGTCCAAGCGGGCCCTCGCCGAGACGGCCGTCGGCACCGGTGAGAGCTGGCTGACGGAGTTGTCCACCGAGGCATTCCGTGAGCTGGTCACCCTCTCCGCCGATGCGGTCAGTGAGTAGAGCGACCATGGCGACCTGGTGGTCGGAAGCATTCGTGGCCCGGCTGGCCTCCCCTGATAGCGGCGTCCGCCTCTCCTCGGATCCGGACCCGGTTTCCGGCCTGACGATCGGCGCCGGGTCGATCACCGCCCAGGTGCACGGGTCAGGGCGCGAGCCGTACGACGTGTGGATCGATCTCCCGGTTTTCAGCCCGGCCGAGTGGGCCCGCGCCGAGCAGGCCATCGCCGCCGACACCGACTGCTACGAGCGCATTCTCGACGGAGACCTGCCTCCCGAGCTGGAGGATCTCTTCATGCGATGCGACCTGTCGCTTCTCCCGGCCGTCCGGGACCTGGCGATGGACTGTTCCTGTCCCGACTGGGCGGTGCCCTGCCGGCACGTCGCGGCGGTCCTCCACATGCTGGCGAATGCCTTGGGCACCGACCCGTTCGACGTCCTGACCTGGCGCGGGCGCACCCGGCCCAGGCTGCTGCAGCATCTGCACGCTCTGCGCAAGACCACTCCCGCCGAGCTCCGAGCTGTACCGGAACCGGCCACAGCCGAGCCCCGGCCGATACCGGATCCAGCCCGGGCAGAGCGTCCGCTCGCCGGGTGCCTGGATGACTTCTGGCTGGACGGACCCGTTGAGGTCCACCGGTTGAGCGAGCCCCGGCACCGGCCTGCCGACCACGCCCTGGACCTGCTAGGCCCACCCGACCTGGTCATCCGTGGCCGCGATCTGGCCGCCCTGCTCAGACCCGCCTACCAGGCCTTCCGGGCCCGGTGACCAACGCCTTGGACTGCCGCCAAAGTGCCCGTG
This sequence comes from Streptosporangiaceae bacterium, assembly GCA_025964695.1. Lineage (GTDB taxonomy): Bacteria > Actinomycetota > Actinomycetes > Streptosporangiales > Streptosporangiaceae > Actinomadura_E. The sequence goes on along the minus strand of JAOPYK010000052.1, from coordinate 11,835 downwards.
TGGTACACCGCACGCGCCCGCGCCTCGACTTGTTCTCCACCCCCCAGGCCCGCTCATCTCCCTGGGCCGGCCGGCGCGGCTCGCTCAGGTCATCCGGGAGTTCACCCACGCATCCGACGCAACCTAGCGGTTCCACGTTCCCTGATGACCCGCTGCCGGGGGGTGTGATGCTGCGCGGTTGCGCTGCGGTGGCCGGTACTGCGGTGTTCAGACGGCCAAGAGTGCCTGGGTGGGTGACATCCGTGCGGCGCGCAGGGCGGGGAGCAACCCGGCCGCGGCGCCGATGAGCAGCGCGGCGCCGAGCCCGCCGCCCCAGGCGAGTGGGGGGATGACGACGGCCCAGCCTCGGGTGGTGGCGTAGATGGCGGTGGCGAGGGCACCGGCCGCGACGCCTATCACGCCGCCGACGGCGGCGAGGAGGACGGCTTCGGAGAGGAACTGGATGCGGATGTGGCCTTTGGTGGCTCCGAGGGCGCGGCGCAGCCCGATCTCGCTTCGTCGTTCGAGTACGGAGATGACCATGATGTTGGCCACGCCGATGGCGCCGACCAGTAGGGCGACCGCGCCGAGGCCGAGGAACAGGATGTCGAGGGCGCTTTTGGCGGCGGCCTGGGCGACGAGGGCGGCGGAGGGCAGGCTGACGCTGACCTGTCCCGGATTTTCGGGGTTGGCCTGCGCGGCGAGAAGGTCGTGGACGGTGTTGACCTGGCTGGTCCGGGCTCTGAGGTAGATGGTGGAGGGGAGGCCGTCGAAGCCGAGGTATTTTTCCGCGGCCGGGTAGCCGACGAACACGGACGCGTCGATGGTGGGGATGAGCACGGCGGGGTTGAGGATGCCGGTGACGTAGAACCACTGGCCGCCGAGCCAGATCCGTTCATTTGGCCAAAGATGGTCGATGCCCAGCAGTTGGGCGGCGCCGGCGCCGAGGACGGCGACGGGCTGGCGGGCGGTGGCGGCGTTGAGGTAGCTGCCCTGGGCGATCGATGTGCCCACGGCGGCCGGCAGGCCGAGGCCGGCCGCGTTGACGGTCAGGCCGTTGGTGTTGATGGCGGGGATGAGCGGGCTGCGGTAGACCTTGGCATTGACCGTGCCGGTGTCCTGGACGGTGCTGACGCCGGGCAGGCGGCCGATCATCGCGGGTGCGGCGTTGGGCAGCTCGGCGGTGCCGCCGGTCAGTTTCTGGCCGTTGGTGACGGTGAGCAGGTTGGTGCCGAGCTTGGCGATCTCGGCGAGCAGCCCCGCCTGTGAGGAGGCGGACAGGCCCAGGACGGCGACGATGGCGGCCACTCCGATGGCGATCCCGAGGGCGGACAGGGCGGCCCGGAGTTTGCGGGTGCGCAGCCCCACAGCGGCGAGGCGGGCAAGGTCCGATGGACGCAGGTCCCTGGTCGTGGGGATGAGCGTGGGGATGAGCGTGGGGATGAGCGTGGTGGTCATGGCCGCTGTTCCTTCGAGGCAGGCGTGCTGGTCGGGACACGGGTGGTGTCGGCTGTGATGCGGCCGTCGAGCATGGTGATCTGCCGGGGCAGGCGGGCGGCGATGCCGTGGTCGTGGGTGATCACCACGATGGTGGCTCCGGCGGCGTTGAGTTCGGTCAGCAGGTCCAGGATGGATTGGCCGGTGGTGCTGTCGAGGTTGCCGGTGGGCTCATCGGCCAGCACGATGGCCGGCCGGCCGGCCAGGGCACGGGCGATCGCGACCCGCTGCCGCTCGCCGCCCGATAGTTGGGTGGGGCGGGTGGCCAGCTTGTGACTGAGCCCGACTCGTTCCAGCGCGTCGGCGGCCCGCCGGCGGCGTTCGGTCAGGCCGGCACCGGCGTACAGGAGCCCGTCGGCGACGTTGTCCAGGGCGGTGGAGTGTTCGGCGAGGAAGAACTGCTGGAACACGAAACCGATGCGGGTGGCGCGCAGCGCTGACAGTTGGCGGTCGTTCATCGCGGCGGCGTCCAGTCCGGTGATCCGCACAATCCCGGTGCTGGGCCGATCCAGGGTTCCCATCAGGTGCAGCAGGGTCGACTTGCCTGATCCCGAGGGGCCGGTGATGGCGAGCAGCTCGCCGGGGGCGACGGCGAAGCTCACCCCGCGTAGCGCCTCCACGGGGGGCCGGCTGGGGTAGCTCTTGGTCACCGCGTCGAGTTCCAGGACCATCCCGCTCATATGGTGGGCACCACGACGTGCTGGCCGGCCGACAGCCCTGACCCGGTCACCTGGACCAGGCCGTCGGCGGAGTCGAACATCCCGGGGGACACTGCTACCAGGTGGTTGCCGCGTGGGCCGGCCACTTCCACCGCGTATCCGCCGCCGGCCTGCGCGAGCAGCGCGGTGACCGGCACGACCAGGGCGTTGCTCACACGGCCGGTCGTGATCGACACCTGCACCGGCGCCTGATCCAGGCCGCCGGCCGCCTTCGGGTCGGTCGCGGTGACCTTAACGATGATCGTGGGCGTGCTGCCCGAAGTACCTGGTGATGGCTGGGTGGCGACCTTGCCGACCGAGGACACGACGCCGGGAGTGGTCTGCCCGCCGGGCAGGGTGATGGTCACCTGGTCGCCGGCCGTGACCTCGGTCTGCTGGGCGGCGTCCAGGTTGACGGTGACCATGGGGGTGGTCGAGGTGGCCGACAGGACGGCCGCTCCGGGCTGGGCCGGGCCGCCCAGCACGGTGGCGGCTCCCAGTGCGGTGATCCGGGCGGCGGCGGGCAGGAACACCACCTGGCCCAGGGCCAGCTCGCCGGTCCGGGTCACGCCCAGGTGATGCTGAAGCCTTTCCAGCGCGTAGGCGGTTTCAAGGCTGAAGCAGTCCGAGCGCGGGTTGAGCTGCGAGCGGGTGGCGTACCCGAGCGCGACCAGGGCGGCGTTGAGTTCAGTCACGTCCGACCCGGTCATGCCGTATGACAGGCTGCGGTAGGCGGGGACCGGCCCGTACAAAAGGACCACCGGGCGGCCACTGACCCGGTACAGCACCCGGCCCTGCCGTACGACCCGCCCGACGGCCGGCAATGTGGTGAGCGTGCCCTGCGCCTGGTTCACCACGGTGTAGGCGCCGGCGTAGCCCAAGGTGGCAGCCACCTGGGTCTGTGACACCAGCGACCGCCGGGCGACCGTCGCGGTCGAGGTGGGATAGGCGTTGCCGGTCAGCCCCGCGCGCGGGGAGCCGGGGCCGGTGAACGGATCGGCGATGGCCAGCACAGCAACAACAGCGGCGGCTACGACCACGATCACCACGCCGGCGATCACCCAGCGCCGCCGCCATGTCATCAGGCCGGGCCAGTGCTGTCTGCCGGCGTGCGAGGACGGAGCCGTCCCGGATGCCTGCTCACGAGTAGCTGTGCTCATGACGACCCACCAGCGCCCGGCATGAGCGACTTGCAGGCTTGGTTCGCGGCCTTGAACCGCGGCGAGTTCTCATCGATGTTGCCCTTTATCCCCACGCCGTGGTCTTCCAGGATGGGGTCCGGGAAGTTCGGCATCCCGTGCGCGCGCATGCACGCGGAATACTTCAGGAGCTGCCGGTATCCCTGTTGGAAGGCCGATGCCGGCGGGCCCCCCGGCTCCAGCTTCTTACAGGCAGCGGCCGCCTTCTTGAACTGGGGAGAGGATTTGTCAAGGCTGCCGTTGTCGTTGGCGAACGCCCCCTCGGGGCCGGGGTCGGGCCAAGCTGGATCGCCGTGCGAGCGCATGCACTTCGAGAAGGCGACCGCCTGCTGATAAGTGGACGCCCCTCCCGGCTGGCCGTTCGCCGCCCCCGATGGTCTCACCGAGTGGCCGCATGCCGCCGCGAGCAGGGTGGTGCCCGCCAGTGCGGCGGCCAGAATGAGTACCCGCCGCTGCCGGCTGCGCCGACCGTTGGTTTCGTCGTTCATGTCGTACTCCACGTCCTCTTCGTCCGGCGCCGAGGGAACGGGCTGCCGGGTGCCTTGTGAGCTGGTCGTACGGACCTCGCCCAACATGGACCGGACGCCATAACGTGGGCCGAACGGAGGCCGTCATACCGTTGTTAGGTCCGGCCGGGCATCCTGGACGGCGGAACCGGAGTACCCGGGCCGGGCGGTACGGAGCCCAAGGCGGCCCGGGACGGAACGCGGGGAAAGGACCGATGAGAATGCAGCTGGGTCGTCCTCGCCGCCTCACCAACTTTGCCGGCAGATTCGCCGCGCCGCGCCGCACCGTGCGGCTGCGCTTCACCGCCCTGTACGGTGGCCTGTTCCTGCTGTCCGGCGCCGCGCTGCTGGTCATCGCCGGCATCGTGGCTTCGGGTTCGACGAGAGTCACCCGAGCCGTGCCCGGCGGGTCGGCCGCAGTCCAGCAGTCCGCGCCGGCGCAAGCCCAAGCCCGCATCGACCGGTTGCAGGCCGAGCTGTCCCAGGCGCATGAGGCCCAGTCTCGTCAGCTTCTGGTGGGGTCGGCGGTCGCGCTGGGTGTCATGGTGGTGGTGTCGGTCGTGCTGGGCTGGCTCATAGCGGGCCGGGTGCTGCGCCCACTGCGGGCGATGACGGCGGCCACCCGGCGGATCTCCGCCGACAACCTGCACGAGCGGCTGGCCGTACCCGGCCCCGTCGACGAGGTGAAAGACCTCGCCGACACCATCGACGACCTGCTGGAACGGCTGGAAAGCGCCTTCACCGCCCAACGCCGCTTCGTCGCCAACGCCTCCCACGAACTACGCACCCCGCTGACCACCATGCGCGCCTCACTGGATGTGGCAGTGGCCAAACCACAACCCCCACCCGCACAGACCATCGCCCTGGCCGACCGGCTCCGCACCGAACTCGACCAGATCGACAGACTCCTGGAAGGCCTCCTGACGCTCGCGCGGGCCCAACACGGCGCCCTGTCCAACCACACGACACTCTCCCCCGACCGCGCGACGCTCTCGCTCGGCCACGTCGTGTCCGCGGCCCTGGCCGCCCGAGCCGACGCCATCACCGTCAAGAGCCTGACCCTCCACAACGGCAGCGGCCGCATGTGGGTTCAGGGAAGCCGGACACTCCTGCGCCGCATGGTCGACAACGTGATCGACAACGCGATCGCCCACAACCACGACGGAGGCTGGATCCGCGTCGCCAGCCAAACCGACGGAACAACAGCGCACCTGGTCATCGAGACGGGCGGACCTGTTCTCGACCAGCAGCAGGTCGCACAACTGGCCCAGCCGTTCCGCCGGCTCGGCGCCGACCGCACCGGATCCGGATCCGGGCTCGGACTCTCCATCGTCGCCGCCATCACCACCGCCCACGGCGGCACCCTGGACCTGCACGCCCGACCCGACGGCGGTCTCCGGGTCAGCATCTCCCTGCCCCTGGCTGCCCACCCCGAACGGGCAGGTGTCCCGGCGTGAGAGTACTGGTGGTCGAGGACACCCGATCCCTCGCCGAGGTCCTGGTCGAGGGGCTGCGCGACCAGGGCATGGCCGTGGACACCGCCCACGACGGGCTGGAAGCCGCCGCCAAACTCGATCTCAACACCTACGACGTGGTCGTCCTCGACCGCGACCTGCCAGGAATCCACGGCGACACCCTCTGCCAGATGATCACCCAACACGACGCCCGGGTCATGGTCCTGATGCTGACCGCGGCCGGCTCGCCCGGAGACCGGGTCAGCGGGCTGAGCCTAGGAGCCGACGACTACCTGGCCAAGCCCTTTCACTTCCCCGAACTCGTCCTGCGCATCCGCTCCCTCGCCCGTCGCCAACCCTCCGCACGGGCCCGCACCCTACGCGCGGCAGGGATCGAACTCGACCCGCAACACCGCACCGTCACCCGCGACGGACGCCACCTCGATCTGTCGGTCAAGGAATTCGGAGTCCTCCAAGCACTCCTGCACGCCAGCCCCGCGTTCCTCAGCGCCGAAGACCTCCTCGAACAGGTCTGGGACGAGCACGCCGACCCCTTCACCAACACCGTCACCGTCACCATCAGCCGCCTGCGCCGCAAACTCGGCGACCCACCCATCATCACCACCACACCCAGCGTGGGATACCGCATCACCGGCCCACCCGCCGACAACCCGGCAATCGACCCCACCTGACGAGCGAGCAGCCCGCGCTGCAAAACCCGTGTCTCGATCTCACTCCAGCAACGGGAACCGCTCGGACCGCAGCAGCGCCAGCACTGCGTCGATTCTGGCCTGAGGGGCGGCGTAGTCCGGGTGAGCACGCAGCACGGCGGCGGCGTCGTGCAGGCGGTGCAGCTGTGCGGCGGCGTCGGCCACGCCGCGTCCTGAGGGGGTGACGGGATGGGTGGCCAGCACCGGCCTCCGCGGGTCGACGCGGCCGATCGCGACCGCCTTGTGCACCCGCCGGGCGCAGCGGCAGAATGCCTCCGGGTTGACGATCCCGCACGTTGACCCCATGAACGCCCGGATCCGCTGCCGGGCGCGCTCCAGCCGCTTGCGGTACGCGGCCGGGGTGACCTCGAGAATCCAGGCGGCTTCGGTTGATGACAGCTCGAAGATCTCGCCGAGTACGAAGGCGACCCGTTCCCCGCGCTCCAGGCACTGCAGCACCGCCTGCGAGCAGGTGAGCCGTACCTCCTCGGCCAGCAGTTCGGCCTCTGGGCCCGCGTAGTCCGCCGCCGCCAGCCCGTCGGCCAGGTCTTCGCGCATTGCCTCCAGGCTGAGCCCCGTTGCCTCCTGTGGAGTCTTGCGGCGCAGATTGAGCAGGTAGTTGGCGCCGATCCGGTATGCCCAGGTGAGCAGCTTCGCCTCGGCACGCCAGGACGCCAGCCGGGTGACGACCCGGATCAGGATCTCCTGGGTCGCATCCTCCGCGTCCGCTGGTCGCCACACCATCCGCAGTGCCAGCCGGTAGAGCGGATCCTGGAGGAGGTGGATCACCTCCTCCAGGGCCGCCTTGTCGCCGTCGACCGCCCGCGCTACCAGTTCCTTTTCGCTGCTCACGGTTCCATTGTCAGCTCGTGCCGACGTAGCCAGCGGGCGACTGCAGAACCGATGGCCTCGGGCTGGTCCTCCGGGGCGTGGTGCCCGCCCGGTCCGACCGACTCGACCTCTACGCTCGCGAAGGTGTCCTTGGCCCACGCGGCCATCTCCGGTGACCCCATCCCCACGCCGGGCTCGATGGTCATCAGGAGCTTGGGCACCTGAGGGGTGTCCGCCATCCAGCGGCCGTAGGTCAGCATGCGCTCGTGTACGTCGGCCGGTTCGCCGTCGATGGGGATCTCGCGTGGCCACACCAGGAGCGGCTTGCGCGACGCCGGGTCGGGGTACGGCGCGCGGTAGACGTCGTGATCGTCGGCCGCGAGCCCGCCGGTCACCCCGCGGGGGAGGTTGAACTCGATGAAGAGGTTGTTCTGCAGGATCATCTCCTCTCCCTTCGGGGAGCGGAACGACCGGAAGAGCTCGGCGCCCTGCGGTGGGAACTCCTCCCAGCGCATCGGCCGCAGAAAAGTCTCGATCAGCGCCACACCTCGTACCCGTCCTGGATGCCGGGCCGCCCAGTCCATGCCCAGCGCACCACCCCAGTCATGGCCGACGATCACGACCTCTGCCGGGGCGAGCGCCTCGAACCAGGCGTCCAGATAGCGAACATGATCGGCGAAGCTGTAGCCGATATCGGGCTTCCCGGACGCGCCCATGCCGATCAGATCCGGCGCCAGGCAGCGGGCCTGGCCCGCGACCTGCGGGACCACCTTGCGCCACAGGTACGACGAGGTGGGGTTCCCGTGCAGGAACACCACCGGAACGCCGCCCGCGCCGACCTCGGTGTAGGCCATAAACGAATCGTTCACCTCGACGGTCGCCATGATCGTTTGTGTCCTTCCTCGTAAAACTGCATCTACTTGGTTGGACACCGCCGTCCCGGCAGCTGTGACATCAACGCCGAGAAATCCTCACGCGACACCGAGTCCGGCGGCGAAGGCGGTCGTGATGCTCTGGGCCATGCATGTTGTGAAGCGGGTTCCCGCCCATAGGCGGCGAGTGTCAAGCGGAGCCGCCCAGAGCGCCGAGCGCTGCGGCCAAGATCTCGGCCCGCATGTCGGCGGTGAGATGTCCGTGGCCGAGGACGAGAGCGGCCATAGTGCCTTCCTTCACGGCGGTGACTGCGATGCGGGCGCGGATGAGCCTCGCCGGTTCCGGCTGGGGTCCGGCCAGGGCGGCGACGATCTGGTCGGTTTGCTCCTCGAAGTTGTGCCGTCGCGTGTATTCCTTCAGCAGTGACGGATCGCCCGCGTATACGGCCAGGTAGGAGGCCGGGTGGTCGGCCTGCAGGTCAATCAGGGCGGCGAGCACCTCGGTGGCCGGTGGTCCCGGGTGTTTGGTGGCTCGTTCCGCGATCAGCGACAAGGCCGCTGCCGGTTCGGCTACCAGCGCGTCGAGGATCTGGTCCTTTGATTTGAAGTGGTAGTACAGCGCTCCCTTGGTCGCGCCGAGCCGAGTGGCGATGTCGGCGATTGACGTGCCGGCGTAGCCCTGGATGGCGAACAGTTCCCGGGCGATGTCGAGGATCTTCGCGCGGGTTTCGGAGGCGGTGCGGGTGCTCACGCCGTCAGCATACTTGACGACCGGTATGTGGATGTCTATGGTCACATACTAAACGTTCAGTATGTCACTCGAGTGCTCGGCCTCCGGGTGCTCATCAGGCAAAGGCAGGAAAGCTATGCCCGACGTCACTATCGGTTCGAGTGGATTGCGCGGGTATCTTGCGGTGCCCGACGGAGACGGGCCCTGGCCCGGAGTGGTCGTTTTGCAGGAGGTTTTCGGCCTGAACGACGACATCCGGGCCCATGCCGACCGGCTAGCCGCAGTCGGGTACCTGGCAGTGGCACCCGACCTGTATTCCGAGGGGCCGCGTCTGCGTTGCATCCAGCGAGCGATGCGGGATCTGTTCGCGCGGCGCGGCCTGACCTGGGAGTACATCGAGCAGACCCACCAGTGGCTCACCGGACGGGAGGACTGCACCGGACGGGCCGGGGTGATCGGGTTCTGTCTCGGCGGCGGGTTCGCGCTGTTGGCCGCGGCGCGCTACGACTTCGACGCGGCCGCGGTCAACTACGCACCCGTACCCCCCGACGCGGCGGAGATCTTGCGTGGAGCATGCCCGATCGTGGCCAGCTTCGGAAAGCGTGACCAGATGTTGCGGGGCGCGGCGGCCAAGCTGGACTCGACGCTGACCACACTCGACATCGCGCACGACATCAAGGAGTACCCGAAAGCCGGCCACAGCTTCCTCAACGACCACCGAGCCCCGCTGCCACTCAACCTCCTTTTCAAGGTGGTACTCGGAGCCGGGTTCAAGGAAGCACCGGCACACGACGCATGGACCAGGATCATCATGTTCTTCGGCGAGCACCTGACGGCGTAGGTGTGCTGTCTCGAGAGGTCTCTGATGCGGGTGGACCGTGGGCCGATGAGCGGGTCCTCGAGCTGCGCTTCGCGATCTGCGAGCGTCGCGGGCACCTACCGTGGTGTAGGGTTCGCGTCTCGATGAGCACGAGGACCTGGTATTACTCCTGCTTCCGGGTCTGTTGAACAGCGATGAATCCGCGGGCTGTGAGCATTACGCCCCGGCCTCGGACGGTTCTGGTCCTCTGTGTCGCGGTTGTCTGGGCTGACGCTAGAGACTGTGGAGGTGAACAGGGACTGGGCGGAGGGATGGTCCCATCGGTGGGATGGTCCGTGGTATCGGGTGCGAACCGATGCCTTTGAGGTGAGCTTTCTTCCGGATGCCGACAAGAGCCTTGATGAGGTCTGCAACGTTGATGCTGAAGTCCGCCTGTCGGACGGGTCTCGCTGGAGCGCGACGGTCTTCACCCTCGTTGAGGTGGCGCGTCTGATGGGCAGTTGGTCAGACACGGGTGAGGCTCAGGGCGGACGGTATTTCTACTGCTCCGATGGTTTGATTGTCCGAGACCCTGGCCTTCAGGCGATGACTGAAGCGATCGCCGGACTGATCGACTCCGGAGAGTTCGATCAAGTCTTCCAACGCTTGGATGGCTTGAAGTGATCGGTTGACTGAGCCGTCCAGGTTCGTCGAGTTGCAGGAAGATCTTCACCCTCACGCGCTGCAGTCAGGAGCCCGAAGGTCACGGAGGGAACGGCGCGATCTGGGTGTCCCAGTCGTTCGCGGCCTTGAGCAGGTCCGCGGCGGACAGGGAGCACTGGATCACGAAGGGGTCGCCCGCTCGGTTGTGTTTGCGCCAGGGTGGTAAGAACTCCAGGTCCAGCCCGATGCGCAGCACGGCCTCTTGCTGCTGGTATCCGACGAGCGTGAGTGTCAGGTTCGGCTCGGTGAAGTACGGGCCGTTGTGACCGGCGGCGTGGGGGCCGGCTGCCGACGGGGCCGGGATTTCACCGGCGGCTGCCTTGCGTAGCCAGTTCGACAACTCGACTGCTTCCTCGGGCGTCAGCGCTTGCCAGCGGAAGTGCCAGGTTCCCTCTGCGCAGTTGGCAGTGCCGTCGATCATGAGCCAGCTTCGGCGGATCCGTTCGTCTGGATCTTCTGGGAACTGGTATCCGATGGCCTGGATTTCGATGCCGTACCCGTCTGAGGAGATCAGCTGCATCTGCCCAGGATCGGCCATCACCCAGCGTCTGCTGGGTCTATTGGCCCTGGTGTCTTGGTGGTGCCATGGGAGGCGGAGTGGTTGTCGGGCGGCGGTGGAACCCGTTGGTGTCGCGAGGGAGCGGCCAATATGCGGGCTGGTTAGTGGACCTCAACGGAGGGTGCCGAGTTCGTTGACGTAGCGGGTGGGCTCGCCGAGGAACAGGTCGGCTTGAGCGGCTGGTCCGTTGAGAAGGTTGAGGGTGTCCTGGCGATAGGTCCAGTCGCCGCCCCAGGAGCTGCTGAAGCGGTAGTTGATCTGCCAACGGACCCACTGCCCGATGGCGAGGCGGACTGCTGGTGGGCGCCGCCAGCGTCGTGGCATACCGAATGGGGTGACGGTCAGTTGTACTCGCAGCAGCCCATCGGCTTCCCGGAGGAGTACTCCGGCGTCGTCTCCGTTGCTGGGCAGACCTGTCTGGATCGAGGAGTGCGGCTGGAAGTCGTCGCGTTCGCGCATGACGATCTCGTGGACGTAGGGAGGCGGCTCATCGGGGAGCGGGAACGCTATCGGGGCGGCGTTCCTGCGGGTGGCCTGGGCACCGCCTCGTGACTGTTTGGTCCAAGAGGTGCGGACCCATTGAACGGTTGTCTCCACCCTCTGATCATCGAGGATCACTCGCGGGTCGCGTTTGCCCGGGGTGGGCCGGACGGGTGTGGGAGGGGTTCGTCGATGGTTCTTAGTCCGGACCACGCTCACGATTGCGACAGCGTCGTGAACATGGGTCTTGAGATCTGCCGTTTGGCGGCCTCAGCCCACGACAGTTGTTATCACGTCCTATCCGCAGCTACGACAGGCCCAATGTGATCTGCTGAGAGCGTCAGCGGCTTGCCGCTGGCTGGGGGCCGATTCGAAGCGGGTGGCGCCATGCTCGGGTTGTTGCTGGGCGGTGTGTTCGCTCAGGCGCTCGGCATCACCGCGTCGTTTTGGATCGCGTGTGCCGCGGTGGTTCTGATCAGCGCGGTGGCCTGGAACTTCTCTGTGAAGCATTGCGACGTTGAGGCACTGCGGTGCTGCGGCCCACGATTGGCCCGGAGCGGCAGCCCTGCCCCTGTAAGTGGTTTTCATGAATGTTGTAAGGGCGTCTTTGGGTATGGCTTGGTTTGTTGCCCGTCATCGAGTTCCCAGCGTCTGCTGGTGAGCTGGGTCGTTCAGGCTGCTTCGGCGCTGAGGGTTTGTGCCACGGATCGGCGGGCTGCGATGCGGGCGGGTATGGCGGTGAGTGCTGCTGTTGCCAGTAGGGGCGCGAGTGCGGCGGTGAGCAGCCACCACGCGGGG
>JAOPYK010000042.1 GCA_025964695.1 Streptosporangiaceae bacterium | reverse complement strand
CTGAAGGACCTCGCCGCCCTCCCGGACGCGGACGCAGTGCTTGTTGCCGACGTCGGCGTACCAGACGGCGCCCTCGGCGTCGATGCAGATGCCGTCGGGGTGGTCCTCGCCGGTTTCGGCCCAGACTCGGCGGTTCGACAGGCCGCCGTCGGCCTCGATGTCGAAGGCGGTGAGCCTATTGCTGTACGAGTTGGCGACGATCAGGGTCATGCCCGCGTGCTCGGCCACTGCGGCCCTGGGTGTGTCCCAGGTCCCTACGGCGCTCACAGACCATGTCGCCGAGTCGATCGAGCCTCGCCGGCAGATGGCCTGACGATCGTAGACGCCCTCAGCTCCGCCGGGACCCTGGACGGCTACCCGCACATGGCCACCATGCGCGGTGCCCTGCTGGCCAGGCTCGACCGATCCCAGGAGGCCCGGCGGGATTTCGACCGCGCCGCCGGCCTCACCCGTAATGCCCTGGACCTGGACCTGGACCTGGACCTGTTCCTGCGCCGGGCCGCTCAACTCTCGACCGGGTCGTAGCCGACGCTCCCGAGGCCAAGAGCTCTGGGTCCCGTTTTTCCGCGTCCCAAGGTGGGTCCTTGGCTGGTTCCTGACGCCCCTGTTGCCTCTTCATTAACTCCCGTATCTTCTGACATCTCACGATTTGTCAGACAACAGAGGTGGCAGCATGAGCATCGGGCACGGACGTCTCATCACGGCAGCCTGGACCGCAGGGATCGCCGTCACCACACTGGTCGCGATCAACCAGGCCGCGGCGCAGGCCGCGGTTTCCACTCAAGCCTCCTACCGTGCCGATCTCACGCTGAACGGCAAGGCCACCGACGCCGCCGAGCGGATCATGCAGGCCGACAGCAGGGCGATCACCGGCAAGAAGGTCTCGACCGGCGACACGGTGGACGGGACGCTCGCCGGAATGAAGATCGTCTCAACGGGCCTGGAGGTCAGTGTCGCCGGGACGCCGTCCGCGGCGCTGCGGCAGGCCATCGCCACATCGGCGGGTGGGGTTCCGGTGCGGATCCGAACGGTGGCGCACAGCGAACGACAGCTGGAGCAGGTCGGAGACACCCTCACCAAGCAACTGCCGAGCCTGCGCAAGCAGAACATCCAGCCGGTCGAATGGGGGCCCGACTACGACAGCAACAAGGTTCTGGTCAAGCTCCGCCACTACACGCCGGCCGCTGCCGCCGCCCTCACCGCCAAGTACGGGTCGGACATGGTGACGGTGTCCACCACGAGCGTGCAGGCCTCGGCCTCCAGTTCCCGCACGAACGACACGTCGCCTTGGCACGGCGCCCTAAAGATCATCAACAAGACCAACAACGGCTCGTGCACGACAGGGTTCAACGTCGTGAACGCCAACGGCGTGCGCTACCTGGTCACCGCCAGCCACTGCGGCTCCAAGGGCGATTCCTTCAAGAATTCCAACGGCAAGACGGTCGGCAAGATCACCTATTGGAACAAGTCGATCGACTCCGCGCTGATCAGGGCCAACGGCAACAACTCGGTGTGGGCCGACCCCAACAAGTCGACCCGCCTGGTGCGGACCTCGGCCACCTCCGACGTGCTGGGCCAGATCGTGGTCACCGATGGCGCCACCGACCGTGAAGTCATGGCCGTAGAGGTCACCGCCGTCAACCAGACCGTCTCCTACAGTGGCTATACCGTCAAGCACCTGGTCAGAGGCGCTCAGACATCGGGCGTGCACGCGTTTTCGGCGGGCGACAGCGGCGGTCCCGTCTACCAGATCCAGTCCAGCGGCAAGCTGAAGGCGTTCGGCGAGGTAGTCGCCCGCCGTACGGACAACGCGTCCATCGGCTGGTACCTGCCCGAGCGCTACATCCTGAGCATGTGGAATCTGTCGCCCATGGTCAGCGTCTGATCGATCGACGTCGTGACGACGACGGTGATCGTAGACAGCTCCAGTGCACCTAGTCGGCTGTCCACGAACGTTTCGTCTGAGCGTTAGGCCGCCCATTGTTTGGGCCGACTCCAGGCGGGCGCGTTCTCGGCGTTGTTCGGCCAGCACGTCGGACTGTCAGCGTTGCTGTCAAAAAGACCCCGGGCCCTGATGGCTCCGGGGTCTTTTGGCTGGTCAGTGTGGTGGGCGAGACCGAACCGGGCACCTCCCCGAGCCGTACCTGGTCGGGATGCTCGGGGTACCGGACTCGCCGCCCACGGCCGCCGACATCATCGAACGGCAGACCTCGGTGTCCAGGGCGCTGACGCCGTACACCAGCGGCCGCAAGCCGTTCGACTTCCTGGGGCACGGGGAGAGCGCCGCGGCGGCCTTTCCCGGCGACACGCTGGCCCGGCTGCGCGACCTCAAGCGCAGCCGTGATCCGCAGGGGGTGTTCCGCAGCAACTACCCCGTCCTGGGTTAGCCGGCACCCTGACACCCGGTTCCGGGGGCGACCACGTCGGCGGGGCGCAGGGCCAGCCGCAGGCCGAGGACGGCGTAGGTGCCCAGTAAGTCAACCCCTAGCACTCCCTCGTGACACTTAACCTGGGGGACGGCAGTACACGCGGAAGTACACTGAGTTAGTGCGCGCGAGGCTGCCGTCGCTGCTGCGCCAGACGTGTCCACCCCTGACGGTGGGAGTTTGGGTCGGTGCCGCGTGCGTCGTCCTGGAGACTGTTCTGCTCTACCCGCTCCGGCAGGTCGCGCCCGCAAGGTCACTAGACGTTGTTTACCTGCTCGGTGTGCTGGTGATCGCGACCGTGTGGGGTCTGTGGCCGGGGCTGGCGACCGCGGTGGCCAGCTCCCTCGCCTACAACTACTTCCACCTTCCACCCCTCCATACCTGGACCCACTTCGGCAGCGCGCAATGGGTGAGGATCGCGGTCTTCCTCAACGCGGCGCTGCTGGTCGGCTTCGTCGCGGACCTGGCCCGGTCACGGGCCATGGAGGCAGAAGAGCACCGCCGCTCAGCCGACCTCGCCGCCGACCTCGCCCACCTCCTGCTACGCGCGGAGAATCTCCGCTCGGCGCTGCCGACGGCCGCATACCGCCTGGCCCAAGCGCTCAATCTGCCCTATGCGGCGATCGAACTCCAGGTAATCGCCGCCGACGAGCGCCGTGCGGCGTTCCCGCTATGCGACGGCGCCGCCCAGATCGCCACCCTCCTGGTCCCTCCCGGTCTGCCGGAGCCGACGTTGCGGCGGCTGCGCGAGCAGGTGGTGCCCTCGCTGCAGGCCTTGCTGAGCGCGGCAGGCGACCGCGAGGCCATCAGCAACGCTCTGCAGGCGAGCCGCGACGAGCTCCGCCGAATCGCAGACGAACAGGCCGCGCTGAGGCGCGTCGCGACACTCGTCGCCAGCGGAGCCCAGCCATCTGAGGTGTTCAATGCGGTCGCCAGCGAGATGGGCCACATCCTGGGAACGAGATACACCCTCATGATCCGCTACGAGTCAGACGGCACGATGACCGTGGTCGGCAACTGGACCGATCCCAAGGGCCTTGAAAGCTTCCTGCCCGGAGCCGCACACCTCGTCTCCGGCTCGCGCTTGTTGCTCGAGGAGGGGACCGCCTCGGAGCTGGTGTGGCGGACCGGGAAGCCGGCTCGGATCAACAACTACGAGGGCCCTGGCGAGCGCGTTACGCAGGCCCGTGAGCTGGGGTTCGGTCCTTCGGTCGGCTGCCCCCTCGTGGTCGAGGGGCATCTGTGGGGTGCGGTGGTCGCTTTCTCGCAGGCGGACGAGACGCATCCTGAAGACACCGAAGGGCACATGCGGGACTTCACCGAACTCGTCGCGACCGCGATCGCAAATGCCGAGAGCTGTGCCGAGCTCATCGCCTCCCGCGCCCGTGTCGTCGCGGCCGCGGACGACACCCGCCGCCGCATCGAACGCAACCTGCACGATGGAACACAACAACGTCTTGTCACGCTCGGGCTCGAACTGCGTGCGGCCGAGGCCACCGCGCCATTCGAGCTCAAGTCACACCTGTCTCATACGATTCATGGCCTGACAGGCGTCATCGAGGACTTGCACGAGGTCTCGCGGGGCCTGCACCCGGCGATCCTGTCCAAGGGCGGCCTCGGACCTGCCCTCAAGATGCTCGCGCGCCGCTCGGCCGTCCCGGTGGAACTTAGGGTATGCGCTGACCGGCGTCTGGCCGAGCACGTCGAGGTCGCTGTCTACTACATCGTGTCGGAAGCGCTGACGAACGTGGCCAAACACGCACACGCCTCCATAGTGCACATCGACCTCACCATGCAGGACACGATCCTGCTCTCCATCCGCGACGACGGAATCGGAGGAGCCGACCCCGGCCACGGCTCGGGACTCATCGGCCTCAAAGACCGCGTCGCGGTACTCGGCGGCAACATCGAGATCGCCAGCCGGGCGGGAAAGGGTACATCGCTGCTCATCACAATTCCGATTGGTGATGCGTAACTGCCGTAGCAGCATTAAGCGTCAAGTATCACGCCTACCCGGATATGTGCACGTAGATGATCGTCTCAACCGGGCGGCGGACTCGCTGCCGGGGCCATGACCATGCGCTGGACGTACCAGTCACAGGCAGCCGCTGCGGTTACCTGTCGCGGACGTGGGCATCGGCGTTCGGACTTCCGTGAGTGACCGTGATTGACCCCTGTTCGCCGGGGCTAATGGCCCGTTAATGGCCGGCGCGACCCGCACTGATAACCGTGCCGCACGCGGCCGATCTCTGCCCCTGCCCCATCGCCTGCACCTGACCAACCGGGATCATTCGCCCGGGTGCTCCCACCGTGGCTCCAGGTAGACACCACCGCCTCGCAAAGGCGATGACGACCCCCGAGCGGTCTCGCTAAGAATCATGGTTGTCAGCGCCAAGGGGTGGCTGGTGTGCCCAGGCCTTGTCTGTGTCAGTCCGGCGGGCCGTAGGCATGAGCGCACGGCCGCCCACCGCCGGGCGCGAGACAAGGCGATCATCGCGGTGCTGCTGAACGCCGGGCCAGCGAGGAGGAGGGGGCTCCCCAGCGGCCGGATCAGCTCTGCACGTTTATCGGCTCTGTCGCAGAGCTTGTTTGCGCCGTGAGGCGCTGTTGGTTCGAGTGGAGGTGGGAGACCTGCACCGGCCCCCTGTCGCAGCGGGGTGGTTGAAGCTGAGGGCAGCCTGATCCGGGTGGTGCCGGGGAGGGTGGGAGCAGCCCTGACAAAGCCGGGACGTGTCAGTACTGCCAGATGGGGCGGGTCCGGCGAGCGTGATGGAGAGGAGTACGCGAGGAACCGGCGTTTTACGTCTCTCAAAGGGACACCGGCTCGAACCTGGCGGATCTGGGCCGGAAGCGGTGCGCATCCGCTGCCATTGGAAGTGGCGTTGGCGGTGGAGAACTTCTTGGCCGGTATACAAAAGCCGACCGGAAGGCCACGAGGAAAGCCTGCGGCGTACTCGTGGCGATGCCGCAGGGACACAGTCGGGCTCCTCCTTCGTCGAGCGAACCACAGTGAACACGGGAACCGTCCCGGATCTGGCCTTGACGGTCTGCTGCCAGCAGGCTGCCGAGGCTGGGTGCATCGACCGCCGATCGGTCCGGGACGGGGCGGAGCCGCCGTAGTACTCCGAGGCCGGGAGAGCCGGCCGCATGGGGAAGGGCGGCAGCGGTATCGAGAAGGGAAGGATGCTGCAATGCCGGAAGAGGCCCCGCTGAACAGCGGAGCTCCGGGTCCTCGGGCTCGGGTACTGGAGATGCAGACCAAGCTTCACCGTTGGGCGGTGGCCGATCCCGGCCGCCGGTTCGATGACCTGTTCAATTTCGTGCACGACCCGGCGACGCTGATCGCGGCGTTCGACCGGGTCGCGGGCAACCGGGGAGCCGGAACTCCCGGCGTTGATGGCCTGACCGCCACCGATGTCGAGGAGAGAATCGGTGTCCCTGGATTCCTGAACGACCTGCGGGCCGCACTCAAGGACGGCTCGTTTCGTCCTTTGCCGGTGCGGGAACGCAGCATCCCCAAGCCGGGAGGCTCGGGCAAGGTCCGCAAGCTTGGGATTCCGACGATCGCGGACCGGGTCGTTCAGGCAGCGCTGAAGCTGGTGCTGGAACCGATTTTCGAGGCTGACTTCAAGCCGGCCTCCTATGGGTTTCGGCCCCGACGGCGGGCCCAGGACGCGATCGCCGAGATCCACTATTTCGGGACCCGGGGTTACCGCTGGGTGCTGGATGCGGACATCGAGGCGTGCTTCGACTCGATCGACCACACGGCCCTGATGGACCGGGTGCGCGGACGGGTGAAGGACAAACGCGTCCTGGTGCTGGTCAAAGCCTTCCTCAAAGCCGGGATCCTCACCGAACTCGGCGAGAGTAAGGAGACGTTGACCGGAACCCCGCAAGGCGGCATCCTGTCCCCGCTGCTGGCCAATATTGCTCTGTCGGCGCTCGATGAGCACCTGCACGAGCCATGGGAAAGCGGTGGGACGATGTCCACCGAAGGCAAACGCGCCTACCGGCGCCGCAAGGGTCGGCCAACATGGCGGGTTGTCCGCTACGCCGACGACTTCGTCGTCCTGGTGCACGGCACCGAGACCGACACCGCGGCGCTGCGCGAAGAGATCGCCGATGTGCTCGAACCCCTGGGCCTGCGGCTGTCACCGGCCAAGACCCAGATCGTGCACATGAGCGAAGGATTCGACTTCCTGGGCTTCCGCATCCAGTGGAAACGCAAAGGAGGCACGAACACCTGGCACGTCTACACCTTCATCGCCGACCGGCCCCTCCGGTCGTTGAAGGCGAAGATCCGTGCACTGACGGGCAGGACATCGCAGCAGGAACTTGCAGCCGTGCTGATCAGACTCACTCAGATCATGCGCGGTTGGGCCAACTACTTCAAGCACGCGGTCGCCAAGCATGTCTTCGACAAGCTGGATTCCCTCGTGTGGTGGCGACTGATCCGAATGCTGCGGGAACGCCACCATTGGAGTTGGGGCGACGTCCGCCGCCGGTTCACCACCCCCACCGGGCGGTGGCTACCGATCACAGCGGACGGGATCGAACGGTTCCAGATCGCATCGGTCACGGTCAGCCGTTACCGATACCGGGCCAGCACGATCTCCAACCCATGGCAGCCTGCCAACCCCGCCTGACGGCAGAAACCGCGGAGAGCCCGTTGCGTTGAAAGGCGCACGGCGGGTTCGGCGAGAGGTCCGGAGAAACGGACCGGGAGCAATCCCGGCACCGCGCTCCGGGCCTACTCAGCGATGTCAGACCCGATAGGGCCAAAGGGCGACTCTGCCTGCTTCGACGCTGATCTCCACCCAGGCCCGGTCGATGCTTTCAGGAGGTGGCGCGGCGAGATCGAACAAGATCTGCGAGTCGCCCATCTCAAGGACCGCAGCGCCGTCCTCGGTGAGATCAAGTCGGCCGCGCAGGACGATCCGGTCGCCGTCCTGCCAGAATCCCGGTTCGGCAAGAGCGGCTGACTGCGTGTTATGCCCCCAAAGGATGTCCTCGTCCACGCTCCACTCGATGTGGTGTTGGCCATCTGCTTCCTCTGGATCACCACGCCAAAGCACCATGGCGTAGCCGACGGGTGAGTGAACCCGAACTTTCACCGGCCGCTGCGGGATCTGCGGCATCTTCTCCACATGGACCAACATCCCTCGATCATCCATGATCCCTCGCAGCCGTGAGCGTCCTGCGTCACAAGATCGGCGACAGTGCCCGTTAATCCGTACTCGCCTCTGCACATCGAGGAATACGCCGACAGCCCGGGTGGAGCAGTCCCACACTTGAAGGACCACTTTCTGCTGCACCAGGAACACATCGTGAGACTGAACGTGCCATCACCGGATGCGAGATGGGCTCCGCCGCGAGGTCAAGGCGGTGCTGTCGGGAGCACGTTCGGGAGCGGCTCATGCGACCTGATGCCCCTGTCACGCGCGGCACCTCCACTGCGCTTTCCACCGGGGCTCCCGCTGGATCTGTCCGGCGAGCTCACAGGCGGCTGAAAGACCGGCGGTCCGGCGTGGGCGTGGAGCGAGGGGCCCGCCGGGTGCCGTGTCGGTCGTTGTGAACTTCCGATACGGGGAATGCGACCTCCACAGCGAGGCCGCCGTCTGGCCGTGCATGCGCGGTGAGGATGGCGTCGTGGGCAGTGGCGACCGCGCGGATGATCGAGAGGCCGAGGCCGTGGTGGCCGTCGTCCTGAGCGGTGCGTTCGAGTCGTTGGAAGGGCTCGAACAACCGGTCGACCTCCGCCGGTGGAACGACCGGCCCGGTGTTGACGACGGAGATGACAGCGCGCTCGGCCTTGGTCGCGGTGGTTACTTCAATGCGCCCGCCCGCGCCGTTGTAGCACACGGCGTTGTCGAGGAGGTTGATCACTAGGCGTTCGACCAGTGCAGGGTCGCCTGAGGTCGGAGCGGGCGCTGTCCTGGTCTGGATCCGCAGTCCGAGCCGGTCGATTTTCGGGCGCGAGGTGAGAAGCACGTGGTCGGTGAGTACGGACAGGTCGAAGGGCACCCGGCGATCGAGGCCGCGTTCGCTGGTGGCGAGTGTGAGCAGCGCTTCCAGCAGGCGTCCCTGTTGCTCGCTGATCGCAAGCAGCCGCTCAGATGTCGATCGGAACGACTCGAGGGTGGCGCCGCGGTCGGTGAGCGTCTCCTCCAGCAGCGCGTGCTCGAGGGTGAGCGGTGTGCGTAGCTCGTGAGCCGCGTTGGCGACGAAACGCTTGTGGGCGCCGAGTGCCGTCTCCAGTCGGCCGAGGAGGCCGTCGATGGTGTCGGCGAGGTCCTTCAGCTCGTCGCGGGGGCCTTTGATGGCCAGCCGTTGGTGCACGTTGCGTGCGGAGATCTGCTGGACGGTGACGGTCATCGTTCGTAGTGGGCGCAGGACGCGCCCGGCGACCAGCCAGCCGAGGACGATCGAAACCACCACCATGATCGCCAGTGCGATCCCGGATTGGACCAGCAGTTCGTGTAGCTGGGCGGCCCGATCGCGGGCGGCTTGGTCGTGGGCCTGTTGTGCGAAGCGTTTCATCTGCTCGGGAATTTGTATGCCGGTGAAGGTGCCGCTGCCGCTCGGCGTCTCGGGCCCGCCGTTCTGGTAGTTGATGAGGACCATATGACCCGTGGAGTGCCGGAAGAGCAGGTAGGTGATCGTCAAGAGGACGGCACCCGAGGCGACGAACAGACCGCCGTAGAGGACGGTGAGGCGCAGGCGTACCGTGCGCGGCAGCAGGTGGGGCATGGCTCGCGGGCGGAACAGGTCGAGTGGGCGCATCGGCATCTCAGATTCGGTAGCCGCCCCGGGGGACGGTCTCGATCACGGGTGGGGCGCCGAGCTTGGACCGCAGCCGGTTGATCGTCGCCTTGACCGTGGTGGTGAACGGGTCGGCCGCTTCGTCCCACACCCGCTCGAGCAACTCTTCGGCGGGCACGACGCGACCTCGCGCGGCGAGTAGGTACTCCAGCACCGCCAGCTCTTTCGGGCTGAGCGCCAGGCGCATTCCCGACCGGGTGGCGGTCCGCTGTGCCGGATCGAGCCGCAGGTCGCCGTGGGTCAGGATCGGCGGCAGCGCCGGCTGGGCACGCCGCGCGACCGCGCGGATCCGTGCGACCAGTTCGGCGTACGCGAACGGCTTCGCCAGGTAGTCGTCGGCGCCGAGGCTGAGGCCCTCCACCCGGTCCGCGATCGTGCCGGACGCGGTCAGCATCAGCACCCTGGTGTGGCGGGCCTGTGCCACCAGTGAGCCGCAGACCTCGTCGCCGTGGACCCCAGGGAGGTCCCGATCCAGTACGACGACGTCGTAGTCGATCAGCGCCGTACGTTCGAGCGCGTCCGGGCCGTCATGCGAAAGGTCGACCGCCATCCCTTCGCGGCGCAGGACCCTCGCCACCGACTCCGCGAGCTCGACATGATCCTCGACCACCAGGACCCTCATCGCCGACGCCTCGCAGAGCGCATGCGACCGGAACCGGTCAGGGCCTGATCCATGGTGGCCATACTGCCCGATTCCCGGTCACAGCCGGGTCACAACGGTTCGCACCGTGATGTGACCGCCCGTCTTCTACAACTGGCCTCGGCACGACATCCATTCGACGTGAAGGGCAGGCCACGACATGAACGGCACGAAGAGGATTCCCGCCGCCGGCGAGCCGGAGCGGCGCGACTCGACCGCGAGCGGACGATCGGCCAAGGTGTCGGGACGTGTCAGGAGGGCGGGGCTGCTGGTCGCGGCGCTCGCGGTCCTCGGATCGGGACTCGCGGGTTGCGGTGGTTCCGATGGCTCGTCGAGCACGTCGAGTTCCGCTCCGGCCGTCTCCGGCGGGGGCGGCGCCACGAACGGGGCCCAGGCGGTGAAGTACTCCCAGTGCATGCGCTCGCACGGCGTGCCGGGCTTCCCCGATCCGGTCAACGGCCGCGTGCAGCTCCTGGTGACCAAGGGCGGACCGGTGGATCCCAATTCCCCGCAGTTCCAGGCTGCGGAGAAGGCGTGCAAGTCGCTCGCGCCGGCCGGCATCGGCGGAGCGGGCCAGAACCCCCAGCAGCAGAGCCAGATGCTGAAGTTCGTCTCCTGCATGCGCAAGAACGGTGTCCCCGACTTCCCCGACCCGGAGGGCGGGAAGATCATGTTCACGAGCGGCGGCAAGGTCGATCCCAACTCACCGCAGTTCCAGGCCGCGCAGAAGGCATGCCAGAAGCTGCTTCCGGGCGGCTTCCCCGGCGGTAACCAGTGACCTCCGAAGGGCCGATGAGCACGCGCGTCCCCGACGCGAACGCGCGGACACCCGACATCCCCACGCCCGATCATCAGAAGCCGCGCAGGCCGAAGCGCCGGCGGTGGCGCGTCGGCGTCACCGTCCTGGTGCTGGCGGTCGTGGCCGGCGTGGTGGTCGCCGTTTCCGACCCGTTCAGCGGCGGGAAGAAGTCGCCCGCGCCGGCAGCCGGCGGCACCTCGCTCGCGGCCGTGCAGAAGGGCCCGCTGTCGTCACAGGTCAACCAGAGCGGCACGCTCTCGTACGTCGGCCGGGACGATGGGACGCCCTACTCCGTGGTCAACCAAGTCAAGGGCATCTACACCTGGGTGCCGAGCGCCGGCGACGAGGTCAAATGCGGCCGGGTGCTCTACTGGGCCGGAGACACCCCGGTGATGCTGCTGTGCGGCGAGCGGCCCGCGTACCGCGACCTGTCCGAGGGGGACAGCGGCAAGGATGTGCGCGAGCTAAACCAGAACCTGGTGACGCTCGGGTACGCCGACCGCTCGGAGCTCAACCCCGATTCGGACTACTTCGGCTCGAAGACCGCGGCGGCGCTCGAGAAGCTACAGGACAAGCTCGGCGCCGATGAGACCGGCTCGCTGGTCCTCGGTGCGGCGGTGTTCCTGCCCGGCCCATTGCGGATCAGCAAGACGATGGCCACGCTCGGCACGAACGCGATGCCGGGCGCGCAGGTCGCGGAGGCGACGTCGACCGAACGCCAGGTGACCGTGGATCTGGACGCCTCCCAGCAGTCCCAGGTCAAGGTCGGTGACGGCGCGCAGATCACGCTGCCGGACAACCGCACCACATCCGGGAAGGTGAGCCGCATCGGCACGGTCGCGAGCTCGTCCAATGACAAGGGGTCGGGCTCGGGGTCCGGTTCGTCGAGTGCGACCGTCCCGATCTACGTCACGCTCAAGCGCCCGAAGGACGCGGGCAGCCTCGACCAGGCCCCGGTCCGGGTGCAGATCACCACCGACGGTGTCAAGGACGCATTGATCGTGCCGGTCACGGCGCTGACCGGGCAGGCCGGAGGCGGGTATTCGGTGGAGAGGGTCGACTACCGGGGGGTGCACAGCATGGTGCCGGTCACGCTCGGGTTGTTCGACAACGCCGACGGGTTGGTGCAGGTGTCGGGGAACCTGGCCGCGGGCGATCGAGTGATGGTGCCCGCGACATGAGGACGACTCAAAGAAAACCCGCCACCCAGACCGCCGGTACCGGCGCATCCGTGCCCGGGAGCGGTGGTGCGCCGCCGGCCCTGGAGCTGGACGCGGTCACCAAGACCTACGGTGAACAGCCGCCCGTGTTCGCGTTGCGAGGGGTGAGCTTCACCGTCCGGCGGGGCGAGCTGGTCGCGATCGTCGGGCCGTCCGGCTCGGGCAAGACGACGCTGCTGCACGTGATAGGGACGCTGGAGCGACCGAGCACCGGCACGGTCCGGATTGACGGGGTCGACGTCGCCGGTCTCGGCGATCGCGGGCTCTCGGCGCTTCGGGCCCGCAGCATCGGGTTCGTCTTCCAGCAGTTCTTCTTGGCCGAGCACTCCACGGTGCTGGAGAACGTCGCGGACGGGCTGCTGTACGCCGGCGTCGAGGTCGGCGAGCGGCGAGAGCGGGCCGCCCAGGCCCTAGCGCGGGTCGGGCTTGCCCACCGTTCGTCCTTTCGTCCCACCAAGATGTCCGGGGGCGAGCGACAACGCGTGGCGATTGCCCGCGCGTTGGTCGGCCGGCCGGCGATCGTGCTCGCCGACGAGCCGACCGGCAACCTCGACAGCACCACGGGTACGTCGATCATCGAGCTGCTGCACGAGCTCAATGCCGGTGGCGCGACGATCGTCCTGATCACGCATGACGCCGACCTGGCCTTCCGCCTCCCTCGTCAGGTGCATGTGCGTGACGGGCAGATCCTCTCCGACAGCGCACATGACCTGCTCCATCGATCGGGTGAACAGGGACCGAGCCGGGCCGATGGGGACGCCGACGCGCGCGTGCCCGTGGGCTCGGAACAGGAGGGTCGATCATGACGGTCGCTTCCACGCTCATTCCTGCCCGGCTGAGGCTCCGCGACCAGGCACGCGTGGCGAGCATCGGGCTTCGCGCCCGGCGGCTGCGGGCGGCGCTGTCGGCGCTCGGGATCGCGATCGGCACGGCCGCGATCGTCGCCGTGCTGGGGCTGTCCTCCTCGTCCCAGGCCGGGCTGCTGAACGAGATCGATCGCCTCGGCACTAACCTGCTGACGGCGAGCAGCGGGCAGAGTTTCAGCGGCCAGACCGCGCAGTTGCCGCTTGAGGCGCCGTCGAGGATCTCGCGGATCGAATCCGTCGAGCAGGTGGCCCACACGGGCACCGTCGACGCCGCGAAGGTGTACCGCAGCCCGCTGATCCCCTCGATCAGCACCAACGCGCTGCAGGTGAGGGCGGCCAGCCTGAACCTGCCGTCGGTGCTCGCCACCACCGTCGCCGAGGGGCGCTGGCTGAACTCCGCGACCGCCACACAGCCGGTCGCGGTGCTCGGTGCGGTCGCCGCGCAACGGCTGGGAATCGACCGCGTCCATCCGGGGCAGCGTATCTGGCTGGGCGGCCAGTGGTTCTACGTCGCCGGGATTCTCAGCCAAGCAGTGCTGGCGACGGAGATCGACACCAGCGTCATGGTCGGCTACCCGGCAGCCCAGCGCTACCTGAACTACACGAGCATCGTGCACGGCAAGCCGGCGACCGGGCCGCCGACCACGATCTACGTGCGTTCCCAGACCAGTCAGGTGGGTGCGGTGCACTCGGTGCTGGCGCAGACCGCCAATCCCGAGTCGCCGAACGAGGTCGACGTCAGCCAGCCCTCCGACGCGCTCACCGCCCGTGCCGCCGCGAGCGGGGCGTTCAACAGCCTGTTCCTGGGCCTCGGCGTGGTCGCGCTGATCGTCGGCGCGGTCGGGGTGGCGAACATCATGATCATCTCAGTGCTCGAGCGCCGCTCGGAGATCGGACTGCGCCGCGCGCTCGGCGCGACAAGGGGACAGATCCGCACGCAGTTCCTGTCGGAGGCGGTCGTCCTGGCGTTCCTCGGCGGCACCGCCGGCGTGGCGGCCGGCGTACTGGCCACCGCCGTCTACGCCGATAGCAAGCACTGGGCCGTCGTCATCCCCACCGAGGCATGGGCGGGCGGAATCGGCGCGGCGATCGTGATCGGCGCGCTCGCCGGCCTGTTGCCCGCCCTGCGGGCCGCCCGGATGTCACCCACCGAAGCGCTGCGGACGGTGTGACCTGCGATGCGGACACCGGGTGGGTGGTGCCTGGGGCCGGGTGTGGTCATTCCGGCAGGAGTCGGGGGAGCCCGAAGCGGGGCAGCATGCTGTTGTCGAAGCGTGTCATCGCGCAGATCCGGCTGCCCGCGAGGGTGAGCACCAGCAGTCCGCTCGCGTGGAGGACCTTGGCGCGCGGGTCCGGGACGTACATGCCGAACGCGGGCTGGCCGTTGGCCCGGGTGGCCACCAACCGGTACGTACGGCCCTGCCGGAAGGTCACCGCGGCGTGGAATCGGGCCGCCAGCTCGCGGCCCTGATATTCCAACGGAAGTGGCGGCATGGTCAACCAGACGTCGTCGGTGAGCAGGGCTACCACGCCATCCACGTCGTTGGTCTCGAAGGCTCGGGTGAGCCGGGCGACGAGGTCCTGCTCGATGGCGGAGTTCGGTGCCGGCGGTGGTTCCCTCTCCGCTGAGGTTTGGAGCCGGCGCTGCAAGGTGGCGCGGGCACGCTTGAGCGCGCTGGTCACCGACTCCTCGGTGCATTCGAGGATGTGCGCCACCTCGCGGGCATGGAAACCGAGGACATCGCGCAGAATCAGGACGGCGCGCTGACGGGGCGACAGGAGCTGCACAGCCGTTACGAATGCCAGCGAGATAGCTTCCCTGGCCTCGTAGCGGGCCTCGGGGCCGGGGATGCCCTCAGCGAGCCCCTCGAGGAGGACGTCCGGGTATGGCTCGAGCCAGAGCACCTCACCCAGCCGGGTGGGGTCCGGCGGGTCAAACCCGGGCATTGGGCTGTCGGTTCTCGGGCGCCGGCTGCTGGATCGCAGCGCGTTCAGGCAGCGGCTCGTCGCGATCCGATACAGCCAGGTCCGGATCGAGGAGCGTCCTTCGAAGCCGCCGAGGCCTTGCCAGGCCGCCAACAGCGTCTCTTGCAGCGCGTCCTCGGCATCCTGCGTCGAAGCGAGGATCCGATAGCAGTGCACCTGCAGCTCGCGCCGGTGGGGGTCGATGAGCTGATGAAACGCCCCTGTGTCTCCGGCCCGGGCCCGGTCGATCAGGTCCATGGTCACCATGCGAGCCTCGCATTCCTCTTCCTCCGGTGCGCATCGCGGTCCATCGGTATTGACCCCACCGGGGAAGCAAACTGGGCGCTCGCCGCCGCCCAGTTCGTCGGCGGGCCGGTGTCTGCACAGGTAGAGCCGGCACGGAGCCGGCAGAAGAGGAGAACTGATCGATGTCCACGTACGTGTTCTCATACCGCGCCCCAAAGACTTACAACATGGGCACCACCGACGCTGTGGCCGCTTGGAGCGCCTGGTTCGAGCAGTTGGGCGCCAACCTCGTGGACCGCGGCAACCCAGTCTTCGAGCGAAGCACGGTCGGGAACTGCGGCGCCGACACCGCGCTGACCGGTTACTCCCTGGTCACCGCTGACGATATCGAGGCGGCGGTCGCGTTGGCCAAAGGATGTCCGATCCTGGAAAACGATTGCGGTGTCGAAGTCGGTGAGATCACGGTTCTGAACCGCGGCACTCGTGCGATCGACGAAGACTCAGCCTGAGCACACGCCAGCCAAGACCCGGCGAACGCCGGCCCCGCGGTGCCGCCATGAGCGACGCGGGAGCCGGGCGGCGGTGGGCAGCTGCAGGGGTCCCGGTAGTACTCAGCACTACCGGGACCCTGTAGCGGCGGGTTGGTCGAGGCGGGCGTCGCCGAGCATTTCAAAGGTTGGTGGCCTGCCAAGCCGACAGCGCAGGTCAGCGATATCCGTTGCTTTTTCGGCCAGGACTACCCAATCCCTTGTAACCAGGAGGCTCCGATGTCGGTAGATGCAGCCCGCGTCTTCGTACCAGACGTGCACGATTCCTCGGGAACCGTCACGTCCGCACGCGCACGTGGGTGGGTGCTGGCTCTCATGTCGTTCGCCGCGTTCATGGCGGCGTTGGACGTGCTCGTGGTCACCACTGCTCTCACCACCATTCAGCGGTCCCTCGGCGCCACCGCCGAGCAGCTCGGCTGGACCGTCAACGCCTACAGCCTGGCGCTGGCGGTGTCCATCCTGGCAGCCTCAGCGCTGGGCGACCGCTTCGGCCGCCGCCGGGTCCTGGTCGGCGGGCTTGGCCTGTTCGCCGTGAGCTCGGCCGCCTGCGCTCTGGCGCCGTCCATCGGCCTGCTCATCGTGGCCCGTACCGTTCAGGGCATCGGCGCGGCCACGATCATGCCTATCTCGCTCACCATCCTCAGCGCGACCTTCCCAGCCGACAAGCGCGGCAAGGCCATCGGGATCTGGGGTGGTCTCACCGGCTTGGCGGTGGCCGGCGGCCCACTCATCGGCGGAGCCATCGTCGAGGGCCTCGCCTGGCAGTGGATCTTCTGGGTGAACGTAGTGCTCGGCGCGGTG
Organism: Streptosporangiaceae bacterium; assembly: GCA_025964695.1. Lineage (GTDB taxonomy): Bacteria > Actinomycetota > Actinomycetes > Streptosporangiales > Streptosporangiaceae > Actinomadura_E. Next base: position 1,494 of record JAOPYK010000042.1, on the reverse strand, counting down.
CTGATCCCGCTGATCCTGCGCAGGGTCGCCGAGAGCCACGGGCCGCGGGTCCGGGTGGATCTGCCGGGGATCGCACTGGTCTCGGCCGGATCGCTCGGCCTGGTGTGGGCGCTGGTTCGTGGAAACGGCTCCGGGTGGACGAGCACCGAAGTGCTGTCGGCACTGGCCGGCGGGGCAGCGGCGCTGGTGGCCTTCGTGAGCTGGGAGCTGCGGACCCGCACGCCAATGATGCCGATGCCGTACTTCCGCCTGCGAGCGTTCTCCGCCGGGAACGCGGCCGCGTCTTTCATGACCGCGAGTCTGTTCGGCGCGGTGTTCCTGATGGCGCAGTTCTTGCAGGTCGTCTCCGGCGACTCCCCGCTGAAGACGGGGCTGCAGCTGCTGCCGTGGACCGCCACCCCAATGGTGATCGCCCCGCTGGCGGGAGTGCTGGCCGACCGGATCGGGGAACGCTGGATCCTGACCGCCGGCCTGACGCTGCAGGCGATCGGTCTCGGCTCGGTCGCTCTGGTCGCCGGTCCAGCCACGCCGTACCTCGCGCTGATGCCAGGCCTGCTGATAGCCGGGGTGGGAATCTCCATGGCAATTCCCACGGTGCAGAACGCGGTCATCGGGGCCGTACCGCCGCACGCGATCGGCAAGGCGTCGGGGACCAGCAACACCTTCCGCCAGCTCGGCGGGGTATTCGGGATCGCCCTAGCCATCGCGGTCTTCACCCGTACCGGCGACTTCACCAGCCCGGCAGGCTTCACCGACGGCTTCTCCCCAGCTCTCATGGTGACCGCGGTCCTTTCCCTACTCGGTGCCGGGTCCGCCGTCCTCGTCCCCGCGCGCCGCGCCCAATAGCCCCGCTCAAACCATCACAAGACACCCCGCACCGGACGTACGACAAGTGGTGGCATCCCTGGACGACAAGCTAACGGCGCTGCGGAAGTTGGGGGATGCGCTCGGCTGAGGCGGTTGCTGGTTGCTGGCAAAAGACCCCGTAGCGATCAACGCTTGGGGTCTTTGGCTGGTCCGAGGCTCCGATCGCCACGATCCTGCTGGTCCTGACCGGCCGCGGCGACCCCCGCTCCCGCCGACCGGCGCCGTTCTCCCGAGCTCCACGCCCGCTTCGCCACGACCGCCGACCTCAGCTGATGTGCCTGTTGACCATCGCCATAGGCTCCCGTACGTTCCGAGAGGGGCCGCCTTCTGGCAGGTCCTGGCCGGAAGGGGCTGCGATGACCGCCGAGCTTGATCTGAACGCATCCTGGCCGGAGATCGTGCCAGGCCCCCTGGGCACACCACCACCCGAGTTCGCCCACCGCCGACAAGCCGGCCCGCTGGCGCCCGCGACCATGCCCAGCGGCGATCAGGTGCCGCTAGCCGTACGGTATGAGGATGTTCGCGCGCTGCTCGCCTCCCCCGCCTGCAGCCGCAACCTGCGCCTGCCCGGGCTGCCCCGGCTGGTGAGCGGCATCGGCATCGACGACGACCCGAACTCGCTGATCA
>JAOPYK010000205.1 GCA_025964695.1 Streptosporangiaceae bacterium | reverse complement strand
ATGCGCACCTCGGCAAGGCCTACCGCCACAGGTTCGTCGCCACTGGTACGCCCACCCCGAAGGTCTCCCTGGCCGCCGGGAAACTGCCGCCCGGCCTGAAGCTGGCCGCCGACGGCACCCTGTCCGGTAAGCCCACGCGGGTCGGCACCTACAAGCTCACCCTGGTGGCGACCAACGGTGTCGGCACCCCCGCCAAGATCGTCGTGTCGGTCAAGGTCGTCAAGGCTTGATCACCAGCTACGGCGGTACGGCGGGTACGTCACACGACGTCCCCGCCGTCACCAGGTGACCGACATCCTGTACTGGGGTATTTCCGACCAGTGGAAACCACGTTTCGAGCTTGAGGACAAGCCCGATGACCGGGACGGGTTCGAGGCCGGCTACGCCGTCGTCCGGCGGCTGCGCCGCGCTGTGATCGCCCTCATGGACCCCTCGCCGCTGCCCAAGAACAAGCGTCTCACCCGCGAGGAAGCCGCCCGATACCTCGTCGACGCCGATCCGCATGTGCGGGCTGAGCGTGAAGAGCTTCTGGACCGAACCGCGAACCAGATCCTCGAGGCCTCACTCACCCGGCTCGCGCACCTGCTCAAAGACCCCGAGCACTATGACGGCTCGCTCGGCATCGACGCCACAGTGATCGCCACCTTCGCCCGTGGCACCAGTACCAACGGGCCCCACACCTCGACCGACCCCGACGCCGGCTGGTACGTCCGCGAAGGCGACCACCGCGACCCAGCCATATCCGACCAGGCCGCCCCCGCAGGACGGCAGGGGCGGCCGGGACACCCCGAACACAACAACCCCGGCGGTATAAGAGCCACCCAGAAGACCAGACGAAAAGCCAAGATCATGTTCGGATACGACGTCGCACTTGCGGTCTCCCGCAACCCGCACCACGACCCGCAACCCGGGCCGGGCGGATGCGGAGACCCCAAAGTGCTCCCCGCGCTGGTCATGGGAATGAAGCTCAGCAAGCCCGGCTTCGACCCCGGACGCAACGGAATCGCCGTCCTCACTGACATCCAGCGCCGCGGCTACCCCGCCGGATACGTCGGCGCCGACGCCGCCTACAACAACTCCCGCCCCGAAGATTGGCAGCTGCCCCTACGCGCCCTGGGCTACCAGCCCACCTACGGCTACCGCAGCGACCAACTGGGCATCCAAGCCCAAGCCTACGGCGCGAACCTCGTCGAGGGGACCTGGTACTGCCCCAGCATGCCGCCCCAACTCGTCACCGCCACACAAGATCTGCACCGACCCGAAGGAGACCCCGCCGCCATCGACGCGGCCACCTGGCGGACACGCGTCGACGCCCGCGCCCCCTACGCCCTGCCCCCCAAAGGCCGGCCCGACAAGGAGGGCCACCAGCGCTACTCCTGCCCCCACTCCGCAGGCCAAGTCCACTGCGAACTGAAATCGGCGAGCATGGGCACCCGCCCGCAGCTACCGCTGGTCCAGCTCACACCCAGCCCCACCGGGCCACCTAAGATCTGCGCCCAGACCAGCATCACCGTGGCCCCCGAGCACGGCGCCAAACACTGGCAGCCGCTCGCCTACGGCAGCCGCGAATGGCAAAAGATCCACCCGCGGCTTCGAAACACCTCCGAAGGCCTCCACGGCTACGCCAAAAACGATGCCCACGAAGCCATCGAACGCTCCCAAGGACGCCGGATGCGCGGCATCGCCGCCCAGACCCTGCTGCTGGCCTTCCAACTAGCCCACGTCAACGAACGCAAGATCGGCAACTGGATCGACACCCTGCCGGGACCAGACGGAAAACCCCGACGCCGCGCCCGGCGCAGAGAAACCAAGCCTCTGGGCACTTGGACCCCCAAAAGCCACCTGCAACCCGCAAGCTGAGCCGCCCCACCAGATCCCGACCACCCCACACTGGCCGCGCCACACCCCAAAACCCGAACGGCCACAAAGCCTCAGGGCCCCGGCACGGGCGTAAGCACATGCCGGGGCCCTGAGCTATCCCAAAGAACCCGTAGCAGCGGAAAAATAGGCTCAAGGCGACTGGAGCCGTACCCCGGCACCAAGATCAACGACCTCGGCAGCCCACGGGATCGCCTACGCTTGTCGCACTGAGGCTCGTTCCGTCACTCTAAGAGCACGACTTTCGTCGGTACCCCGAGGTGGGCGAGGAGGGATTTGAACCCTCACGTCCTTTCGGACACACGGACCTGAACCGTGCGCGTCTGCCGTTCCGCCACCCGCCCGGGTGCTCGAAAAGGCTAGCACGGGTGATGGGGGTGGTCGGAACGCACGATTGCTCTCCGCGAACCTTCACCCGGATACGATCGTCTAGAGGTGGGGAAGGGAGGTGCCCGTGGGTGTCCTACAGCGCTTCGAGCGTCGGCTCGAGGGCATGGTTGAGGGTGCCTTCGCTCGGGCCTTCAAGTCGGAGCTGCAGCCGGTCGAGGTCGCCAGCGCCGTACAGCGGGAGATGGACGAGCGAGCGGCGATCGTGGCACAAGGCCGCACGTTGGTCCCGAACGACTTCGTCGTCGAGATCTCCCAGGCGGATGGCCAGCGGCTGCAGGTGTACGCCGACAGTCTGAGCCAGGAACTGGCCAACCTGGCCCGGGAGTACGCCAAGGAGCAGGGATATTCCTTTGTCGGCCCGGTGCGGGTGCGGTTCGAGAACACCGGCGATCTGGGCCAGGGGATGTTCCGGATCCGTTCCGGCGTCATCCGCGGCTCGACGGTCGAAGGAGGCGAGATCCGGCAGCCGCACAGCGACTACGCGCCGCCAGCCGCCCGGCAGCAGGGGGCCTTCGGGGGGAGGCCGCGACTGCTGGTGACGACCGCCGTGGACGGTGGCGAGAACGTGCAGCGGTCCTACGACATCACCACCCCGGTGACGTTGCTGGGCCGGGGCACCGACTGTGATCTGCGCTTGGTCGACGCCGGGGTCTCCCGGCACCACGCCGAGATCCGGGTAGAGGGTCCCGAAATCGTTCTCGTGGATCTAGGGTCTACCAACGGCTCTTTCGTGAACGGACAGCCGATTCGACGCGTCACACTAGTCGACGGCTCCCAGGTAACAATGGGCCGTACAACTTTGGTGTTCCGCCGCGACAGGGAGTAACCCCCCTCCATGAGCCCGATAACCCTGACGCTGGTCAAGGTCGCGTTTCTCGCGGTCCTGTGGCTGTTCGTCATCGCCGCCGTAGGCGTGATGCGCGCCGACCTGTTCGGGTCCAAGGCGGCGACGAAGGCCGCGCGCCCCCGAACGGTCAAGCCCGCGAAGCCGCCCAAGCCGAGGCCCCAGCCGGCCTCGGCTGCCCAGTCGGCCGCGCACCGCGCCGGACGTGGGGGCCCCGGCCGGCTCGTCGTGACGGAGGGCCCCCGAGCGGGCACGACGATTGACCTGGGCCAAGTCCCCATTACCATTGGCCGCGCGAATGACGCCACCCTGGTGGTGATCGACGACTACGCTTCGAGCCGGCACGCTCGAATCTTCGAACAGGGCGGCCAGTGGATCGTGGAAGATCTCGGCTCGACGAACGGCACCTACCTCGGACGCACGAAGGTGACTCAGCCCATGCCGATCCAACCCGGTGTCCCGATCCGTATCGGCAAAACCGTCATTGAGCTGCGCAAATGACTATAGGAATCCACTACGCCGCGCGCTCTGACGTCGGCATGCTCCGTGAGGGCAACGAGGACTCGGCCTATGCGGGCGCGCGTCTGCTCGTCGTGGCCGACGGCATGGGCGGGCACGTAGGCGGCGAGATCGCCAGTGCCGCCGCCGTCGAGACCCTGCGCAAGCTCGACACCGAGGTCCCCGCGCAGGAGCTGCTCGCCGCGCTGGAACGCGCCGTCAAAGAAGCCAACGACAAGCTGCACAACATCGTCGAGGGCGAGCCTTCCCTGCAGGGAATGGGGACGACGCTCACCGCGATGCTGTGGTCGGGTTCACATGTCGCGCTGGTGCACATCGGCGACTCACGTGCCTATCTACTGCGCAACGGCGAGCTCTTCCAGATCACCCATGACCACACCCTGGTGCAGTCGCTGGTGGACGAGGGCCGGATCACCCTGGACGAGGCCGCCTCCCATCCGCAGCGCTCATTGCTGCTGCGGGCCCTGGACGGACGCGGTGAGGTCGATCCCGACCTGGCGCTGCGCGAGGCCCAGGTGGGCGACCGCTATCTGCTCTGCTCCGACGGGCTGTCCGGGGTGGTGAGCGCCGAGACCATCCACCAGGTGCTCTCTGCCCAGGCGGAGCCCATCGGGGCCATCAAGCAGCTGATCGATCTGGCCAACCGGGGCGGCGGTCCCGACAACATCACCTGTGTCATCGCCGATGTCATCGATCTGACCCAGCAGCAGCCCCCGGCGGCCCGGCCGATGCTGGCGGGGGCCGCAGCGAACGCGGCCACACCCGGCTCCGCTCCGGTGCGGGCCGGCAACACGCCCGCTCAGCGCGCCGCGGAACTCCACGACACCCTGCCGCAGCCCGCCGTCGGCATCGACGGCATGCCGCCACCCGCCCCCGGACCTGGCGCGGCCCCGATGCATGCCGCCGCGACGCCGCTCTCGGCACCGATGCCCAGCGTGCCCCCCGCCGGCCCGCCGCCGGCACCGGCCATGTCCGGGCCGCCCCCCACGGCACAGGCCACGCGAGGGCATGGACGCGGCTGGACCTGGCTCGTCGCCGTGGCCGGTGTGTTCATCCTGCTGGTCGGCACCGGCGTTTTCTTCGGCTACCAGTATCTGCGCAGCGGCTACTACGTGGGCGTGGGGAACGCGACTGCGAGCAAGAACCTGATCGTGGTCGTCTACACCGGCAAGCCCGACGACGTGTTCGGCCAGAAGTTCAGTAAAAAGGCGCCCCAGGACAAGCAGACGAGTAGGCAGATCCTGGTGGACGACCTGGACACGCGCCAGCAGATGGCCGTCAAGGGAAACCTCACCGTCCAGGGCCCCCTCAATCAGACCCTCCAGAAGGTGGAGTCCTCGGTCTGCTTGTACCTCATCCACCCGGGCGGCAAGAACAACACCGAGGTCGTGGTCTCCAAGGACCCCTCCCAGACCACGAACAACCTGAGCTGCCCGAACATCGATGCCGCTCCGCCCCGGTTCGACCGGTTGCCGGACCCTGAAAAGGTCGAGGTCGGCAAGGGCATCAAGAAGGCGAAGACCGACGCCACCAGCAAGATCAACAGTTTGGTCGCCGCGGCCAAGAAGAACTGCACCGACCACCCCGACCTGCCTGCTTGCAAGGGAGGGGCATGAGTGCTCTGAGCAACCCCCTGCCGGCCGGTCCGCGCCGGGGAGCGTCGCTGGCGCTGCTCGTGTTCGCGCTGATCGTCACCGTCTCGGCCTTCGCCCAGGTCGGGCTGAGCCGCGACGGCACCCTGCCGAAGGGCATGTTCGGCTACGGCATCGCGATCGTGGTGTTGGCCGGGGCCGCGTTCTTCGTGGTGGCCCGCTGGGCCCCCTACTCAGACCCGCTGCTGCTGCCGCTGGCGATGTTCCTCAACGGCCTCGGGCTGGCGATGATCTACCGCATCGACCAGAAGACCGCGCCTGACTACAAGGCGGTCGAGGCCGCCTACAAGGCCGCCCACCCCGGAAAGACCTACGTTCCGTTCGGTACGGGGTCCAGCGCCAACACACAGCTGTTCTGGACGGTCTTCTCCATCGTCTTGTTCGTCGGGGCGGTGCTGCTGCTCCGCGAGATCAAAATGCTGCAGCGCTACCACTACACGCTGGGTGCGCTCGGCCTGATCTTCCTGGTGGCCCCTCTCTTCTTTCCCGCCGTCAACGGTTCGAAGGTCTGGATCACGGTCGGATCCTTCTCCATCCAGCCGGCTGAATTCTCCAAGTTCGCACTGGTCGCGTTCTTCGCGGGCTATCTCGTGAAGAAGCGGCAGGCACTCTCGCTGGTGGGACGAAAGGTCCTGTTCCTGGAGCTGCCCCGGGCCCGTGACCTGTTTCCGATCCTGATCTTCTGGGTGATCAGCCTCGCCATCCTGGCCGTCCAGAACGACTTCGGTACCGCACTGCTGTTCTTCGGGCTCTTCGTCAGCATGCTCTACCTCGCCACCGGGCGGGCCTCCTGGGTGATCATCGGCCTCACGCTCTTCTTGGGCGGTGCGGTGCTGCTGTTCCTGCTGGCCGGAGTGGTGGGCGGACCCCTGGTGCACATCACCCAGCGAGTCGACATCTGGCTCAACCCCGTACCCTTCTTCAACGGCGGTTGCGCCCTGCCCAACGGCACGATCAAGAGCATGGACGGAGTGGCCAGTCCCTTCGCCGCCTGCCTGAAGCTGGGCGGTAACTACTCCGACAGCGCCCAGCTCATGCAGGGCCTGTTCGCGATGGGACAGGGCGGGGTGCTGGGCACCGGCCTCGGCCAGGGCCAGCCGTTCATCACGCCGCTGGCGTTCAGTGACGAGATCTTCACCTCGCTGGGCGAGGAGCTCGGGCTGGCCGGGCTGATGGCGATCCTGCTCGTCTACGCGCTGATCGTGCAGCGGGGCATGAAGACCGCGATCGCCGCCCGCGACCCGTTCGCCAAGCTGTTCGCCGGAGGCGTCTCCTTCGTCTTCGCCCTCCAGGTGTTCGCCATCGTCGGGGGGGTCACCCGGCTCATCCCGTTCACCGGTCTGACGACTCCGTTCATGGCGCAGGGTGGTTCTTCCCTGCTCGCCAACTGGATCCTCATCGCGATGTTGATCCGGCTCAGTGACCAGGCTCGGCGCCCCGCCCCGCAGTCGATCCAGGATGAAGGACTGACGCAGGTGGTGAGCACCCGATGAGCAGTGAGCAGACGCGCGTCGGCTGGACTGAGGAACGCGCGCAGCGAGGAACGAGCGAGCACGTGACGAGGGAAGCCGGCGCGTCGAGCGGCTGCGAACCGCGCGAGCGGAGCGAGCGCCATGGGCACAGTGAGCGGACGCGCGTCGGCTGGACTGAGGAACGCGCGCAGCGAGGAACGAGCGAGCACGTGACGAGGGAAGCCGGCGCCTCCCCGCGGCTGCGAACCGCGAGCGGAGCGAGCCGATGAACATGGACAAGGCCCTCAAGCGCCTGACGCTGGTGGGGATGCTGCTGATCTTCGCCTTGATGGTCAACATCAACTACATCCAAGGCAGCGAGGCCGACGCTCTCAAGAAGAACAAGAAGAACGCCCGCCAGTACGCCGACATCTTCACCCGGGATCGCGGCGCGATCCTGGCCGACGGCACCAAGCTGGCCGAATCGTTCAAGATCGGTGGCGACAGGGGGAAGAAGTACGCCCGCAAGTACAACGGCGGCGCGGCCTTCTCCCCGGTCACCGGCTACTTCATGCCGAGCGGGGCCAAGGGCGGCCTGGAACTGGCCGATGACAGCCTGCTCGACGGGGTCGACAAGCGGATCTCGGTGCGGAGCTGGTTCGACGCCTTCGTGGGCACCAAGCCCAAGGGCGCCAACGTCTACACCACGATCAACTCCAAGGCACAGCGGTCCGCCTACTCCATCCTGAAGGCGGGCACCGACCGGCGTGCCGGCGCGGCCGTGATCGACGTGAAGACCGGCGCGATCGTGGTGCTGGCCAGCACCCCTTCGTTCGACTTCAACACCATCGCCGGGCAGCAGGACGGGACCCAGGCCAATCAGAAATTCGTGGAGGAGCAGAAGCAGAGGTTCAACCCCACGGTCGACAAGGCCATGAGCGACCGGTTCCCCCCCGGCTCCTCCTTCAAGATCGTCGTTGCGGCGGCCGAACTCGACTCGGGACAGCTGAACTCGCAGAGCACGGTCGATACCGCCGATCTGATTCTGCCGGAGTCGGGTCGGAAACTGCCCAACGACCCGGGCGCGGCCTGCGCCGGTCAGCCGACCGCGCTCATCATGGCTTTCGCCAACTCCTGCAACTCCACCTTCGGCCGGTTCGCCCTGCAGTTGGGGGCGCCCGCGCTGAACGCCCAGGCGGCGAAGTTCGGCTTCAACACGCCGATCGCGGTCGAGACCGACCTGAAGAGCGCCACGAGCAGCCTCACCGTCCCCGGTAAGGACCCAACTAAGATCACCGGTGACGCGCTGGGCCGTTCCGGCATCGGCCAGGAGAACGTCGGCGCCACCCCGCTGCAGATGGCCATGGTCGCCTCCGCGGTCGCCAACAACGGCAAGCTCATGAAGCCCTACCTGGTCGACAAGGTCGTCACGCCCGACAACCAGGAGCTCTACAACGCCAATCCGGCCGAGCTGCCCCAGCCGATCAAGAGCAGTACCGCGCAGCAGCTGCAGGACATGATGCGGGCGGTCGTGGCGCAGGGTACGGCCAAGAACCTGCAGGGCAAGAACGTGGCGGGCAAGACCGGGACCGCCGAGCTGGGCCTGGGAACGATCAACGACCGGTGGTTCGTCGGCTTCAGCCCGGCGCAGAACCCTCGGTACGCGTTCGCCGTGATGACGGAGGGCCCCGGTTTCGGTGCGACCGCCGCGGGTGAGCAGGCCGCTCAGATCATGCAGGCGGTGCTCCAGAAATGAGTGGCGACCTCGTCCTGAACCATCGGTACCGGCTGGCCGAACGGCTGGCCACCGGTGGGATGGGCGAGGTCTGGCGGGCGATGGACGAGGTCCTCGAGCGCCCGGTGGCGGTGAAGCTGCTGCGCCCCGAGTTCGTCTCCGACGAGATGGCGCGCAGCCGGTTCCGGGCCGAGGCGCGGTTCGCTGCGGGCCTGCAGCACAGCGGCATCGCGCAAGTGTACGACTACGGCGAGCACGACGATCAGGCCTACCTGGTCATGGAGCTGGTGCCGGGCGAGCCGCTGTCGAAGATCCTTCGCCGGACGGGGGGCCTCACGCCGGAGTCGACCCTCGACATCATCGGACAGGCCGCCCGGGCTCTCGGGGTCGCGCACAGCGCCGGGATCATCCACCGCGACGTCAAACCCGCGAATCTGATGATCACCGGGGACGGCACCGTCAAGATCACTGACTTCGGCATCGCCCGTGGCAGCCAGCAGAGCAACCAGACCCTGACCGGCATGGTGATGGGCACCGCGCAGTACGTCGCACCGGAGCAGGCCTCCGGCCAGGTGGTCACGCCGGCCGCCGATCTGTACTCGCTGGGGATCGTGGCCTACCAGTGCCTGAGCGGGGAGCCTCCGTTCGACGCCGACTCCCCGGTGGCGATCGCTCTCAAGCACGTACGGGAAGAACCGCCGGAACTGCCCCTCGACGTACCGGCGCCGGTACGCGACCTCGTACGGCAGTTGCTCGCCAAGGACCCGGCCGATCGGCCGGCCGGCGCCCAGGCCCTTGCCGATCGGGCCTACGTGATCAAGGACTCGCTGGCGTTCGGCCTTGAGCCGACCGCGCTCGCGTCCCCGCCGACGACCATCGGCGACACCTCTGAGCTGCCCTTGAGTCAGGAATCAGATAACTCCTCCCAGTCCCGGTCGGCACTGTTCCTGACCTCGATGGCCGTCGGAATTCTGCTTCTGGGAATGATCGTGGTGGGTTCCCTCTGGCGTTTGCCCCGTCACGCTAATCTGAACGGGAACTCGACTAAAGTTCAGTCCGTCCCGGGCGATGTGATCCAGGGCAAGCCTGCAGCACCGGACCGGAAAACTCCGATTCCCGGCTATTCCTGGGTCAGGCCGACTCCCGGGAACGTTGTGTCAACCTCTCCGACGCCCAAGGCGTCCACCACGGGGAAAGCCAGTGCGACCCCGACCAAGACAACTTCAACCACCCCGCACCCCACACCGACCCCGGTAGTGAGCACCACGCCGCCGCCGACTCCGACGTCAGTTCCCTCAAGCACTCCGCCGGCGGGGCTAAGTTCGGATACCAGGGTGTAGACGAGTAGGGAAAGTGCAGCGAGACATGACTCAACCTCGGCTACTCGGTGGCCGTTACGAGCTGGACGGCGTGATCGGGCGCGGCGGCATGGCCGAGGTCTACCGCGCCCGGGACCAGAGGCTGGACCGGATCGTGGCGATCAAGACGCTGCGGTCCGACCTGGCGCGGGATCCCACGTTCCAGGCCAGGTTCCGCCGTGAGGCCCAGTCGGCGGCGTCCCTCAACCATCCGTCGGTGGTCGCCGTGTACGACACCGGCGAGGACACGATGGGC
>JAOPYK010000021.1 GCA_025964695.1 Streptosporangiaceae bacterium | reverse complement strand
GTTGTCGGTGGCGAGCTCGCAGGCATCGACCTCGTCGACATAGCCGACGGCATCACGCTTGATCAGCACGGGATCGCCCGTCTCCGTCAGTTTCGACAGAATGGTCGCCAGTGCAGAGGACCCGTTCTCCTCGCCGCTCCGGCAGAAGAAGGTCAGGTAGTAGGCCACATCAGATCTTCGCATTGAGCAAGGGAGCGCTGAGCAGCCATTGGGCTGGCCCGCTCGAGGGCGTGTGCCGGTTGAATGCAGGTATGAAGAATCCCCTTTGGGAGACCTTGCCCACCCAGGTGCGGGCCGAGGTCGATGCTCTCGTCATGAAGGGCCACAAGCTCCGGGCCGTCAAAGTGATCCGGGAAACGCTCGAGGAGCCGCGGCCAGGGCTCTACGAGTGCATGGATCTCGTCGCCGAGCGCTTTGAAGACCTTGGACAGCGCTTCACCCGTTCGCCAACCGCGCCGCTGGATCTCGACGAGCCCACGGCCAAGATCCAGGCTCTGCCCTATAGGCCGGCGGCAATTGAGGCTCTCTGGGATGGCGATAGCGAAGGCTGGATGGTCGATCTCGTGGCCGTCACGATCGAGCCGAGGGCCGAGCATCACCTCGCGACCGTTCAACACGGGACGGACATGCGCCTGTTCAACGGTGAGGTCCCTCCGTGGCCCGAGGCCCAGGAAGCCACCACGATCGGGCGAGCGCTGGCAGAACGGCTCGGCGTCCCGTTTCACTTCGCGAGCCCCGAGAAACCGGACTTCGCTCCGCGCTGGTGGGAATCCCTCTGACCCAGGGGAACTCGATCACCCCCCAGACCGAGAGGCCACCTATCGATCACAGAGGCCATCTACCGATCACGGGCACACCGGTACGGAGTTCCCGCCTGATCTGATCGACTACGGCGGTCGTGGGTGCGTGGTAGGTCGGCAGTAGCTCATCTGTCTGTGCGCTCGCTTGATCTGCGGTGTCTGCGTCTTGTGCGCCGGCTGGATTCGGCCCGGCACTCGTACTCGCGCCATGGGGGTTGACCCTGACACCGTGTGAGGCCGTAGACCGGGAGGCGTCATGTTCAGCATTGGAGATTTCGCGCGTCTTGGCCGGGTGTCCGTACGCATGTTGCGGCATTACGACACGCTCGGGCTGCTCCGGCCCGCCCGTGTCGACCAGGCCACCGGCTACCGCTACTACGAGGCGGGGCAGCTGTCCCGGCTCAACCGGCTCGTCGCGCTCAAGGACCTCGGCCTCAGCCTCAAGCAGGTGGGGCGGATCCTTGACGAGAAGGTTGGCACGGAGGAGCTGTACGGCATGCTGCGGCTCCGCCGCGCGGAGCTGGAGGCGCACGTGGCCGACGAAACGGCACGGCTGGCCAGGGTCGAGGCGAGGCTCCAGATGATCGAAACGGAGGGCATCATGTCCGCAGACGTCGTTATCAAGAGTGTTCCCGCAGTCCGCCTCGCCGAGTTGATCGGTACAGCGGAAAGTTACGAGTCCGACAAGATCAGCCCGGTGATCCAGCCCCTGTACGCGGAGCTGGTCAAGCGGCTCGGCGAGGCCGGACTCGCCATCACGGGGCCGGCGATCGCGTACTACGAACAGGTCCCCGAGGGTGTGCGGGTGCACGCCGGAGCCCCGGTGAACGTGGAGCAGGGCAAGACCTACGACTTCGACGTCGTGGACCTGCCCGCGGTCGAGCAGGTGGCCACCGTCGTCCACCACGGGCCGATGGACCACGTGGACGCAGCGTTCCAGCAGCTCGGCCGGTGGATCGAGGCAAACGGCTACCGCAGCACCGGTTTCGCTCGCGAGGTATACCTCAAGTACGGCGACGGCGACCCCGAGACCTGGGTGACCGAACTCCAGGAGACCGTCACGCGTTCCGCATAGCGCAGGACGAAAGCTCAGGACGCAAGCCGGCCGTTGCCGTCAGGAGCCTCTTCCGGATCCGCCGATCCGGAAGGGGCTTCGAACCGAGCGGCGCGAACCGTGCGCGACCCTGGTGGTCATTCGATTTGATCAGGCGGCGAGGCTCAGTTCGAGGAGGGCGAGGTGGGTGGTTCGGGTGCGGTCGAGTGCGTGTCCGTTCTACCAGGCGTGGAGTCGTAGCACGTTGAGGGCGACGGCGCTGCAGATGTGTTCGAGGTGGGTTTTGGCCAGGCCCCGGTAGGGGGCATGGTGCATGTCGGTGACGGCGACGGCCTGACGGATGGTGCCCTCCACACCGGCCCGCAGGCGTAGTCGGTGTTCCAGTCCTTGGTCTGTTGCTGGGCCCTGGCCTACCGCAGAGCCTCGGTCATCTCCCTGGGTGCAGGGACAGCTGACGGCGGTTGGAACCCGGCGCTTCGCCTCCGATGCCTCGCACGACCTGCGCAGTCCGATCACCGCCATGCGAGTGCAGGTCGAGGAGGCGCAGCTCCACCCCGACGAGGCTGACTGGCCCCAGGTGGCCGTTGCCCTGGAGGCTGGTTTCGACCTGCTTGAGGCGATCGTCACCGACCTGCTCGCTCTCGCGCGTCTCGACTCCAGTGCCACATCCGCGAAGGACCACGTGGATCTGGGACAGCTGGTCGCCTCCGAGCTCCGGCGCCGCCCTGCACAGCGGCGAATCGTGACGAATCTCCAGCCGGGAGTAGTGATCGCCGGGGACCGGCTGCAGCTGAGCCGTCTGCTTACCAATCTGGTGGACAACGCCGAGCGGTACGCCGCTGCCATGGTGAGGGTCTCGGTCCGCAGGGAGGGTGATGAGGCGGTGCTGGAAGTCCAGGACGACGGTCCCGGGATCCCGCCGGAGCATCGGGAGGTGGTGTTCGATCGCTTCATCCGGCTGGACACCGCCCGCAACAAGGAAACCAAGGGCACCGGGCTCGGCCTGCCGATCGCCAGAGGGATCGCCGCGCAGCACGGCGGGGCGCTGACCATCCAGGACTCTGAGCAAGGCGCCCCCTCCTGAGATCGGCCGACCAACAACTATCCGGAGCCGCACGGAGATGGCCGCTGTGCTGCCCGTCAGGCCAAGGGGACTCTTTCGCCGCAGGCGAGATCATCACCCACCCCGGACGCTTTAATGTCCAGATGTCGGTGATATCGCTGCGTGGCCTCAACCGGACGTTGCTTCAACGTCAACTGCTGGTGGAACGTACGTCCCATTCTGCCCTCGACGCCATCAGGCGTCTGGTCGCGATGCAGGCGCAGGAGCCCAACTGGCCCTACGTGGGGCTCTGGACGCGGCTGGCGGACTTCCGGCCTGCCGAGTTGGCCGCTCTGCTGCACAAGCGGGGTGTAGTGCGCTCAACGATGGTGCGGCGGACCATGCATCTGGCCGATGCTGAGGATTTCGGCTGGCTACGGCCGACCGTCCAGCCCATCGTGAGCAGCGCGTTGAAGGACGCCTTCTTCGCGCGTGAAATCGACGGGCTGGACCTTGTTGAACTCGCCCGCGCAGGTCGTGAGCTGCTATCGGGCCGGCCGCTCAGCAGACGAGAACTGGGCCGGCGGTTGACCGAGCTGTTCCCGGATCGGCACGGCGGCAGACTCGCCGAGGCTGTGGAGGTCATGGTCGCGCTGGTCCACGCTCCGGAGGCCGGCACCTGGGGCCGGTGGGGCAACCGATCCGGGATCTCGGTCACTCTCGCGGACGAGTGGATCGGCCGCCCCATGGCGACATCACCGCGGCCGGAGACGCTGATCGTCCGCTATCTGGCGGCGTTCGGTCCAGCCGGCGTCATGGACATCCAGGCCTGGTCCGGGCTCACCCGGCTGCGGGAAGTGGTCGACAGGCTCCGACCGCAGCTGCGGGTCTTGCGTGACGAGCAGGGCAAGGTGCTGTACGACCTGCCCGACGTACCCCTGGCCGATCCAGATCTGCCGGTACCGGTGCGGTTCCTGCCTGCTTTCGACAACGCTCTTCTCGGCCATCGGGACCGGACCAGGGTGATCAGCGACGAGGACCGCAAACGTTTCGCGCGCATCGCATCCGGTGGTGTGCCCATGTTCCTCGTCGACGGCTTCGCTGCGGGCACGTGGTCGCTGCCGGACTCCAGGCTGTCCATCGCTCCGTTCCGGCCGCTGCGGCAATCCAGCACTACAGCGGTTCTCGAGGAGGGCGAACGCCTGCTCGCCTTTGTCGCTCCCGAAGCCGCCGACCAGAGCATCGCCGTCGTCTCCGACGGTTCGCTGGCACTCAACCGATTGCAGTCCGGCCTGCATCATTCATGATCAGTTCACTGTATGGGTCCGGGTTCGGCGGTTAATCGCTGCTCGGGTCCAGAGTACGTTCACGAGCCGATCGTCATCATCGATGGTCCGTTGCCCGAAGGGCGAAGAAGGCCGACCGGCATCCCGACGGGGAATCGGGCCCGGGCTGGGGGCAGGATGGGCGGGTGCTTATCGTGCGTGCGACCAAGAAGCTGCTCGACCGCATCGGCCCGCCCAACCTTGGTGAAGGGGAACCATCCACCACCCTGTTGGGACAGTGGTACGCCACCGCCTTGTTCTGGAAGCCGCAAGTCGCGCTGTTCGTCAACGAACAGACACTGCTACCGGTGCTGATGCCGCTGGCTCCCGCAGCGACCCTGCTGGCGAGGTTCCCGCAGCAAGTCGCTGCGGTGCTCGCCGCGCACGGAACCCCAGACGCGATCATTGACGAGGAACTGCGGCAGATGCGCGACCGTCGCCTCGCCAAGACCGCGAACCGCAGCGTTGTCGGCATCATGAATGAGTTCACCTCCCTTGCCGAGACCTACCGAGGTGACACTCCGGTGCCGGATCTACCGGGCCTCGCGATGCGCCTGGCGACCACGCCCTGCGGCCCTCTCTACAGCAAGCACGTAAGTCCCGACCGCGAACTGGACGCGCTGTTGCGCTCCATCGCACCACAAGGGAGCTGACCCCGCCGACGCCTGTCACACCGCCATGCAGATCGCGGCATGAGCGGAGGTTGCCCGGGCGCTGTGCCGCCTACGCTGAGGCCATGCCGGACGATGAGCGTCGGCCCGCCCGGGTCGAGGACGTGCACGAGCTTGCTCTGGCTATGCCACATGTCACCGTTTACCCCGGGACCGGCGACAATCCGATCTACCAGGTGGGTGGGAAGTCGTTTGTCTTCTTCCGCAATCCGCGGCCGGATGCGGTCGATCCCGAGACCGGGGAACGCTATCAGGATGTGATCGTCTTCTGGGTTGCGTCCGAAGAAGACAAGCAGGCGTTGGTGCAGGACGAGGCGTCGCC
>JAOPYK010000006.1 GCA_025964695.1 Streptosporangiaceae bacterium | reverse complement strand
AGGTCGGACGCCGCCCGAAGCGAGGCGACGCGCGCCGCGGCATAGTCGATGCCGCTGGTGGCGTACGTCGAGAGCACCCGATACCAGATCTTCGATGCCTTGTCGTTGCCGAGGCCGGTGACCGTGGAGCCGTTGCAGGTCGGGCTGTTGCCATACCCGTGGTCGCCGCTGCCGACGGCGGTCAGGAAGAACCAGTGGTTGAGCGGGCCGTTGGCGTTGTGGGCGTCCAGATTGCCGTTGTTGCTGGCGTAGCAGTTGGGTGAGGCACCGTCCAGCGAAGGGTTGTACATGTATCGCAACGGTGTGTTGTTGCCGTTGATGTTGATCAGTTCGCCGATGGTGTAGTCGGGTGTGTCCCTGGGGTTGCCCGCGTAGAACTCCACCATCGTGCCGAAGATGTCGCTGGTGCCCTCGTTGAGGCCGCCTGTCTCGCCGGTGTCCTGCCAGCCGATCAGCGAGCCGCTGACGCCGTGGGTCATCTCGTGCCCGGCCACGTCCAGTTCGGTGAGCGGGCGGGTGTTGTTCACGCCGTCACCGTAGGTCATCTGCGAGCCGTCCCAGAACGCGTTCGCGTACCCGTTGCCGTAGTGCGTACGGGAGGGCACCCCCGTCCCGTCGCCGAAGATGCCGTTCCGGCCTTCGGCGGCCTTGAAGTACGCGAACGTCTCGGCCGCGCCGTAGTGCGCATCGACGCCCACGGAGGCCGGGTTGCCGGTGGTGCCGTTGCCGAACACCCCGGTGGTGTTGCTGTAGATCGAGCCGTTGCTGATGCCAAGGGTGGAATGGCCCAGATCGGTGGTGAACCCGTTGCCATGCGACGGGTCCTTCATGGAATAGGTTCCGCCGGAAAGGGTCAGGTCCAAGGGGACCGTGCCGCCGTAGATGGAGTTCCCCGTACCGGGCGTTCGTGCCGCTCGTTCCGTCGATGGCGGCCCGGCCGGCCGCGCCGGCCGTGGCGTTCCTGCCGGCCCTGGCGTTCCTGCCGGCGGTGCCGTATGGGCCGGCCGTGCCGCCGGCGCCGAGGGGCGGCCGGGGGGGACCAGGATGTTGATGCGGTCGTCGGCGAACGCGACCTTGCTGGTGTGCGCGTCGACGAGGACTTGCAGCCGACTCGGGGTCTCGTCCGGGCGGACCCCGCTGACGGTGACGTCCCAGACCAGGAATGCCGTGGTCTTCAACGTGCGCACCGCCAGGCGCGGTGCCGAGACCGACAGGACCGTCCCTTGGAGCTGGGCACGGGCCACCATCTTGGCCTGGGCGGCGCTCACGGTCGGGTTCAGCGCCACGGCCCCGGACGTCGGGTTGGCCACGTCGAACGAGCGCAACGACCCGTCGGGGTTCAGATGCACGTTGAGATCCCCGCCGTAGACGGGGAGGTCCTTGAACTTACGGTCGACCCGGACATGGGCCGTGCCGTCGCGGTCGACGACCACGTTCCGGGGGATGAACGTTTGATCGGCGACGACGTGTGCCTGCTGAGGGTATTCATGGATGGCCTTCAGAGCGTTGGCGATCGCCCGATCACGATCGCCCGGCGACGGATCATTGGTGAAGGGAGGCGGCGTGAAAGCGGAAGGCCCGGAGGGCAACGGATAGCCGGTTGGCGGCGGTGTGGCGGCGGCGGGGGCGACGATGGCACAGGTCGCCCAGAGCGAGGCCACGACCGACACCATGGCGGTGCGCCGTCGTTTCACGGGAGAGGTCCCTTCCGTTCTATATACACGGATTCGCGAGCCGGTCAAAGCGGAGCTCCCCGCTTATGCGGCAATAATTGGCTTCTCTGACGAAATTGGAGTATGCGCAGGTGGAGGCAGAGGAGAATGCCACCAGGCACTCAAACGGATATCTCTCCGAAGGGAAAAGGGAACGCCGCCGCGCCGTTTACCTGATCTTCAATCCGAGAAATTGACCCTGGCAGCCCAGATCGACGGACAGCCCTCGAGTCCCGGATCCGCCACGGGCGTAGTACGGCGGCCACCACGCTCACCTGGACGGCTACCGCATCCGCGCTCGCAGGAGGATGACAAGATGATGATGCGAAACCACCGCACAACCGCACGTCACAGCCGTGACCTGCGACTGAGCGAAAAACTCCGCGTGATGCGTCAACGCCCGGAAGATCACAGAGGTGTACGCCCGGCTGATCGATGATCTGGAAGTGATGTCGATGCCGACGACAAGGCGCCCGACCAGCCCGCCGGCCCGCCGTCCGACCAGCAAGGACGTGGCGCAGGCCGCGGGCGTCTCACAGTCCACGGTCTCAATCGTGCTGGCCGGCAAGTGGGTCGGGAGGGTCTCTCCCGATACCGCCGAGTCCGTCCGCGCAGCCGCGTCACGGCTCGGCTACCGGCCCAACCTCGCCGCCCGCAGCCTGCGGCTCGGGCAGGGCCGGACCGTACTCCTCGTCGTGCCGACGCTCACCAGCTCGTTCTTCGGCGCGGTCTACGCCGGTGCCGCACAGGTCGCCGACGAACGGGGCTTCGGGGTGGTCGTCTATCCCTGGCCGGACGGCGCGGGGCGGGCCCGCAGTCCGTTCGCCGCCGCACACGAGTCGATCGACGGGGTGTTCGCCTCGTCCATGGCCGCCGACGCGCTCGCCGAGCTGCGAGCGGGACCCGGGCCACTGCCGCTGGTCATGCTCGACAGCGACCCGGCGGGCCGGGCCCCCACCGTCAACGTGGACGTCGCGGCCGGCATCCATGCGATAAGCGCTCACCTCGCCGGTCTCGGGCACCGTCGTTTCGGGCATGTCGCCGCTGCCGTCGACACCTGGACCTTCCGCACCCGCGCCGACGCCCTGGCCGCCGCCGTGCGGGCCCTCCCCGGGGCGACCCTTCAACGCCAGGCCACCGCCATCGACATCCGCGCCGCCCGCAGGGCCGCCCGCGACCTGCTCACCCTCCCCCAGGGCCGCCCCACCGTGCTGGTCTGCGACGACGACGCTATCGCGGCGGGGGCGTACAAGGCCGCCCGGGATCTTGGCCTCGCCATTCCAGCCAACCTGTCGATCACCGGCTTCGATGACATCCTCCTGGCGGAGGCCCTCGAACCCGAGCTGACGACCGTACGGCTGCCGGCCCAGGAACTGGGCGCCCAGGGCATGCGAGCCCTGCTGAGCCTCCTCGACGGCCACCACCCGGCATCGGTGTCCCTCCCCGGCACGTTCGTCGCCCGGGGCTCCACCGGCCCGGCTCCTCGATAGCCCGCCGAGCTCCGCGCGACCATTGTCGGATCGCTCTGCGTCACCGGTCTGTCAGTGCCCGCTCGCACAGATAGCCTTGAAGCATGTCCGATCCGCAACTCGTTCTCGCTGCCCGGGTCCAGGCCGCGCTAGCCGCCGCCTATGGGCCTTCGTACGCGGACTCCGACCCGGTCATCCGCCCGTCGCAGTTCGCCGACTTCCAGGCCAACGTGGCTCTGCCGTTGGCAAAGAAGCTGGGCCGAAAGCCCCGGGACATCGCCGACGAGATCGTGGCCAACCTCGACGCGGACGACGTCTTCTCCAGCATCGAGGTCAGCGGGCCGGGCTTCATCAATCTCACGCTGAGCGACACCTGGATCGCCGTGCAGGCCGAGGCGATGCGCAACGACGAGCGGCTCGGCGTGCCGCGGGCCGAGCCGGCGCAGATCATCCCGGTCGACTACTCGGCGCCCAACGTCGCCAAGGAGATGCACGTCGCGCATCTGCGGACGACGGTGGTGGGCGACGCGTTCGCCCGTACGGCCGAGTTCCGGGGCCACACGGTCATCCGGCAGAACCACATCGGTGACTGGGGCACCCCGTTCGGCATGCTCATCGAGCATCTGCTGGAGGTGGGCGAGCACTCGCCCGAGGCCGAACAGCTCACGTCCGAGCCGAACGTCTTCTACCAGGCCGCGCGGGTCAAGTTCGACTCCAACCCGGACTTCGCGGACCGCGCCCGGGCACGGGTGGTCCTGCTGCAGCGGGGTGACGAGGACACCCTGCGGCTCTGGCATGAGCTGGTCGACCTGTCCAAGTCGTACTTCAACCGCATCTACGACAAGCTCGGCATCACGCTCACCGACGAGGACCTGGCCGGCGAGAGCATGTACAACGACATGCTCAAGGAGGTCTGCGACGACCTCGAGGCCAAGGGCATCGCCGTCATGAGCGAGGGGGCGCTCTGCGTCTTCCTCGACGGCTACCTCGGCCGTGAGGGCAAGCCGGTGCCTCTGATCATCCGCAAGAGCGACGGCGGGTACGGCTACGCGACCAGCGACCTGGCGGCCCTGCGGTACCGAGCGCAGACGCTCCACGCGGACCGGATCGTCTACGTCATCGGGGCGCCCCAGGGCCTGCATCTGAAGATGGTGTACGAGACCGCGGCGAAGGCCGGCTGGCTGGGCAGGACCGAGCCCTTCCACGCCGCGATCGGCAACGTCCTCGGCACGGACGGCAAGATCCTTCGGACCCGGAGCGGGCAGTCGATCAAGCTGATCTCGCTGCTCGACGAGGCCGTCGAGCGGGCCGAGAAGGTCATCGCCAACCGGGGGTACGGTGACGCGACCCGGCAGGAGATCGCTCAGGCGGTCGGCATCGGCGCGGTCAAGTACGCCGACCTGTCGGTGGCACGCGACAGCGAGTACGTCTTCGACTGGGACCGGATGCTGGCACTCAGCGGCAATACGGGCCCCTACCTGCAGTACGCGACCGCGCGGATCCGGTCCATCTTCCGCAAGGCCGGCGTCTCACCGGAGCAGGTGACCGCGCCCATCACCATCACCCATGAGGCCGAGCGTGCGCTGGCCCTGCAACTGCTCGGTCTGCTGCCCGCCATCGACGCGCTGATCGAGGACGTGGCCCCGCACAAGCTGTCGGCCTACCTCTACGGGCTCGCCGACGCCCTGACCACGTTCTACGAGCACTGCCCGGTGCTGTACAAGGACGGCGTCGAGGTGGCACCCCAGGTGCGGGATCCCCGGCTCGCGCTGTGCGCGGTGACCCTGCGGACGCTGAGCACCGGCCTCGGCCTCCTCGGCGTGCCCGTCCCCGACCGCATGTGACCTCGCCGGCGTATATCGGCCGTCGATCGCTGGGTGCCCAAACCCAGGGCCGGCCGCCCGTCGGCCCTGCCGTCCCGCCGCCGTGATCTCGCTGTTCCCATCCGTACGAACCTCGCGATCACGGCGGGGGGTCGCCGGCCCGCTACTGCTGGTAGCCCTCGACCTCGCTGACCGATCGTGCCTGCGCGTCATCAGGGTTCGCACCGGCCGCCATCCGGGCCCGGCGCTGCCGCAGCAGATCCCAGCACTGGTCCAGAGCGACCTCCAGCGCCGCCAACCGGTCGTGTTCCTGCTGCTCGCTCAGCTCGCCCTGTGATCGCCGGTCGCGCAGGCCGTGCTCCTCGTTCACCAACGCGTGGACACGCTCGATGATCTCCTTGTCGTTCATGAGATCAGTCTCTCCTAGTTGCGGTGGCTCACACGGATCATCGGCTCACAACGACCGGCTTGCCCGCCTCCCCTGCCCGGCCACGCAGAAGCCCCTTCCCTGTGGCGGGATGGGGCTTCCACGTCGTACGCCGTTCAGCGGTTGTTCCGTGAGCCACCGCCCACCAAGCCGGACAGGAAGTCCCCGTCACCGCTGGTGGAGTGCTGCATGGCCTCCAGGGAACTCGCCCCCGCCGCGGTGGCCGACCTGACGGCCGACTTCGCCGCCACGACCATCTGCTTGACGGCGCCCGGCCTGGTGATGCCAGGCCCGGACTTCTTGGCCTCCTGTTTCGATGCCGTCCCATTGCTCGGCCCCGGCTTGCCCGAGGCCGACCTGTTCGGCACGGTGGTGGCCCTGGCCCTGATCGTCGGCGTCGACTTGCTCGTCGCGCCGGCCCTGGGCTTGGCT
The DNA here is from genome assembly GCA_025964695.1 of Streptosporangiaceae bacterium. Lineage (GTDB taxonomy): Bacteria > Actinomycetota > Actinomycetes > Streptosporangiales > Streptosporangiaceae > Actinomadura_E. The sequence continues at coordinate 28,174 of JAOPYK010000006.1, read as the reverse complement.
GCGGACCTGGCCGTGGTCCTGGCGCTTCCGGTGGCCGAGGTGGCCGCCGACGTGGTCCTGGTGCCCCCTCTGGTGGACGAGGACCCGCCGGTCGCGGTCCTGGACCTGGCGGCCGTTCCGCCGGTGGTTCGCGACCGCGTCCCGGACGCGGCCGTCCTCCTGGTGGCCGTCGCCCTCGTGGCCGTCGCCCTCGTGCCCGTCGCCCTCGTGCCCGTCGCCCTCGTGCCCGTCGCCCTCGTGCCCGTGGACCTCGTGCCCGTGGACCTCGACGTGGCAGACCTCCCCGTCGTGGACCTGCCGGCCGTGGATCCCGTGCCCGTGGACCTCGACGTCGCGGACCTCCCGGTCGTGGACCTGCCGGCGGCCGATCGGGTCCCCGTCGACCGGGTCGAGGCCGACCTGCCGGCCGCCGATCTGGTCGCCGCGCCGGTCGTGCCTCTGGCTGTGGTGGTCCTGGACCTGGTAGCGGTCGTGGACGTGGGCTTCATCGCCGTCATGGCCTTGGCCGCGTCCGCCATCGCCTTGGCCGCATCCGCCATCGCCTTGGTGGCGCTGGTCATGGCCGTGGTCATGGTGGTCATGGCCTTCGCCGTCGAGGACGCCTTGGTCGCCATCGACTTCATCGTCTTGGCGGCGGACGTCGCCTTGGTCGCAGCAGAGGAGACCTTCGTCGCCGCCGCGGTGGCCGTGGGCGCCGTCCTTCTGGTGGCGGTGCCGGATCTCGTTCTGCTCGTGGCAGACGACGCCGCCGTGGTCTTCTTGGCCACGGACCTGTTCGGCGCCGTCTTCCTTGCCACGCTGCTTCTGGCCGGAGTGGCCTTCGCGTTCTCTCGTCTGGCGGACGTGCTGTTAGCAGCCGCGCTCTTCGTACGCCCCGCCGTCCCTCGGCTGGAAGCCGTACGTGATGCAGTTCTGGTAGCCACTGATCTCCCCCCCGTGATGATCAGTTACGGGGGGATCTATTTCCAAGTTCCGAACAATCTACACACCCGACCTCAAATGCCGATCGGATGCCAGACCGTCTTGGTCTCCAGGAATGTCGTCATACGATCGGTTCCGGGATCCGCCGACCACTCGGTGGGGCCTGGGCGCAGCACCCTTTTGAGGTTGTCGGCGGCGGCTCTCTCGCACTCCACCGCGAGCTCCTGCGGAGCGCCGGCCAGGTCGATGGCATTGACGTCCAGATGCGATGCCAGCCACGGCGTGAGCTCGGCCCGCCGGCCGGTGAGGATGTTCACCACTCCGCCCGGCAGGTCCGAGGTGGCCAGTACCTCGGCCAGGGTGATGGCCGGCAGCGGAGCGGGCTCCGACGCCACCACGACGGCGGTGTTGCCGGACACGATCGCCGGCGCGATCACCGAGACCAGGCCGAGCAGCGCCGAGTCGGGGGCCACGATGGCGACGACACCGGTGGGTTCCGGGGAGGAGAAGTTGAAGAACGGCCCGGACACCGGGTTGGCCGCCCCTGCGACTGCCCCGATCTTGTCGGCCCAGCCCGCGTACCAGACCCAGCGATCGATGGCCTCGTCGACCTCGGTGGTCGCGGCCGCCTTGGTCGCGCCGCCGTCCCTGAGCTCGGCGATGAACTGCCCCCTGCGGCCTTCGAGCATCTCGGCGATCCGGTAGAGGATCTGGCCGCGGTTGTAGGGGGTCCGGCTCGACCAGCCGCCGAACGCCTTACGCGCGGCCGTAACCGCGTCCCGTACGTCCTTGCGGGAGCCCTGGGAGGCGTTCGCGAGGAAGTTCCCGTCACCGTCATTGACCACGTACGACCTGCCGGACTCCGACCGGGGGAACGCGCCCCCGATGAACAGCTTGTAGGTCTTGCGGACGCTCAGCCGCTCAGTGCTCGGTCGACTCTCAGACATCGAGGTAGGCCTCCAGTCCGTGTCGGCCGCCCTCGCGACCGAAGCCGGACTCCTTGTAGCCGCCGAAGGGGCTGGCCGGGTCGAATTTGTTGAAGGTGTTGGCCCAGACGACCCCGGCACGGAGCCGCTGTGCCATCCACAGGATCCGCGAGCCCTTGTCGGTCCACACCCCGGCCGACAACCCGTACGGCGTGTTGTTGGCCTTGTCCACGGCCTCCTGCGGGGTACGGAAGGTCAGCACCGAAAGAACCGGCCCGAAGATCTCGTCACGGGCGATCCGGTGTGACTGCGAGACGCCGGTGAACACGGTCGGGGCGAACCAGAAGCCCCGATCGGGCAGTTCACAGGGCGGCGCCCAGCGCTCGGCGCCCTCCCGCTCGCCGAGGTCCGACAGCGTACGGATCCGCTCCAGCTGCTGCGCCGAGTTGATCGCACCGATGTCGGTGTTCTTGTCGAGCGGATCGCCGACCCGCAAGGTCGCCATCCGGACTTTGAGCTTCTCGAGGAGTTCTTTCTCGATCGACTCCTGGACCAGCAGCCGCGATCCCGCACAGCACACGTGTCCCTGGTTGAAGAAGATCCCGTTGACGATGCCCTCGACGGCCTGGTCGAGGGGAGCGTCGTCGAAGATCACATTGGCGGCCTTGCCACCGAGCTCCAGGGTCAGCTTCTTGCTCGTACCGGCGACCGCCCGGGCGATCTGCCTGCCGACCTCGGTGGAGCCGGTGAAGGCGACCTTGTCGACGCCCTCGTGCTCCACGAGCAGCCGGCCCGTCTCGCCCGCACCGGTGATGATGTTGACGACGCCCGGTGGGAGTTCGGCCTGCCGGCAGATCTCGGCGAAGGCGAGCGCGGTCAGCGGGGTGGTCTCGGCGGGCTTGAGGACCACGGTGTTGCCGCAGGCCAGAGCGGGTGCGATCTTCCAGGCCAGCATGAGCAGCGGGAAGTTCCAGGGGATCACCTGCCCGGCCACTCCGAGGCTCTTCGGGTCCGTCCCGCTGTGCTCACCTGTGCGGCTCCGCCCCAACCGAGCGTGGGAGAGCTTGTCGGCCCAGCCCGCGTAGTAGAAGAAATGCGCGGCGACCAGCGGCAGGTCCACGTCACGGGACTCACGGATCGGCTTGCCGTTGTCGATCGACTCCAGCACGGCCAGCTCGCGGGACCGCTCCTGGATCAACCGGGCGATCCGGAACAGGTATTTCGCCCGCTCCCGGCCCGGCATCGGACCCCAGAGGTTCTCGTAGGCCGTGCGGGCGGCGGCGACGGCCCGGTCGACGTCGTCCGCGCCCGCCACGGTGATCTCCGCGAGGGCTTCCTCGGTCGCGGGATCGATCGTCTTGCGTCGTTCCTCGCCTGAACCGTCGGTCCACTCTCCGTTGATGAACAGGCCGTAGGCGGGCCGGATGTCGACGATGGCCCGCGATTCGGGCGCCGGTGCGTACTCGAACAGCTTGTCGCTCATGCTCAGTCCACCGTCACATAGTCAAGGCCGCCGTAGACACCGGTCGCCAGCTTCTGCCGCTGCATCAGCAGATCGTTGAGCAGGGACGACGCGCCCAGCCGGAACCATCGAGGGGTCAGCCAGTCCTGCCCCGCGGTCTCGTTGACCAGGACGAGATACTTGATCGCGTCCTTGGTCGTCCGGATCCCGCCCGCGGGCTTGACCCCGATCTGCCGACCCGTCCGCGCGCGGAAGTCCCGTACGGCCTCGAGCATGATCAAAGTGACCGGGAGGGTCGCGGCAGGCGACACCTTGCCGGTGGAGGTCTTGATGAAGTCCGCGCCGGCGTGCATCGCCAGCCAGGAGGCACGGCGTACGTTGTCGTAGGTCACCAGCTCGCCCGTCTCCAGGATCACCTTGAGGTGGACATCCTGCCCGCAGGCGGCCTTGACCGCGCCGATCTCGTCGAAGATCTTCTGGTAGTCGCCGGCCAGGAACGCGCCCCGGTCGATGACCATGTCGATCTCGGCGGCGCCGTCATCGATGGCCCGCCGGGTGTCGGCCAGTTTGGCGTCCAGCGGTGCCCGGCCGGACGGGAAGGAGGTCGCGACGCTCGCCACCCCGATGCCGGTCCCCCCCAGCGCCCCGACCGCCTCGCCGACCAAGTCGCAGTAGACGCAGACGGCGGCGACCTTCGGCACGGTGGGATCGGCCGGGTCCGGGTGAGCGGCCTTGGCGCACAGGGCCCGTACCTTCCCCGGTGTGTCGGCCCCCTCCAGCGTGGTGAGATCGATCATCGAGATCGCCAGATCGATGGCCTGGGCCTTCGCGGCGGTCTTGATCGAGCGGGTGGCCAGCCGGGCGGCCCGTTCTTCGGCCCCCACCTGGTCGACGGCGGGCAGCCCATGCAAGAACCCGCGCAGCGCGGTCGGATCCGTAAGAGTCGTCGTTGACACCCGCTAAGCATCGCTGACTCAAGCGAACTGGACAAACCGGGCTGGGAACAGCGTCCAGAGCTCGGTTTGCAGAGATGTGCCCTACCGGCTCAGCGGCCGTGGCCGCCGGCGAGCCCGGTCGCCCTGGTTGCGAGTCACCTGTCACGGCACTCTATTGACGATGCATCCAATTCAGGTGACGCTGGCCGGGTAGAGCCAGGTGAAAGGGCATCTGTGCCGATCGGACACGGAGGTGGGGAGAATTCGGTTTTCGATCTTCTACGAGCACCAGCTTCCGCGGCCTTGGGATCAGGGTCAGGAACTGCGGCTCTACCAGGACGCACTGGACCAGATAGAGATCGCCGACCGGGTGGGCTTCGACTACGTCTGGGCGGTCGAACATCACTACCTGGAGGAGTATTCGCACTCCAGCGCACCTGAGGTCTTCCTGGCCGCGGCGAGCCAGCGCACCGAGCGGATCCGCCTCGGCCACGGCATCGTTCAGCTGCCGCCGGCGGTGAACCATCCGGCGCGGGTGGCCGAGCGGATCGCCTCCCTGGACCTGGTCTCGAACGGCCGGGTGGACTTCGGCACCGGCGAGTCGAGCTCCAGCGCCGAGCTGGGCGGGTTCGGGGTGAAGCGGGCCGGCAAGCGGGAGCAGTGGCAGGACTCGCTCGACGCGATCACCCGGATGTTCGTGGAGGAGCCGTTCGCCGGGTGGGCTTCCAAGCACCTCCAGATGCCCCCGCGCAATGTGGTGCCCAAGCCCGTACAGAAACCGCATCCGCCGCTCTGGGTGGCCTGCTCGCGGCGCGAGACGATCCATCTCGCGGCCCGCAACGGCATCGGCGCCCTGTCGTTCTCCTTCATAGAGCCGGAGGCGGCCGCCAAGTGGGTCAGCGAGTATTACCGGCTGCTGGGGTCGGAGGAGTGCGTCCCCGCGGGTTTCGCCGTCAACCCGAACGTCACGGTGGTGCTGCCGATGATGCTTCACCACGATGAGCTCACCGCCATAGAACGGGGCATCGACGGCGCGCACTTCTTCGGTTTCGCGCTTGCCCACTACTACGGGAACACCCCCCACGACCCGGGCCGGACCAGTGTGTGGGACGAGTTCGTACGGACCCGCTCGGCGAAGGGCTTCGACCGGGACGCCATCTCCGCCGGCGAAGGGGCCCTGGACGTGGTGGGGCGCGCCCGCGCCAGCGGCGCACCGGGCATCGGGATGGGCTCCCTCCGCGGCGCGATCGGCACCCCCGACCAGGTCACCGAGCTGATCCGGCGGTACGAGGCCGCGGGCGTCGACCAGATGGCCTTCGTGCTGCAGTCCGGGCCCAACCGGCACGAGCACATCTGCGAGGCCCTGGAGTTGTTCGGCACCTCGGTGCTCCCGCGCTTCACCGACAAGCGCGAGGAGGAGGAGGCCGCGAAGGCGGCACGGCTGGCCCGGGCGATCGAGGCGGCCCTGGCCCGCCGGAAGCCGCCACGTGACCTGCCGGCCGGTTACCGGATCGACGAGGACGCCGAGATCGTCCGGGCGCGTCGCACCCGCCGGTCCCGGCCGGCCGGGCTGGGCGCCACCCTGGCCGACGTCCGCAGCGAGACCCGCGCGATCGTCCGGCGCCAGGGACTGCGGGGTCTGGCCGGCCTGGTGGGGAATCGTTCCGACGCCGAGCTCGGCCGCCGGTTCGGACCGCTGGCGCAACGTGCTGTGTTCACCGCCATGGCACGGTCCTTCGATCCCCAGGTGGCGCACGGTTTCGAAGGCGAGTTGGAGTTCCGGCTCACCCGTCCGGGAGGTGTTCCGAGCGTCTGGACCATCGAGATACGGGACCGGCGGGCCCAGGCGCACCACGGGTCGGCCCGGGAGCCGGCACTGGCGGTCGCTACGTCGGCGGCCGACTATCTGCGGCTGCTCGCCGGCTCCACCAGTCCGGCGAAGCTCCTCATGACCGGCGCAATCACGCTCAGCGGGGATCTGGAGCTCGCCCCCCGCCTCGGCGAGATGTTCGGCGGCCCCTCCCCCTACTGACCGGACGCAGGCATACGGCCACCTCCACCGACCGGCGCCCGCCCGACTCGTCAACCAAGCGCTCGCTTGACTCCGCCGGGTACGGGCGGCACCGTACTCCCATGGCTCTGCTCGATGGACTGCGGGTACTCGACCTCACGATGTGGCGGCCGGGTCCGTACGCCACCCAGCTGCTGGCCCAGCTGGGTGCCGACGTGATCAAGGTGGAACCCCCGGGCGGGGAGCCCATGCGGATGTTCGGGAACCACTTCGAGCTGCTCAACCAGCACAAGCGAAGCCTCGTGCTGGACCTGAAGGACTCCGGTGACCGGGCGCGTTGCCTAAGGCTCGCCGGGGACGCCGACGTCTTCGTGGAGGGCTACCGGCCGGGCGTCGCCGACCGCCTCGGCGTGGGTCACGAGATCGTACGGGAGCTCAACCCCCGCGTCGTCTACTGCTCGCTGTCCGGGTACGGAGCCGAGGGCGCCCTCGCCGAGGTGCCCGGCCACGATGTCAACTACCGGGCCTACACCGGGGCGCTCCCGCCGGACGCCGTTTCGCCCGACGCCGACGAGCTGCCGGTGGCGGACATGGGAGCGGCCACGATGGCGGCCTTCGCCATCACGGCCGGCGTGCTGAAGGCCCGCCAGACCGGTCGGGGCGACCGGATCGATCTGGGCATGGCGGATGTCCTGGCCAACTGGGTCGGCACGGTGCCCATGGCCAAGAGCAGGAACGACGGCGCCGGGCCGGTCCCGGGCTATGGCGTCTACCCGACCAGGGACGGCGGGAAGATCACCCTCGGAGTGGTGTCCGAGGAGCGTCTGTGGGCGGCCACCTGCCGGGCGCTCGGGCTGGAACGGCACGCCGAGACGCCGTTTCTCGAACGGCTGGACAGGGTCGGCGAACTGGACGCGGAGATCGCCGCCGCCATCGCCCCGCTGACCCGTGAGGAGGCCACGGCCTTGCTGACGGCCGCGGGGGCACCCGTCGCCCCCGCGCTGAACCGGGACGAGATGATGCACCTGGACCATTTCCTGCAGCGCGGCGTGATCGCGGCCGGAACCGTGGGCAGCCCGATCCGGACCAGCACCCATCCACCTCTCCCGCCAGGCCCGATCGCGGCGCTCGACCAGCACCACGGACAGGGCTGGCACTGAACCGGACGCATCGGCACCGCGGGCGGCGTCACGAACCTGGCCGCAAAGGGCCAGGGACGAGCCGGCAAATAAGTCTGGTGCGTTATGTCGGGGTCGGATGACATCCTGGGCAGCGTGAGCACGCATGCGGGGACTCCTGTCATCATCGGCCGGGCCCAGGAGCTGGACCGGCTCAGCGCGGCGTTCTCCATGGCGCCGGGCGCGGTGCTCATCGGCGGTGAGGCGGGAGTCGGCAAGACGCGCCTGATCAACGAGTTCGTCGGCCGGGTGCGCCGGGACGCGCGGGTGCTGGTCGGCGGCTGTCTGGAGCTGGGCTCGGACGGCCTGCCTTTCGCGCCCTTCACCGCGGCTCTGCGTCAGCTCGTCCGGGAGATCGGCATCGACCGGGTCGCGGAGCTCCTGCCCGGGGCGACCGCCGCCGGGCTGGCACGGCTGCTGCCGGAGTTCGGTGAGCCGGAGGGCGAGAGCACCTCCGGCGAGGTGCGGGCCCGGCTGTTCGAGCTGGTGCTGACCCTGCTGGAGCGGCTGGCCGAGTCGAGCCCGCTGGTGCTCGTCATCGAGGACGCCCACTGGGCCGACAGATCCACCCGGGATCTGCTCTCGTTCCTCATCCGCAACCTCGGTGGCAAGGTGTTCATCCTGGTCACCTACCGCCTCGACGAGCTGCACCGGACCCATCCGCTACGCCCGCTGCTGGCCGAGCTGGACCGGGTCGACCGGGTGCAGCGTCAGGAGCTGGGCCGGCTGTCCCGTCGCGAGGTGGCGGAGCTCGCGCAGGACCTGCTCAAGCGGGAGCCCGAACCGCGGCTGATCGACAAGGTCTACAGGCGCAGCGAAGGCAACCCGCTGTTCGTGGAGGCGCTGATCGGCTGCGACGGCCAGCTCGCCGGCGAGCTGCCCGAGTCGCTGCGTGACCTGCTGCTGGCCAACATGCAGAAGCTGCCCGAGGACACCCAGGAGCTGCTCCGGATGGCCAGCGGCGGCGGTGCCCATATCGAGCACGCGTTGCTGGCCGCGGTGTCCGGGTACGACGACACCACACTCACCCGGCTACTGCGCCCCGCGGTGGCGGCCAACGTGATCATCGTCGAGGGGGACGGCTACTGTTTCCGGCATGCCCTGATCCGCGAGGCCGTCCACGACGATCTGCTGCCCGGTGAGCACACCCGGCTGCACACCCGCTACGCCGAGGCGCTGGAGCAGGATCCGGAGCTCGTGCCGTCCGGGCGTGCGGCCGTCGAGCTGGCCCACCACTGGCACTCCGCGCACAACGTCACCTGGGCTTTGATCAGTGCTTGGCGGGCGGCCCTCGCGGCGCTGAAGGCCGCCGCCCACTCGGAGGCGCTGAGCATGCTGTCCAGGGTTCTCGAGCTGTGGGACCGGGTGCCCGACGCCGCGGCGCGCATCGGTCACGACCAGACCCAGGTGCTGGAGAAGGCGGTCATGGCCGCCGACCTGGCCGGCGAGAGCGAACGCGGGATCAAGCTCGCCACGGCCGCGCTCAAGCAGGTCGACGACCCCGAGCGTGCGGCCTGCCTGCTGGAGCAGCGCGGCCGTCTGTCGCTGCAGCTGCGCCGGCCCGAGGGCATCGCCGACCTGCACGAGGCGATCCGCCTGGTCCCCGCGGAGCCGCCCACCACCGGCCGGGCGCGGGCACTCGCCACGATGGCCGAGCAGCTGTTCAAGATGCTCGGCAAGGGCGAGGCACGTGCCGCCGCCGAAGAGGCCGTCGCGATGGCCCGGCAGGTCGGCGACCCCTTGGCCGAGGCCAGCGGGCTGCTCACGCTGCTCTGCCTCGACGGTGGCATCATCGACGTCGACGAGAGCCTCGCCCAGCTGGATCGGATCGAACCCATCGCGGAAGGGGCCGCGGCGTTCCGGCCGGTCCTGCGGGTAGCGGTCAACCGATCCCACGTCCTGGAGGGAGCCGGCCGTCATGAGGAGGCCACCAAGGTGGCCCGCCGTGGCGTCGAGCAGGCCGGACGCTTCGGGCTGAGCCGGGTATCGGGCACCATCCTCGCCATCAACCTGGCCGAGCCGTTGGTCTCGCTCGGCCGCTGGGACGAGGCGCTGACCGTGATCGAGCAGGCACAGGAGCAGGATCCCCCGCTCAGCCACCGGGCCGCCCTCCAGGAACTGGCCGGCGAAATCTGGGTGGCCCGGGGCGATCTGCCCGCCGCCGCGGCGGCGCTGGAGGCGGCCTCCAGCCTCACCGCGCGGGATGCGACCCGCCGCAGCGAGGACCTCTTCGCGGTCATCCGGCTGGAGGCCGTACTGCTGCTGGGGCAGGGCAGGCCTGAGCTGGTGCCCGCCGCCGTCGAGCCGGTCGTCGCCGACGCCCGGCTGTCCGACGACGCCCGCTACGCGTGGCCGGTGCTGGTGCTCGCCGCCAAGGCGTGCCTGGCGATCGGAGATGAGCGCACGCTGGCCGCGGTGCGGGCCCGCGCCGGGAAACTCCCCGTCCTCGGTCCGCTGCAACGAGCCCATCAGCTGACCTTCGACGCCACGGTCGCCCCTGCCGGGGTGGCCGATCCCGCGGCCTGGGACACCGCCGCCGCGGCCTGGGAATCCCTGTCGCAGCCCTACGCACGGGCCCGTGCCCTGATGGGTGCGGCCACGGCAGCCCTGGCCTCAGGTGACCGCGAAGGGGCAGGGGTACGGCTGCGCCGCGCCGGCGAGCTGGCCGAGCGGCTCAGTGCCCGGCCGCTATATGAGACGATCAGCGACCTGTCCCGCCGCGCCGGGCTCACGACGGGCGAGCCCACTTCGCTCGGGCTGACGCCACGCGAGCTCGAAGTGCTCCGCCTGGTCACCGAGGGCCGCAGCAACCGGGACATCGCGGCGGTGCTGTTCATCTCCGCCAAGACCGCGAGCGTGCACGTCTCCCACATCCTGGCCAAGCTCGGGGTCGCCGGCCGCGGCGAGGCCGCCGCCACCGCCCACCGCCTGGGCCTGTTCGACCGCGTCCCCGCCGGCCCGCGCCCGGCGCCTTAGGCGGCCTAAGCACCCTGGCGGCCTAAGACGCCGGGGAGCGGCGGAGATAAGGCATGCGCCCGATGTGGGTACACCCGCCTTAGCAGGAGTCTTGGAGATGTCAGCAAGAGAGCACGACATCCGGAGGACACCATGCATCCTGAGTTCGTACGGCAGATCGCCGCCGACCACATCGCCCACCTCACCCGGCAGGCGGTCGAGTCCCGCCGCACCAGCCCCACCCGGAGGCTGCTGCGCAACCCGTTGCGCCGCATCGCCGGCTGACAGGGCACGGCAGAGACTCCGGGTGCTGCTCACCGTTGCGTCGTACTAGCGCGGCACCCGGGCGACGCAGATCACCGTCTGGCCGAACGGCGGACGGATCAGCCGCTCGATCAGCCGGGTGGTGGGCACGACCGTACGGTCGTAGATCTTGACCAGGCGGGGGTCGGGGTAGCCGGCGCCGCCGCGACGGACCGCGAGCCACCAGGCGATACCGCCCAGGAAGTTGATGGGCTTGACCACATCGATGTCGAGACCGGCGGCCTTGACGCTCGCGGACAGCGTCGCGGGCGTGTAGCGGGTCACATGCCCGACCTTCCGGTCGAAGTCTCCGTACAGCTGCATGTAGCCGGGAACCCAGATGACGATCCGTCCGCCGGGCTCGGTGACCGAGGCGAGGTCCTTGAGTGCCTGGACGTCGTCCTTGATGTGCTCGAGGACGTTCATCATCACGACCGTGTCGACCTTCTGCCGGATCTGGATCGTGGCCGGCAGTGCCAGATCCAGTACCTCGACGTCCGGGTTGCCGGCGTACCGCTTCTCCAACTGCTCCACGCAGTAAGGGTCGTTATCGCTGACCACGAGGTAGTCGAGCCGGCCTGCGAACTGCTCGGAGAAGTGTCCCAGCCCGGAACCGACCTCGAGGAGAGACCGGCCGACATGCGGCGCCACGACGTCGTACTCGTACTGCCGGTAGTTACGAGCCTCGTCACCACCCAGGTGGTTCTCCAGAGCGCCCTCGCCCGCCGGAGGCTGCACGGGCTGTCCGTCGACGATCACGACCTCCCCGTCTCCCGCGGTGGGAGCGGTGGGCTCGCGGCTGCCGAGCAACTTCAGGACAGTCCGGGCGATGGCGTTCTTCTTGGCTGGTGGCTGCATGCGTTCCCACTCGCTGAGTGATCAGATAAAGGTCGTCGGCCAGGGCGCTCACAGATGAGTCCAAGACCCGGCCGCCCAAAGATGCGTAAGTCTACCCATTGGTCGGCCATCCGCCTCCCCAGCGGTAATCATTACCAGGAAAACCCAAAACCCCCCTGGTGGAGAGGCCCTGAGCGCACACCCGGCCGGGCCAGACCGGCGAGATGCCAGGTGACATCACCATAGCGAGTCTCGTACGGCCGCTGCTGCAAGAACGTTTCCGCGCGGTCGGGCGCCGTGCGCTCGCGACGCCGTATCGATCGACGGTGGCGGCGAAGACCGCGGCCCGCAACGCGTCGAGACTGAGGTCCAGGCCGTGATCGGCCCCCGTTGTCTCTCTGCATCAGAGGATCAGAGGTTCGTCAGTCTGCGGCAAGCACGCGATTTTCACCTGGCAAAGTCAGGCTTCGCGCGATCCGGGCCGCGGTGGCGCGCGGGCTGGGCGCGGCGGCCTCGATCCTCCACAGTCTCCCCGTCCGGCAGGAGACCGCCAGCGCACCCAGCACGGCCCCGGAGCCGCGGACACCGGGACGGCCACGCAGCTGATCCCGACGGCGTACTCCTCCCGGTCGAGTCCGTCGCTCAGCGATACGGATCACTCCGGCGGTTTATGGGCATGACCGTTATGACGTTCTCCCGCTCCCCTGATTGGGGGCTACTCAAGAGTAGAACCAAGGCGTAACTTCACGAATATGTCCTCTTAGGGAGATCAACATGACCCAGCCCGTGGATGAACGAACCGCACGTCAGGTCGCCGAAGAGGCGCGGGAGAGCGAATGGCGTCGGCCCAGCTTCGGAAAGCAGCTGTTTCTAGGCGACTTCCGGCTGGACCTTATCCATCCGCATCCCCGCCCGTTGGAGGAGGCCAAGGCCAAGGGCGAGAAGTTTCTGGCCCTGCTACGCGAGTTCTGCAGTACCAAGATCGACCCAGAGGTCATCGAACGTGAGGCCCGCATACCCGACGAGGTGATCAAGGGACTGCGCGCGCTCGGCGCCCTTGGCATGAAGGTTCCCGAGGAGTACGGCGGGCTGGGGCTCAGCCAGATCTACTACAACAAGGCGCTCATGGTCGTCGGATCGGTGAACCCCGCACTCGGCGCCCTGCTCTCCGCCCACCAGTCCATCGGGGTGCCGCAGCCGATCAAGCTGTTCGGCACCACCGAGCAGAAGGCCCGGTGGCTGCCCCGCTGCGTCCACGAGATCAGCGCGTTCCTGCTCACTGAACCCGACGTCGGCTCCGACCCGGCCCGGTTGCAGACCACCGCCGTGCCCGGCCCGGACGGCTCGTACGTCCTCAACGGGGTCAAGCTGTGGACCACCAACGGAGTGGTGGCCGACCTGCTCGTCGTGATGGCCCGCGTGCCGGCGTCGGATGGGCACCGCGGCGGCATCTCGGCGTTCGTGGTGGAAGCCGCCTCGGCGGGCATCACCGTGGAGAACCGCAACGCCTTCATGGGACTGCGCGGAATCGAGAACGGCGTCACCCGGCTGCACGACGTGCGGGTGCCGGCCGATCAGCTCATCGGCCGTGAAGGCCAGGGCCTGAAGATCGCACTGACCACGTTGAACACCGGCCGGCTCTCGCTGCCCGCGATGTGCGCCGGGGCGGGAAAATGGGCCACGAAGATCGCCCGCGAGTGGTCGTCGGCACGTGTCCAATGGGGCCGGCCGATCGGCGCGCACGAGGCGATCTCGGTGAAGATCTCCTTCATCGCCGCCACGGCCTACGCGCTCGAGGCCATGGTGGATCTGTCCAGCCAGCTGGCCGACGATGAGCACAACGACATCCGGATCGAGGCGGCCCTGGCCAAGCTGTACGCCTCGGAGATGGCCTGCCGCATCGCCGACGAGCTCGTCCAGATCCGCGGCGGGCGCGGTTACGAGACGGCCGCCTCCCTGGCGGCACGTGGCGAGCGCGGGGTGCCCGCCGAGCAGATGCTCCGTGACCTGCGGATCAACCGGATCTTCGAGGGCAGCTCAGAGATCATGCGTCTGCTGATCGCTCGTGAGGCGGTGGACAAGCATCTGTCGGTGGCCGGTGACATCATCGACCCGGACGTCTCCCGGGGTGACAAGGCCCGGGCCCTCGGCCGCGCGGGCGGCTTCTACGGTAGCTGGCTGCCGACGCTGGTGACCGGAGCGGGCCAGCGACCCGGCTCCTTCGCCGAGTTCGGTCCGCTGGCGACCCATCTGCGCTTCGTGGAGCGGGCCTCCCGCAAGCTGGCCCGGTCGGTGTTCTACGCCGCGGGTCGCTGGCAAGGGAAGCTCGAATACAAACAGGGTTTCCTGGGCCGGATGGTCGACATCGGCGCCGAGCTGTTCGCGATGAGCGCGGTCTGCGTACGCGCCGAGCTGGACGCCACCTCCGACGACGGCCCCGACGGCGCGTCGGCGCGCCAGCTGGCCGACGCGTTCTGCCGGCAGGCCAGGATACGGATCAGTGAGCTCTTCGACCGGCTCTGGCGTAACACCGACGACCTCGACACCGAGGTCGCCAAGAGGGTGCTGGGCGGCGAGTACACCTGGCTGGAAGAGGGCGTCCTCGACCCTTCGATCCCAGGACCCTGGATCGCCGACGCCACTCCCGGCCCGTCCCAACGCGAGAACCTGCACCGAACGATCCCGTAACCGAATGGGCATTCTGTTGCCGAGCTCTGACGGGTCCGGCCTCAGCGACCCTGGAAGTCCGGAGCCCGTTTTTCCAGGAATGCGGTGATGCCTTCCTTCGCGTCGTCGGTCGCGGCCAGTTCGACCAGCTGTCCTAGCAGGTGGGCGATCTGGTCGTCGAGCGGCCGGCCCTCGACAGCGAAGAACGCGTCGCGGCCGAGCCGGAGCCCCAGCGGGCTCTTGGCCGCGATGATGCGCGCCAGCTCGTCCACCCGGGCGTCGAGGTCCGCCCGTCGCACGACCTCGGTGACCAGGCCGATCTCCCTGCCCTCCTGGGCGGTGATCGTCTGGCCCGTGTAGTAGAGCTTGAACGCCTGCTTGGGGACGACGTTGCGATTGATGATCGCCATGATCATCATGGGCCAGAGACCCACATTGACCTCGGGGGTACCGAGCTTGACGTCGTCGGCTGCGATCACGACATCGCAGGAGGCGGCCAGCCCCAGCCCACCGGCGATCGCATGGCCCGCCAGCCGCCCGATGACGGGTTTTCCCAGCCGCGGAAAGCCCGTGAACAGCCGGTAGATCGCGCTGTCCCGGATCGGATCGCCGGCCCCGGTGCCCGCCTCGCCCGTACCCGTACCGTCCGCACCCCGGCCCCAGGTCCCGGTACGAGCCGTACCAGCGGCGGCGGATTCGGCCACGCCTGCGATCGGATCGCCGGAGCGCTGTGCCCGGCCGAGACCGCCGAGGTCGGCTCCCGCGCAGAACGCCCGATCGCCGGCACCGGTGAGCACGATCACTCGTACGTCCTCATCGGTCTTGGCGGCATTCAGCGCGTCGAGCAACTCCCCCGTCATCTGATCGTTCAGCGCGTTGCGGGCCTCTGGCCGGTTCAGCGTGATCCGCGCGATGTGCTCGCCGACCTTGTACGTGATCGTCCCGTATGGCACTGGGCATCCTCCGCTGTTCACCATTACGCGCCCGGGGGTCCCCAGCGCCCGCCAGAGCGGGCGCTGGGGACCCCCGGCACGTTTCGGACCTACGAGCAGTGCGGTCCGCTCGAGTCAGATGCGCTCGATGATGGTGGCGTTGGCCTGGCCGCCGCCCTCGCACATCGTCTGAAGACCGTAACGAGCGCCGGTGCGCTCGAGCTCGTGGAGCAGCTTGGTCATCAGGATGCCGCCTGTCGCGCCGAGCGGGTGGCCCAGCGCGATCGCGCCGCCGTTGGGGTTGGTCTTGGCCGGGTCGGCTCCGATCTCTTTCAGCCACGCGAGGACCACCGGGGCGAAGGCCTCGTTGATCTCGGTGACGTCGATGTCGTCGATCTTCAGACCGCTCTTGGCCAGTGCCTTCTCCGTCGCCGGGATCGGGCCGGTCAGCATGTAGACCGGGTCCGAGCCGGCCAGCGCGAGGGTGTGGATGCGGGCCCGCGGGGTCAGGTTGTGCTGCTTGACGGCCTCCTCCGAGGCGATGAGCAGCGCGGAGGCGCCGACGGCGATCTGCGACGAGACCGCGGCGGTGATCTGGCCGCCCTCGCGCAGCGTCTTGAGGCCGGCCATCTTCTCCAGCGTGGTGTCCGCGCGGACGCCCTCGTCATGGGTCAGCCCGGCCAGCGGCGCGATCTCCCGGTCGAAGTAGCCGTTCTTGAGGGCCTTACCGGCCCGCTGGTTGCTCTCCAGCGCGAACGCCTCGAGGTCGCCGCGCTTGAGGCCCCACTTCTCGCACATGAGCTCGGCGCCGCGGAACTGGGAGATCTCCTGCTTGCCGTACCGCTCGGCCCAGCCGGTGCCCCAGGGCAGGCCGGCCGCCGCGCCGTCCGGTCCGAACGGCACCGAGGCGCCCATGGGCACCATGGCCATGTTCTCGACACCGGCCGCGACCACGAGGTCCTGGGTGCCGGACAGCACGCCCTGGGCGGCGAAGTGGATGGACTGCTGCGACGAGCCGCACTGGCGGTCGATGGTGACGCCGGGCACGCTCTCAGGCAGTCCCGCGGACAGCCAGGCGGTGCGGGCGATGTCCAGGGTCTGTGCGCCGACCTGCATGACACAGCCCATGATCACGTCTTCGACCGCCGAAGGGTCGACACCGGTGCGGCTGATGAGCTCCTTGAGCACGTGAGCACCGAGATCGGCGGAGTGCACGTCCTTGAGCGCACCCTTCTTGGTGCCGACAGGGGTACGGACCGCGCCGACGATGTACGCCTCGGCCACAGGGCCTCCAATTGTTCTTGGGGTTGGGGTTCCGTCCCGAAACCGAACGAGATTCAGTCAGTATCAGGTTACAACGCGACGGCTGTAAACCCGTGTGAGCCTCATCTCGTACCCGGGCACAGGCTCCGCAGAACGCTCAGCGGTTGACCAGCTTTTGCTTGCTCTCATGGCCCAGCGTGGTCTGGCACAGCTTGGTCAGCAACGCCGAGAGCTCCGGGTAACGTTCCGGCTGCCAGCCGTCGAGCAGATGGGTGAGCCCCTTGCGGCGGGCCTCGTACAGCCGGCCCGCCACGGCCCGGCCGGCGTCTGTGATCACCAGCTTGTCGCCCGCCCGATCGACGAGGCCGTCGGCGATGAGACGGTCGGCGAACGGCCGTCCCTGGTCGACGGTCACCCCGGCGCGCTCGGCGAGATCGGCATCGCGTACCGTCCCGTCGCGGTCGACCCGGATCAGTGCCCACACGCCGGCCGCCGGCAGGGCGACCCCCGCCTGCCGGGCCAGCCCCTCGTACATCTCCCGTGCGGCGGGGTTCTTACTGATCAGACAGGTGAGCGCCCGGTCCAGCTCGGCGAGCGAGGTGCGGGACGTCGGCGTCCCGCCGAGTCCCTCACCCAGGTCCACCGCCTGGGCCGTCGTCCGCAGCGGCACCTCACGCAGGAACCAGGTCAGGACGAAGGCGGCCGCGGCGACCGGCATCGCCCAGAGGAAGACGGTCTGGATCGACAGCGCGTACGCATGGATGAACTCGCCCCGCGCGGCGGGCGGAAGCCTTCTGAGTGCCATGGAGTTCTGCCGGATCATTTCCAGCGTCACCCCCGCCGGGAGCCGGACTGTGTGCAGCGCCTGGGCCATGTTCACCGCCAGCCGGTTGTTGAAGATCGAGCCGAACGCCGCCACCCCGAACGAGCCGCCGATCGACCGGAAGAACGTCGACCCCGAGGTCGCGGCCCCGAGGTCCTGGTAGTCGACCGCGTTCTGCACGCTGATCACCAGCACCTGCATTACCAGCCCCAGCCCCAGGCCGAGGACGCAGAAGTAGACGCTCAGCCTGAGCGTGGAGGTGTGCTCGTCGAGCCGCGAGCACAGGAACAGGCCGAGCGTCGTGATCGCCGTGCCGAGGATCGGGAAGACCTTGTAGCGGCCGGTACGGCTGATCACCTGGCCGGACAGAATCGAGGTGACGAGCAGGCCCAGCATCATCGGCAGCAGGTGCAGTCCAGACAGCGCCGGGGTGATGCCCTTGACGACCTGAAGGTAGATCGAGAGATAGGTGAGCGCGCCGAACATCGCGAAGCCGACGGCGAACGCGATCGCGGAGGTGATCGAGAAGACCGCCGAGCGGAAAAGATGGAGCGGCAGCACCGGCTCCGCCGCGCGCCGCTCGGCCAGCCCCCAACCGACGGCCAGCACCACCGACGCCACGCCGAGCCCGATGATCAGGGGAGAGCCCCACGGATACCGGGTGCCGCCCCAGGTGGTCATGAGGACGAGGCAGACGGCGGCACCGGCGAGCAACGCCGTACCCAGGTAGTCGATCTGGTGACGACCACGCGCGGATCCGCCGCGCAGGACGGCCGCGATCGCGACCAGGGCGAGCACCCCGAGCGGCAGGTTGATGTAGAACACCCACCGCCAGGACAGGCTGTCGACGAAGAATCCGCCGAGCAACGGTCCCGCCACGCTGGCCACCCCGAACACCGCGCCGAAGACGCCCTGATAGCGGCCGCGCTCCCGGGGCGGCACCACGTCACCGACGATCGCCATGGCGAGGACCATGAGCCCGCCGCCGCCCAGTCCCTGCAACGCCCGGAAGGTGATCAGCTGGCCCATGCCGCCGGACAGACCGCACAGCGCGGATCCGATCAGGAAGATCACGATCGACGCCTGGAAGAGCCGCTTGCGGCCGAACTGGTCACCGAGCTTGCCCCAGAGCGGAGTGGACGCGGTCGCTGCCAGCATGTACGCCGTGACCACCCAGGACAGGTGATCCAGACCGCCCAGGTCGCTCACGATGGTGGGCAGTGCCGTCGACACGATGGTCTGGTCCAGGGCGGCGAGCAGCATGGCCAGCATGAGCGCCCCGAGGATCACATAGAGTTCCCGCCCCTTCGGCATGGTTCTATCCGTCCCGCTAGCCTCGCCGCGCCCCCTCGGGCCTTTCCGGCACATCGGTGTAAGCCGTACCTACCCCGTCGCTCTGGGAGCACAACCCCAGATGATCATGGAGGGGCCGCCGCATCCGTTGCCCGTGCCGGGCTCCCCGTTCGAGGCCAAGGATGCGTACGCTGCTAAGAGCAGCCCCCTGAGAGGTAGCCGCATGTCCGGGATCATCACACTCGCAGTGCTCGCGATCCTCTGCGTCTTCTGCATCCGCTGGGTCACCAAGAGATTGCGTCTGCCGACCCCCGCCGGGAACGCCATCATCGTGGTGTTCGTCCTGGTCGTCCTGGCGATGTGGGGCCGGCACCTGCGCTAGGACAGATTTTCGGAGATCGGCCGAACTCCGGGCCCGCGGGTCGAGTCTCACTGGTGACAGAACTTTCCCGTGCGGTGAGGAGACGGACGTGGCTCAGGGGATGACGACTCGGACCAGCGCCCCGCCCGCTCCGTATCTCGGCCGGCTACTGGCATTCGCCGAGCCGGTCCGCGAGGACGTCTGTCTCGACGTCACCTACGGCGAGGGACCGGTCGGAGCCGCCATGAGCTCCCGGGTACGCCACGTGACCACCGTCGACGCCACCCCACCGCTCGCGGGGGGCGCCACCTGCCGCGGTGGCCGGACCCCGACCGTGGTGTTCACCAGCGGAAACCGGTCGGCGCCTCCCGCAGGCCCGGCCTTCGACCCCGATGCCCTGACGGTACGCGCCGACGCCTCCGCGCTGCCCTACCGGGACGGGTCCTTCACACTGGTCACCTCGAGGTTCTCGTTGTTCCGGATGCCCGACCCGGGACAGGCCCTGAGAGAGATGCTGCGCGTCTGCCGCGGTGGCGGGCGCCTGGTCATCGCCGACCGGGTCCGGCCCAACCTGGCCGGCCCCGACCGGGACCGTATCGAGCGGCTCCGCGACCCGGCCCACCCCCCGGCGCCCTCCATGGCCCGGCTCGTCGACCTGATCACCGACGCGGGCGCTGACGTACGGCGCCTGGATCTCTTCACCGTCGAACGCCCCGTCGAGCCCTGGCTGGCCGACGCGCCCGATCCCCGAGCCGCGGCTGGGATCCGGACCGCGCTGGCCGCGGAGGTCGACGGTGGCCCGCGGACCGGCGCGAAGCCCCGCATCATCGGCGGCGAGCTCTGGTTCACGCAGTCCTGGGCCCACGTCGCCGCGCACGCGTGAACCACGCACGTGTGAAGCACGCAGGCGCAGCCGCGTGCAGGTGGGCTGGGTGAGCCGGGGGTGGAACGGGCGGGGCCCCAGGGCATCACATGATGGGGAGTTCGAACCAGACGGCCTTGCCGTCCTTGGTGGGACGTGATCCCCATCGGGTGGCGAGCTGGTCGACCAGGTAGAGCCCGCGGCCACCCTCGTCGGTCTCCCCGGCGCTGCGGATCCGCGGCAGCCGCAGATCCGAGTCGAAGACCTCCACCCAGATCGACTCGGCTCCGCGCCGCAACCGGAGCCTGAACTCCTTGGTACGGGGCTCGCGCCGCTCGAGGTCGGCGCCGAGGGGACCTCCCCAGGCCTCGTCGTCATCGTCGAAGGGCAGTGCCGGGCCACCGTCGAGCACCAGTGCGGGACGCCTCGGCGCCACGGTGGTGGCGTGCAAGACGACGTTGGTGACGACCTCGGACACCAGCAGGCAGGCGAGTTCGGCCTGTTCATCGAGCATGCCCCAGACCGCGAAGGTCTCGGCCGCCAACCGACGCGCTTCGGACACCATGATCGGCTCGGCCGGAAAGGTACGCTCCTCCACCGCCAGCTCGTCCGCCGACGTGCGCACCACGACGATCGCGGCATCGTCGTCGATGTCCCCGGGGACCGCCGCGTACGCCGCGTTCGCGATTGTCTCGACGTCACGGCGGCCGACCATGGCGATGGCCTCGGCCAGCAGCTGACGGGACTCGTCGCTCGTGTAGTACTCCCCGTTGTCCTTGGGCCGCCGCTCGATGAGCCCGTCGGTGTAGAGCACGAGCGTGGAGCCGGGCTTCAGCTCGCAGGACTCCTCGTTGAAAAGGATCTCGCCGCCCACGCCATGACCGCGTACCCCGAGCAGAGCGCCCTTGCTGTGGTAGTTCAGCTCGGACACCTGGCCGTCGACTATCAGCAGTGGCGGGTCGTGCCCGGCGTTGGCGAACGACAGCACCCGGGACCAGGCGTCGTACACGAAGTAGGTGCAGGACACCAGGGGCGGCCGGATGGTCTCGTCGCTGAACCGGGGACGCTCCGGACGCGTCATCGTCCGGACCCATTCGTCCATTTTGCGAAGGATCTCGGCGGGTGGCTTGTCGTCCTGGGCGAACGCGCGCATCGCGGCGCGCAGTTGGCCCATGATCGCGGCCGCCCGGGCACCCCGGCCCTCGACGTCGCCGATGACGATGCCGACCCGGCCTGCCGACAGCGGTATCACGTCGTACCAGTCTCCGCCGACCTGGGTCTGGATGCCGTGGCCGTGCGACTCCAGCGGCTTGGCGGGCTCGTACCGCCAGGCGATCTGCAACCCGTCCAGCCGGGGGGGCCGGTCACCGGGCAGCAGGTTCTTCTGGAAGGCGAGCGCGGTCTGGCGCTCCTCCTCGAACAGGATGGCGTTGTCGATGGAGAGGGCGACCCGGCTGGCGATGGCTCCCAGCAGGTCGCGGTCGAAACCGTCGTAGTGCGGATCGGGCCGCCTGCTGAGGTTGGACAGCGCCAGGCTCATGACGCCCAGCAGCTCCCCGCGGGCCAACAGCGGCGCGGCGACCACGGAGGTCATCCCCATGTCGTCGTCGGGCCGGAGGATCGACTCGGTGGGCCCCGAGAACCGGTGCTGCACCAGGTCCTCGATGAGCACGGCGTCGCGGCGGCCCATCGCGCGGGAGCAGAAGTGGTCGGGCGGGTAGGAGACCGGCTCGCCGACCTCGGCCCAGGTGCCCGGAGGCGGGGTCCAGCCGGCGGCGTGCCGGGACACCCGGCGGATCAGCTTCTCTCCGCTGAACAGGTCGATGAAGCAGTGGTCGGCGAATTGCGGGACCAGGGTGTCGGCGACCTGCCGCAGGGTCTGCGCCAGCTCCAGCGAGGCCGCGAGCCGGCCTCCTATGCGGTCCAGCAGGCCGTAGCGGTCCTGGTCGCGCTGGTTACTGCGCAGGGCCTCCCGGGCGAAGATCACGATGCCGTCGATGGCCCCGGAGGGGTGGCGCAGCGGCACGGCCTGGGCGCGAGTGTAGATGGTGCTGCCGTCGGACCTTATGGTGCAGAACGTGCCCTCCCAGACACCGCCCTTGAGCACGTGCCTGGCCAGTTCGGTCGCCTGCTCATGGTCCTCCTCGGCGATGCCGAGGGACAGCACGGACTGGCCGACGTACTCCTCCCCGACGAATCCGAAGAGCTTCTGGGCGAAATCGTTGTGGGAGATGATGTTGCTGAAGCGGTCACACACGATGACCGCCATCTCCATCTGATTCAGGACGGTCTCAGGCGGCAGCTGAGCTTCGAAGGCTGATTCGTCCCCGCGCTTCATCTACTCACCTCCGTCGCTTATTGAACGACGAACAGGCCTCCGAGATGCGTGAGAACCGCAACACGCTAAGGAGATCTTCGGTACAGACCGTAGACACTGCGGGAAGCACTCCGGGTGTTCTGTCAGCGCTTCGCCACGAAAACGTGCTCGGCGAGCCGTCGGGGGAGCTCCGTCGCTGGACTGTCGGCCTCGTCGTCACATGTCACTCGCACGCCATCGTCGCTGGCCGCAAGAGTTACCTCACGTCCCGGTTGTATCCCAACCTGCTTGAGTTTAAGCATCAGATCGCTGTCGCTTTGCAACTGTTCACTGATCCGCCGAACTATGACATGTGTACCGGCCACCGAGGCGAGGGCCGTCATGGGGGTCAGCGACTCGCCGGAATCGTCCGCGTCGGTGTGTCCGCCCAGCTCGTCCAGCCCGGGGATCGGGTTGCCGTGCGGGCAGGTCTGGGGGTTGTCCAGCAGCGCGACCAGGCGGCGTTCCACCTCTTCGGACATCACGTGCTCCCACCGGCAGGCCTCGATGTGCACGTCCTCCCAGGGCAGACCGATCACGTTGACGAGCAGGCATTCGGCGAGGCGATGCTTGCGCATGACCCGGGTCGCGAGATCGCGGCCAGAGTCGGTCAGCTCGAGATGCCGGTCGCCCTCGACCCGGAGCAGGCTGTCACGCTCCATACGGGCCACCGTCTGGCTCACCGTGGGACCGCTCTGGGAGAGCCGCTCGGCGATGCGCGCTCGGAGCGGGA
Organism: Streptosporangiaceae bacterium; assembly: GCA_025964695.1. Classification (GTDB taxonomy): domain Bacteria; phylum Actinomycetota; class Actinomycetes; order Streptosporangiales; family Streptosporangiaceae; genus Actinomadura_E. The sequence goes on along the minus strand of JAOPYK010000006.1, from coordinate 5,356 downwards.
CGATGCCCTCTTCCTCGAGCTCGAAGATCGTACGGAGATACATCTCCGTGGTGTCGATCAGGCCGTGTGCGGTCAAAGGGTCCCCTCCAGCTGTCACCCTCGATGCTACTTGCTTATAGGCCGCGTCTCCGGCGTGTTCATGGTCCTTGCTCCCCGTACGGCGACGACGGCCGAAGCGGCGGCTCCCCTCGCCGCTCAGCGCACTGGAGCCGCCCGCTTATTCCGTACGGGGCGTACGGGTGTCATAACGCAGCAGCGCGGGGACGAGCAGGCTGACCAGGACGACCAGGACCGCACAGGCGAGGCCGCCGGCCACCCAGGACGCGGTGGCCCCGGCCACGGCCGCGGTGCCCCCCGCTCGCAGGTCGCCCAGGCGCGGTCCGCCCGCCACGACCACGACGAAGACCCCCTGCAGGCGCCCGCGCATCTCGTCCGGAGCATAGGTCTGCAACATCGACTGGCGGAACACGGCCGACACCAGGTCCGCCGCGCCGCCGACCGCCAGCAGCGCGACCGCGAGCCACAGCGCGTGCGCCAGTCCGGCGGCGGCCACCGCGAGGCCCCACACCACGATCGAGAGGACCAGCGCGACCCCCTGCTTGTGCACCCGGCCTATCCAGCCGGAGAGCAGTCCTCCGGCCACCGCGCCGATCCCCATCGAGGCGAACAGCCAGCCGACCGCGCCCTGGCCCCCGAACCGGGTGACCGACAGCTCTGGGAAGAGCGCCCGCGGCATGGCCACCCCCATCGCGATGATGTCGACGACGAACGACATCAGCAGCACCGGCTGGGTCCACAGGTAACGCAGGCCCTCGAGCACCGAACGCAGCCCGGGCGCCCCGGCCCGCTGGTCGCCGAGAGGAGGGATGGAGGGCAGCCGTATCGAGGCGTAGAGCCCGACGCTGAACAGGATCGCGTCCAGGCCGTACGCCACCGCGAAGGACCATCGCGCCAGGATCAGGCCGGCGAGCAGCGGCCCGATCAGCGTCCCCACCTGGGCCACGGTGAAGTTCAGCGTATTGGCGGGCGGCACGAGGTCCTTCTCCAAAAGCCGCGGGATGATAGCCCCCCGGGTCGGCGACGAGATCGCGAAGCCGGTGGCCTGCACCGCCACGATGCCCATGATCAACCAAAGGTCGTTCAACCCCATCAAAGCCTGGAGCAGGAGCAGGAGAGTCGCCAGCCACGTCACGCAGGAGGCGATCAAAAGCAGCAGGCGGCGGTCCATGTGGTCGGCGACCGCACCGCCCCACAGCCCGAAGACGATCAACGGAAGCAGGTTGACCAGGCCCAGGGTGCCGACCCAGAACGACGAATGGGTCAGGTCGTAGACCTGCACGGGCACCGCCACCGAGGTCACCTGGAAGCCGACGAAGGAGACGCCCTGGCCCAGCCACAGCCGCCGATACGGCCCGTGCCGGAGCGGCTCGACGTCGAGCACAACCCGCCGCCACCGGGCCGGCCGAGCCGTCGCGGGGGGCACGATGGGCCCGGAAATATCAGGATCTTCCGGTTCTCGGGAGGTTTTGCTGGAATTAATGCTCACGGAGAGAGTCTCTCCAACTCCCATCCATGCTCCGTACGGCGGTAGCGGAGGCGGTCGTGCAGGCGGTTCGCGCGCCCCTGCCAGAACTCGACCTCCCAGGGCACCACCCGGTAGCCGCCCCAGAAGTCCGGCAGCGGCACTCTGACGCGGGTCTTGCCCGGCGCGGTCGCCGGGTCCGGCCACCGCGCCGCGAGCTCCGCGTAGCGCTCCTCCAGCGCGGCCCTGGAGACGATCACCGAGGACTGCCTGCTGGCCCACGCTCCGAGCTGCGAGCCGTACGGCCTGGATTGGAAGTAGGCCTCGGACTCGGCCGTGGGCAGCCGCTCCACGGCACCGGTGACGATCACCTGCCGATGGATGGGATGCCATGGGAACACCAGGCAGGCCCGCGGGTTCTCAAGCAGGTCCCGGCCCTTGTGCGAGAGGTGGTTGGTGAAGAAGACGAATCCGGCCGCGTCGTGCCCCTTGAGCAGAACCGTCCTGGCGCTGGGCACCCCCTCGGCGGAGGCGGTCGCGAGCACCATCGCGTTGGGCTCCGGGAGGCCCGCCGCGAGGGCCTCCGCGAACCAGTTGGCGAACTGAGTGTGCGCTTGGGGGGATACCGCCGATTCGTCCAGTCCGTCGCTTTCGTAAGCTTTGCGAAGACTAGCCAGATCGGGCGTCTGATCTTCCACGGGCAGACAACCTCCTACCTGGGCTTTACCTGCGTCACAGGGACCTGGGTACTGACCAGTAACAGGAACAGGGTTCAATAGCTCAGCACCGCCTTATCAACTCATGGGGACGAAAGGCAGGACGACATGTCCGATTTCAAACCCGGCCTCGAGGGAGTCGTAGCCTTCGAGACCGAGATCGCGGAGCCCGACAAGGAGGGCGGCGCCCTTCGTTACCGCGGCGTGGACATCGAGGACCTCGTCGGCCACGTCTCCTTCGGCGACGTGTGGGGCCTCCTGGTCGACGACAGCTTCATCCCCGGGCTGGCCCCGGCCGAGCCCCACCTCCTCCCGGTCCGGTCCGGTGACGTCCGCGTCGACGTGCAGGCCGCCCTGCCGACGATCGCCACCGTCTACGGTATGCGGCCCCTTCTCGACATCACCGACGAGGAGGCCCGAGCCCAGCTGGCCCTCACCTCCGTGCAGGCGCTGTCCTTCGTGGCGCAGAGCGCTCGTGGCATCTCCCAGCCGGCGGTCCCGCAGAGCCGGATCGACGACGGCCACTCCATCACCGAGCGGTTCATGGTCCGCTGGCGTGGCGAGCCCGACCCCCAGCACGTCAAGGCCATCGACGCCTACTGGGTCTCGGCCGCCGAGCACGGCCTGAACGCCTCAACCTTCACGGCCCGGGTGATCGCCTCAACCGGTGCGGACGTTGCCGCCGCGATCTCCGGTGCCATCGGCGCGATGTCCGGCCCGCTGCACGGGGGCGCCCCCGCCCGGGTCCTGCCGATGATCGAGCGCGTCGAGCAGCTCGGTGACGCACGCAAGGTCGTGACCGATATCCTCGACGGCGGCGACCGGCTGATGGGCTTCGGCCACCGTGTCTACCGTGCCGAGGACCCCCGTGCCAGGGTGCTCCGCCGTACCGCCAAGGAGCTGGGCGCGAGCCGCTACGAGGCCGCCAAGGCCCTGGAGGACGCCGCCCTCGCCGAGTTGCGCGAGCGACGTCCGGACCGCCCGATCGAGACCAACGTCGAGTTCTGGGCCGCCGTCATCCTGGACTTCGCGGAGGTCCCGACCGCGATGATGCCGGCCATGTTCACCTGCGGCCGTACGGCCGGGTGGGCGGCTCACATCCTCGAGCAGAAGCGCACCGGCCGGCTGGTCCGCCCGAGCGCACGCTACATCGGCCCGGGTACCCGCCCGATCACCGACGTCACCGGCGCCGACATCGTCGCCAAGTAGGCGCCCGGCTCTGCCCTCCAGGCAGGCGAAGCCCCCGCCATACCGCGTTGGTCCACGCCGTCGACGGGGAAAGGAACGCGGGGCGCCAGGAGCTCGGCTCCGGCGCCCCGCACGATAGGGCTGCTCAGCTGCTGCTCAGCTGCTCAGGACGTGTGACAACCCCAGGTTGATCGGCGCCGTGATGGGCACGTTGGCCTCGATGAGGGACGTGCCGGTGCCGGTGCCGGCGGGCAGGGTGACGTTCGTCGGGCCACCCAGAGTCATGCTGTCCGCCGCCGTCGAGCCGCCGCTCAGGACATGTGACAGACCCAGGTTGATCGGCGCGGTGATGGGCGCGTTGGCCTCGATGAGGGACGCGCCGGTCCCGCTGCCGGCGGGAAGGGTCACGTTCGTCGGACCACCCAAAGTCATCCCACCGGAAGTCGTGGTGGGCGTGCTCCCTGTGCCGATGGTCCCCGTACCCGTGGTCCCCGTACCCGTGGTCCCCGTGGCGGTGGTCCCCGTACCTGTGAGCCCAGTGCCGGTGGTCCCCGTGGCGGTGGTCCCAGTGCCGGTGGTTCCAGTGCCGGTGGTCCCAGTGCCGGTGGTTCCCGTGGCGGTGGTCCCAGTGCCGGTGGTCCCCGTACCTGTGATCCCGGTGCCGATGGTCCCGGTGCCAGTGCCGGTGATGCCCGTAGTTCCGAGCCCGGTAGCACCAGTGGCGCCGAGTCCAGTGGCGCCGCCAAGCCCGCTAGCGCCGAGTCCGGTAGCGCTGGCGCCACTGGCCGTACCGAACGTACCGGCCGTGTCAGAGTTCCACGGGAGCGGTGTGCGGCGGTGGTGCTGGCTACGGTTGAAATTGAAGTTGTTGTTGCGGACCCGGATGTGAATGCGGATTCGGTTATGGTTCCGGTTGTGATTCTTGTTGTGGCTCCAGTTATGGTGACCGTGTTCGCCGCAACCGCCGCAGCCGCCACCGCCCCAGCCGCCACCGTCGGCGTACGCGGCCGAGCCCGAACCCAATAGCACGGCCCCGGCGACCGCGGCGATCATGCCGGCGGTGACGTATGTCTTCTTCAGCACATCGATCTCCTCGTTGTCGGAATGGCACGCAGGCCTTCACGAACCGGCGCTCAGTCGTCCCAGAAGGGCGCCATGGCCCTAGCATTCCCTAGCGCTTTCCCGCTAGCGTGATTGCAGGGTAAGCTAAGGACAAAATTGCGGTCCATAAAATGGACTTACTGGCCCGTTTCTGATTAACCGTAGACATCGACCAAGGAAGCGGCACGCCCAGCGTGGCGCACCGACCCCTTGAGACGTACCAATTTCGCCCATGCCTTCCGCAACGCCCGCCTTCCTGGCCAGGTGATCGATATTTCTTTCTTATTACGCGCCAGAGTCCGACAATTCAGTACCGAATAGCGAATACGGGGTGCCGGAGTCATCACTCCGGCACCCCGTAATCAATGGGCGACCTAACCGCTCAGCCAATGGCTGGAGCTCAACGATTGTTCTCAGAACAACGTCATCGGCTCAGCGGCTCCGCCGTTGTGGCGAGACGCCTCAGCTCACTCCTCGTCCCCGTGTTCACCGGTGCGGACGATGAACGGGCGCTCCCGCTCGCGCTCGCGCTGCTGCTCGTTGTTGTTGAAGTTGTTGTTGCGGACATTGATTCGGATCTTGATCCTGTTGTTGTTCTTGTTGTGGTTCTTGCTGTGGCTCCAGTTGCTGCTGTGGTTGCTTTCACAACCGCCGCAACCGCCGCCCCAGCCGCCACCACAGGAGGCTTGCGCGGCGGAACCCGAGCCCAGTAGCACGGCCCCAGCGACTCCGGCCACCAGGCCGGCGCTGACGCATGTCTTCTTCAGCACTTCGATCTCCTTGCTGTCAGAATGGCGCAAAGGCCTTCACGAACCGACGCTTTGTTGTC
>JAOPYK010000296.1 GCA_025964695.1 Streptosporangiaceae bacterium | reverse complement strand
GGGTCGGGGCTCGGTCTGGGGTCCACACGGTACGTCGTAGCCGATCTTCAGAACGGGGCCATTCGGCGCGACGTAGCGTTTGAGTCCTCTGCGTCAAGTTTCATGCCCTGATGCGCGGCTGGGTCGCGGGGGGTGGCGTTGTGCCGGCAGGCCCAGATGATGCGGAGCCAGGCGCGCGCGACGATGCGGCTGGCATGGGGGGCCTGTGTTTGCCGCGGGCTGGTAGCGGTGCGAGCAGGGCGGCTCGCGGGTGTTGGGCGACCCACTGCTTGATCGTGTTGTTCAAGCCTTTGATGGTCGCCTGCAGGCTGGTCAGGAGCTGGACCTGGCCGCTGATGAGTCGCGGTCAGGACAAGGCGGCAGGCCGACCCAGTGATCACAACCCAGACATGCAACTGTCCCTTGCATCTGAACCTGCCGAGTAAATGCCCCCGCCGGAACCGGGAGAGGGTGTTCTCCTGGCTAGCGGGTGTAGGTGCGAGCACGGTGGTGGGTGGGCAACTCCCACGCCTTGGTGATCAGGTCGGGGACTCTTGGTTACGCCGCCCCCCACCACAGGGCCTGGCAACGGCCCGCGGCCCGGCGACCGCCGCCGGCGCCCCGAGCCCGTAGACCGTCCCCTGTTCACGGTATTCGTTGTCAGCCATTCCCGATACCGCCCTCCTCGTCGTAATAGCCCATTTCTTCGAGCATTTCCCGTTCCTCTTCCGTAATGGCTCCCCACATGAAGCCGATGTTCAGGTACATGTCGATGGAGCCGGGGTTGTGTCCAAGCTTGACGGCCATGAACCGGCCGCGTGAGGCGATGACGTCCTCACGGCCGTCTTTGGCGATCTCCTCGGCCAGCTCGCGGTATATGGTCTCGATCCGTTCCGGGCTCGGGACTCCGAAGCCCAGGGACGGGGTTGCGTACAGCCACCCCTTAAAGGCGAAAATCGTCGCCATGTCCTCGGGAGAAAGTTCCCACTCGCCCTCGGTGTACGTCATTGCTTTCCCACTTTCCTGCGCAGTTCTTCGGCTCCGTGTTCAAGATAGAAGGTGGTGACGTCGCCGCCGGTCATGATGACGTTCCGGGCGTTGTCGGTCGTCTTGGCGACCTTGTAGGCGAACTCCTGGCCCACCTCGTCGTCGTCGGAGAGCGTGTAAACGACGTCGTACTGGGCGAGCAGCCGGGTCGTAGATGCCGTCGGTGATCGAGTCGATGTCGATCCAGTGCGAGTCTCCGTAGGCGGCCTTTACCAGATCGCGAAGGAGGGGCTCGTTTACACGGTCCTTGATGTCCCACTCGTTAGGCACCTCGGGTGCCTCGACGTAGTCGTAGAAGATGCTCCGGGCGTTGGACAGAACCTGTCCCGCTCGAAAATAGGGTTCGGGTCGTTGACCAGCGTGTTCAGGCAGCGCGGGGATACTGATTGATCAGGCCGCCGAGGACGGATTGTCGCCGGACAGTACGGACATCGGCAAGGTCGGTGATCGGCGGCGTGGTCATTTGTCTCGACTGTCGGCGGTCGCTGATCTCGGGACTGATGCGGGCGGTGATCATTGTAGTGCCCGGTGTACTCAGTGAGGATCTTGAACAGATGTCTCTCATTGAAGATCAGCATCTGATCGAAGACGTCCCGGCGGAGCGTTCCGACCAGGCCCTCACAGATCGCGTTCGCCCGCGGGGCCTGCGGCCGTGCTGTGATAATCCATACACCGCCGGCGTAGAAGACCTCGTCGACAGTGACGGTAAATTCTGTGTCCCGATCGCGGATATGAATCGTAGCGAGTCCATCCTCTTGCCAGTCCATGGCCAGGTTCCGGGCCTGCTGGGCCACCCAGCCGGCGATCGGATTGGCGCTGACACCCAGGACGACGTGCTCGAGGACCCGGCCGCCTTTCACACCGCTCTGCGCGACGCCGGCCCGGTGGTGCGCCTGAGCCGCTACGTTGCGCGCGCTTTTTGGCCGGACGGGGCGTGAGGGTTCATGCCATCCTGACCGGCCCCGTGGACACGGATATGTCACGAGGCCTCGACATACCCAAGGCCTCTCCGGACGGCCGGTCAGCCGAAGCGCTCGGTCGTCCAGGAGTCCCACGCGGCCTGCTCATCGCGGCCCGCGAAGTTCTGGTGGCCGAGCACGAGGGCGTCGCCGCGGGCGGTACCGGAGTGGATGAACCGGTACAGGCCCTCGTCCGTCCGGACGCCTAGATTGACGGGCAGGTTCGCGTAGTAGACGACCCCGGCGGAGCCGTCCGGAAGCCGGACGTCGTCGCCCTCGGCGACATCCGGCGTGACGCCCAGCGACTCCGTGACGATCTTCCAGACGGTGTCGGGGCCGCCCGCTCCGGGCCGGAAGACCGTTGTGACCGAAGGGGTGCGGCCGGTGAAGTACGTGAGGTACTGCTCGAGGGTCTCCAGGTAGATGGGCCAGCCGGCCTTCATCGCCTCGAACTCGGTCTCCCAGTCGTCGCCGAGCATGCCGCTCTGTACGAGCCGCAGCACGGTGGTGCCGCCGCCGCGCCCCTCGATGAGGTACTCGAACGCCATGAACTGGCCGTCGGGGGCCTCCGCGCTGCGGGTCCCGAGGCGGGTGCCCGGCTCGTAGGCGGTGATCGTGGCCTGCTGGGTGTGGCCCATCATGGTGAGGTCGGCGGAACCGCCGGCGGACGTGCCAAGCTCGGTGCGTCCCATGAACCAGGAATCGACCCCCGGCCCGGTCGCGATAGCGTCCCAGACCTGCTCGGGCGTGGCGCCGAGCTCGATCTCCTGGCTCAGCTCGAACGGGTGCGTCATCGGGCTTCCCTCATGCTCGGGTGGACTGCGACGACGATCCGGTGGTCGCGGCCGTGCTCGACGGACTCGTCGTGGTACTTGGACACCAGGGCCGTGACGGCCCCGGCGAGCTCTTCGGCGAACGCGGCCCGGTCGGCGGCCGAGGCGAAGCGCACCTCGCCGTCGATCGCGAAGGTCGCGACGCGCTTGCGCGCCCGGGCGGCGCCGGTGATGAGCGCCCCGACGTCGCGGACCAGCCGGGCCGCGACGGCCAGCAGCCAGCTCGCCGACAGCTGGTCAGGGGAGCGGGCCGGGTCGGGCTCGACTGACGCCAGCGCGGTCGGGGAGATCACATAGGACGCCGCGGTCGCGCGCATGATGCGCTCGTTGACGTTGCCCTTGCGCCGCTCCTCGATCATCTCGACGAGCCCGTGCGCCTCGAGCGTCTTCAGATGGTAGTTGACCTTCTGCCGGGGCAGGCCGACCTTGGCGGCCAGCATGGTCGCGGAGCCGGGCTCGCTCAGCTCGGCCAGCAGCCGGGCCCGGATGGGGTCCAGCGAGACCTCGGCGGCTGCCGGGTCCTCGATCACGGCGATGTCCTGCATGGCCGCAGGCTACATCCGACAAATTATCTCGTCAAGAAAGCCTTATTTGCCCACGTGCCGGTCTTCCCGGGCTCGGATCCGGGCATGCCGGTCAAGTTCCATACAGCCGAGTTCATCAATGCAGAGCAGGTCAACGCGTCCGTGGCGGGCGACGGTCTTGTTGAGTTGCTTGTCGTCGGCGATCAGAGAGGTATCCGTTTTCTTGAGTCCCGGGGACAGGTCAGGTCGTGTGTGGACCGGGCTATGGGCTGCCGAGCCCCGCTTGGCGCGCTTTGACGATGGCCTCGGCTCGGTCGGCGGTGTTGAGCTTGGCGAAGATGTTGGAGACGTTGTTGCGGACGGTCTTCTCTACTCGCGGCACAGGGCGATCGCCGCGTCCCCATCGGCCGCCGCCACCTGCTCCGCCGCGCTGCCTCCGGAGATGTGCGCAGGCGCCATCGCGTACTGAGCCAGCTCACCGGTCGCGCTGCCCAGCAACGCGACGACTCCCGCCGCCGTCCGCCATTTCGAAGAGATCACCAGGTCCTCCTTCAGAGGGATCCAGGCCGCGACCCGCGGCCACCTCCACCATCGGACCTGCCGTGGTCCCGGATCCAGAGACGACCGTCCCGCCGGTCCGGGACGAGCGATCCAACGTCAGGGCTCAACATCAAGGGGCGATCACCGACACTCCCCAGGCCACGAAGGTGCCGTCGATGCCGGAAACCCACTGGTCGTCAAGTCGCGGCCACCGAGATCACACCGGCCGAGCGCAGCGATCAGCGGCCACTCGGCCCAGGTCAGTCTCCGCCTGCGCGCCTGCTGCCGCTGCAGTACACCGAACCGGTGACGCAACAGCATGATCTCCGCTTCCTTCCACGCACCCTGCCGGCCGGCCAACCGCGCCCAGGAGAACATGCTGACGACGAGGAGATAGACGAACCGCGGACACATGACCGTCCATCATGCGGCACCGCACCCGTACACCACCCTCAACGAACAGGTCCGCATCACTGCAGGTCACACGAGGCAGATGAGGCTCTCGGCACTCACAGGTTAACTCCCCGTTTGCCAGGCGATTGCCAGGCAATTACTTCCTGTGCGTTAAGTAACACGGCCACTGTGGCTGAGATGAACTGGAAGTCCTCCACCAACGACGTCGTCCGCCGGGCGACCGGGTACCGGCTCGTCCGCGACCAGCAGCACGGACCGGTTCTCCCGTTGCCGGATCAGAGCCACCGGCATCTCGTCGCGCCGATCTTCATCCTGTCCTCCGTGCGCTCGGGCTCAACACTGCTGCGGTCGATCATGGGTGGGCATTCCCGGCTGTACGCGCCGCATGAGCTGCATCTGAGGGATCTCCAAGTCGACCTGACCACGGAGTATGTGACGCAGTCGATGAAGGCCCTGGGGCTGGACAAACGGGATCTGGAGCACCTGCTGTGGGACTACATGCTCGCGCGTGAGGTCGCCAAGGCCGGAAAGCGGCATCTGCTCAACAAGACCCCGCATGATGTCTTCATGTGGCGCCGCATCGAGGGCTGCTGGCCGGACGCGCGGTTCGTCTTTCTGCAGCGGCACCCCTACGCGGTCGTACGCTCCTGGCATGCCGCCAGACCGCATTGGAGCCTGGAGGAGGCGATCGACAGCGCGTTGAAGTACATGGAGACGGTCGAGGAGGCGCGGACCTCGCGTCCCGGCATCACCGTCCGATACGAGGATCTCACCGAGGATGCCGAGGCGGTCTGCGGGAGGGTGTGTGAGTACCTCGGCATCGATTGGGAGCCGGAGATGCTGGACTACGCCAAGAACGACCGTGACACGTTCCGGGCCGGCTTCGGTGACTGGACACGGAAGATCCGCTCAGGTCGTGTCCAACCGGCTGAGCCGCTGCCGGATCCGGCGGAAGTTCCTCCGCGGCTCAAGGACATCTGTGCCGCCTGGCGGTACCTCTAGTGTGGTCTCCATCCCCGCCTGCCTCCATAGTTCGCTAGAAAGCGCGGTTACACCGCAGGTGAGCACTCATGGGGAACCGCCGTGCATGGTCCTCGCTCACCTCAGCGCAGTCAGTTCGGGAACCGATCACCGGCGGGTTGGTGGAACAGCCAGTCCAGGGGTGGCTCGACCGCCCACCGGAACACCGATCGGACCGGGGTGGTCGTCAGCACCACGGTGAGCGCCACGCAGCCCAGGGTCACCCCCAGCACCTGCCAGCCGGAGATC
>JAOPYK010000280.1 GCA_025964695.1 Streptosporangiaceae bacterium | reverse complement strand
CCCGGGTGCCGCGGGCGGCGCCGGCGCACACCGCCGTGCCCCGGCCGGTCCCTTCCGGGACGAAGGCCGCGGCCTCGTCGGACCAGCGGGTGCGGCCGCCGCTTTGGCTGAACAGGTGGACGTTGGGGTTCCAGCCGCCCGACACCGCCAGCAGGTCGCATTCCACTCGCCGCGTGCCGCCCGGCCCTGACAGTGGTGCTACCAGCGCGGCGGTGAGCACGCCGTCGGCGGCGCCCTCGGTGCCCGCCACGCCGTGCCCGCTCAGCACCTGTACCCCGCGGGCGGACAGCCGCCGCCCGAGCTCGCCCTCGACGGCCTCCCGCGCGTCGAGCACGCCGGCCAGTTCCACGCCGGCGTCCAGCAGGTCGAGCGCGGCGGCGAGCGCGCCGTCATGGGCACCGAAGACCACGGCGCGCCGTCCGGCGAGCACGCCGTAGCGGTGGGCGTACGCCGCCGCCGCGCCGGCCAGCATGATTCCTGGCCGATCGTTGCCGGCGAACAGGATGGGGCGTTCCAGGGCTCCGGTGGCCAGGACGACGCGCCGGGCCCGGATCCGCCAGAGGCGATGGCGGGCCACCCAGGACGGGGCCCGGCCGCCGAGGTGGTCCGTGCGGCGCTGCACCGCGACGAGGAAGTCGTGGTCGTAGTAGCCGGTCACGGTCGTGCGGGTCAGCACGGTCACCTCGGGTGCGGCGGCCAGGACGGCGGTGGCCTCCGCCGTGGCCTCAGCGAGCCCGGCAGGGCCGGGATGCGTGAGCAGGGAGCCGCCGAGCTCGGGCTGCTCGTCGGCGATGATGACCCGGGCGCCACCGCGCGCGGCGGCCTGCGCGGCCGCCAGCCCGGCCGGGCCCGCGCCCACCACCAGCACGTCGCAGTGGGCGTAGGTCTTGTCGTAGCGGCTGGTGTCCGGTCCGGTGTCGGGCGCACTGAGCAGGCGGCCCTTGCCCGGCAGCGCGGACGCCCGCAGCCCGTCGTACACCTCGATGCGGGTGGCCGCCACCATGGGCTCGCCCACGCCAGACTCGACCTGGACGAACGCGCTGGGCTCCTCCGGCCCCGCGCTGTGCAGGCCGCGCGGCCGCCCGGTGTAAGGGCCCCGGGCCAGGGTGCGGACCCCGTGCGAGAGCAGGGCCGAGGCGAGCGTGTCCCCGGGGTGAGCGAGGTACTCGACCCCGTCGAAGGTGATCGTCACGGTCCGGGAGCGGTCGATGCGCCCGCCCCCGGGCCTGCGGAACGAACCGGTCAAGCGGGCACCTCCGGAGCGGGGTCGCCGGGCCGGTACGCCGCGGCGATCTCGTAGGTCACGGTGTGGCGGACGACGTTGAACCAGCGGCGGCACCCGGCCGAGTGCGTCCATCGCTCCCGGAACCAGCCCTTGGGGTTGTCACGCATGAACACGTAACCGGCCCAGGCGTCGTCGTCAAGTGCGTCGGGGTCGCCGGGGTAGGCCACGTGCGCCTGCCCGCCGTACCGGAACTCGGTTTCGTCGCGGGGCCCGCACCACGGGCATGGGATGCTCAGCATCGTTCCTCCCCTCCTAGTGCGCGACGGCGGCGGCGCCGTGCTCGTCGATCAGCGCGCCGGTGGTGAACCGCTCCAGCGCGAACGGCTCGGCCAGCGGGTGCGGGCGGCCGGCGGCGACCGTGTCGGCGTAGACCCAGCCGGAGGCCGGCGTCGCCTTGAACCCGCCGGTGCCCCAGCCGCAGTTGATGAAGACGTTCTCGACGGGGGTGGTCCCGATGATCGGGGAGGCGTCCGGGGACACGTCGACGATGCCGCCCCAGGTGCGCAGCACGTGTGCCCTGGAGAAGATGGGGAAGAGCTCGACCGCGGCCGCCATCTGCTGCTCGATCACGTGGAAGGAGCCGCGCTGGCCGTAGCCGTTGTAGGTGTCGATGCCCGCGCCCATGACCAGTTCGCCCTTGTGCGCCTGGCTGACGTACACGTGGACGGCGTTGGACATCACGACCGTGTCGAGCACCTGCTCCAGCAACTCCGAGACCAGCGCCTGCAGCGGATGGCTCTGCAGCGGCAGCCGGATGCCGAGCATGTCCGCCAGCACCGAGGTGTGCCCGGCCGCGCACAGCGCCACCCGCCCGGCCCCGATGAACCCGCGGGAGGTCTCCACGCCGGTCACCCGCTCGCCGTCCCGCCGGAAGCCGGTGACCTCGCAGTTCTGAATCAGATGCACGCCCTGGGCGTGGGCGCCTCGGGCATAGCCCCAGGCGACGTGATCGTGCTTGGCGATGCCGGCCCGGGGCTGGTACGTCCCGCCCATGATCGGGTAGCGCAGCGAGTCCGACGTGTTGATGATCGGGACGATCTTCTTTATCTCAGCGGGGGTCAGCCACTCGGCGTCGACGCCGTTGAGCCGGTTGGCGTTGACGCGGCGCACGCCCTCGCGCACGTCGGGCAGGTTGTGCGCGAGGTTCAGCACGCCGCGCTGGCTGAACATGATGTCGTAGCCGAACTCCTCCGACAGCCCCTCCCATAGCCCGAGCGCGTGCTCGTAGATGGCGGCGCTCTCGTCCCAGAGGTAGTTGGACCGGATGATCGTGGTGTTGCGGGCCATGTTGCCGCCGGCCAGCCAGCCGCGCTCGACGACCGCGACGTCGGTGATGCCGTGGTTCCTCGCGAGGTAGTACGCGGTCGCCAGCCCATGCCCGCCGGCGCCCACGATCACCACGTCGTAGGAGCTCTTCGGGTCGGGATCGCTCCACAGGAAGTCCGGGTGCTGCGCCCCGGTGAGCCCATCCGCGCTGCTCATCTCAACGGGCTCCTCTGTCGGTCAGTCGGCATCGATGTCCCCGTCATGCCCGCAACCGCTCCATCGCCGGGTCGAACAGCGGCTCGTCGGTGACGACGGCGGGAATCATGCCATCGAAATAGCCGATCTGTACCGTCGTGCCGGGGATCGCCAGCTCCGCCGGCAGCCAGGCGTAGGCGATGCCACGCCCGATCGTGTAGCCCCAGGCCGCGCTGGTGACGTAGCCGACGGGGCGGCCTGCGTGGTGGACGGGCTCCTTTCCCATAACGACCTGATCCAGGGTGAGGCAGGTGAGCCTTCTGCGCGGCGTGCGCCTGCCCTCGACCGCCGCCCGGCCGACGAAGTCGCCCTTGTCCAGCCGGACCGCGAAGCCCAGCCCGGCCTCGTACGGATCGTGCTCGTAGGTCATGTCGGTGCCGAACGATCGGTAGCCCTTCTCCAGGCGCAGGCTGTTGAACGCCCCGCGGCCACCGGCGATGACCCCGTACCGCTGCCCGGCCGCCCACAGCGTGTCCCACAGCTTCAGGCCCATGTCGGCGGTGGTGTAGAGCTCCCAACCGAGCTCGCCGACGTACGACAGCCGCAGCGCGGTCACCGGCACCGTGCCGATGTAGGTCTGCTTGGCGCGGAAGTAGCGCAGGCCCTCGGCGGAGAAGTCGTCCTCGGTGAGCGGCTGCACCAGGTCGCGCGACTGCGGCCCCCAGACCCCGACGCAGCAGGTCCCCGCGGTGACGTCGCGCACCGCCACGTCCGCGGGGGCGTGCCGCTGCAACCAGTCGACGTCGAGCATGCCGTTGGCGCCCACCTGGAAGAGGCTCTCCGACAAACGTGCGATGGTGACGTCGCTGCGGATCCCGCCGTGCTCGTCGAGCAGCAGGCAGTACGTCACCGAGCCGACCGACTTGTCCAGGTTGCCGGTCGTCAGCCGCTGCAGGAAGGCCAGTGCGCCCGGCCCGGCGACCTCGATGCGCTTGAGCGCCGTCATGTCGTAGAGCGCGACCCGCTCCCGGGTGACCTGGGCCTCGGCGGCGACGATCGGCGACCAGTAGCGAGAGGCCCACTCCCCCGGTGCCGGGATGTCGCGCCCGGCGACCAGGCCCGCGTTCGCCGCGTACCACTGCGGCCGCTCCCAGCCGGCCGCCTCCAGGAAGTAGGCCTCGAGCTCCCGCTGCCGAGGGTGGAACGGGCTGGTGCGCAGCGGCCGGGGCTCGTCCATCGGCTGCAGCGGGTGGATGACGTCGTAGATCTCGACGTAGTTCTGGCAGTCGCGCCGCAGCACGTACTCCGGACCGCGCTGGTGTGGCTCGAACCGGTTGACGTCACACTCGTGCAGGTCTACTGAGGGCGTCTCGCCGACGAGCCACTCCGCCATGGCACGTCCGACCCCGGCCGAGTGGGTGATCCAGACGGCCTCGGCCACCCAGAAGCCCTCGACCTGCGGCGCCGGGCCCATCAGCGGCATGCCGTCCGGTGTGAAGGAGAACAGTCCGTTGAAACCCTCCTCGACCTTGGTCTCGCCGACCAAGGGGAACAGCTCGCGGGTCGCGTTCCACGCCTCGGTGAAGTCGTCCTCGGTGAAGGGCAACATCGAGGGCATGTCCGGCGCGTCCTCGACCGGGCTGATGTCCTCGGCGCGGATCGGCAGCGGACGGTGGCCGTAGTTGCCGATGCTGATCCGGTCGAACCACTCCCGGATGTAGAGGTCGGCCGCCTGGTGCCGCAGGATCGGGTGGAGGGCGTCCTGGGGCTGCCGGCTGCGCGCCTGCCCGGCCAGCGCGGGCACCGGACCGGTCGAGGCGAGCTGGTGCGCGAGCGGCGTCAGCGGGAGCCGCATGCCGACCATCTTGGTGATCTTGGGTCCCCAGATGCCGGCGCAGCAGAGCACGAGGTCGGCGGGGATCTCACCGTGGGGGGTGACGACGGCGGTGACCCTGCCGCCGGTCACCCGGATGTCCAGAACCTCGTGATGTCCCTTGAACACCGCTCCCCGCGCGGTGGCCGCCTGTGCCTGGGCTTCGGCGGACACCAGGGCCCGGGCCAGTCCGTCGGTGGGCACGTAGAGCCCGCCGAGCACCTTGCCGGGATCGATGAGGGGGTGCAGCCGGGCGCACTCCTCGGGGCCGATCACCTGAGCCTCGATCCCCCAGGCCGCCGTCCAGCCGTGCCGCCGGTGCAGTTCGGTGAAGCGTTCGGCGGTCGTGGCCAGCTCCAGGCCGCCGACCTGGTTGAAGCCCGGCACCCCGCCCACCGACAGCGCGGAGAACTTCTCCACCGTGTAGCGGGCGAACTCGGCCATCGCCTTGGAGGGGTTGGTCTGGAAGACCAGGCCGGGGGCGTGCGAGGTAGACCCGCCGGTGGCGAACAGTGGCCCCTGGTCCAGGACGGTCACATCGGTCCAGCCCCGCCGGGTCAGCTCGTCGGCCGTGGCGCATCCCACGATCCCCGCACCAATGATCACAACTCGAGGCTGGGGCGCCATCAACGGCCTCCTTGTGACCCACGGTCGTTGCAATTAGCGCAACTCATCCTGATATACGCAACAGACTAACCGGACGGATCTGCCCTTTCAAGACGTCATCCCACCACCGCTCGATGACCTGCGCGCCAGAGGACGCCCTGCACGGCGCGGCGGCCGAAACAGGGCGTCCTCGCCACCGGGCGCGCTCGTTGTCGCGGAAGAAGGGGCGGATCAGGCGGGGATCCAGGCCTGCCAGGTGCTCTGGTGGGAGTCGACCCACTTCTTGGCGGCCTGGTCGGCCGTCATGCCATTGTTGGTGATGTCGCTGGCGACCTCGTTCTGGTCGGCGTTGGTCCAGGAGAAATTCTTGATCAGCTGGTAGGCCTTGCCGCCGGTGTCGGCGAACTTCTTGCTGGCCACCTTGTCGAGGTCGTACGGCGGGTAGTCGCAGGCGACCTTCTTGGCGTCGGCGTCGCAGCCGGTCTTGTAGGCGGGCAGGTTGACCTTGACGAACTTCATCTGCGAGAACAGCCACTGCGGCTCGTAGAAGTAGAACAGCAGCGGCTTCTTCTGGCTGGTCGCCTGCTTGGCGGCCTTGATGAGCGCCGCCTCGCTGCCCGCGTACACGACCTTGTAGTTGAGGTTGAGGTTCTTGACCAGCGCCTCGTCGTTGGTGACGTAGGACGGGTCACCGTCGAGCAGCTGGCCCTTCCCCTGCGACTCGGAGGTCTTGAACAGGCCGGCGTACTTGCTCAGGTTCTTCCAGTCGGTGATGTCGGGGTGCGCCTGAGCGAGCCATTCCGGCACGTACCAGCCGATGACGCCCTTGTTGCCGGTGGGGCCGACCTCGACCGCCACCTTCTTCTGCTCGATGTAGGTCTTCTTCAGGTCGTCGTGTCCCCAGTTCTCCAGTACGACGTCGACCTGACCGCTCTCGAACCCCTGCCAGGAGACCTCTTCCTTGAGGTTCTTCTTCTGCACGGTGTAGCCGAGTTTCTTCGCCAGGAGGTAGGAGACGACGGCGGCGTCCGCCTCATATCCGACCCATGGGTTGACCGCGATGTTGACGGTCCCCTTCGAGCCGCCGGCCGAGCCACCGCTGCCGCCGCTGCCGCCGACCTTGGCCCCGCCGCATCCTGCCGCGGCCAGCCCCAGTGCCACCACCGCCGCGGCCAGCCGGCCTCGAGACAGCCTTCTCTGGACTCTCTTCATCGGAGCTCCTTGATCTTCATGTCAGTCCTTCAACGGTTTCTCGGTTGCTGGAGGAGCCGTCCGCGCACGGACCGGCCGGGTCACCGCGCCTGCCCGGCGGCGCGCTCTTCGGTGGCGCGACCGCCGGCCCCTTGGGTGATCCGGTCGAGCATCACCCCGAGGAGCACGATGGCGATCCCGGCGGCCAGACCCTTGCCGAAGTCGGTGGTCTGGGAGAAGCCCGCGACGACGTCGTAGCCGAGTGCCCCGGCGCCCACCAGCCCGCCGACGACCACCATCGCCAGGACCATGACGATCCCCTGGTTGGCGGCCAGCAGCAGACCACGGCGGGCCATCGGCAACTGCACCTTCCATAGCAGCTGCCGGGGCGTCGACCCGGCCGCGGTGGCCGCCTCGACGACGGTGACCGGCACCCCCCTGATGCCCTCCTCGACCAGCCGGACCACCGGCGGAAAGGCGTAGATCACCGCCGCCACGATCGCGGTGAAGCGGGTCGTGCCGAACAGGGCGACCGCGGGCAGTAGATAGACGAAGGACGGCATCGTCTGCGCCGCGTCGAGGACCGGCCGGAGAACGGCGGAGAACGCCCTGGACCGGGCCGTCCAGACCCCGAGCACGCACCCGGTCGCGAGCGTGAGCACGGTCGCCACCAGCACGGTGGCCATCGTCTCCATGCCGTGCTGCCACAGCCCGAGCGCGGCGACCAGCGCCAGGCAGCCCGCCGCGGTCGACGCCGGCCGCAGCCCGCTCACCCGCAGGCCCAGGGCGAACACCGCCACGACGACGAGCCACCATGGCGCGCTGGTGAGCACGTTCTGCAACGGGTTGAGCAGGGCGTACGTGCAGACGTTCTTGATCGCGTCGGTGACGGAGAAGAGGTGGAGCTCCACCCAGTTCACCAAGTCGTTGACATAGGGCGCGAACCGGAAGTTCGCCCCGGAGGGGAAGTCGGGTGAGACGGCCTTTCCGCCGAAGACGGCCGCGATCGCGAGCAGGGCGGCCGCGCCGACGAGCGTCCGGCGCCGCGCGGGCCAGCCGGCCGCGCCGTCACCATGGGTCCTGTCGCCGCGCCGGCCGGCGCCACGGGTGAGCCGGTCGAGCGCTATCGCCATGATCACGATCGCCATGCCCGCGTCGAAGGCCATGCCGACGTTGACCTGCTCCAGCGCCTGGACGATGTTCTGGCCCAGTCCTGGGGCGTCGATCAACGCCGTGATGACGACCATCGAGAGCGCCATCATGATCGTCTGGTTGACGGCCAGCACGATGGCCGGCTTGGCCATCGGCAGCTGTACCTTGCGCAGCGTCTGCCATCGGGTGGAGCCGAGGGAGACCGCGGCCTCGACGCTCTCGTGCGGCACCTCGCGGATGCCGAGCGCGGTGATGCGGATAGCGGGCGGTATCGCGTAGATCATGGTCGCGATGGTGGCCGCCGGCGGCCCGATGAGGAATATCAACGTCATCGGGGTGAGGTAGGCGAAGGTCGGCATAATCTGCATGACGTCCAGCGCCGGGGTCAGCAGCCGCCGCACCCGCCCCGAGCGTCCGGCGAGCACCCCGAGCGGGAACCCCACGAGCAGCGAGAGCAGCACCGCCGCCACCGTGAGGGCCAAGGTGTCGACGCTCTCGTCCCACAGCCCGAGCACGCCGAAGGCCAGGAACCCGGCCAGTGCGGTCAGCCCGATCCGCCACCCGGAGAACACCCAGCCGATCGCGCCGGCCGTGGCGGTCACCCCGATCCAGCCCATCCCGTGCAGCACGGTCTGGAAGGCCGAGACCAGATCTCCGATGCCGATGCTGATGTAGTTGAAGAAGTAGACGAAGATCGGGCTGGAGTTCCGGTGATCGTTGACCCAGTCGCGCACGTCGTTGAGGAACTGGAAGGGCGCGGCGCCGTCGTTGTGCGCCAGCACCCAGCGGTCGCGGAAGACGACGTACACCACCACCAGCAGGATCACCGCCCCGGCGTCGCGCGCCCACGACGGCGGCCGCAACGTCCGCAGGCCGGCGACGGACTCGATCGCGGTCACCCCTGCGCCCGCTGACCGGCGATCACGGCGAGCACGTCGTCGCGGTCCACCACCCCGAGCAGGTCGCCGTCGGCCACGACCCGCACCGGCCGATCGGATCCCATGACGGCCCGCACGGCGTCGCGGACGACCGTGCCCGCGGCGAGCTCCGGGCCGTCGAGTGGTTCGTCCTCTCGGGGCGGCCGGACGATCCAGCGCAATGTCAGCACGTTGGCCTTGGGGATCTCGCGGACGAAGTCGGTGACGTAGTCGTCGGCCGGGGCGCCGACGACTTCCTCCGGGCTGCCGAGCTGGACGATCTCCCCGTC
This sequence comes from Streptosporangiaceae bacterium, assembly GCA_025964695.1. GTDB lineage: Bacteria > Actinomycetota > Actinomycetes > Streptosporangiales > Streptosporangiaceae > Actinomadura_E. The sequence goes on along the minus strand of JAOPYK010000280.1, from coordinate 4,833 downwards.
GCGCATGATGGCGATGCGGTCGCCGAGCTTGAGCGCCTCGGCCAGGTCGTGGGTGATGAACACCATCGTCTTGCCGACCTCGCGGTGCAGCCGGATGACCTCGTTCTGCATGTCCCGGCGGATCAGCGGGTCCAGTGCGCTGAACGGCTCGTCGAACAGCAGCACGGCCGGGTCGACGGCCAGTGCCCTGGCCAGCCCGACCCGCTGCTGCATGCCACCGGACAGCTGGTCCGGATAGGCGGTGTCGTAGCCTTCGAGGCCGACCAGCGACACGATGTCGTGCGCCCGCCTGTGCCGCTCGGCGCGGCCGACGCCCTGGATCTCCAGGCCGTAGGCAACGTTGTCGATGACCCGGCGGTGCGGCAGCAACCCGAAGTGCTGGAAGACCATGGAGATCTTGTGACGGCGGATCTCCCTGAGCCGCTTGGCCGAGGCCGTGGCCATGTCCTCACCGTCGATGTGGACGTCGCCGGCCGTGGGGTCGATCAGCCGGGCCAGACAGCGCACCAGGGTCGACTTGCCGCTTCCCGACAGGCCCATGACGACGAACACCTCTCCGGGGAGCACGTCGAAGTTCACGTCACGGACCGCCGCGGTACAGCCGGTCCTGGCCCTCAGATCGGCGCGGGACAGGGCGGCCTCGGGCGTGCCGATGATGCGGTGCTCACGCGGGCCGAAGATCTTCCACAGCCCGCGGACCGAGATCATCACCTCGCCGGGCCGCCCGGCCCCGGCGGACGGCGACCCGGCGGAATCGGAGGGGTGTGTGCCGGGATCGGAGGGGACGGTTGACGAGGCTGCCATGGGGACTTCCTTCCGGGGAATGCCTTGCCGGCCGGTCTTCGGTGGGGGTCAGCCGCTGAACCAGTGCTGGGGGCTCGGCCGCACGTTCTGCCAGATGTGCTTGGCCTCCTGGTACTCGGCCAGTCCGGTGGGGCCGAGCTCGCGGCCGACACCCGACCGCTTGAAACCGCCCCATTCGGCCTGTGCGACGTAGGGGTGATAATCGTTGATCCAGATCGTGCCGTGCCGGAGCCGCCGTGCGACCCGCTGGCCCAGGCCCGCATCCTGGGTCCACACCGCGCCGGCCAGGCCGTAGACCGTGTCGTTGGCGATCCGCACCGCGTCGTCCTCGGTGGCGAACCGTTCCACGGTGAGCACCGGGCCGAAGCACTCCTCCTGGACGACGCGCATGCCACCGTGACACTCGTCGAGGATCGTCGGCGGGTAGTAGAAGCCGGCCTGCAGGGCCGGGTCACCGGGACGGCTGCCACCGGCCCGCAGCACCGCGCCCTCCGCCAGGCCGGCCGCGACGTAGGCCTCCACCTTGTCGCGGTGGGCGGCGGAGATGAGCGGGCCCGTCTCGCCCTTGGGATCGAACGGGCCGCCGAGCCTGATGTGCCCGGCCCGCGCTGCGAGCTCGGCCACGAACTCATCGTGCAATCCGTCCTGGACGATCAGCCGGGCGCCCGCCGAGCACACCTGGCCGGAGTGCAGGAACACCGCGGTGAGCGCCATGTCCAGCGCGGTCTCGACGTCGGCGTCGGCGAAGACGATGTTGGGGTTCTTACCGCCGAGCTCCAGCGCGACCTTCTTCACGGTCGGCGCGGCCGCAGCCATGATCCACTGGCCGGTGGCCAGGCCCCCGGTGAACGACACCAGGTCGACGGCGGGATGCTCGACGAGCGGGGCGCCGACGGTGGCGCCCGCGCCGAGGACGAGGTTGGCCACGCCCGCGGGCAGGCCCGCCTCCTCGAGGATCCGCACCAGGCGGATCGCCGTCGACGGGGTGAGCTCGCTCGGCTTGAGCACGAAGGTGTTGCCCGCCGCGAGCGCCGGCGCGACCTTCCAGGAGGTCTGCAGCAAGGGATAGTTCCACGGCGTGATGAGGGCACACACGCCGACGGGCTCGTAGACGACCCTGCTGATCGCGTCCTCGCGGCCGGTGTCGATCACCCGTCCGGCGTCCGTACCGGCCAGCCCGCCGTAGTAGCGGAACACCGAGACCACGTCGTCGACGTCGTATTCGCTCTCCACCAGCCGCTTGCCGGTGTCGAGGGACTCGGCGCGGGCGAGATCGGCCTTGTCGCGCTGGATGGCGTCGGCCACCCGCAGCAGCAGGTCGCCGCGCTGCCGGGCCGGGGTCCGCGGCCAGGGCCCGTCGTCGAACGCGGCGCGGGCCGCCTCGACGGCCGCCACGGCGTCGTCGGCCGTGGCCTCGTCCACGGTCGCCACCAGGGTGCCGTCGGCCGGGCAGCGGATCTCGCGGCGCCCGCCGTTCTTGGCCGCACTCCACGAACCACCAATGCGTAGCTCTGGCATCTCATCTCCCGGGACTCAACCTCGAGCGCGCACTCCCCGTGATGGCGTGAGATCGGCCGTTGCTTGTGACGCAACAGGTTTTGGTATGCGAGACAGTATCAAAGTCGGCGACAGATCGACCCGTCGCAACGAAAGTGAAACAAAGCTGGACAACAGGCGAAACGTTGGCGATCGGCGCTCACGTCACCATTTCACGGCCATGCCATGAGTCAACGGCACGACGGCCCATGCGTGATCGTGTTCAGGCGGACATGCGACCCGTCCAGCCGAGCCTGCGGGAGACCTCGTCGGCGGCGGCGCACACCGCCCGCGCCACCTCCGGCAGGCGGCTGTCGGGCAGCCGGAAGCTCGGCCCCGAAACGCTGATCGAGCCGTTCACCGAGCCCTTGATATCGCGGACCGGAGCGGCGATCGCGGTCAGGCCGAACTCCATCTCGCCCACCGCCGTCGCATAACCACGCTCACGCACCCGCTCCAGCTCATGCTCCAACTCATCGAGGTCGGTGATGGTGTCCTCGGTGAAGCGCTTCAACGGCGCGACGAGCAGGCTCCTGCGGTCGGCCTCGGCCAGGAAGGCCAGCTGCACCTTGCCGTTCGAGGTGGCGTGCAACGGCAGGCGCTGCCCCACCCAATTGCTCAGCTGCAGGGCCGACGGCCCCGCGACCTGATCGAGATAGAGCACCTCGGGGCCGGTCAGGATGGTCACGTTGACCGTCTCACCGACCTCCTTGGCGAGCTCGTGGCATACCGGCCGGCTCTCCTGGACCAGATCCAGCCGTACGGTGGTCGCGCCCGCGAGCCGCAGGATGCCCACCCCGAGCCGGTACTTGCCACGCTGGGTGTCCTGCGCGACGAGATCGCGGTTCTCCAACGCGGCCACCAGCCGGAAGGCCGTCGACTTGTGCACGCCGAGCTCCGCGGCGATCTCGGTGACCCCGGCCTCGCCCTCCCGGGCGAGGATCTCCAGCACCGTGACAGCGCGATCGACGGACTGAACCGTGGTCACATCACCGCTACGCTGCGACGTGTTGCTCATGGGGGAACGGTATCGCAGCGCCCGACGGCCCATGGCATCGCCGGCGATCACCCCGCTCGCGGCGAGATCACCGCGAGCCCCGGTCAGTCCCGGCCGTGGCGGTAGAACTCGACCTCGGCCGGTGGCGGCGGGGTGTTGCCCAGGATCAGGTCGGCCGCCTTCTCTGCGACCATCATCACCGGTGCGTAGATGTTGCCGTTGGTGACGTACGGCATGACCGAGGCGTCGACCACGCGCAGGCCCTGCAGGCCGTGCACCTTCATGGTGAGGGGATCCACGACCGCCAGGTCGTCGACGCCCATCCTGCAGGTGCACGAGGGGTGCAGCGCGGTCTCACCGTCCCGGGCCACCCAGTCGAGGATCTGCTCGTCGGTCTCGACTGCGGGACCGGGTGACAGCTCGCCCCCGTCGTAGGCCGCCATCGCGCGCTGCCTGAGAATGTTCCGGGCCGTCCGGACCGCCTCGACCCACTCGCGGCGGTCCTGCTCGGTCGACAGGTAGTTGAACCGCAGCGCGGGATGCGTGCGCGGGTCGGTGGACTTGATCTTCACCGAGCCACGGGCGTCGGAGTACATCGGCCCGATGTGCACCTGGTAACCGTGCCCGCCGGCGGGAGCGGAGCCGTCATAGCGAATGGCGATGGGCAGGAAGTGGAACATCAGGTTGGGGTAGGCCACGTCGTCGTTGCCGCGGACGAAGCCACCGCCCTCGAAATGGTTCGTCGCACCCGGCCCGGACCGCAGGAACAGCCACTGCGCCCCGATGAGCGGCCGCCGCCACATCGCCAGCGCCGGCGCCATCGAGACCGGCTGCTTGCAGGCGTGCTGGACGTACACCTCCAGATGGTCCTGGAGGTTCTCGCCGACGCCCGGCAGGTCGTGTACGACCTCCACGCCGAGCGGTTCCAGTTCGGCCGCGTTGCCCACCCCGGAGAGCTGGAGCAGTTGCGGGGAGTTGATGGCGCCACCGCAAAGGATCACTTCGCCCGCGCGCACCCGCAGCGGCTTCCGGCTCCGTCCACGGGTGAACTCCACGCCGACGGCACGCTTTCCCTCGAAGAGCACCCGGGTGGCGAAGGCCCGGGTGGCCACCGTCAGGTTGGCGCGTCCCATCACCGGATGCAGGTACGCGCGGGCGGCGCTCAGCCGGCGGCCGCGGCGGACGTTGCGGTCGAAGGGCGCGAAGCCCTCCTGCCGGTAGCCGTTGACATCGTCGGTGCGCGGGTGGCCCGCCTGCTCGGCCGCCTGGAAGAAGGCTTCGAACAGCGGATTGGTGGCCGGGCCACGCTCGAGCACCAGCGGGCCGTCGTGACCGCGCAGTCCCCGGCCCGCGCCCGTGTCGGAGCCCGCCTCGGAGCCTGCCTCCGGGTCGGCGAGGCAGTTCTCCATCCGCTTGAAGTACGGCAGGCAGTGGGCGTAGTCCCAGCTCCTCATCCCCGGATCGGCGGCCCAGCGCTCATAGTCCAGCGGATTCCC
>JAOPYK010000186.1 GCA_025964695.1 Streptosporangiaceae bacterium | reverse complement strand
CGCTCCACGTCGATCTGCTTCATCCGGAACTCGCCGGGCTTGACGTCCGGCGACGGGGTGAAGCTGGGGACCTCCCGGGCCTTCTGGTAGTTGAACGACACGTCGGTCACCAGATCGCGGATCACCGGGAAGGTCCGGACCGGGGTCACGACCACGGTCTCGTCCTCGGCGAAGGTCGACATCCGGGTCATGCAGAGCAGCCGCGGCTTGCCGTTGACCTCGGCCGAGCAGGAGCCGCACTTGCCCGCCTTGCAGTTCCACCGCACCGCGAGGTCGGGCGTCTGGGTGGCCTGCAGCCGGTGGATGATGTCGAGGACGACCTCGCCCTCGTTCACCTCCACGGTGTAGTCCGTCAGCTCACCCTGGCCGTCGTCGCCGCGCCAGACCTTGAACTTCGCCTCGTAGCTCATTTGTCCTCCGGCGTGTCACTGATGAGAGCCGACCCCTCTGAAACCCCTGCGGCCTCTGCCGTTGAGACCCCTGCCTCGCCTGGGAGTTCAGCCTCGGTGAGGTACTTCTGCAGTTCTTCCTGGTCGAACAGGGTGATGAGATCCTCGCGCATCGGCTCGGCGGGCTGCCGCTTGAGCGCGACCTCGCCGGTCGGAGCCAGCCGGCAGATCAGGTTGATCTTGCGCCATTCAGCCGACATCCCGGGGTAGTCGTCACGGGTGTGGCCGCCACGGCTCTCCTGGCGTTCCAGCGCCGCCTTGGCGATGCACTCCGACACCAGCAGCATGCTGCGCAGATCGAGCGCGAGATGCCAGCCCGGGTGATATCCCCGGCCACCGCTCGCCCGCACCGGAGCGACGCTGACGTTAGTCACCCGCTTGCGCAACTTCTCCAGGGCCTCCAGCGCCTGGGCGAGCTCACCCTCCTTGCGGATGATGCCGACCAGGTCGTTCATCGTGGTCTGCAGCTCGGCGTGCACGGTGTACGGGTTCTCGCCGCCCTCGCGCTCAAGCGGGGCCAGCGCCTCGGCCGCGGCCGCCTCGACCTCGAGGTCGGGTACCGCCGGCCGCTCGGAGAGGGCGTCGACGTACTCTGACGCGCCCAGCCCGGCCCGCCGGCCGAACACCAGCAGGTCGGTCAGCGAGTTGCCGCCGAGGCGGTTGGAGCCGTGCATCCCGCCGGAGCACTCACCGACCGCGAACAGGCCCGGCACGATCGCGGCGCCGGTGTCCGCGTCGACCTCCACACCGCCCATGACGTAGTGGCAGGTCGGCCCGACCTCCATCGGCTCCTGCGTGATGTCGACGTCGGCCAGTTCCTTGAACTGGTGGTACATCGACGGCAGCCGCCTGACGATCTCGGCGGCGCCACCCGGCATGCGATCGACCACGGTGAGGAACACGCCCCCCCGAGGGGAACCGCGACCCGCCTTGACCTCGGAGTTGATGGCCCGGGCGACCTCGTCACGGGGCAGCAGCTCCGGCGGGCGCCTGTTGTTGTCCGGGTCGTCGTACCACCGGTCGCCCTCCTCCTCGGTCGTCGCGTACTTGTCCTTGAACACGTCCGGGATGTAATCGAACATGAAGCGCTTGCCGTCGGAGTTCTTCAGGACCCCGCGGTCGCCGCGTACGGACTCGGTGACGAGGAGGCCCTTCACCGACGGCGGCCAGACCATGCCCGTCGGATGGAACTGGACGAATTCCATGTTGAGCAGGGTCGCACCCACCTGGAGCGCGAGCGCGTGCCCGTCTCCGGTGTACTCCCAGGAGTTGGAAGTGACCTTGAAGGTCTTGCCGATGCCGCCGGTCGCCAAGATGATCGCCGGAGCTTCGAAGACGACGAACTTGCCGGTCTCCCGCACGTAGGCGAAGGCGCCGCAGATCTGGTCGCCGTTCTTGAGCAGCTTGGTGACCGTCGTCTCGGCCCAGACCTTGATCCGGGCCTCGTAGTCGCCGAGCTCCTTGTGGTCCTCCTGCTGGAGAGCGACGATCTTCTGCTGGGTGGTGCGGATCAGCTCCAGGCCGGTGCGGTCGCCGACGTGGGCGAGACGCGGGTACTCGTGACCGCCGAAGTTCCGCTGGCTGATCTTGCCGTCCTTGGTGCGGTCGAACAGCGCGCCCCAGGCCTCCAGCTCCCAGACCCTGTCCGGGGCCTCCTTGGCGTGCAGCTCGGCCATCCGCCAGTTGTTGAGGAACTTGCCTCCGCGCATGGTGTCCCGGAAGTGGACCTTCCAGTTGTCGTTGGGGTTGACGTTGCCCATGGCGGCCGCCGCGCCGCCCTCGGCCATCACCGTGTGCGCCTTGCCGAACAGCGACTTGGAGATGATGGCGGTCTTCTTGCCCTGCAGCCGGGCCTCGATCGCCGCCCGCAGGCCGGCACCGCCCGCGCCGATGACGACGACGTCGTACTGGTGCCTTTCGATGTCGGTCATGTCACGTCGTCCCTAGTTGAAGAAGCGCAGATCGGAGATGGTGTTGCTGGAGACCAACATGACGTAGAAGTCGGCCACCACCAGCGAGCCGAGAGTGATCAGCGCGAACTGACCGTGCCGTTCGTTGAGCTTGGACACCTGGGTCCAGGCCCAGTAGCGGACGGGATGCTTGGAGAAGTTCTTGAGCCGGCCGCCCATGACATGCCGGCAGGAGTGGCACGAGACCGTGTAAGCCCACAGCAGGAGCATGTTGGCAAAAAGGATCACGGTACCCAGGCCGATACCGAAGCCGCCGTTCTTGCCGTGGAAGGCGTTGATGGCGTCCCAGGTGTTGACCACCGAGATAACGGCGGCGAACACCCAGAAGTACCGGTGGAGGTTCTGCCCGATCAGCGGGAACCGCGTCTCACCGGTGTACTTCTGGTGCGGCTCGCGTACGGCGCAGGCCGACGGGGACGACCAGAACGATCGGTAATAGGCCTTCCGGTAGTAGTAACAGGTGAGCCGGAAAAGCAGCAGGAACGGAAGCGACACCGCCGCGTACGGGATGAAGAACGGCATGCTCTTCGGCAGGAAGGTGCCGAACTCCGCGGCGTTGCCGCAGGCGTCGTTCACACACGGGGAGTAGAACGGGGTGAGGTAGTGATACTCGTCCACCCAGAATGCGTCGCCCCACATCGACCGGATCGTCGCGTACGCCACCCACGCAGTGAAGATCACAAATGTGACCAGGGGGTACTTACGCCAGTTGTCGGTCCGTAGCGTGCGTTGTGCTATCTGCGCCCGATCTCTGCTGATCGGCGCTTCCACCGTGCTCATCGATGCCGCTCCTGTGCCTGGGCCATCGTGGACCTCTCCACCTCCCGCGCGGGTAGCCGCTTGCGCGGTCCCCGGGCAGTCCAAAGGTCACGCGCACGTCAGCCGCCGTCGCACCGCAGCTACAACCTGTTACGCGTATGTTGCGACGTGACCTTACGCCTTCAGCCTGGCACTGTGACACGCCTAACAGACAGCCTGTCGATGTGACCCTGACCACAGCGATTGGGACGGCGGTGGCGGCCGCACCTGCTCACTTACCCTGAGTTGGTTCGATAACCCACGGCTATGAACAAGATGCCGCGCCGACATGCCGCTCGGACGGATTTTTCGGCCGTCGGCTGGTCACATACGAGAGCTCATGCCGGCGCCCCGCTCCCAGTGGCCCGGGCGAAGACGTCCCCGGCGATCAGGGACGCCGCGGCACGCGTCGCGGCACCGACCTTTCCCGGCTCGATGGCCGTACCCCTGGCGAGATGGGGGTCATAGGGCAGATGGATCACGGTCATGCCTTCGGCGCTCAGCGTCTCCCGGACTCGTTCGAGTTCACCCTCGGCGTGCGGGGTGTGCGTGACCAGCGCGATGACCGTCCGGAGATCAGGTCCGCGTGGCCGTTCCCGGCGAACCAGTCGAGCGCACAGCGTGCGCTCACCGCCCCGTTGGCGGTGCAGGGGGCGACCAGGACCTGAGCGTGCGCGGTCGCGAAGACGCCCTGCTGCAGCCCACCGAGGACGCCCGCGCCGCAGTCGATCACCGAGCCGGCGAAGTAGCCTTCGAGCCCGTCGACGGCGGGCTGGAACGCCGGGAATTCCGGCTCGGCGCCGAGCCGGCCGTCCACGGTTCCCGGCAGTACCCACAACCGCGGGCCCGCCTGCATGAGGTACGCGGAGGAGTCCTCCCAAGACTGCCGCCGCGTGCCGCCGCCAGATCGTGCGGGGACCGCGCCGCCGCCATGTCGAGCCGCATGGGCAATGAGCCCAGTACCGCGTCGGCGTCGACCGCGAGCAACCGGTCCTCTCGATGCTCGGCGAGCGCCATACTCAGGAGCGCGGCCAGCGTGGTCTTGCCCGCTCCGCCCCGGACGCTCACCACGGCGATCCGCCGGCATGTCGACACCGGCAGGGCCAGGGCGGCCCGCGTTGTCCGCGCCTCAGCCGCCTGAAGGTCGGCTGACCTGCGCAGACCACGGCTCATCCGCCGCCTGAACGGTCCACGTCGCGGATTCCGTACGGGCGCCGCCGGGGGCATCGGGGGGCCCTGTGCGGCGAAGGCCTCGGGCCCCCGGGCGAACGCGGGGATCTCCGCCGGCATCGGCATCGGCATCGGCATCGGCTGAGGGATCCCAGGCCGGAACGGCTTCGGGTGAAGCCGCCCACGGGTCCTGCCCAGGGCGCAGGCCCCGGTGGCCGCCTGATTTCCACCGGCGGCGGCGGCGTTATCACCCGGCGACCGGGAGCGATTGGAGCGATCCATACGTGGTTCGCGCCGGATTCGGCATCCATTTGCTGTGCAGGTCAGAAGGGGGTGCGAGCGCCGCCGTGCGACTCGGGGGACCCGCGCCCGGCGGGCGCCGCTGGGCCGGCACGGCCACCGGGCCGGGTTTCGGGAAGATCATGGGCGAGTCACGCCACAATCCCGGGGAACTCTTCGTAGGGTCAGGGATGCCCGCATTCATGCGGTCCCCCCGGTGCGCGCTAGGAGTACGGCGATGACGACCCCACCCGGCCCCGCCCCTGGCCAGCCCTACCGGCCCGAGGGGTACGGCCCTCCCCCGCTGCAAGGCCCCCCTCCGGGCCAGCACCCGATGGGCGTTCCCCCCGCCCAACGCCTCGGTCCCCCACCCCGTCTCGGCGGCCCCCCGCAAAGCCCACCACAAGGCCCCCAGCAAGACCCTGGGCAACCGCCCCACGGCCCAGTGCCCGAGCCGCGCCAGGCGGCCGGGCCCGAACCATTGCCCCCGCGCGACAAGGGATTCCTGGGCTCACTGCTCGACGTGAACTTCGACTACATGGTCACCCCCAGGGTGATCAAGGCCTTCTCCCTGCTGACACTGCTGTTGATCACCAGTCAGTGCGTGATCTTCCTGGGCATCGGGCTGTGGATTCTCGGCTGGAGCAATGGCTGGGCCTGGGGTCTGATGATGGTCATCGCCTCACCGCTCGTCTGGCTCTTCGAGGCTCTTCTGGTGCGCATCTTCATGGAATCGGTCATCGTGAGATTCAAGACCGCCGAGTATCTGCGGATCATCAAGGACAAGCTCTGAGGCGGGGGTAGTGGCCGAGTTCGAAGACCCCCCGGCGCGGACCCGGCGGGATCCTGGAACCACCCACGCCGACCGGCCGGGG
>JAOPYK010000220.1 GCA_025964695.1 Streptosporangiaceae bacterium | reverse complement strand
CGAGGCGGTCTCCGCGGCCGAGCGGGCGCTCCGGGACGCTCCCCAGGGCCCGCGGCTGCTGGTGGTCACCGCGGCGTCCAACGTCACCGGGGAACTGTGGCCGATCGGGCAGCTCGCTCAGGTGGCCCGCCGGCACGGGGCACGGATCGCGGTCGACGCGGCCCAGCTGGTTCCGCATCGGCCGATCGACATGACCACCCTCGACCTGGACTACGTCGTGTTCTCCGGGCACAAGCTGTACGCGCCGTTCGGCGCGGGGGTGCTGGTCGGGCGGCCCGACTGGCTGCGCGCGGCGGAGCCGTACCTCAAGGGCGGCGGGGCGACCGCGCACGTGGACCGGGAAACCGTCTGGGCGAACGACCCGCAGCGGCGGCATGAGGCGGGCACCCCCAACGTCCTGGGCGCCATCGCGCTGGCCGCGGCCTGTACGGCGCTGAACGGCGCGGGGTGGGAGACCCTGGTCTCCGAGGAGGACCGGCTGCTGACCCGGCTGCGGCGCGGGCTCGCGACGATCCCCGGTCTGCGGGAGCTCGGCCTGTGGGACGCCGGGCATCCCCGCATCGGGATCGTGTCTTTCGTGCTGGACGGCTGGAACGCGCGTGACCTGGCCCTTAGGCTGTCCGAGGAGTACGGCATCGGGGTGCGGGACGGAAAGTTCTGTGCCCATCCGTTCGTCCGGCGTCTGGTCGGGAGCGACGCGGCCGGCTGTTCGGAGGGCGCGGGCACCGCGGTACGGACGAGTATCGGGGTCGGCACGACCATCGAACAGGTCGACCGGTTGGTGACCGCCCTTGGCCGATTGGCTGGGCAATAGGGTTTTTGTGGGTCTTCGCCCATGTAGCGTGGTCAGGTCCGATGCGGCCTCGGGGACAGCGTCACAAACCCAGCGTTGCCTGTCCGGGCGACCGCTAGCATGGTCAGGGGGTGGCGAACGTGACCGAGGCTTGGGAGCCCGTGTCCGAGGTCGAGCACCGGATGCAGGGTGTGCTGCAGTCCGGCGACCAGGAGGCGTACTTCCGGTTGCTGGCGCAGGCCGAACTGCTCGTCCCGGTCTCGCCGGAGCAGGTCGACGAGGTCCTCGCCAACCATGCCCAGCCGGCCTGGCCGACCAGCGAGGCCGACGGCCGCACCCATGTGCTCGCCTACACCTCGCCCGAGGCGATGCGGGCCTGCCTCGGACCGCGGTTCCAGCACTTCATGAAGCTGAAGTTCGGTGACATCGCCGGAGCCTGGCCGGACAACCGCTGGTGGCTGGCGGTCGACGCGGGCCTGCCGATCCAGGGGCATCTGCCGTCCTGGTTCGTCCGGCAGCTCGCGGACGGAGACCCGCGGCCACCGCAGGCAGGGATCGGACCGGCGCGCATCCCGGTCGCCCGCCCGGCAGCCGAGCCGCCTCCCTGGGAGACCCTGCCGCACGCCCAGGAGTTCGAGCCGGACGCGCTGCAGTCCACCGGCGAGACCACTTCGCCGCCGGCGCCCGCGGCGACGCCGGTGCGGGCGGCGACCGCCGAGCCCACCGTCGCGCCGCCCGCCACCGCGCCGCCCGCCACCGTGCCGCCTGCCGGGGTGGGCTTCCAGCCGGTGGGCGAGATCGAGCACGCGCTGCTCGAAGCCGGCGCACGCGGCGACAACGACGCCTATGTGAAGATCCTGATCGGCGCCGAGGTGCTGGTCCCGATCCCGGCCGACTTCGACACGAGCGCCGAGACCGGCCCGCATCCTGGCCGTCCCGGTTTCCCGTGGCACCCCGTCGAGGCCGACGGGCGGCCGACCATCACGCTGTTCACCTCGCAGGAGCGGCTGCACGAGTCGATCGGGGCCGTGGAGTTCCTGCGGTTCCCTTTCACGGTGGTCATCCGGCACTGGCCGGACCGCACCTGCTCGCTGTCGGTCAACCCCGGCACTCCGGTGGGCGCCTCGCTGCCCGGGGAGCAGTTGCCCAGCCTGGCGGAGTGGTCGGACCAGCAGGGCGCGCAGCGGCTGGCCCAGCACTTCGAGCCGCAGAACGACATGGAAGAGCGGCTGTTCGACGCGATCACCCGCCGCGACCTCGAGGCCTTCTTCAAGATCCTGCTCAGCGGGCAGGTGCTGGTGCCCGCCGAGGCGGAGACCCCGTGGGGCACCAAACCGGACGACCCCGACTTCCCCTGGCTGACCGTGCCGGTGCACGACCGACCGTCCATCATGGTGTTCACCTCGCTGAAGTGGATGCACGACGCCGTCGGGCAGTCCCGCTTCGTCATGCCGGAGGTTCTCGACCTGGTGTCGGCCTGGGCGGACCCGGGCTGGACGCTCGTGCTCAACCCCGGCACCCCGATCGACGCGACCGTGCCGGGTGACCAGGTCCACGACCTGGCCGGCCCGGCCAGTCCGGCTCCGCCGCCCGAGTTCGAGCCCGGCAACCGGATCGACCAGGAGCTCTTCGAGGCCGCCGAGGCCGATGACAACGACGCCTTCCTGAGGGTGCTCTTCGCCGCCAACGTGCTGGTGCCGATCGCGGCCGACGCGCCTCTGGAGGTGACTCCGACGGAGCCGGAGTTCCGCTGGGACGCGGCGATGCGCGACGGCTCCTCCGTGCAGGTGTTCACCTCGCTCGTACGGCTGCGTGAGGCGCTCGTCGGCTCGGAGGCCTCGTCGCGGTTCGTCTACACCGACTTCCGTGAACTCATCCGGCACTGGCCGCGCGCCGAGTGGACGATGCTCCTCAACCCGGGCACCCGCATCGGCGCGTCACTGCGCGGCGACCAGGTGCACGCACTCAGCGAGTGGTCCGCCCGGGTCGGCCTCATGAGGCCGCCCGCCCAGCCGGAGCCCGCACCCGCGCCCCAGCAGGCGCAGCCCCTGCAGGCACCCGCCGCCCCCGAGGTCACAGTGCCGCCGCCCCGATCCGGCCGAACGCCCCGGCCAGGCCCCGCGATCATGCAGAAGGTACTCCCCGCAGCGCACGTCGCCTGGTACCTCGAGCAGGGGTACGACCGGGTCGGCGGATTCGTCCATCCCTCCACGGACGTCAGCGACCTGCAGACTCCGATCCAGATCTACCAGGCGCTCGGCCTGCTCTATGAGGGGTCACCGTTCTCCCTGGAGGACGAGGGCGTCTACATCATGCGCTGGCCGGCGTACTGCGAGGACCTCTACCGCATCCCGTTCGGCGGCCAGACCGAAGAGGAACTGCACGGCTGGGGCGAGTCCGGCTGGGTGGTGGAACGGGCACCGTTCCAAGGCACCGGATTCGCGCCCGGCAGCGGCGGAAGCATCCGCGAGTACAAGGTCGACAGCACCCGGCTGCCCTATGGCGCGGAGTTGTACTACCTCGGTCGCGACCGCTCCGAGCGGTTCGTCGCGATGTACGACCCGGACCAGCTGACCTGGCTGCAACCCGAGACGGCAGCGGACCAGTGAACAGGCACGTGAGCAGGCGCGCGGTGGCTGGGCTGAGGAGCGCGCGCAGCGAGGAACGAGCGAGCACGCGACGAGGGAAGCCGCCGCGTCAAAGCGCCTGCGAACCGCCGAGCGAAGCGAGGCCATGAGTATGAGCATGATCCGCGATGGGTTCATCGCGCGCTGGCGCGGTGTGGAGTACGAGGCCGGTCCCGGCGCGGACGCTGAGACGCGGCTCTACGCCACCGAGCCCGCAGACGGCTTCGAAGAGGTCCGTGCGGGACGGCACCGTCGCATCGTGCCCACCGCCGAGCTCGACTCCCTGCGCTACGTGCGCACCGTGTGCAGTTGGAAGGGTGAGCGCTTCATCATCGTCGGTGAGCACGAGACCTGGCTGCGGGTGGAGTACATCGGCGGCCGGGGGCCGGTCGCCGAGCGGCTCGGTCTGGATCGGGTCGACCACGGAGTGTGGCAAACCTGGGCCCCTCGGGCAGAAGTGCAAGATCTTCATGAGGAATTGATCTAGTGTCACCTAGACGTTTCGCACTACCCCGGTTGATTTGCTGAGCCGGTCGTGTTCGTCTGAGTGCGTAGGCGCTTCCCGGGGTAGACCGGAGCTGGCGCGCAAGGCGATGCGACGGAGGTACAGAGGCTGTGCTCAACCGATCGGGACATCATCCGATCTTGGTAGGACTGGGCGCGGCGGCGATCGTGGCGGTCGCCACGGCACCGCCGGCGGCGGCGGGAACGCCGACACCGAGTCCGGGGACGGTCTCGCCGGTGACGACACCGGCCACGTCACCCACGTCGAGTTCACCAGAATCGACCCCGCCCAGTTCCGCGAAGCCGACACCGACGACACCGACCCCTACACCGTCAACGACCAAGCCCCCGCCTCCCCTGGTTCCCGTGCTGGCGGTCTCCACCACGCCCGTCCCGGCGGCCGCACATCCCGGTGACAAGGTCACCCTGTACGTCATCGTCAGCGCCAGCGGGACGACAGCGCACAACGTGAAGCTGGCCCTGTCCACCAAGCCCAAGGCCGCCACCACCCCCAGCGGCTCGTACTTTCTCGGCAACGTCACGGCGACGCACAAGACGGTGACCGTGACGGTGACGGTGCCGAAGACCATGAAGCCCGGCAAGCTCATCCTGACCGCCACGGTCGCGGCGGCGGCCGCCGACAAGGCCGCCATCAAGTTCGCCACCCTCACGATCACAGTCGCCGCGGCGCCGAAGGCCAAGGCGACGACGGCCCCGGCGACGCCCAGCCTGCCCGTCACGCCGCCCGGTGGCGGCGCGGGGGCCTACACCCCGCCGAGCCCGGCCGGATCCATCCAGCCGGCCGCCGTGCCGGGCGTGGCCCTGCCCCAGATCGCGGCGGCGTCGCCGTCGAGCCCTGCCGGCTCGGGCCTGTCCAGCAATACCACGGCCATGCGTGAGGGTTCCCCGGACGCCCAGGAGCTCACCTTCCAGCGGGTGGCCAGCACTCAGGCGGCCTGGCTGGCGGCGCTGCTGGTGGCCTTCTCGGTGCTGCTGACCCAGGTACGGCTCGTCGGTGCACGCTCCACGCGGCCCCGGCCCAAGGGCGGCCACCGCCGGAGCAGGCACGGCCTGTTCGAGGACTAGCGGGTCTCCGCTACCGCGGGGGTTGGGAACTGTTGCGCCGGCAGTGTGTTCTAGCGCATTGACGGTGTGTGAGTGAGAGCGGGCGCTGCGGGTGGATCTCGGAGGGTGGGGAGTCGGCCGCGGCTCCTCCTGGCGGTACCTGGCCGGGAGCTGAGCGGGGCCGGCTCGTCGGCGTCACCCCGAGCCGTCGCCGAGCGGCTCGGGACCGTGCACGTTCCCGTCAGCGAGCATCCGGCCGGCGCCGAGGCCTGTATCCACAGCGCCGCCGGCCGCATCCCCACGCTCGGGGAACGCGATCGTCTCCACCCAGATCAACCATGACCTCAGCGACGCCTCACCGCGGGCGGCGCCTGACACACCGTCCACTGATCGTGCCGTTCGCCCGCGCACGGCTCGCGGGATCAGGGGTCTCGACCGCCGCGTCGACTTCCGGATGCGAGCTCGGCCGGCCCTTCCCGCACGTCTCACCGATCCCGCAGGACCACTCTCAGGACAGCCCCGTCAGGCGGCCAGGTCCGTGAACACCGTACGGGGAGGCGCACCCTCTTCATCGAGGGTGCGGCTCACGCGGTCGCCTGGGTCGGGAAGGCCAGGTGCCTGGGCTGCGGGAGATGCTGAGCGTGCTGGGTCTGCGGGCGCTGCGATTGCTGCGGGAGCTGCGGCGGCTGAGGGAGCTGCGGCGGCTGGGGCGCCACGGCCGGCTGCTGGTCGAGGCTGCGCACCATGGCGAGGGCGAGCGGCGAGTCCATAGTGATGATCACGCTGGGACGGCCGGTCGGGTCGACGAACGGCGAGATGGAGAAGGTGCCGGTCCCGCCCTGCCGGGCGAGCCATTGCTGCATGTTCGCGCGGAGATCCCTGGCGAGCTCGAGGGCCTGTCGGTCATTGTCTGTCAGGTGTGACATGCGGCTGCCTCCGGGCAGATGGGGCTGTGAGAGGCGGGGTGACGAGGCAGATCGGATTGGGAGCTGATGCGGCGGTGTGCCCTATCTTGCTCTCGATCCCATGCAGGTGCAAGCATCGATGCACGTGCGAGTGCACGTGCAGTAGTGACTCGGGGCCATCTCGTCACGCGCAATGCCCGAAAAAGTGGGCGTCTGCCCTTATGGGCCAGCAAACCGGCACTCAATCCCGACGGCGGCACCGCCTGAAGAGATACGGTCAGTCCCGTGCCGATGATCCTCAGCATCGAGGGATGAGCCATGGATCAAATTGAGGTTGATGTCGAGGACGTCAGAGATCACCTTGTGGACTACGTCAATCACGCTCTGCATCATGGGGGGATCACTCACATCACCAGCGGCGGCCGCCGGGTCGCCGCAATCGCACCCACCTGGGTCGCCGAGCAAGTGGGCTCGATAAGCACCGCACCCACCCATCGCGCGGTGCTCGAGGCATCCCGTGAGAACGACGGATACACGATCTTCATCTACCGGATCGTCACCGACGAGGACACCGGTGAGCCCCTGACCGGCGCTCCGGTCGCCCAGGACCATCCCTCCCCGGGGCTGGGCATGGCCGAACTCACCGCCTACACCGAACAGCGCCTGCCCGAGCTCGGCTACCGGGTGGTCAGTCACGGTGGCGTGATCTTCGACTTGCTCGAGATATGAGATCGACGGGAGCCCGGCACCGGCTCCGTCATCCGGGCTCCCGGCTGCGCTCTCCGGTTCGCATTGGCACGGCGCCCACAGCCACGGCTCGCTGCGGTGCGCCCAGAATGGCGGCCGAGAGGTCCGCTAGCCTGCGGCCTCGCGCCGTCGTCCGTGAGCCCGTACGGGGCGGATGAGGTCGAGAGAGCCGTCCAGCGCGATCAGATGCTCGCGTGCCAGTTCTTCGACCACGTCCGGTGTGACGTCCGCGCTCAGATGCGTCGCGCAGTTCCAGGTGTCGCGTACCTGACGGTCGACGATCTGCCGGTCGACGGCGGGGAACTCCAGCGCGAGCCGGGACACCATCCCCTGCGTGTCGGCTATCGCGGCGTTTTCGTGGCAGGCCGGTGTGGTCGGCACGGGTTCCGGCTGCACCCTCGGCGCGGCCAGCGAGGTCACGTGCGGATCACCCCGCCGCGATGATCGAGCAGGTCCGCGGACTCGTCGTCGAACCACTGCCCGGCGCTGCCGAGATACCGGAAGACGTACAGCCCGCCCCGGCGGAGCCCGACGGTGGCGCGGCGGAGCTCGCCTTCCGGGATCAGCGGGTGCGCGTAGGGATCCCAGTCATTGAAATCACCCACCACCGACACGGCCCCGTCCGGTTGGTCAACCGGCAAGGTGAAAGTCACCTTGACCGTGCCGCCCCGCTTTGATTCTTCACGTTCGATCATCGACGCCCCCCGTCATCGACCCACCACGGTCAGATCGCCGCGGTCAGCACCCCTGGTGTCCGCGGCGACTGAGAACGTACATACCCGAGGAAACACGCGATACGCGGCGCGCTCGATTCCTTACCGTGAGCACGCGAAAGATCTCCCCAGTGCGCACCCGGCTCAATGGCCGGAAGTCGGAGCGTGCGTGTGGCCGGAGCCGCTGTGATCGTCCCCGGCCTGGATGCTCCCACCCAGCTTGGAGCGGAAGGACTGCAGCTGCTGGGGGGTGCCCACGACGACCCAGCGGGGACCGACGAGGTAGGTGCCGCCCCAGTTCTTCGCCTCCTTCAGCCAGTCGTCACCGCCTTGCTGTGTGGCGAACGTCAGCACGACGTAACGGCCTGCCGTGGTCTTGCAGGCCCCCTGGCGGAATTCGGCCACGTTGCTCTGCAGCTGCATGCGGCAATCGGTCTGGGCCGCGATCTGTTCCAGGCTGTACCGCTTGCCGGTAGGCGCCGCCGGGTCGGCCGAGGTCGCGGCCTTCTGCCCGGAGCAGGCGGCGACGGAAAGGACGGCGATGGTGGTCACGCAGAGTCGGGCGCGGCCGCTGGTGATGCGGAGTGGTCGTCCCATCGAAGGCTCTCCCTCGTTCGAATGCCGGAAGCTCGCCAGGACGTACGCATCGGTGCGATGCCCGGTTCACCGTGCCGGCCCGACAGGTGCGGTGAACATCTTCGTCTCGGTCGAGGATGGAAACACGGAAACGAAGACACTCACCGAGCCCCGATCAGGACCTCGACGCGCCGGGCTGGGAACGGGCCCGCTCATCGCTGGGTCCGGCCCTCGTGGAGCATGACGACCGCTTCGGCCAGGCGCCGCTCCCTGGTCTCGGCCTTCTTGGCCCCACTCGATCCAGAGCACGAACCACCGTTTGTGGCTGTTCAGCCCGTCATCAGGCTGTGGCAGGCGATGGCGGCGGCGGCGACCACGTTGAGGGAGTCGACGCCGAGCGCCATCGCACCCGCGCTCATCGGGATGCACACCGGCTCATCCGCCTCGTGCAGCCAGCGGGACGAGAGCCCGTCTCCCTCCGAACCCAGCATGAGCGCGACCCGCTCCCCCATCGCCACCTTGTCCATCGGCACCGCCGACTGAGCCGGCGTCAGGGCCAGGAGCTGGAAGCCCGCCGCACGCACGTCGGCGAGGCCGTCATGCCAGTTGGTCATGCGCGCGTACGGGATCGCGAACACCCCGCCCATGGAGACCTTGACCGCTCTGCGATACAGGGGGTCGGCGCAGCGTGGCGACAAGACGACCGCCTCGACGCCCAGCGCGGCCGCGCATCTGAATATCGCTCCGACGTTGCCGTGGTCGGCCAGATCTTCCAGCACGAGAATCCGGCGGAGCTGTGAGGTCCGTCGTCCCGCATGCTCCGGCGCCGGGGGGCGCCGTACGCCGGTCAGCACGTCGGGTACGGACGGCAACGGCAGCCGGGCCATCGACGCGAGCGCACCCCGGTGCACGGCATAACCGGTCACCGTCTGGGCGGTGGCGTCGTCCACCACGTAGACAGGGGCTTCGATCCGGTCGAGCAGGTCGGACAGCGGCTCGACCCACTTGGCGGCCATCAGCAACGACCGGACGCGATGGCCGGTCTCGACGGCCCGGCGGACGACCTTCTCACCCTCGGCGATGAACAGCCCCTCCTCGACCTCCAGGGTCTTGCGCAACTGCACGTCGGTCAGCCGTACGTAGTCGCGGAGCCGGGGATCGAGGGCATCGCCGATGTGAACGAGGTGGGCCACGCCAACCAGTCTGCCGCGCACCGCCGCGTGATCACGCCAGGGGGTGGTGACCTCGCGTCACGGAAGGCGGAGCTCGGCGAGGACCGCGCGGTGGTCGCTGCCGGGCAGATCGTGGACGGACACCTGGCGTACCGCGCATCGCCGGTCGACCAGGATGTGATCGAGCGACAGCGGCGGGCCGTACATGCTGACGCCCCACGTCGGGTTCAGGCCTTTGCCCGCCTGGTCGGCCACGTCGACGTAACCGCGGCCGAGGACGGAGCGGAGCATCGCGTGGTCAAGGCTGGCGTTGTAGTCGCCGGCCAGGATCCGCACCGGGCCGTGCGGGTCGGCGGCGGGAAGCCCGCGCAGGTCGTGGCGCCACTTGCCGAACGCCGGTCCCGAGATCGGCGGCAGCGGATGCACCGCGGTGATCTGGAGCCGCCGCCCGCCAGGCAGCTCGAGCTCGGCGTTGGGCATCGCCATGGCGGTGCCGGGCTGCGACGGAAGCGGCTTCAGCGGGAAGCGCGAGTAGATGCCCGAGCCGTTGGCCTCCCAGCGCGGGTCGAGGTTGTGGTACGGCAGCAGCCGGTCCAGTCCGGCCTTCGTCAGCCCGGCCGCCTCGTCGGGGTTGAACTCCTGAAGGCTGACCACGTCGGCGCCGGTGCGTTTGATCAGGGCGTACACATACTCCGGAGCGACCCGGCTGAACATCAGGTTGCCGCTGAGCACCCGGATGGTCGGACCCGCGGCCTGCGGCTGATCTGCGGCGAAGACCCTCGGCAACACGGCCGTCAGCAGCCCGGCGGCGACCACTGCGGACACCGCGGTGGCCCGCCAGCGACGGAGAACCGCGGCGCAGATGACCGGCACCGGTGCGGCGGCGGCCACATAGGGAGTAAGGGAGAGCAGCGGAGTGACGGGCACCCCGAAGCCGGGCAGCCGATCGGCTCCGGTCAGCCGGACCACCGCCCACGCGCCCCACGAGCCCACCAGCGTCCACGCCAGGATCGGCCGCCAGCGCCCGGCGATCCGCTCGGCCTTTGGCTCGCTCATATGACTCCCCGCTGTCGTCGTTTCATCATCTACGACGACGCACCAGTCCGCCGAGTTGCCGCTCGGCATGTCGGCATTGGAGATTTTCTTACTAACGGATGACTTATCCGGAATGCACACAAAATCCGAATCATGTGGGAACGTTCCGGAACAGCACAACCGCCGACGCGGCCCGTGCTGGATCGTGCACAGAGAGCGATTCGACCCCAGTTCATCACGATTAATTCCGTGGTAACTGGCGTGACCAGCAAGTTCGTCCGTTTTCTCCTCTTTGTAACACCTCGTCGGTACGGCTACAGTGCCGTGGACCATCGGTCGGTTTCATCTGAAAGAGGGCAGGCCGTGAACGGAAGTCAGGGCAACGAGTTTCCACTGGGCCGCGAGTCCAGCGGTGGCTACCCCGATCCCATACCACCGGGATACGGTTCGCCAGCCCAGGGCGCCGCGGCCGGTCCGGATGGATCGGGCGACTGGTTCAGCCCGCGTCGTGAGCCGGGGGGCGGGTCCGCCTCCGGTGCCAACGACGTGCCCGAGTGGTTCACTCCTCGGGAGCCCGATCCGCCCGCCGCGCAGCCTCCGCCGGTGCAATACGGCGGCGGCGGATTCAGCGGCGCCTCCGACGCGGGTGGTGGCGGCAGCTATGGCTCGGGCGCGGGAGGCTTCTCCGGCTCGGCCGATCTGGGTGGATACCGCGCCGGATCTTCTGCCGAGTCCGGCCCGTACAACCCGTACGAGAGCCAGGGCAACCCGAGCGTCCCCGGCGGCCCGCGGGATCCCGGCGGCTCCGGTGGTTTCTACGGCGGCGGTGGCGGGGGTGGCGGCGACGACTGGAACGATGAGGGGCGGTCCCGGCGCAAGCGCAGCAAGGGCGCGCTGATCGGCCCGCTGGCCGGCGCGGTCGGACTGGCGGTGCTGCTCGGAGTCGGCGTGTACGCGTTCGCCGCGAACGCGGGCGGCTGCGGAGGCGGCAACGCCATCACGCTGAACGTGGCGGCCTCGCCGGACATCGCCGACGCGGTCCACAAGAGCGCGGAGGACTTCAACGGCCAGAAGCAGTCCGTCAACGGCAAGTGCGTCAGGGTCGAGGTGAAGAACGTCGACCCCGCCGCGGTGACCACGCTGTTGTCCGGCCAGGGCGTATCGGAGGGGCAGGCACAGCAGCCCGACGTCTGGATCCCCGACTCCTCCCTGTGGACCGACCTCGTCGAGAAGTCACAGAAGGGCAAGGGCAAGGTCCGGATCACCAAGACCCAGATCGCCCAGACGCCGCTCGTCGTCGCGATGCCGGCGACCCTGGCCGCCGGGCTCAAGAAGGCGGGCATCATCTCGACGCCGTCGTGGGACAACCTGCTGACGGCGGCCGGCGGTATGCCCGGCGGCGCGGTGACCAAGAACCAGACGATTCCCGCGGACAAGATCAGGCTGTCGGTGCCCGACCCCACCCGCAACGCCAGCGGGATGGCCGCGCTGATGATGCTCCGGACGCTGCTGCAGAGCGACCCCAACGCCAACACGATCTTCACCGGAATCGTGCGGACGGTCCAGCACGCCACCACGACGAACGTGGAGGCGCAGTACAAATCGCTCAAGCCGGACGCCCGTGGCCGCTTCCCCGTACTGCTCACTCCCGAGCAGGCGGTGTGGAAGTACAACCAGTCCAAGCCCGCGGAGCCCGCCGTCGCGATCTATCCGGTCGAGGGCACCGCCACCCTGGACTACCCGTACACGGTGACCACCTCGAGCGATGACAAGGTCAGCGCGTCCCAGCTGTTCGAGAAGTCGTTGTCCACGGCGAACGCGCAGAGCCGTGTGCAGGCGCTCGGCTTCCGTACCCCTGACGGCAAGGGATCGTCCTCCTTTGGCACGGCCACCGGGGTGAGCCCCCGCAAGCCCCGGCCGCTGCCCGCCCCGGACGCAGACAGCGTGGCGCAGGTCATGCAGGCCTGGTCCAAACTCAGCCTGACCATCCGGATGCTCAGCATCATCGACATCTCCGGCTCGATGGCCGACAAGGTGCCCGGCACCAACGTCACCCGGATGCAGGCCACGGCCAAGACCGCCGCCGGCGGCCTGCAACTGATGACCGACGACACCGAACTCGGGCAGTGGGTCTTCTCCACCAACCTCGTCGGCAACCAGCCGTGGAAGGAGATCGTGCCCATCGGGCCGCTGGGCGACCGGATCGGTTCGCTGAGCCGCCGGCAGTTGATCCTCGGCCAGCTCGCCAAGGTCAAGCCGATTCCGACCGGCAACACCGGCCTGTACGACACGATCCTGGCGGCCTATCAGAAGCTCAAGGCCACTTATAAGCCGGACATGATCAACTCGATGCTCCTGCTGACCGACGGCAAGAACGACGATCCCAAGGGCACCACGCTGAACAAGTTGCTGGCCGCCCTGAAAAAGGAGTACGACCCCAAGCACCCGGTCCAGGTGCTCATGATCGGGTTCGGTAAGGGCGTCGATCGTAGCGAGCTCGACCAGGTGGCCCAGGTCACCGATGGCGCGGTGTTCATCGCCAACACCCCGGCGGAGATTCAGAAGATCTTCCTCGAGGCGATCGCCCGCCGGGTCTGCGCCCCGAAGTGCAAGAAGAACTGATGCTCTCGGTGATCTGCCCGGATTCGTACTAGATCCGGACAGATCGCCTTGAAGATCCTGTCAACCGAATCATGGGGCAAACCGTCCACCATGGTGGAGGCCCGACGTGAGCGGGGCGTCGGGCCTCCGTCAGCTCCATTGCCAGGACCCCGCTCTCTCCCGGCCCCTGTGAAGGGGGCTAGCCCCTATCCGGGGCCCTCCTGACCAACTCCACGTTGGAGGATTGTGTGTCCGGTTGGCCGAGTCTCGAGCACGTCGACGACCGCCTGTTGGCCCAGGGTCTCAGAGCAGGCGACCCGAATGCCCTGATGCAGGTCTGCGACGCCTACGCGGCTCGCCTGTACGACTACTGTCATGCCCTGATGCGGGACCAGGAGTCCGCGACCCAGACGCTGCACGACTCGCTGCTGGCGGCCCAGGCGCAGGTGGGCAGGCTGCGTGACCCTCAGCTGTTCCGTGGCTGGCTGTACGCGCTCGTACGGAGCCAATGCCTGCGGCAGCTGGCTGATCCGGCGCGGCCCACCGGCGGCCAGGAGTCCCCCGAGATCGAGGAGCAGATCTTCGATCCCGCCGCGATGGCCCGGCGTGAGGAGACCCGCCAGCTCGTGCACAGTGCGCTGGCCGGCCTCAACGGCAAGCAGCGGGAAGCCATCGACCTCGTACTGCGGCACCATCTGGCCCCCGAGGAACTGGCCGGAGTGCTGGGCCTGTCCACGGAGCAGGCGACCGAACTGGCCTGGCAGGCTCGCGAACGGCTCGACGACGCCTTCGCGGCCGCCGTCCTGGTCCATGATGGCCGCAGTGAGTGCCCCAGCGTCGCGGCGCTGGTGGACCCCCAGGAATGGCCGCTCTCAACGACCACCTCCCGCAAGCTCGTCCGGCACCTCGAATCCTGCCGGATCTGCGCGGACCAGCGCCGGCCGAAGGCCTCAACGAACGAGCTGCTGGAAGTGCTCGAAGTGCTTCCCGTCGCCCTACTGCCCGGCGATCTGGAGCACCGGGTGCTCGCCACGGCGACCGACCCGGCCCTGGCCGCCCAGCGGGAGTCGATCGCGCTGGCGGCCGAGCCCCTCGACGAGTGGGGCTGGCCCACCATCGCCGCGCCCCCATCGCGCCGCGCCGGTGGACGGGGCTCACGCGAGCGGGACCCGGACGACTCACCGCGCATGTGGCCGGCGATCGCCGCCGCGGTCGGCGTCATCCTGATCGTCGGAGTGGTCTACCTCATCCTGCCGAGCTCATCCAACAGCAAGCCGAGCGCCGCCACGACCGCACAGCCCTCCGACACCGCCACGGTCTCCCCCGACCCGAGCCAGTCCATCACCGAATCCGTCAAACCCAGCCCGACCACCACCACGCACGCGCCGTCCCCCAGCCCCACCCCGACCACGCGCTCCCCCGCCCCCAAGCCCACCCAGACCAAGCCGAAGACGTCCAAGAGCCCCAAGCCCGTGGGCACACTCGCCGTGACCGGGTGCACCATGACCAATCCCTCAACGGCATGTACCGTGAAGGTGACGGCCAAGAACGCATCAGTGCAATGGCGTGTCACGGGCGCGAGCGACGGTCTCGTAGCCGGCGGCAGCGGCACCCTGGCCGCAGGCCACTCCACCTCAGTGAGCGTGTCACATGCGGCGTGCTTCGGTCTGGGAGGCAGTGGAACGGTGTCGTTCTCACCC
>JAOPYK010000330.1 GCA_025964695.1 Streptosporangiaceae bacterium | reverse complement strand
GTACGCGGCCTTCCGCCCGTATGTGACGCCGCAGTCGCTGGACGAACTGACCGGTCCGACCGGCGGCGAGATCACCCTGCCCGGCAACCTGGACTGGGGGCCGCGTAGAACCTACGATCTCGACGACCCCGCAGACGTACGGATCTTCTACATGCGTGTCGTTCGCGAGAGCGCCCGCCCAGAGGACCTAAGCCGCTTCCTTAACGCCCGAGTCCTGCGCCAGTTCTGGTCCCAGCTCATCCTCCCCCCTCGTACCCGGGCCATGTGGGAGAGCCGGTTCCCCGACCTCCGTCACGCCGCTTGATGGACGACTTCCATCAACTGCTGGCTCGCATCGCGCTGGACGCAGCCGCCGAACATGGCTTCGCCCTCGCCGGCGGATACGCCGTCCAAGCGCACGGCATCCTGCAACGTCCCAGCGAGGACATCGACCTGTTCACCTCGACGATGCGCGACGACTTCACGGACGGCACCACCAAAATCCGGAAGGCCTACCAGGACCAAGGGTTCGACGTGCGCGTCGACATCGACAGCCCCCAGTTCATGCGCCTGTGGGTGGCCGATCCCACCACCGGGCAGGCCAGTAAGGTCGAACTCGCTGCCGACCTGCGATACCACCCGCCCGTC
This sequence comes from Streptosporangiaceae bacterium, assembly GCA_025964695.1. Classification (GTDB taxonomy): domain Bacteria; phylum Actinomycetota; class Actinomycetes; order Streptosporangiales; family Streptosporangiaceae; genus Actinomadura_E. The sequence goes on along the minus strand of JAOPYK010000330.1, from coordinate 16,574 downwards.
ACCATGGCGATCGGACCCGTCGCCCATCTCGACGACGTCGCCGGAGGAAAAGTCGAAGCCCTGTTCACCCGCGCCGAGGCACGTGACTTCATCGACGTCGACGCCCTGATCGCCAGCGGTCGCTACACCCGGGAAGACCTTCTTACCCTCGCTACCACACGAGACGCCGGATTCGACCGCAGCGTGTTCACCCAGATGCTCACCGCCCTGACCATCTACCCTGACAGCGAACTCACCGCCTACGGCCTCACCCAGGCCCAGGCCACTGGCCTGCGGCAACGGATCGCCGACTGGCATCGAGAACTCAGCCAAGACTGTCAATGACGATGTCCGGGGTGACCCATCGACACCGGGGACCTGGTCGAGGAACACATCCCCGGCCTCGTCCTGACCGACGACTTCCCCCAGGCCAACGCCTACCTGCGCACACCCGGGCCACGCCGGTTGTTCGTCAGCTGCTCCGGCGGCCTCGACCTGCTCCACGACGTGCTGGCGCGCGAACGCGGGCACATCGCGGCCATCAGCCTCTCGCCCTGGCTCTACGACACCATCGAGGTCACCGCAGACGGCCAGATCAGCCACATGTCGGACCCAGACCTGGCGAACGCGGTAAACGGCCCGCTGCCCATCCTCACCTGGCCTGAAGTGTTCACCCAGCTCATGACCCTTCCGACCATGCGGAAGTCAGCGTTGCTCGAAGCTCGGAAGCACTCCGGGGGCTGACGACTTGGGGCATAGGAGGGGTTGATCAGGTGGCGTGGACCTCAACGGCTCGGCCGTCGGGATCGGTCAGCAGATGACGGCCCGGGGCGAGCGGAGATGTCGCGGTGCTGCCGTTGACGGCGAAGCCCAGGCGAAGGGCGCTGGTCTGTCGATCGGGACGAGCGGGGTAGATCTCGAAGACGGCGCCATCAGCGAGGACGGCGGCGTAGTGCCTGGGACCCTGGCCAGGCTGCTCGGTGGCAAAGTTCAGACCGAGGTCACTGTAGAAACGCCGACAGCTCTCCATCCGCGGCGAGTAGAGAACCAACAAGGTCGTGTGGATGGTGCTCGGGTCGGTCATGAAACTCCTGACCAACGGCGGAGCCTGGGCTGGGCGATCATGCGATAACGGCCCCACCCGGGTCTCGTGCCATGGGGGACTGGTCTCGTCTTGGTGCGGCTACAACACCCGGTCCGCTCGCTCGACGGATAGATCGAAGTAGTTTCTCTTGACGCCGCTGATGAACGTCGCCCACTCGGGCTGGGTGAACGTCAGTACCGGGCCCTTCTGGTTTTTGAGTCACGGACGAGGTGGTGCTGATCGAGGGTCGCGGCTTCGACGCAGCCGTTGCCGCCCTCGCTGCGGGTGCTCTTGCGGAAAACAGCGCGCGTGAGGTCAAGGTCGGAATCGGATCAGTGGCCGACCGGCGGAGTGAAGTGGAATGGCGTGCCCAGGCCGTTGGCCTCCGCCTTCCTCAGTACCAGGGCGGCGACCGCAGTGTCCACGAAGGCGATTCCGACCGAGTCGAACACTACGCGCGCGCGGGCGGTCCCGCCGGGCAGGGTCACGGCCCCGGCGAGCAGCGATCCGAGATCTCCGAGGACGGCGTCTGCGGCGGTGTTGGGGAGGAAGGCCGTCTCACCCACCCGTGTAACGGCTACCGGGTCGTCGGCCACGATGATCGCGCCTGCCAGTACGTCGTCCGCCAACTCCCGCTTGCCGGGTGAATCGGCGCCCATGGCGAGCACCAGCGCGCCGTCTCGGAGGTCGGTCGTCTCGATCAGGGGTGACCGCGATGGGGTGCAGGTCACCACGACGTCCGCGTGCGCGGTCGCACCACCGGGGGTGTCGTGGACGTGAACGGGCACGGAGCTTCCATTGGCGTGCGCGAGTTGCGCCGCGTGTTCCCGGTTTCTCCCCCACAGGTGGAATGCGCTGACGTTGATTTCATACGGCAATGCCTCGATCACGGCGCCGGCGACTTTGCCGGTGCCGAGTACCGCCACCGAGCAGTTGTCCTGCGCGCCCAGAGCGCCGGCTGCGACGACGGCGGTGGCGGCGGTGCGGTACGCCGTCACCTCCGCCGATTCCAGAACCGCGCGCAGGGTCACACCGTCGGGGTCGAAGAGCAGGATGACCCCGAGGGCACGGCCCGCGTCAGGCCGGAGATTGGCTTTCACCGAGAGCAAGGACGGATCGAGCAGCCCGCCTGCCTTGAGATGGAGCGAGCCGTCCGGCGTGGGGACCTGCGCCGCGGCCGGGCCGAGGATGCGGCCCGCCGCGGCCGCTCGAAAGGAATCGCGGACTGACTGGATGGTGTCCAGCCAGGTCAGCACTGCCCGTATGTCGGGTCCGCTGAGCAACCGGGTCTCCCGAGAGGAAGCGGATACGGTCATGGAGCTGCGAACCTCAGTTCTGGTGCGGTCGTGGAACGTGGGTACGGCGGGTTGGCCTGCGATGTCAAAGGCTTGAGCGCATGGCGTCGACGGTGATGCGTTCGACGATCTGGCCGCCGCGCACACCGTAGACCTCGGCTTGCAGGTCCATCCAGACGCAGACGTGGATGGGCAGTACCTCTACCTTGTCGCCGATAGACGGCAGCGGAAGGTCGTCCTCGACGTTCAGCACGCCGTGCTCCTCGGACAACCGGCTGAACACCGCCCCCGGTCGGCGCCGCAGGTGCCCGTTGCCGTACCGGTTGTCCTTGGACGTGGTCAACGTCTTGCTGCCGGCGTCGATGGTGAAGCGCCGGTCGGACACGCTCACGACGGTGGACAGCACGGTCGCCGCGATCGCGTCGGGTGTGCATGCGTAGCGGCCGAGGGTGCGCAGGTCGTTGTAGATGTAGGTGCCTGGCCGGATCTCGGTGATGCCGTCGGACGCGGTGAGGTAGGACGAGGTGATGGTGGACCCGGCGGAGACGACCGGCATGTCCAGACCCGCGGCTTCGAGGTCCGTCCGAACCCCGCCCATCACGGCGGCCTCCTGCCGGGCCACCGCCTCGATACCGAGTTCGTCCGGCGCATCGTGGCTGTGCCCGGCGTGCGTCATCACTCCGCGGAACTCCATCCCCGGATTCCGGGTGATCTGCTCGGCCAGCTTCACCACCCCGCCCGGCTCCGCGCCGACCCGGTGCATGCCGGTGTCGACCTCTACCAGGACAGGAATAGTCCGCCCGGTGGCGCGCGCCAACTCCTGGTATCCCTCGATGATCTCGGCGGAGTCCGCCACCAGTGATACCGCGATACCGTCTTCGGCAGCTCGCCTGATCAGCGGCGTGATGCGCTCCAATGTACGCCGGCCGACCAGTGGGTAGGCCACGAGCAGGTCGCGGACGCCGCCGGCCGCCATGGCGTACGCTTCGCTCACCCCGGAGACGGTGACACCGACCGCGCCGGCGGCGAGCTGCCGCTCGGCGACGGCGATGCTCTTATGGGTCTTGGCATGCGGGCGCAGGGCCAGGCCGTTGCGGGCGGCATAGGTCGCGAACCGCGCGATGTTGGCGTCCACCACGTCGAGGTCGACCAGGACGGCGGGGGTGTCCAGGCGCTCGTCGCGGACGTCGATTGGCAACTCGACATCGACCGGCAGTGCCACCGGCAGCTGCCTGTAGACCACGTCGTTCCCACTCATAGTGCGATCACTCCGGTCTTGATCTGACCGAAGCCGCGCAGCCCTTCGGGCCCGTTCTCGCGGCTGTGACCGGACCGCTTGAAGCCGCCGAAGGGCAGCTCTACGCCACCTGACGCACTGTAGGTATTGATGAACACCTGCCCGGCCAGAATGTCGCGAAGCATCCGGTGCGCCGTGCCGACATGCGTCGTCATCACAGCCCCTCGGTCCGGCGCTGGAAGTCCTCTGCGATCTCCTCGAATGTCTTCCAGGTCACGCCCGCGTGGCCGTTGATGTATTCCACGAGTCGTTCGAGCATGAGGAGCACTTGGGGCCGACCGCTGACGTCCGGGTGGATCGCCATGGTGAAGACGGCGTAGTCGTACTCGCGGTAGACCCAGTCGAACTGGTCGCGCCACATCTGCTCGATGTCGCGCGGGTTGACGAACCCGTGGCTGTTCGGCGAGGACTTGATGAACATCATCGGAGGCAGGTCGTCGAGGTACCAACTGGCTGGGACCTCGACCATCGATGTCGTCTCTCCGCGCTTGAGGGGTTTCATCCACTCGCTTGCCGATAGGCCGTAGTCGATGGCAGTCCAGGAGTCTCCCTTTGTCACGTAGTAGGGGAGGAAGTCGTGGTGCATGAGACTGTGATCGTAGGTGAAGCCGAAGTCGATCAGTAGCTGCAGGGTGTTCGGTGAGAACTCCCACCATGGAGCGACGTAGCCCTTCGGGCGCTTGCCGGTGAGCTTCTCGGCCAGTGTGACGCAGCGTTCCATCACCGCGCGTTCTTGCTCCAGCGACATGTTCAAGGGGTTCTCGTGGGAGTACCCGTGCACGCCGATTTCGTGTCCCGCGTCGACGATCTTCGATACGGCGTTGGGGAAGGTTTCGATGGAGTGGCCGGGGACGAACCATGTGGTCTTGATGTCGAGCTGGTCGAACAGCTTCAGCAGGCGGGGTGTGCCGACCTCACCTGCGAAGACGCCGCGGGAGATATCGCTGGGCGATTGTGCTCCGCCGTAGGAGCCCAGCCATCCGGACACCGCGTCGAGGTCGACACCGAACGAGACGTGGATTTCCTTCTTCGGCATGCAACTTCCTTTCTCGAGATTGGACGGTGGTGCTAGGGCATGACGTCGCCGCTGTTGGGCCCCAGGGTTTGTCCGGTGAACAGGTTTCCGTCGGGGTCGGATGCGAGGAAGAGCACGGTCGGAGCGACCTCTTCGGGGCGCCCGATCCGCCGCAATGGCAGTTGGTTGATGTCGTCCTCGGACCAGTTGTTGCCGCCTTGCAGCAGCATGTCGGTGTCAACCGGTCCGGGGGCGACGCAGTTGACGGTGATGGCGTGCGGGGCCAGTTCGCGGGCAACCGCCTTGGAGAAGCCCACGACGCCGGCTTTCGCGGCGCAGTACGCGGCAAAGCCTGGGGCGCCTCGCAGGGCCAGCTGTGAGCTGACGTTGATGATCCTGCCGGCCTTTTGAGCGACCATTTGCGGAATCGCGGCCCGGGTGCACAGGAAGGTCGCGGTCAGGTCGGTGGCCAGCGTCGCGTCCCATTCTTCGATGCCGAGTTCGGCGACTGCGGAGTGGTAGATCACACCGGCGTTGTTGACGAGGATGTCGAGGCGGTCGTATGCCTCGATGCACGTCTTGACCAATTGCGACGCTATTTGCGGGTCCGACACGTCGCCGGGCACCGTGATAGCGGCGCCGCCAGCGTCGCGTAGCTCGGCGGCGAGCGCCAGCAAGGGCTTTTCGGCCTTGTCGTTTAGACAGAGCAGTGCACCTTCGTCGGCGAAAAGACGTGCGGTGGCGGCGCCGATGCCACGTGCGGCGCCGGTGATGATGGCCGCTTTGGAGTGCAATCGTCCTTCGCGCACGCTCATAGCGCCTCGCTCAGGAACGCCCGGAGCACGTTGCTGGTGAGCGACGCGACGGTGTTCTGATAATGGTCGTGCGGCAGTGCGCCTGCCCAGTTGACCGAACCAGCGGCGAACACCGCCCCGCCGTTATTGCCGATGGTGGTGTAGGTGACGTCGGAGCGTACGTCCGGGTTGGTGGTGCCACCGAGGCTGGGAACTATCGACAGCTGCTCTTCCACGACCGGCTGGTAGCGGTCATCCAGGCCAACGGAAGAGGCGAGCACCACGGTCTCGGGTGGCGTGCCATGAGCCTGGTCTGCCCGGTCGACTTCGTCGCCGGCCGCGCCGCCAAGCCATCCGTAGTCGCCGAAAACGGTGCCGGGCTCGAGGCCGTCGAAGACCGTCTCCCTGATCCGGGCAGGAATTCCGTCGGCGACCCGATAACCGCATCCGGGCCCCCAGCCCATGGCGGCGAACCCGATGCCGACGAGCTGGTTGGGGGACTGGCCCCGGTGGCGCCAGAGCCCGCCTGGCTCGCCGGTGCCCGCGAGGTGGGACTCTCCGGGCTTGGACTCCCAGGTGCGGGTACCGGAGTGGCCGCGCCGTACCTCGATGACATGTGGACGGGCGGCGTTCACTCCGGTGACCCAGTAGAAGCCGTTGCCGCCCAGGTACATCAGCCGGCCGCCTTGCTGGAGGTACTCGGCCAGCGCGTCGCGCATCGGGCCGGTGTAGTACTCGGGATGGGTGCCGGTGACGACCACGTGCTGGCCGTCGAGCAGGGACGATCCATCGGTGTGCAGGTCACCGTCGGTAGCGACGTCGTAGGCGACGTCTTGCCGGCCGAGCCAGCCGAGAATCGCCAGATCAGAGCTGAAGTGGCGAGGGTAACCAGTCAGCCACGACACATACCCCGGGCGCATGTTGAGGATCGGCCGCAGCCGACTCGAGTAGCAGAAGCCGCTACCGTCGCGGTGCACGTCGTAGAGCGACGCTCCCAGTTCATCGTGCTCGTGCAGCCACGCGTCCGCCTCCCCGAAATCGACGGAGCGCTTGACCGGCCCGAAATCCGCGGTGACGTGCTGCCGGTCGTTGGCGTAAGCGAGATAGGTAAAGGTCGGCGCGAGAAACAGCACTCCCGCAGGCTGCGTGGTCTTGGCGCGCCGCACCCAGAACGGGACGATGTCCTGGCCGCTGTCGCAGCCGAGGTGTACCCCGTAGAGCCCGGAGGGCAGGTCTTCCGGCACGGACAGCCGGGCGCTCGGTTCCCATTCGGCGTCGATGAGGTCGTCAGAGTGGAAGTGCGCCGCGGAGTACTGCTCCGGCGCGCTGCGGGGATCGAGATACTCACCGGTCCAGGTGGGGCCGGTCACCCCCAGGGTGGGGAGGTTGACCAGCTCGCCGTGTCGCTTGTGACCCGACACCTCGATGAGTTCGCTGCCGAAGATGCAGGCGGCGAAGTCCCAGACCGCGACGAGGGCGTCATCCGGCCGTCGGCCGGTAGTCAGCGTATCGAGCTCGGTGAGCTCCAGCGGCCGGGAATGGACACTGGGCATCCCCAGCTTCCCGTCGTAGAAGTCGTAGGGAGATCCGCCGTCGAGTTGCGCGGCGAGCGTGAATGCTCCGGACAGCTCCGGCAGCGCAGCCGTGATCGGTTGCTGCACGATCGTCGGCTCTGCCGCGTTGTCGTCGCGCTGCCACAGCAGCATGACCCCGCGACGAAGGTCGACAACGGCCGCGATGGAATACCACTCCCCCGCGGTCAGCGGCGCGGCGAGCGTGGCCACGTCCTCCCGACCAGGCGACCACACCCGCAGGCTCGGCCGCCCGGTCGGGTCGAGGACCAGCCGCACACCGGCGTCGCCGCCGGAGGCGTGCTGGCAGGCCAGCGTCTGCACCCGACCGTCGCCGGGCAGGGTGGGCGCCACCCAGCAGTGCAGAGTCACCCCGGGGGGGTCGTCTCCTACCGGCAGGTGCGCGACCCGCGCATAGGAGCCGGGCGTGGTCTGCTGGAGCTGCCCGGGCAGAGTCTGGGCCGGGATGCCGAGCGGGACCGTCCGAAACCACGGCGCATCGCCGAAGTCGGTGTCGGGTCCCTCGATGCGGACGAGCTCGGCAGAGAACTGCGGTGACCGGCAGCTGACCATTACCACCTGCTCGTCACCAGGGGCGACACTCAGTTGGGACGTGTATCCGAGGATGTCCGGCATGCTATGCCTGCCGGACCAGCAGGCCGCCGTCGACCACGAGCACCTGCCCGGAGACGTAGCGTGCCGCGTCGGAGGCCAGGAACAGTGCGACATCCGCAACGTCGTCCGGCTCGCCGATCCGGCCCAGCGGTACGGTCGCCACCGCCTTGCGTAGGCCTTCCTCGCCGAGGGAGTGCTCGACCGACAGCGACTGCGCCGTCCGGATGAATCCGGGCGCTATGCCGTTGACGCGGATTCCCGCAGCGCCGAATTCGACGGCCAGCGCGCGGACGAGGCCGATAACCCCGGCCTTGCTCGCCGAGTAGTGCGCGTGCTGGTCCCAGCCGTAGGCGATGCCGCTGATCGAGGAGAGCGCTATCAGCGCGCCACTGCGACGTTCGACCATCGCGGGCAACGTGGCCCGAAGCACCCGCATGCTGCCGCCCAGGTTAACGTCGACGGTCTCCATCCAGCCGGCGTCGTCGAGGTCGCAAAAAGGCTGCCGACGCGCGATGCCCGCGTTGGCGATGACGACGTCGAAGCCGTCGCCTTGCGTGCGGCGTACCGCGTCGTCGACCTGCTCGCTGTCTCGGACGTCGAGACTGACGAACTCAGCCTGCCCGCCATCCGATCGGATCTGCGCCGCGGTCCCGGCGCCTTCCTCCTTAAGAACGTCGGCGAGCACGACCCGGTAACCGGCGGCGGCGAAGCTGCGGGCGCAGGCAGCCCCGATGCCTATGCCGGCGCCGGTGATGAAGACAGAACGAGCAGGCTTAGCGCTCATCAGGAACATTCCTTTCGTTGAGTGGTCGTTTCGGCGATGCCGGTGCGGATCATGTCCGGCCAGGCCTGGTGCCAGGTGGTGGCGTGCTGGTAATTCACGGCCACGCGAAGCAATAGGTCCTCGCGGAAGTGGTCGGCGATGACCTGCATGCCGACGGGTAGGCCGTCGACGAACCCGCAGGGCACGGAAATGATCGGTACATCCGCGAGCGTCCACGCGTAGCTGTAGTGGGTGAGGTGGGCGGTGGCTGCGAGCGTGTCGGCGAAGTCCTCCAGGCAAGGTGCAGGTCGCGGCACCGTCGGCGAGATGAGAACATCGACGTCGCGGAAGGTGGCTCGTACCTGGCTCGACCAGTGCGCCGCCCAGCTGCGTCCGGCGGAGTAGTCCGCGCCGCTCACGTCCTTGCCCGCCAGGATGCGGCGGCGGACATCCGGGCCGTAGGTCGCCGGCTCGCTGGCCAGGCGTTCGTGGTGAAATTGGTAGGCGTCGGCAAGCATCATGTGGGACAGATGCGCGTGAGCCGGTTCCGCGTCGGGCAGGTCTACCTCCACCACCGTGGCGCCACCGTCTTGGAGCACCTGTATTGCCGCACGTACTCGGTCTTCGACCTGCGGATGGCATTCGTCGAAGAAGAACTCTTTCGGGACTCCGATCCGCAGGCCGACGAGGTCGCGCATCGCCGAAGCAACGTCCAGACCTTGCGGGTGCAGGGCAGCCGGAGTCGTGGTGGAGTCGCCGGCGATGGCAAGAAACAGCCGCAGCACGTCGACGGCACTGCGGGCCATCGGACCGACCGTGTCGAAGAACGGGCTGACCGGTGTGGTACCGGTCAGTGGCACCCGGCCTTTGGATGGCCGTAGGCCGACCAAGCCGTTGAGTGCCGCGGGTGTGCGCACGGAGCCGCTGGTATCGGTACCGAGCGCGCCGATGCACAATGCGGCCGCAACCGCTACCGCGGAGCCACCGCTGGATCCGCCTGGGACCCGACCTGGATCCCAGGGGTTGCGGCAGCGGCCGAAGTGGGCGTTGATGCCCATGGCGCCGAGGGCGAACTCGTCAAGGTTGGCCTTACCCACGATGACGGCGCCGGCGGCACGCAGCCGCGCCACCGCGGTCGCATCGGTCTCGGGATGTCGTTCGACCGCCGGGGAACCGCTGGAGGTCGGGAAGCCGACAGCATCGATGTTGTCCTTCACCACGACGGGCATGCCATGCAGGACCCCTAGGTGCTGCCCGTGCGCCCCAAGGTCATCGCATTCGCGTGCCCGCTCCAGCGCTGCTTCCTCGTCGACCGTAATGAGCGCGTTCAGGACGGGATTGAGCGCCCGGATGCGTTCGAGACACGCTTCGACGGTCGCCGTAGCGCCGGCGACGGGAAACGGCCTCCAGACTGGGTCTGTCGCCTGGACTGCGGCCATCGAAAACGTCCTACTCCGAGCCGCGGGCATGCGCGTGCGGCTCTGCTCGAAGGGTTTGCATACAGGTCATCGGGAATGCGGCGGAGGACTGGCAGCGCCGCTTCGGGCGGTGACAACGTCCTGGGCGATCTGATGTGCCAACGCCGCAACGTCACTGAACTCGGAGACCTCGTGGGTGCCGACGACCCGCCCCCCGTCGAAGACGATCACGGTGTCGGCCATTTCGAAGACCTCGGGAACCTCCGTGCAATAGCAGACAGCGGCACCACCATCCTCGACGTACTCGCCCAGTAGCCCGTAGATCTCTGCCGTGCTGCCGACGTCGACACCGCGGGTGGGCTCCTCCAGTGCCAGAAAAGCCGGCGACTTGGCAACCGCCCCGGCGATGGCCACCTTTTGCTGGTTACCGCCACTGAGTGCGCGGATGGAAGCGCGCAGGCCCGGACCGCGCACACGGAAACGGTCCGCGAGCTCCCGCTCCAGTTCCGCGGCCGCCGACCGGCGCAGGAATCCCCATTTATTCGCGATATGCGGGGAACCGAGGCGGGCCACGAGGTTTTCTCCGACGTCGAAGTTGGAGAAGAGGCTGACTTGACGCTCTGCGGGCATGTATTCGGTGTCGCCGGGTGAGACCGCCGCTCCACCCTGTCCGGTGTCGGAAATAACACCACTGGCCGGTTCCAATCCAGCCAGCGAGCGCAGCAGTTCGCGTGCGCCAGAGCCCTCGGCCCCTACCAGCGCGGTGATCTTTCCGCATGGCGCCTGGAGGCTTACACCGCTGAATCGGCCGGTGGCGTGCGTCCAGTCCCGGATCTCGAAGGCCCGCTTGGCGCCCGCTTTCCCGGTGCGAACCACTTTCTCGCGCTGCTCTTCAGTCTCCGCCGGTCGGGACGCCTCGATACCGACGACAAGTTCCTCGGCTATACGTACCTCGGTGAGGTCCTCGCCGCGCAGTGTTCGGCCGACCCGTCCATCGCGGACCACTACGACGCTGTCGCAGTACTCGACGAGGTCGGAGAGCCGGTGGGACACCAACAGCACGACCCGGCCCTCATCGCGCAACCTGAGGATCCGCTGAAACAACAGCTCCGACTCTTCCGCCGTCAGTGCAGAGTTCGGCTCGTCGAAGAGGAAGACGTCAGCGTCGCCGACCAACAGCGCCCGGGCGATTTCGGTCAGCTGACGCACAACGAGCGAGCACTGCGAGACCTTCTTGTCGGCGTACGCGGCAAGCCTCATCTCCTCCAGGACCTCGGTCTCCCGGCGCCCCGCCTTGGGGTAGCGCCATCCGGGGTTCGACCGGGCCAGGAAGACGTTCTCGGCGACCGAGAGGTTGGGAAAGAGGCTTGTCTCCTGGTGGACGACGGCCGCCGTGGGGCGCACGCTGAACAGCTCGCCCTCGGCCGACCGAAAGGAGATCTCCCCGCTGTCGTAGTCGGTCTCACCCGCAAGAACTTTGACAAGCGTGGATTTCCCCGCACCATTGGGGCCGGCCACGCCAAGGATCTGCCCGCCTCGTGCTTCGAGGTCGAGGCCGGCGAGCGCCTTGGTCTCCCCGTAGCTTTTCTGCACGCCGCGCAGGATCAACGTGGATGCAGCGCTCATGCTCTGTACACCCCCGGCTGATGCCGCGATGTGGTCCAGCGGTCCAAAGCCACCGCGGTGATGGTGATGCCACCGATGAAGATCAGTTGCGTATAGCTGCCGACACCGATCAGCGATAGGCCGTTGTCGAGAATGGACAGCAGCACAGCGCCGATGACGGTACCGCCGATCGTTCCGACACCGCCATTGAGGCTGGTACCGCCGACGATTACCGCGGCGAAGGCCGGGAAAAGCAAGTTCTGCCCGGCGTTGGGGTCGGTGGAGCCGAGGAAGGAGAATTCCAGCATTCCTGCCAGGGCGGCGAAGAATCCCGCGAGCAGGAAGACGATCAGCAGGTAACGACGCACATTAATCCGAGCCGTCCGGGCCGAGTCGACGCTGCCACCGATCGCGATGAGCCGGAAGCCGAACAGCGTCCGGTGCCGCAGCACCCACAAGACGACGGCGGTTCCCAGGAACCACCAGATCTGGGTGGACAGGTTGGGCACCACCTGGGACGCCGCGAAACCCCGGAACAGCTGGTACTCCCCGTGCGGGACCGGATGGCCGCTGGCGGGATAGTTCGGGTCGACGCCGCTCGCCCCGCTGATGAGCAAGGTGGCGCCGTAGACGACGTTCATCGTGCCCAGCGTCACGATGAACGACGGAATGTCTACCCGGGTGATGATGAATCCGTTGATCAATCCGATGGCGCAGCCCAGAACCAGCCCGATGAAGACCGCGGCCAGCATGGGCACGCCATGCACCCACAGCAGCGCGGTGACCATCGGGCTGAGACCGAACACCGAACCGACGGAGAGGTCGATCTCGCCGGTCAGGATGACGAAGGTCAGGCCCATCGAGAGGATGACGAGGGCCGACATGGACTGCAACAACGTGAGGATGTTGGCCAGGGTCAGGAAGCTTGAGTTGTAACTCTGGAAAATGCCGATCGCCAGGACGATCGCGACCAGGAGCCCCAGAATCCGCGGGTTTACCAGGCGCAACCAGTGCCTGTTGTCTTTCCGGACACCGTCCAAGGCGAGTGTCACGAGGCCGTTCCTCTCATTGTCGGGGTAGGCGACCTACCAACGCCCCTGCGGTGTGCTGCTTCGAAGGGGACCGCGACCGGCCCGTGCTGGCACACGGGCCGGTCGCGACGGGTATCAGGCGCCACCTGAGTTGAGCGTCTTGAAGGCGTCGGTGAGCGTGTCGGGCGTCACCGGGTAGGGGGTCGCGGCCTTGAAGCCCTGCACGACCTGCCCCTTGAACAGGAACTGAGCAGCGGCCGTTGCGGCCGTTGCGGCCTGGCCGTGCCAGTTCTGGCCTTCCGTCACCAGGATCTGGCTGGACTTCATGTAGTTGAGGATCTCCGGGCTGAGGTTGAACCCAACGGCCCAGGTCTTGCCCGTCCGGGCTGTGTCAGCGATGGCCTTACCGACCATCTGCACCCCTTGGTCGGTGTGGAAGAGCAACTGAACGTCGGAGTGGCCCAGAATGAACGACTTCGCGTCGGCATACACCGTGGGCGAATCGAATCCTGTGTTGAGCGGGTTGGACACCCCGTTCACGAACTGCACCGAAGGCAGCTCCGAATGGACGCCCTCGATGAAGCCGCGCATGCGGGATTGGGCCCACGGCCCGGCCGGGTCGCCGGTGAACACCGCTGCCTTCGTCACCGGCAGTGCGTGCTTCTTCACCCACTGCGCGGCCAGTTGGCCGGCCTGCCGGCCCGCGACCTCCTCGTCGAGTGCGAAGAACCCGATGCGGTGCGACTGTGGGCTGTCACCTCCGGTCCCCCAAACGGGGACGCCGCCGGCCATCACCTGGTTGAGCACGTCGATGAACGGGCCTGGCTGGGCCGCGTTGAAGACCAGGACGTCGATCTGGTTGGAGTTCAGCAACGCCTGGATCTCGGAGATCTGCTTCTGGTTGCCGCCCCCGACCGGCCCGATCATCCGCGCGTTGAGTGGGTAGCCGAAGGTCTTGGCGGCCTGGGCGACGCCATCCTGGAAACCCGACTTGATGGCCGCGCTGAACACAGGCTGTCCAGCGTCGGAGATGGAGTAGACGAAGTTCAGCGGCTGGTGGGCCTTGACCTTCGCTATGATCCGCGGGGCGAGCTTGAAGGTGCCCCAGCTGAACTTGGTGACATACGGCGCGGCGTTCTGGTCCGCCGGCAGCACCGCCTTTGCGGCGACTTGCGCCCCGGCGTTAGACGAGGAGGAACCTGCCGTGCCATTGCAGGCGGCGGCCAGCAGAGGCAGCAGCACCACCGCCACCGCCAGGCGGAGCCTTCGGGTCTTGACCAACTTCACACCTTCTTCCACAATGTTTCCGTCCGGTTAACCGGACGGATCGTCCGGTGAACCGGTATCTTGCATGCTCACGAGGCTTCCAGTCAACGGGACGGAACGATTATTTTGACGGACAAGGAGGATGCAGCGCGGTGAACCCAGTCGATGACCCCGTCGCCGTGGTAGCGGCCAACGTCCGGAAGCTGCGGGTCAAACGCGGCTGGAGCCTGGCGGAGGCGGCTGGTTCGGCTTCCATCGGAAAGTCAACCTGGGCCCAGCTAGAGTCGGGTCAGTCCAACCCCAGCCTTGAGACTATCTGGGCGATTGCACAGGTATTCGACGTGCCGGTCGGCGCGCTGCTCGGCGCGGAAAACCGTCACAGCTGGGTCCAGCGCGCCAGCGAGGGCACGCGCATCCAATCGGCCAACCACGTCTACCAGGTCCAGCAACTGCTGTCGCTGCGCGCGCTAAGCGGTGTCGACGTCACATTGTTGGAGACCGAACCGGAGGCGGAACCCCGCCGCACCAAACCCCATCACCGAGGCTGTGTTGAGCACCTGCTGGTGCTGCACGGCCGCATACGGGTTGGACCCGCAGGCGAGGAGGAAGAGCTCGCGGCCGGCGACCTCATCTCCTTCCCCGGTGATGTAGAGCACACCTACATGACACTGGAACCAGGCACCCGCTGCCTCGTGCTGATGGAGTTTCGATGAACCACTCCCCCGTGGCCGGTCGGCTTGCGCCAGCGGCAGCTGATGCCCCCGGCGACGCCGTTGGCTCCCGATCTTGACCTGCCCGTCTGGACTGGTACCGGCAATCCCTGGCCATCGACGAGGACCTCGGTGACCGCGCCGGCATGGCCAGCAGCTACGACCAGCTCGGCAGGATCGCCGAGGAGTGGGGTGACTACGAGCAGGCCCTGGACTGGTACCGGCAATCCCCCACCGTCTTCGAGGAACTCGGCAACCGTGCGGACATGGCCAGCACCATCAGCCAGATCGGGGCGCTGTACACCCAGACCGGCAGGACCACCGACGCCGTCGCCTACAACCTACGCAGCCTGGCCATCCGCGCCGACATCCGATCCCCCGAGACCCGCATCGACCTGCACTGGCTCCGGCAACAACACCAGAGCCTCGGCGATCAGGAATTCCAGCGGCTCCTCACCGATCACCTCGACGCAGACTCCATCGACACCGTCACCGGCTGCCTCGACCAGACCAACGACTAACCAGCGGGCGCCCACAGTATCGACACCGGGGCGAGCGTAGCGCTCAAAGTGGAGCCCGACCTCAGGATCGACCTGAGCGGAGATGAGTGTCTAAGTGAGTGACAACGGACCCGGAGCCAGGGGTACGACAGTGGACGTCAACGGACGCTTGAACAGGCCCCCGAGTCATAGAACACGTCTTCGATTTTGACTTACAAGCGAGGGGTCACTGGTTCGAACCCAGTATCGCCCACCCAGGTCAGAGGCCCTTTCCTGGCCTCCGCTCCTCCTCCCAGGAGATCGAATGGGAGAAATTTGGGAGATGATCTTCAGATCGCTCTCCCACGGTTAGCCGGTTCGCTGCCGCTTCATGGGATGTACGTCTCGGTTCGTGGCAGGATCGAGCTTGATCACTCGCAGCGCCCGGCCGCCGAGGAGATCATCGAGCAGGCTCGCGACATCCACCCCTCTGGCGGCTGGAGCTTCCCGGCCAAGCCGTTCAACTGGGCGCTCTACCTGTTCTACGGCGGCGACATCCGAGAAACCGCACTGCCCTGGATCCGCGACCAGATCATCCAACTCGCCGCGCCCCCACCCGGTCGACGATGACCGGGACCGGCCGCTAAGCGCGCTTACTGCCACGCACCGCCTGACCTGTGACCGATGCCTGGCGATATGGCATCAGTGGCATCGCGCCTTGCGCCATCGGCGGGCCACCCATCACCACACGTGTTCAGGTGGTGCCAGGTTGTGCGGACTTGGCCTGCATGAAGCCGATGATCGCGTTGTCGATCACTTTGGCGGGGCCGGTGGCCAGGACGCCGCCCCGGCCGAGTGCGGCGTCGATGGGCGCGCGGCATCGTTCTGCGATCTCTGTGAGAGCTGGGAACCAGTCGAGGAAAGCACGCTGATCGCCGAACCGGACCTCGGTCTGGCCGGTGAAGAACCGAAACGTGTACTGCCGGTCGATGGGCGGGATGAGATCAGGCAGAAAATGGTGCAAGGTCTTCGAACCGGCCACGATCTGCGTCCCTGACGTGCTCGCCCGGATGCCCGCGATGACCTGCCACGCGCTCTGGCTCACCGCGTGCACGGTGCCCGGAGTCAGCCGGGTGATGTGCAGCGGCCACAGTTCCTCCAGCACCGGGGCGGCCGCACGTAGTGCGGCGACCAGTTCGCCGAAGTCGGTGACCTTCGCGCGCTGCGGGCCCATCCGGTGCATCCCCCAGGACGGCAACACGGCGTAGACGTACTCAAGGAACCGCTCATCCGCAAGCAGGTCCGTGACACTGGTGTGGGTCCGGCGGCGTTCAATCGCGCGATGGTGGAAGTACACGCTCGGCCCGGAGAACGCGTTGGCGGCTTCAAAGTAACGCACACGAAGCCTTCGATGAGCGCCTCGACATTGCGACGCGCACGCTCATGACCGCGCGTCGATATGCGCCGCGCAGCCGCACCGGGTTCGTCCGCAGACTCGCCCTGGCCGGTTCCGGGGTCGCTGCTCTTGGAGGACGCATCGGTGACCGTGTCGGGCTTCGTCGCCCTGGCGTACAGGCCGTGGTCCACCCGCCGCAGCAGCGGCGCCCGCCTGGCCAGGTAGGGGTGGTTCTGCGCACGGTTTCCGGCATTGG
>JAOPYK010000329.1 GCA_025964695.1 Streptosporangiaceae bacterium | reverse complement strand
CCGCCCGCCTGCCCAAGGCCGACCGCGCGGAGCTGACCCGACGCGTCGATCTGGTCCGTCGCTACGTCGCCTTCCGCGAAGACGGCAAAGACTTCCTCATGCTCGGCTACGACCTGCTCCGCGACGTGGCGGTCGAGGCCGGCCGGCGCCTGGAGATTGGCGAAGACGTTTTCTACCTCACGCGAGAGGACCTGTTCGATTCGTTGCGGGTCGGGTTCGCGCCGCATCATCTGATGGCGCAGCGGAAGTCCGCTCACAAGGCCGAGGCGAAGGTGTCGCTGCCGCGGGTGATCGATGCGCCGGCGATCGACACGCTGGGCGAGCCGTCGGAGCTGAAATCGTCGGGGGGGTATAAGGCGTTTGCCGTTTCATCGGGCGAAGCCGCCGGCCCCGCACGGATCCGCAGGTCGCCCACGGAGCCGGGAGAAATGGGCCGCGGGTACATCCTTGTCTGCCCGAGCACCGACCCGTCCTGGACGCCGCTCTTCGTGAACGCGGGGGGCCTCGTGCTTGAGTGCGGCGGAACCCTCTCGCACGGCGCGGTCGTCGCCCGCGAGATGGGTCTGCCCGCGGTCGTATTGCCCGACGCCACGCGATTATTTCAAGAGGGCGAAGCGATCCATGTTGACGGCCGGCGGGGACACGTCGTCCGCGCCGCTGACGCCAAGGCACAGGCGCAAATCGCTTCCGCCGAGGTTGATCCGCAGGACGTGCACGTCCCGCGCGAGCTGATCCCTCCGCCGCCCGGCCGGCGCGAGCGGCTCGCGGGCAGGGCGCGCAACATCCTGGCGCTGGCGTGGGCGGTCTATCTCCTGGCCGCATTCGGGCTGCCGGAGGACTGGCTCTATCAGCGGTCGCTCAGTGCCATGGACTTTTTCCTGTGGCCGATGATCCGCAATTGGGGCAAGCCCTCGACGGTCGCGGTGCTGGCCGCGGCAGTCGCCGCCCTGACCATACTCGTGCAGCGAATCGCCACGGACAACAAGCGACTTCTTGAAGCGAAACGGCGGGCGGCACTTCTCCAGGGCCGATCGTCAGAGTTACCGAAGGAATCGCCCCGGCGGCTGGCGATGGCACGCCTTGCCGCCCCCGTGCAGTTCCGCACGTTGATGGCGGCCATGGTGCCGGTGGGACTGATGCTGGGGCCGATGGTGATGACGTTCGTCTGGCTCAAGGAGCGTGCCGCCGTCGACGCGTGGAACGCGACCCCGGACTCCACGATCAACGTCATGGCGATGGTTGACAGCGATTACCAAGGCGAAGTGACGCTGAGCCTGCCCGCGGGCCTGACGGCCGCCGACAAGCTGACGAAAAAACCCGAGCCCGTAAAGAAGACGCTGCAACACCTCCTCGCGCTATACAACGCCCAATCGACGCCGGGCGAGGAGTGGGAATTGAAGCTCGCCCCCGACTACGGCCGTCTCATGGCCGCGGCGGATTTAAAGGCGTACCTCGACGCGGGCGTGCCGCCGCAACCGGTTAGTTGGAACCTCATTTCGCGCAAGAAACAGCGCGGCCGATATCCGCTTGCGGTGTCGGGAGAAACGGGCCCGCCCGTGGCGCTCAGTGCCGTCCTCGGCGACAAATTTCCCCCTTCGCCCAAAGCCGTCGAAGGCGCCCGCAAGTCGCCGATCCGGGAAATGAAAGTCGTTTACCTTCCGGGGAACGAGCACGTGGAGCCCGTATTTCTAAGGCCCTTCGCGCGGCTCGATAAGTGGGAGCATTTGCGGCTCGCCCACCGGCTCGCGGAATGGGACATCGGCTGGCTGCTCTTGTACATTGCCGCGTATCTGCCGGTGCTGTTCCTGTTCCGGGCGGCCCTGCGGATCGCTTGAACAGGGTTTGTGAAGGAGTGATCGTGTTGAGAAAGATGCCGTTCGTGTTCCGCGCCCTCATTCCGTTGTGCGGCCCGCTTGTCTTCGCCGCCACGGCCAACGCCGTCATCAAAGTGGATCTGCCCGTCTCCAAACGGTACGAGGTATCGAAGTCGGTGAGCGTCGGCAAAGTCACGGGCGTGAACGCCGACCAGCATGTGGTGGAAGTCGCCACGGCCCAGACGTTGAAAGGCACGGCGGGGCCGCAGAAGTACCGTGTGCAACTTACCGGCAAGACCCAGGACACAATCGCAAAAGTGCAGATCGGGCAGCCGGTGGTGATGCTGCAAGATCCCGCGCTGACGGTCGTTCACGTCGGCGACACCTGGCTGCGGGCAATGCCTGTCCCCAATTCGCAGCCGCCCATCTGGAGGGCGATCCAGATCGACCCGACCGGCCACCGCGATTTTCCCGGCACGACCGCCTCGCTCGTTCGGGTGATGGAAGAACTCAAAAACGGCAAGCCGACGCTGCTCAACGCCGTGGACGCCAAGCCCTTTCTGGGTGGAACAAAGGAAGTGGCAAAGCTCCC
The DNA here is from genome assembly GCA_025964695.1 of Streptosporangiaceae bacterium. Taxonomy (GTDB): domain Bacteria; phylum Actinomycetota; class Actinomycetes; order Streptosporangiales; family Streptosporangiaceae; genus Actinomadura_E. The sequence goes on along the minus strand of JAOPYK010000329.1, from coordinate 3,518 downwards.
TGTCACCAAGCCTACTTTTCTGCTTACCGTTGATGTGAACGGTGACAAGAGGCCCGATCTGCTCGTCGGTACCGCCGAGGGTGTGAAGCTCTTTCTCGCTTCGGGAGATGGTTACACGGACGCTACCGAGAAATGGGGACTTAGCGGCGCGGCTGGCGCTACCGCCGCGGCCGGCGATGTGAGCGGCGATGGCAAGCCCGCGCTGCTGATCGGCAAGACGCTCTACATCAACGACGGCCAAAAGTTCTCCGCGGCCAAAGCGCCGCTCGAAGTGCCAGATGGGGTCGCGATCGTGGCCGAGGCGCTAGTGGACGTGACGGACGACAAGAAGGCAGACGCCGTGTTGCTGCTGGCGGACGGGCGCCTGCTCACGTTTGAAAACCCAGGTGCGCCAGGACAGCCGTGGCCCAAGAAACAGGAGAAGAAGCTGGCGTTGTCCGGGCCCGCGCCGCTTGCCGCGGCTTTTGGAGATTGGTCGAGCAATGGCAAGCTCTCAGTATTGATTGCGACGGAGACTGCGATCGCGCTCTTTCCCGTCAATGGCGACGACCCGCCCGCCGATTTCGAGCGCCTCACCGGGGACCCGCTCACGACCGTGAAGCCCTTCGGCGGTGGATTGAAGAACCCCGTGTTTACGGCCCTCGACATCAATGGCGACAAACGTCCCGACCTGCTGATCACGGCGGAAGGCGGCGTCGCGTCGCTCGTCAACCGCGGCTTCGGCGCGTTCCTCGCCGACCCGGACGCCGGGGCAGATTTAACCGCCGAGCATGGACTCCCTGTCAATCTTTCCACCGCCCGCGCCCGCGCGGCCATCGACTCGCGAGGAGATGGGACGCAGGATCTGCTCGTGCTGGCCGATGACGGCCGGTTATTCCTCGTCACCAATCCGCCGGGGAAAAAGCCGTAGTGCGTGGAGCGTGGAGCGTGAGAAGACTCCGATCACTCGCGTCTTCTCACGATCCACGCTCCACGTGGCCCTCACCCTGTCTCTGGCATAAACGTCGGCATCACGATTCCCGTCGGCGCCCGGTATTCTCCACGCACCTGCGCGAAATGGATTTCGCAGTTCTTCGCGCCCCAGGAATAAAGCTGCCGTACCAGCCCTGCGCTTTGCACCGGCACGAGAAAGACAGGCGAGCGACCGCGGTGGTGGTCGAGTTCGGCGAGGATCAACGCTGCGGCGACTTCCTCGCTGCCCGCGAGCCCTGGCCCGAGCATGTTGCTGGCGGCGTGTTTCACGGAAACCAGGAAGCCATTAATCGTTCCTTCCGGCGACTCGTTCACCGAAGCGTGCCAGATGCCGTCGTTGTTTTCGAGGAAGTAACGGTAGTCTTTATCCCGCTGGATGTGAGCGAGTTCCATCTCCAGGGCCGCGATCGCGCTCGCATCGTTGGGTGTCGCGGGCCGGACGCGTGTCGCGCCGGTGGGCTGATGCGAAAGACCGTCCTTGGGCACCGGCAGATACATGTCCGCGAATGTCGCGCGGGGCACAAAACCGGCGCGGGTGTAAAGCGAATAGGAGTCGAGGTTCATCGCGCTGGAAACCAGCCGGGTGGGTTTCCCCTGTGCATCGGCAAAGTCGGTGACGAATTTGAGCAGCCGGGATGCGACGTGGCGCCCGAAGTAGTTGGGGTGGACGTTCATGATCCCCAGGGACACGTGCGTCGGCCGGGGATGAAAGAGGCACGACCCGGCTATCAGCCCAGTAGCCCCGGCGATCGCGAGCACGCAGCAGCCGGGGTCCAGCGCCTCGTACACCCGGCAGAAAAGCTGCGTGTCTTCCGGCCGGCAGGTAAAGATCGGCGGCTTGCCGCCGCGCTGGTACCAATAGTTGGTCGAGACGTGAATGAGGTCCGCCACCTCCGGCCAGTCGCTTTCGTCCATCATGCGGAGGAGGATGTCGGGCATAATCGTGTTCTCTTCTAATTCCCTCTCCCTCCTAGGGAAAGGGAGTATGAACTCACCCCAACCCTCTCCCAAGGATGGAGAGGGAGTTGTCACTCTTCCTCTTCCTGCTCCTCCCCCGGCTCGTCATCTTCCGGCGTGGTTACGCCGATCAGCTCGTTATCGTATTGATCTTCCAGCTTGCGCACCGTTGCGGCAAGTTTTTCGTCCGCGGCGACGGCTTCGGTCACTTCCGCCTCCCACTCGTTGCTGGCCGATCGCAAGGGGTTGAGATCGACCGACACGTTGAGCAGCGCCGATATCCGGCGGGTCACCGCTTCGATGCTTAGAGGATTCAGGCCCTGAAGGTAGCCGGGAATCTCCGCGACAATGCTCATCATTTCGATGCCGTGCTGCTTCGCCTGTGCGAGCAATAATGATGAAAGGCCCGACGGGCCTTCGTAGTCGCTGAGCCGCACGCCGTTCTCGTGCAGCAGGGGGCGCAGCGAATCCTGTGAGACCGAACCAAACATCCGCGGCTCACGCGTGTGCGGCACGGTGCCGCCGAAGCTGCCCATGAACACGATGCGCTTTACGCCCAGGTCGTGGGCCATGGAAAAGATGGCGTCGGCGAACGCCTGCCAGCGGAGGTTGGGCTCCTGTCCGAGGAAGAAGACGAGATTGGCGGCGCGGTCGCAGTGGAAGACGTTTTCCGGCATTTGCAATTCGGTGATGATCCCCTGTTCGTACTTGACGTTGGGCCGGAAGAGGGCGGCGATCTCCATCGAGCCGGGGAAGTTGTAGATGTAGAACGGGTCGGGGTCGATGCGGGCGACCTCGCGGACGGGGCGGCCTTCCATAATGCTGCGAACGGTGCCGGTGGAAACGAGCCCGCCGTCCATCCAACCTGCCAGCGCGAGCAGCAGGGTTGCGTCGTTCAGTTGCGGCGTTGCCGCGGTCGTCTTCACGTGCTCGGTGGCCATGGGTGCTCCAATCCTTGTGCGTAGGAAGTATACGACAGGTGGCGGGCCACATGCCTTGTCTAATTCGGCAGCGCATTATCGGACTCAGCTCGGGCACTACGGCCTGCGCGGTTCAGATTCCGGTTTCAAATTAACCCCCTGCGACCCCGGGACGATGAAGCAGACGACCCCCTGACGGGGCGACTCTGCGCATGGAAACGGAGAACTCGACACAATTCGACCATGCCGCGGCGATCCGCTCCTGGGAGAGTCGCGCGCCGTGGTTCCGAAGGGCGCTGGCCCGCGCCGGGTTGCAGGGGAAGCTCATCTTCTGCTTTCTCGTCGTGCTCATGGCGACGTTGGGGGGAAGCTTCTGGCTGTTGTCCCGGCAGGGCCGGGCGGTGTTCGACCGCGTTGCCGCCGAACACGCGGCCGAAATGGCCCGCGCGCTGGGGCTCGCCAGCCAGACGCCGCTCGAACGCAAGGATGTACATGAACTGTCGCGCGTCGCGGGCGACCTACTGAAGCACCGCGACGTGAGCGTCGTGGCCTTTTACGACGCTTCGGGCGCGCTGCTGACGGTCGCCTGCCAGGACCCCGATCTAGATCACACCTTTTTGCCGGACACCAAGAAACATACGCAAGATTTGATGCAGCCTTTCCACGGCT
>JAOPYK010000172.1 GCA_025964695.1 Streptosporangiaceae bacterium | reverse complement strand
CAGCGTCCTGCATCCCGTACCGGGCTACAACCCCATCCTCCCACAGACCACACACTGCCCAGTCCACAAGAATCCGAAGCCAACCCCAGGGCCGTCCGCCTCACAGCGTTCCGCATCCCCTCGGGGCGAGGCACAACGTTAGGTGGGCCGAGCAACGGCGTCAAATCGGACGGACCCTGCGTGTCCCAGCTCACGCTGCGGTACCGTCTCAACCCCTGTTGACGGGTTCGTCCTGCCTTATCGCCGGATGGCTCATATCTCCAGATCGCCGGGAATCCAGACGAGTCCAGATGGCACGTCTCCGATCGGCGGGTCGTACGCCGGGCGGGCGGGAAGAGGCCGCATGACCACCTACGTCATCTCCGGCGGCTTCAAGCAAGGCTCCGCCGAACGCCTGGTCGTGGCGGCCGCGATGGCGCCGGCCGTCCAGACGGTGCAGGCGTGGCGGTTCAAGGTCCGGCCGGGCCTCATCGAGGTCGAGGCCGATCCGGCACGTTTCCGGACCATGCAGGACCCCCATGCCCGGAGTCTGCATCTCGGCTGTGGCGCGGCCCTTCTCAACCTGCGTCTCGCCGCCGCACAGCTCGGGCGCGAGCCCGTACTCCGGCTGTCGCCCGACCGCTCCCGGCCGATGCTGCTGGCCACCGTACGGCTGGCGGGTCCGCACCGGACCACCCGGCTGGAACGCGCGCTCTACGCGGCGACGATGGGCCCGGTCCTCTGGCGGCAGTCCTATGGCGACGAGCGACCTGCGGTCCCGGTGGTCAATGAACTGGCGCATGCGGCCCGGCTCGAAGGGGCCGCCCTGCACCTTCTTCCCGCCGGCCCCGCCGTGCTCACCACCCGGGGCGATGGCCCGGACGAATGGCTTCGCGCCGGCCAGGCACTGCAGCGGGTGACGGTCACCGGCGCAACCCGCGCCGTGTCGGCCTCTTACCTCTACGACGTGGCGGACATCCCGGGCGTGGAGAGCATTCTGGAGCACGGCGACACCCCGCAGGTTCTCGTCAAGCTGGCGCGAACCGCGATATCCGGAACGAGGCCGTGACCTCTACCGGGTCAGGCAGCACGGCGAGCCGCTGACGCAACTCTTCGCCCGGGATGTGACCCGCACTCGGGCCCATGCCGACGAGGGTGTCCACGTCGGGGTGGCTGAGCCACAGAGAGATCTCGTGCTCGTCGTGCCGCTCAGGGCGGAAGTACTCCCCCAGGGTCGCGGCCATCCGTTCGGGCTTGCGCTCGTCGACCGACAGCAGACCCAGCGACCCGACCAGTTCACCGAGGTGCCGGCCGGTCGGCGTGACCACCACCAGGGCCCCGTCCGGACGCAGCACCCGATGGAATTCGGCGCCGTTCCGGGGCGCGAACACATTCATGATCACATTGATCGATCCGGTACGGACCGGGAGGGGCCGCCAGAGATCCCACACGGCCGCACCGATCCTCGGGTGTTCACCTACGGCCCGGCGTAGCGCGAACTTGGACAGGTCGAGAGCGAGACCCATCGCTCCGGGGACCCGCTCGAGGACCGCGCCGAGATAGTGGCCGGTGCCGGCTCCGGCGTCCAGGACACAGGCGGCCTCCGGCAGTCCGTCGGCGACCTCCTCGGCGAGCAGTGCCGCCAAGGAGGAGAAGTGACCGGCGCCCAGGAAGGCCACCCGCGCCCGCACCATCTCCGCGGTGTCCGCGGTTCCTGCCCGAGCATCACCGGGGAGCAGGTTCACATAACCCTGCTTGGCGATGTCGAAGCAGTGCCCGGCGGTACAACGCAGCACCCGGCCCTCGCACGCGAGGTCCGCACCGCATACCGGGCAGATCAAATGGTCGACGAGATCGGTCAGCACGGTTCCATCATGGGGTCAATGCCCGCGTTCGCCCGTGCGGGCCGCCGCCGGGGACCGATGTAAAGGCCGACCGTGGTGTACGGCTCAGCCCGACTGGTCGGCGAGGCGCTTGCGGACGTCGTCCATGTCCAGGGCGCGCGCCTGCTCGATGACGTTCTCCAGTACGGGCTCGGGCAGCGCGCCCGGCTCGGCGAAGACGATGACGCCGTCCCGGATCACCATGAGGGTCGGGATGGAGGCGATGCCGAAGCGATCGGACAGCTCGGGCTCGGCCTCGGTGTCGACCTTGCCGAACACGAGGTCGGCGTGCTTGTCGGCGGCCCTCTCGAAGATGGGGCCGAACTGCCTGCACGGACCGCACCACGCAGCCCAGAAGTCGATCAGGATGATGCCCTCGCCCTGCACGACCTCATCGAACTTCTCGGTGGTCACCGTGACCGTCGCCATGTTCCCAGCTCCTTGTCCTGTGTCATCGGCGCTATGCGCAGCCACGTCGGCGCTATGCACAGCCAGAAACCTACAGCGAGGGCCCGGCGCGTGATATTCCCAGGCTCTCCAGGGAATCACAGAGCAGTAATTAGCGTTGGTCGAATAGAGATAAAGAGAGCCGAAGAAGGGTCAGGATGGCTGTCACTCGCACCAGGACCGAGCCGACCGACAAGGACCTTGTCGGCGCCTACCTCGACGCGATCGGCCGCACTCCTCTGCTCGACGCCGAGCAGGAGGTCGAGCTGTCGAAGGCGATCGAGGTGGGCCTTTTCGCAGAGCGGCTTCTGCAGGACGGTGGCCCGACCGCCGGGGCGTCCTGTGACGAGCTCGAGGAGCTCGTCTCCGCGGGACTGCACGCGAAGCAGCGTTTCGTCGAGGCGAACCTGCGGCTGGTCGTATCGCTCGCACGCAAATACCCCACGGACTCGCTTCCGCTGATCGACCTGATCCAGGAGGGCAATCTGGGTCTGATGCGGGCGGTGGAGAAGTTCGACTACCGGCGTGGGTTCAAGTTCTCCACCTATGCCACCTGGTGGATCCGGCAGGCCATCGGCCGCGGGCTCAGCCACACCGCACGGGCGATCCGGTTGCCGGTGCACGTGGAGGAGGAGCTGTCCCGGCTGCGCCGGGCGGAACGGATGTTCATCCGTGATCTCGGACGCGATCCGTCCCGGGAGGAGCTGGCCGAGACCCTCGGCATCGGCCCGGCGCATGTCGACGATCTACTTCGCTGGCGGCGAGATCCGGCCAGCCTGGACGCTTCGGTGGACGACGCGGGTGAGACGCCGATGGGCAGCCTGCTGGAGGATCCGGACGCGATCAGTCCCGAGAACGAGGTCGTCGCCCTGGACGATCTCCAGGGACTGGACCGGCTGCTGGATCGGCTGCCCGAGCGCGAGGCCGACATTCTGCGTGCCCGGTTCGGCCTCGACGACGGGGAACCGCTGTCGTACGCCCAGATCGGCGTCAGATACGGGCTCAGCCACAACCGGGTGCGTCAGATCACCGACCGGTCGCTGCGCAGGCTCCGCCAGTTCGCCGGCGAAACCGACCGCTCCGACCGTTCTGACCGGGCTGGTCGTTCTGATCAGCAGGTGGCGGCGTAGCCGCAGATCAGACCCGGGGTTCGTTGGGATACCCGGGTGACAGCCAATACGATGGGACCTCGTGAGCACGAACACCGGTATGACCGGCCTTGATACCTGGCGTGATCTTCCGGC
>JAOPYK010000151.1 GCA_025964695.1 Streptosporangiaceae bacterium | reverse complement strand
CTTCACCATCGACTGGGACAACCAGCACGTCAAGTGCCCGCAAGGCAACCTCAACAGCGCGTGGCGAACCGAGACAAGCCGCGGCCTGCCGCTGATCCAAGTCAGCTTCCGTCAACGCGACTGCGGGCCCTGCCCGGCCCGAGCCCAATGCACCACCGCCAAGGCCAAACCACGCAACCTGACACTCCGACCCCGCGAGCAGCACGAACTCCTGAACCAAGCCCGCCACGAGCAGACCACCCGACAGTGGAAACAGCGCTACAACATCCGCGCCGGAGACGAAGGCACCATCTCCCAGGCAGTACGCGCCACCGGAACCCGCCGAACCCGATATACGGGACTGGACAAGACTCATCTGGCCCATCTCCTCGCGGCCTGCGCGGTCAACCTCATACGCATCGACGCTTGGCTGACCGGCACCCCGCTGGGAACCACCCGCACCTCCCACTTCGCCGAACTGGAACTCGCAGCTTGACCGCAAGGAAAATTGAGCAACGGAGTCCTTCAGGCAGGGGAGGATGTCAAGTGGTCCTCCCTGCCGACGGTACGCGGGCCAGCGTCGCAGACACCCCTGGCGCTGCGGTGATCCTGCCTGCCCGAACCCACACCACCACCCTGGTGCCCGCGGGGTCATCCCGTCGATTACCCCCGAGGTAGGGTCACCGGCTCCGGGATGGCGGGTGCCGGGCGACGAGTCACCGGGCACCCACGCGGGACCGGTAACGGCGACGCACCCAGAGCAGGACAGTGGCCGAGGCAAGAGCCGTCAGCACGGCCAGCAGCACCGGGAGGGACGGGTGAAAACCCATCTCCTGCGGCTTGCCGATGCCGGAATCGGGGAAGGTCAAGGTGGCCGTCACGGTCCGCTTGACCAGGCCGCTGGCGAGGGTGAGCCGCACCTTCCAGGGGCCGGCGGGCATATGTTCGTCCAGCAGCACTTTCACGGGTGCGGCGTCGCCCGGAGCGAGCGTGACGCCCACGCTGGCGGGGAACGGCCCGGCCTTCAGCCCTCCCGGCCCCTCGGACAGCGAAAGCCTCCCGCTCATGTCCAAGGCGCGCCCGCCCGTGTTGCGGACTTGTGCCACGATCTGTGGGCTGCCGGCCGGATCGCGGCTCGGTGTCAGCGACTCGATCTGGAAATCAGATGGCGGCTCACCACCGGGGCCGACGTCCAGATAGACGCGAATACCGACCCGGTTGATCGCTCCCAGGCGGTGGGAGGCGGTGGGTTCCACGCCCTCCTGCGCCCAGATGACGGCGTACTGCTCGCCGCGCCATGCCGTCTTCGGCAGCCGGATCGTGGTCTTCACGACGGCGCTGCCGCGCGGTGCCAGGTCGACCACGGAATGGTCGAGTGAGATCCAGGTGGTCAGCTCGTTCGGGGTGCGTCCGGACATGAAGACGAACCGGTTGTGGTCGATACGGGCGGCCGCCGGGTACATCTCGATCCGCTTGCGTATGGCGGACATGTTCGAGACCACCAGCCGCCGCATGATGGTGGTGCCCGGGGCGAGATGATCGACCACATAGGTCCGCGCCCGCGGGTCGTTCTTGCGGATGACGGGCGCGTCGAGCAGGCGGATACCGAGACGGCCACCCCGGTCCCCACCGGAGTCCGGGACGGCCGTACCGCCGGCCGTCCCCGGGAAGAGAACGGCCGACAGCACGAACAGGAACAGGGCGAAGCGGCTACGCGAACGAATGCGTCACCGTCCCGCTGTACTCGACTGCCGCCGCGGTCGCGGGAATCGCGATGGAGAGCGTGGGATTCCAGACGAACTGGTTGCTCCCGGTCCCCGCCGCGTGGACATAGGCGTCGCGGGGGGTCGAACTCAACGTGCCGGCAGCGCCCGCGGTGAACGTTCCGTCGCCGACATGGCTGATCTCGGTCCCCGGGGTGTAGGTCACCGCGCTGGCCGGGATGGCGGGGATGGCCGGGGTGGTCTGCGTTCCGGTGTAGGCGAAGTCGGTCGAGGCGACCTGCGCCGTCCAGGCTGCCGGGTTGGCGCCGCGCAGGTCGTCAACGATCACGTTCCCCAGAGTGGCGCTGATCGTGCGCCCGGGGGGCGTGTTCGTGCCGAGGTCCCTCGTAGCCGGCGCTGAGATCGTCAGGCTACCCGTCGATACGGTGAACGTCACCGTGGTGTCCGCCGCGTTCGCCGGATAGGCGGAAATGAATACCAAACCAAGCGCTCCGGCCATGAATAGTCCGATATGACGCATGATTCTCCTTTCGAAAACAAAGAATGGATCCCATCGGCGGGGGACACGCGGGTCATCTCACTGGATCGCGATGTGCGATTATCGGCAGCCTATATCGCAGGCGCGCTAGTTGATCATGCGCGCTGGGTCAGCGGATCGCAAATTCGAGGGAAATGCTCGAGCCCTTTACATGGCATCTCTCGGTTCGAGCCCACTTTCCTATTTACCAGGATTTCATGGGCGATGATTTCCCGGATTCCCATGGGCCGGAGACGAGCGGCTCCACGTCGGAGCAGCCGCTCGACCACCTCCGGCAGGCGAGGTCGAACGACCGGGCATCTCAGCTGCGGGGGACCCCACGGCCGGTCTGCACGGAGAGAAGGACGGACGGAGAGGGACGTCCGCCGTCGTTCTCCGGCGAGGTCGCGTTCGATGCCGTCGAGCAGCCAGGAGAGATCGCGCTCGAGTGCCTTCGCCGGAGCCTTCTGGTGGGCGGTGCTCATCGGCGCGGTGGCGATCTTGCCGGTGCTGCTGCTCCCCCGCCGCCGGTCCGCCGGGGAGGTCCCGGCGGGCTGACCGGACACGGCATGCTGAGCGCATGGATTCCTACCAGGAACTGTCCGAGCTTCCCTTCGCCTCCGCCCTCGTCTCGCACGACGGGGGGTGGCGGCCGGACGAGACCTACGACGCGGTCCACGTCGATGGAGGAACCCTGGAGAGTGCCGGCGCGGTGGGCTCACGCTTCATGGAGTGCGCCTTCACCCAGGTGACGTTCGACGGCGGGAGTTTGCGGCGGTCCCGGCTCAGCGAGGTCTGGTTGCGCGACGTACGGCTCGTCGCGACCGACCTCGCCGAGTCGGACTGGCTGGACGCCGCGTTCGTGTCCACCGTCATCGCCGGCGCCCAGGCCTACAACTCGAACCTGCGGCGGGTCTCCTTCCGGGGCTGCAAGATCGACTCGGTCAACTTCCGCAGCGCCACCCTGGTCGATGTCGTCTTCGACGACTGCCTGCTGCGCGACGTGGACTTCGCCGGCGCGACGCTGGAGCGGACCCGCTTTCCCGGCTCCCGGCTCAGCGGCGTGGACTTCACCAAGGCCACCTTGAAGAAGGCCGACCTGCGGGGAGCGGACCTGGACATCTCCGCCGGCTACGACTCGCTGCGGGGGGCCATCATCGACACGGCCCAGCTCATCGACCTGGCCCCCACGTTCGCCCAGGTCCTGGGGATCACCGTCAAGGACGTTTGATAACTTTCGAAGACAGGTCGGATCCGGGTCGAGGAGGTCTTCGATGGCGAAGCTGACGGAGAGCACGCTGGTGGACGCTCCCGCGGCGGCGGTCTGGGCGCTCATCCGCGACTTCAACGGGCTGTCGACCTGGTCGACCTCGATGCCGCCCAGCGTCATCGAGGAGGGCAAGGCGGCCGACCAGGTGGGCTGCGTGCGCCGGTTCGAGGTCAACGGCAAACTCTTCGCCCGCGAGCGGCTGCTCGCCCTCGACGACCTGTCGCTCACCCAGACCTACACCATCGTGGAATCGGCCATGAGCCTGCACGACTATCTCGGGTCGCTGCACGTCACCCCGGTGACCGACGAGGACCGTTGCGTGGTCGAGTGGTCCGGCAGCTTCGCCGCCGACGCCGATCAGGTCGAGAAGACCACGGCGATGCTGCGCGACGGGATCTACCGGCCGGGGCTGGCGTCACTGAAGAAGCACTTCGGCGGCTGAGGTCGCGTACCGGGCCGTACGCGCGCTACGCCACGGGCGGGCCGGTCAGCCGGAAGGTCCCGTCGTGGAGGCCGGCGCGTACGGTCTCGGCCGTCCGCTCCGCCGTCAGCCGGGTGCAGTCGACCACGTGGGGTTCGAAGGCCCCGAGGTCGGCGAACTGCCCGTACATCGCTTTCACCGGCCCGGTTTCGGTCAGTGCCCCCGAGTCCCGGCCGGCGGCTCTGGCAAGGGTCGTCTCCTCGTCGGCCCGCAGCACGATGTAGTGCAGCGGAACACCGCTCGTCCGGGCCGCCGTCTCGAACCCCTCGACGAACCACGGGCCGATGACGCCGTCGACGATCACCTCGTAGCCGCCCAGCGCGTACCCGAGCGCACAGCCGGCGAGGACGTCCATGACCACCTCGTTCTGGTGATGGGCCTCGGGCAGGTACGGCGGGATCCGCCCTTGCCGGATGAAGTGCCAGAAGTCGTCGGTGTGCAGATGGACGCTGGGTGCGGACCCGCCGGCCAGGATGCCGGCCACGGTCGTCTTGCCGCTGCCAGGTGGCCCGGTGAGCACGATGATGGCGGACGTCGCTTTCGGCACCCCGCCATGCTGCCAGGTTCGCGACTCCGATCCCAGCCCCGGCCGCATGCTCACCAGGTGGGCTGGGAGGGCAGGTCGCCGGGCAGGAGCTCACCGCAGTGCGACCGGATCCGGCGCAGCAGCCGGCGCTGGCTGCGCGACGCACCGGGTTCGTCGGGGAGATCCCGCAGGTAGGGCAGGTCACGGGCGGTGACCCGGCCGTGCACGAGAAGCCGCCAGACGTCTCCGTACCGGCCATAGCCGACAAGTGCCCTGACCTGGAGGGACTCGACGGTGCCGGAGCCGGCCCGTACCGCCTCGGCCAGTTCCTGTCCCTCCCGCCGCCGGGCCAGGAACCGGGCGAGCTCCGCGGTGGCGGCGTCGCGGGCGTCCGCGTGGGCGCGCAGGCGCGCCAGCGCCGCCGGGTGCCGGTTGCCGGCCAGCCGGTTGAGGGCCTCACGGGTCAGGTCGCGGTCGCCGACCCTGCGGTCCAGCTCGGTCACCGCCCAGACGGCGCGGACCGAGCCGAGCAACGCGGTCACCGCCAGCCGCACGGCTCGCTCCGGACGGTCCGCGAGCGCGATGACCAGCCGGCGGATCTCGTCGTCGCCCACCAGGTCGGCGAAGTAGAGGCGCTCGATGCCCTCCACCGCGGCGGCCGTGACCAGGCCGGGTTCGGCGGGGTCGGCGGCGAGCGATCGCAGCACGGGCCAGGAGGCGGCCTCGCTCAGATCCCGGAGCCTGCGGGCGGCGGCGGTCCGGGTGCCGACCGGCTCCGACCGCGCGGCGACCAGGGTGTGCAGCGCGGCCAGCACGTCGTCGCGGCGGATCGCGGTCAGCGACTCCATCAGATCGTCATCCGCCTGGAGCTCGCGGAGCGCGCCCTGGATCTCGGCGCGGGACACGGCGGCGACGGCGTCATGCCAGGCCCACTCGGTCAGGGTGCCTGCCGAGCGGTCCCGCCATAGATCCGCGAGCGCGTCCATGATGCCTGTGAGCGTAGACGAGCCGGGACGGACAGCAGAAGCCGTTTACCCGGTCGGCTCCACGCCGGGGCGCAGGGGCGCCGGCGCGGAGCCGAGCGGCTCCCGGCGGATCAGGCCGCGTTCAAGCCGTACGACGATCGACTTCGAGGTGGGGGTGTTGCTCACATCCGCCGTGCTGTCCAGCGGCACCAGCACGTTGGTCTCGGGGAAGTACGCGGCGGCGCAGCCACGGGCGGTCGGGTAGGCCACCACCCGGAAGTCGGTGGCCCGGCGCTCCGCCCCGTCATGCCACTCACTGACCAGATCCACCATCGTGCCGTCGGTGAGGCCCAGTGACGCCAGGTCGTCGGGGTGCACGAACACCACGCGCCGGCCCTGGCGGATGCCGCGGTAGCGGTCGTCCAGACCGTAGATCGTGGTGTTGTACTGGTCGTGGCTGCGGACGGTCTGCAGCAGCAGCCGTCCCGGCGGGGTCCGCAGCACCCGCAGCTCGTTGACGGTCAGCCCGGCCTTGCCGGAGGCGGTCGGGAAGCGCCGCTCGTCCCGGGGCGCGTGCGGCAGCGTGAAACCGCCGGGTGTACGGATCCGCGCGTTGAAGTCGGCGAAGCCGGGCACCACCCGGGAGATGTGATCCCGTACGACGTCGTAGTCGCGTTCCATGGCGGCCCAGTCGATGGCGTCCTCGCCCAGGGTGGCGCGCGCCAGCCGGCAGACGATCGACACCTCCGACAGCAGCTGCCCCGAGGCCGGGGCAAGCCGTCCGCGTGAGGCGTGCACCATGCCCATCGAGTCCTCCACCGACACGAACTGCGGGCCGCTCGCCTGGACGTCCCGCTCCGTGCGGCCCATCGCGGGCAGGATCAGCGCCTGCTCTCCGGTGACCGCGTGGGAGCGGTTCAGCTTGGTGGAGACCTGGGCGGTGAGCCGGCAGGAACGCATCGCCGCCTCGGTGACGGCGGAGTCCGGGGTGGCCCGCACGAAGTTGCCGCCCATGCCGAGGAAGACCTTCGCCTTCCGGTCGCGCATGGCCTCGATCGCCCGCACCGTGTCGAACCCGTGCTCGCGCGGCGGCTCGAACCCGAACTCCGCGCCCAGCGCGTCCAGGAAGGCCGCGGCGGGCTTCTCGTAGATGCCCATCGTGCGGTCACCCTGCACGTTGGAGTGGCCGCGCACCGGGCACACGCCCGCGCCCGGGCGGCCGATGTTGCCGCGCAGCAGCAGGAAGTTCACGATCTCCCGGATGGTCGGCACCGAGTTCTTGTGCTGGGTCAGCCCCATCGCCCAGCAGACAATGATCTTGTCGGCGCGCAGCACCTCGCGCAGGGCCGATTCGATCTCCTCGCGGGTCAGGCCCGTCGCCTCCAGCACCTCCTCCCAGTCCAGGGCGCGCAGATGCCGGTCGAGGTCCTCGAACCCGGCGGTGTGCTCTGCGATGAACGCCCGGTCGATCTGGTCCTTCTCCAGCAGCAGCCGGTTGAGCGCCTGGAACAGCGCCAGATCACCGTTCAGCCTGATCTGCAGGAACAGGTCGGCCAGCACCGTGCCGGTGCCCACCACCCCGGACGGCCGCTGCGGATTCTTGAACCGCATCAGCCCCGCCTCCGGCAGCGGATTGACGGCCACGATCCGGGCACCCTCGTGCTTGGCGCGTTCCAACGCCGACAGCATCCGGGGATGGTTGGTACCGGGGTTCTGCCCCACCACGAAGATCAGGTCGGCCTGGTAGAGGTCCTCGAGCAGCACCGAGCCCTTGCCCACGCCGAGCGTCTCGGTGAGCGCCGAACCGGACGACTCATGGCACATGTTCGAGCAGTCCGGCAGGTTGTTGGTGCCGAAGGCCCGGACGAACAACTGGTACGCGAACGCCGCCTCGTTGCTGGTCCGGCCCGAGGTGTAGAAGACGGCCTCGCCGGGGGTGGCCAGGCCCCGCAGCTCGGCACCCAGCAGGTCGAACGCCTCCTGCCAGGTCACCGGTTCGTAGTGGTCGGAGCCCTGCCGCTTGAGCATCGGCTCGGTCAGCCGGCCCTGCTGGCCCAGCCAGTGGTCGGACCGTCGCGCCAGCTCCGACACCGAATGCTCGGCGAAGAACGCCCGGGTGATCCTACGGGTGGTGGCCTCCTCCGCCACCGCCTTGGCGCCGTTCTCGCAGAACTCCGCGACATGGCGTTTGTCGCCCTCGGGCCATGCGCACCCGGGGCAGTCGAAGCCGTTCTTCTGGTTGACCCTGAGCAGGGTCAGCGCCGTGCGCCCGGCCCCCATCTGGTCCCACGCCTGCTTCAGCGCGGCGGTCACACCGGGGATGCCCGCGGCGGAGTCCTCCGGTGGCGTCACCACCAGCGCGCTGTCATCGACATCGTCGATCGGGGGCTTACGGCTCATCGTGTCCATCTCCGTGCGCAAAGAGGCTGTCAACTGCGAGTCTATGCGCGCCCACCGCCTGGTCCGAGGTGGGCGGCGGCCGCACCTACCGAGGGCGGCGTGGCGCTGGGAGAGTAGGCGCATGACCAGGCCCGTGACCGGACGGGTCAGGGGCCGGAAAAGCCGATAGGCCGAGCTCTTGATTCCAAGAACTCGGCCTACCCGTACTTATGTCGGGATGACAGGATTTGAACCTGCGACCCTCACACCCCCAGCGTGATGCGCTACCAAGCTGCGCTACATCCCGATCGCCCTTGCGGACGTGGATAATCCTAGCGCAATCCCGAGGGTTCTCGCGCACCGTAAAGCGCCGCCAGGCCGGATCAGCCGGGTCCGGAACCGGCGGTCAGCGGGGTGGTCGAGACCCTGCCGGAACCGCAGACCTCGCCCAGCGACCAGGCGATGGTCAGGTGGGAGCGTTCGTCGGGTGGCGTCACCCACACCTGACCCGGCGCCGGGCGGCAGGGACCATGCTGGGGCTCGCCGGGCCCGGCGACGACCGACCAGTGCAGGCGCGTGTAGGCGCTGCCGCCCGGCCGCAACGTGATCGAGGCCGGCTGCGGTGGTGCCAGCCGGACCACCTGGGTGGCCAGCGGCCGGCCATCGGAGCCGATCAGGCCCAGTCCCACGTACCCGTACACCCGGCAGGGCGCTGCTGACCGGTTGGTCAGCGTGAGGAAGGCGTACCGGTTGCCCGCCGCGGGGCCCGCGGCGCGCAGCGCGGCGCTCAGCATCGAGGTGGCGCACCGGCCGGAGCCGGAGCCGGGGACGGCCGACGGCCGGACCGCACCTGCCGGCCGGGACGGTGACGGCAGGGCCGGGGGTGCGCCGTCCGGCGACGAGGACGTGCCGGGCGAAGAGATCTGCGGCGGGGTGGGCGTGCTCCCGCTCGAGCGGCCGGTGCAGGCGGTCAGCAGGCAAAGGGCGGTCAGCACGCCGCCGACCGCCGTCACATTCCTCACCCGGATCCTCCTCGGCCGGCACCCTTACCGACAGGCCAGATCGCATTTGTCAGCACTGTTCCCACGGGCGGGGGTGGGGCACACCTGGCGAGTCCAGCCGTGACCTGATCGATGCCGGGTAAAGGATTCGGGGGTGCCCGATCTTTGCCGCACCTTGGGAGTGGTCTTGACCCGCCTCGGCACATGCTTTGAAGAGGTGATCACCTCACCGCTGGGAGTCCGGTGTTCAGACGGGACCGATCGTCTCTCCGAGCCCGCATCACACTGGTGGCCAGCGCCTTCGCGGCGCTGATCTACGTCAGTGTCGGCGTGTTCGTGGTGATCGCCGTGCGCGGCAGGGAGGCCGCCTACGCCCGGGAGCAGGTCACCGAGTCCTCCGAGCGCGTGCTGACCCTGGTCAAACGCGGTGCGCTACCGAGCGTCCTGACGCACAGCGGAGACGAGCTGATCCAGGTCCTGGACTCGCACGGGCGGGTGATGGCGGCGACCCCGAAGATCGTCGGCAAACCGCCGATGGCCACCTTTCAGCCGACCGGGGGCGCGCTGCGCGACGCCCGGCGGTTGTGCCCTCCGGCCGGGCTCGACGGCTGTATGACCGTCGTCGCGTACAGGATCTACCAGCCCGGCGGGGACTGGGTGGTCTACAACGCGACTCCGGTGCTCCCCTGGTACGTCAACTCGAACCTGGTGGCCTTCCTGAGCGCCGTCGGCCTGCTGATGGTCGCGATGGTGGCCGCTTTCACCTCCCGGGCGGTCGCCAAGACGCTCACGCCGGTGGACGCCATCCGGACGGAACTGGCGGAGATCACCGCCAGCGACCTCGACCGGCGGGTGCCGGTGCCCAAGAACCAGGACGAGATCAGGATGCTGGCCGAGACGGTGAACGACACCCTGGACCGGCTCGAAGCCGCCTACGAGCAACTGCGGCATTTCACCTCCGACGCCTCACATGACCTGCGCAGCCCGATCACCGCCATGCGGACCCAGCTGGAGGAGGCGCTGATGTACCCCAACGACACCGACTGGCCGCGGATGACCCAGGCGGTGCTGTGCGGCGTGGAGCGGCTGCAGGCGCTGGTGACCGACCTGCTGGCGATCGCCCGGCTGGACGCCGGTGCGCCCCTCGTCCGCGACCCGACCGACCTCGCCCAGTTCGTCGGCGGCGAGCTGGACCGCCGTCCTTGTGCGGTCAAGGTCGTCAGGAGGCTCCAGAAGGGGGTGTTCGCCCGGTGTGACCGGATGCGGCTCTCGCGGCTGCTGACCAACCTGATGGACAACGCCGAGCGGCACGCCACCTCGCAGATCACCGTCAACGTCCGCACCCAAGATTCCATGGCGATCGTGGAAGTGATCGACGACGGAGCCGGGATCGCCGCCGACCTGCGGGAAGTGATCTTCAAGCGCTTCACCCGGCTGGACGCCTCCCGCAGCCGGGACGCCGGGGGCACCGGGCTGGGACTGGCGATCGCCCGGCAGATCGCCGAATCACACGACGGCACCCTGACCCTGGAGGACAGCGAGCGAGGAGCCCGTTTCGTCCTGCGTCTCCCGAAATGCCCC
The DNA here is from genome assembly GCA_025964695.1 of Streptosporangiaceae bacterium. Lineage (GTDB taxonomy): Bacteria > Actinomycetota > Actinomycetes > Streptosporangiales > Streptosporangiaceae > Actinomadura_E. Next base: position 7,655 of record JAOPYK010000151.1, on the reverse strand, counting down.
CAACCTCTGAGGTTTTGAGCCGGATCGGGCCCGCGAGAAGAGGCGACCGCGTTCCGGGCGCGCCCGGAACGGGCGGTACCGGGGACCTGGGGCACCGCGCGGCCGCACGGCGCTCCAGGCCCCCTGGCGGGTCGTTCACGCCGCGGAGATCGCCTCGATGATGCGCAGGCGCGCCGCCCGGCGGGCCGGGCGGATGGCCGCCAGCGCGCCGGCCAGCGCGCCGACCGCGGTGATCACCACGATCTGGACGACCGGTCCGGCGAAGCTCTCGGCTCCGGCGGCGACCAGCGCCCAGCCGAGGAACAGCCCGAGCCCGAGGCCCCCGGCCGTGCCGAAGAGTGCGACGATGAGCGACTCCCAGCGGATCATCGTCCGGATCTGGCCGCGGGTGGCGCCCACCGCCCGCAAAAGCCCGATCTCGCGGGTGCGCTCGTGCACGGCGAGCGACAGGGTGTTGGCGATGCCCATCAGGGCGATGATGATCGCCAGCGCGAGCATGACGTACACGACGGCCAGCAGGTTGTCGAGCGGGGCGGTCTGCGCGTCGGTGTACTCGGCACGGGTCTGCACGGACGGCGTGCCGTACGATCTGGCCACCGCGGCCACCGCCGCCTTCCCGGTGGCGGGCGCGATCCCCGGCCGGAGGTCGATGAAGATCACTGAGTCCAGTCCCTGGGGATCGTGCGTGGCCCAGGCGGCGCGGGGCATCACGTAGGAGCCCACGGTGTCGAGAGGGGCGTAGACGGCGCCGACCGTGAACGTCTGCGCGGAACCGTCCGCGAACCGGACCCGCAGCGGGGCGCCAACCGGCTTTCCGACCGAGGACGACACCGCGATCCGGTCCGTCCCGAGGCCGGTCAGTGAGCCGGACCGCACCTTGAGCCGCACGACGCCGGCGAGCCGGCCGGGATCGGCTACCCGAACCGTCTTGCCCGAGCCGTCGATCTGGACGTCGCCCGAGCCCATTGCGGCGGCCCCGGCGACCTCGGGCAGCGCGCTCACTCCGGTGGCCAGGCCGGGGCCGAACCCCGCGGAACCGTTGCCGCCCGCGCTGACCACCAGGTCGCCGCCGAACGACCGCTCGATCTGGCCGGCCGTCGTGGTCTTGAGGGAGGCGGCGAAGACGGTGAACAGCGTGACGACCCCCACCCCGATCATCAGGGCGGTGGCGGCCCCCGCCGTGCGGCGGGGGCTGCGCATGGCGTTCTGCCGGGCCAGTCCCCCGGCGGCGCCGCGCAGCCGTACGGCGGGGGCGCCCGCCAGCGAGGCCACGGGACGGGCCGCCACCGGGCCGAGCACGACCATGGCGATCAGGCCGATGACCGCGCCGAGACCGCCGACCGGCAGCGTCTGGGTGAGGGCGGACCAGAGCAGCAGGCCGGTGCCGAGCGCGGCGAGCGCGCTTCCGGTGATCGTCCGGGACGGCGCCGCCCCGGACCGTTCGACGGCTACCTCCCGGAGCGCGGCCAGCGGCGGCACCCGGGAGGCCCGCAGCGCGGGGGTCAGGCAGGCGGCCAGGGTGACGAGCACTCCGACCGGCACCGCGATGAGCAGGGGCGTCACCGAGAAGACCACCCCGGTGGCCTTCAGGCCGAACCCGAAACCGGCGAAGAGCGCCTTGAGCAGGGCGGCGAACCCGAATCCGCCGAGCGCCCCCGCCAGCGAGGCCGTGAGCCCGACGGCGAGCGCCTCCACCACGACCGACAGCAGGATCTGCCGCCGGGACGCGCCGAGGGCGCGTAGCAGCGCGGCGTCCCGGGTGCGCTGGGCGACGACGATCGAGAACGTGTTGTGGATGCTGAAGGTGCCGACCAGGAGCGCCACTGCGGCGAACACCAGCAGGAACGCCCGGACGAAGCCGAGGAAGGAGGAGTTGATGGTGGACATGCTCTCGTCGGCCAGGCGCTTGCCGGTGGTGGCCTCGACGCCCTGGGGCAGAAGCGGCCGGATCCGGGCGGCGAGGGCGTCCTGGCTGACGCCGGGGGCGGCTCGGATCGAGACACTGGTGATCCGGCCGGGGTTCTGGGCGACGTCGCGCCGGGCGTCCTGCAGGGTGAAGGCGGTGAAGGAGGTGCCGCCGAAGGCGTCCTCGGCGCCGAATCGCGCGATGCCGACGATCGTCACCGGGACCCGCTGCGGGGTGAGCACGACGGTGTGGTCACCGAGCCGCAGATGCCCGTCGCGGGCCACCTTGCGGTCGATCACCACTTCGCCGGGGCCGCGGGGAGGGCGTCCTTCCGCGATCGTGTACGGGTTGAGAGCGGGGTCGTTGATCCAGTTCCCGGCCGTCCGGGGGCCCAGGACGTTGATCAGTTTGCCGCCGGTGTCCAGGAGCTGCCCGGAACCCTGGATGACGGACTCGGCCGCCGCCACCCCGTCCACGCGCCGCACCTGGTCGGCGATCGAGCCGTCGATCATGCCCCGGATGCTGCCGGGGGCGTCGCTGACGCTGGTCGCGTTGCGCACGGAGACGTCCGTGCCCGCGTAGGCGTGGGTGAGGAACCCCTTGATGCCGGACTGCAGGGTGTCGGCGAGCACCAGCGTGCCCGCGAGGAACGCCACGCCGAGGAAGACGGCGAGGAACGAGCCGAGCAGCCGCCGTTTGCGGACCGTCAGCTCCCGGAGGGTAAGTTTGATCATCACGACTCCCCGAAGGCCTTCATCCGGTCGAGCACCTTCTGCGGGGTCGGCCCCTCCATGAGGTCCACCGCCTGTCCGTCGGCGAGGAAGACCACGGCGTCGGAGTAGCCGGCGGCGCCGGGGTCATGGGTGACCATGACGACGGTCTGGCCGAGGCCGGAGACGGACTCCCGGAGGAATTCCAGGATCTCCTCCCCGGTACGGGAGTCGAGGTTTCCGGTGGGCTCGTCGGCGAAGATCACCTTTGGCCGGCTCGCGAGGGCCCTGGCGATGGCGACCCGCTGCTGCTGGCCGCCGGACAGCTCGGAGGGCCGGTGCGAGAGCCGGTCGCCGAGGCCGACGGTGTCCACCACCGCGGTGATCCAGTCCGCCGCGGGCCGCTCACCCGACAGCGTCATCGGCAGGGTGATGTTCTCCAGCGCGCTGAGGGTGGGGACCAGGTTGAACGACTGGAAGACGAACCCGATCCGCTCGCGGCGCAGCACGGTCAGCTGCCGGTCGGTGAGCGAGCCGAGCTCGACGTCGCCGATGAAGACCTGGCCGGAGGTGAGATCGTCCAGGCCGGCCACGCAGTGCATCAGCGTCGATTTGCCCGCACCCGACGGACCCATGATCGCGGTGAATCGTCCGGCCGGCAGATCGACGCTGACATCGTCCAGTGCTCGTACGGCGGTGTCGCCGCAACCGTAGACCTTGGTGGCCCGCACCGTCCGGGCGACGGTCGTGGGTTTCATGTTCTCTCCGTTCCTCGGGTTCCCCGACAATGGCGGCCCGGTACCGGCGTCGTCGTCGGGCGGAGAGAGGCATCACGGCTGCGCCGAGCGCGGCAGGACCGGCTCGCGCGGTACGCCCGGGGGCGTAGTGCTCAGGCCAGCCAGCCGGGCTTGACCAGACCGGACTCGTAGGCGAACACGACGAGCTGGGCGCGGTCGCGGGCGCCGAGTTTCACCATGGTGCGGCTGACGTGGGTCTTGGCGGTGGCCGGGCTGACCACCAGCCGGGCGGCGATCTCCTCGTTGGACAGTCCCTCGCCGACGAGCGCCATGACCTCGCGTTCCCGGTCGGTGAGCGCGTTGAGGCGCAGCGAGGAGCGCGGTTCCTTGGCGCGGGTGGCGAACTCGGCGATCAGCCGGCGGGTCACGCTCGGGGACAGCAGGGCGTCGCCGGCGGCCACCGCGCGGACGGCCCGGATCAGCTCGACCGGCTCGGTGTCCTTGACCAGGAAGCCGCAGGCCCCGCCGCGCAGCGCCTCGAAGACGTATTCGTCCAGCTCGAAGGTGGTGAGCATGATGATCCGGGTGTTCCCGAGCGTGTCCAGGGCGGCGATCTGCCGGGTCGCCGCGAGCCCGTCGAGGGCGGGCATCCGGATGTCCATCAGCACGACGTCCGGGCGCAGCCGCCGCACCAGCGTGACGGCCTCGACGCCGTCTCCCGCCTCGCCGACCACCTCGATGTCGTCCTGGGCGTCGAGCAGGGCCCGGAACCCGGCCCGGACCAGCACCTGATCGTCGGCGAGCACGACCCGGATCACCCGGCACCTCCCTCGTCGACCGGCAGCCGCGCGTGCACCTGGAAGCCGCCGCCGGGCCTGGGGCCCGCGACGAACTCCCCGTCGAGCGCCGCCGCGCGCTCGCGCATGCCGGGGATTCCGCTGCCTCCTGGATTGTCCCCCAGCAGCGTCGTACCCCGGCCGTCGTCGTCGACCCGGACGCTCACGTCGTGCTCGCCGTAGCCGATGCGGATCCACACGTTGATGGCGCCGGCCCCGGCGCCGGGACGGGCGTGCCGGGTCACGTTGGTCAGCGACTCCTGCGCGATGCGGAAGGCGGCGAGATCGACCCCGGCGGGCAGCGGGCGCCGTTGGCCCTCGATCTCCAGGTGCACCCGCAGTCCCGCGGTGCGCGCCTGCCCGGCGAGGTCCTCCAGGCGTCCCAGACCGGCGGTCGGGGTCCGTGGCGCCTCGTCCCCCGCCTGGCGCAGCACGCCGATCACCGACCGCATCTCGGTGAGCGCCTCCTTGCTGGCCTCCTTGATCGCGGCCAGCGCGGTGCGCGCCGTGGCCGTCCCGGCCGGCTCGGGCTGCTGGTCCATCAGGTGCAGCGCGACGCCGGCCTGCACGTTGATCATGGAGATGTTGTGCGCGAGCACGTCGTGCAGCTCACGGGCCATGCGCAGCCGCTCCTCACTGGCCCGCCGGCGGTGCTCCTCGGCCAGGGTACGCCGGACCTCCGCCGCCTTCTCCGACCGGAACCGCACCACCTCGGTGGCGGTGAGCACCACCAGTGCCCAGGCGGTCAGGCCGACCACCACCGGGAGGGTCGGCCGCTCGACGTGGAGCAGCCGGGCCCGGCCTCCGGCGGCTCCGGGCTCGGCTCCGGCCAGTTCGGCCACGGCCAGGTAGACGCCGATCCCGCCGATCGCGGTCGCCCACGCGGCCCTGCGATGCCCGGCGGTCACCGCCGCGACCAGGGCGGCCACCGCGGCCAGGAAGGACGGGCCGAGGACGTAGCCGCGCAGGTAGTACGTCAGGGTGGCGAGCCCCACCACGAGCAGCGTCGGTGCCGGGTGGCGCCGCCGTGCCACCAGCGCGACGGCGCCCCCGATCAGCAGTGCGTAGCCGAACCCGTCCAGCGGGGTGTGCGGATGACCGTACTTGTCGCCGTGGTCGGCCCCGGTCGATCCCATGACCTGTACGAAGAGGATCACGAGCGGGACGAGCCACACCGGCAGGCCGGCCAGCCGGGACCGGCGGGGTGGGATCTCGTCGCCGGTCGTCACGTTGTTCACCGTAGGGCAGTGCCCCGATCCCGTCATCGGCGCGGGGGCGGCACCGCCCGTACTCCCCCGGTGGTATCCGGGGGTTCGTTGATCGTCTGCGAACGGAGGCGGCTAACGTCGTGTCCAGGGAGCCCGCAGGCAGTTGCGGGACGAGGATCGAGATCTTGGAGACGCTCATGGCCACGCTGACCGAAGAGGTGAAGGCGCTGTTCGAGCAGCCCTTCTACGCATGGGTGACGACCGTCAGGCCCGATGGGACCCTGCACAGCACGGTGGTCTGGGTCGACGTCGACGGGGACGAGATCCTGTTCAACACGGCCATCGGCCGGGCGAAGGAAAGGCACCTGCGTCACGACCCGCGGGTGTCGGTCAGCGTCCTGGACCCCGGGGACCCCTACCACCTGGCGAGCGTGTCGGGTGTCGCCCGGCTGGAGACCGAGGGCGCGGACGCGGTCATCGACCGCCTGGCCAAGAAGTACCTCGGGGTGGACGAGTACCCGGGCCGGCAGGCGGGCGAGCAGCGCGTCAACGTCCGCGTCAGCCCGCAGAGCGTCATCTTCAACCCAGGCGGCTGACCGCTCGGCGCGACACGCTGGAATTGACTGGAAGACGCCGGCATTTGATCTATCCTGTCGGGCGTGGAGGAGACCCCCGAGGCGCTGGAGGAGCGCATCGCCGGGCTGCGCCAGGACGTACGGCGCGCGGCCGCGGGCGGTGACCGGCCGCGCGCCCGGGCCCTGCGTGGCGAGCTCAAGGGGCTCGAGGCCGCCTGGGAGAGGTCGGTCCTCGGGGACGACGGACCGCAGGACCGGCGACCGGACGGGTCGATGGTGCCGCTGCGGGAGCAGGTCCACCACGCATTGACCCTGCTCGGCGCTCCCGCGGCGCCCAAGCTGGTCCTGCGGGTGCACGAGGCGTTCTTCCCGGGTGAGATCGTGGCGGCGCGGCTGACCAGCCTGCGCCGCGACGAGGAGCGCTCGTTTCGTACGGCTCCGTACTCCCGGCCGTACTACCTGTGCGCCGCGCTGACCGCGGACCTGCTCGCCCCGGCCCGCGGTCTGCTGGTGGTGAGCACCTGGCCGCTGCAGCGCCGGGTCGTCGGCCCGCTCAGTGCCCGCACCGACTTCCTCACCGCGGCGACCCGGATCGCCGAGCACACGCTCCGCGTCCCGGCCGGCGAGGCCGGGCGCCGGCTGCTGTGGCGGTTCGCGGCGAGCATCCCGGGGGCCGGCGCCGGCGGGGTCACCGAGCCGCGCCCCGAGCAGATCATCGACGCGGCCCGCTCGGAGCTCGAGGTGCACCAGGAGGCCGACCGCCAACAGCGGCTGCGGGCCGCCGGCCGGGCCCGTGCCCAGCTCGACGACGCCGGGCAGCTGTTCGGCGCCCGGCTGCGCGACGTCCGTGGCATGAGCCGACCAGCGACCTGACCGGAGACGACTTCACGTGACGAACATGCCTGATCCTGGATCGCGGCTCGGCCGGTTGCGCGGCGGAGCCCCGGCGTGCGCGCACAACGCGCGGACGATCGCGGCCTTCACCAGCAACCCCGGCTGTGTGCGCCGCGGGCTGATGGACGCCGCCGGGGTCGACAAGGGTGAGGTGGCCACCCGGCTGGGATTCGCGCCGCAGTTCGGCCAGTCACAGTTCGCCATCACCCGGGGGAACGTGTTCGAGTCGCAGGTGAAGGCGAACGGCTGCGCGCAACTGCTCACCCTGCTCCGCGACCGGCTGGGGCTGCCCATTGCCGAGGTGGCCTACGACGACCTGGGCGCGGTGGGCGGCCACGAGGGCAACGAGGTCCGGCACGCCCGGACCCGGCAGCTGCTGCGGCGGGCCGTCGCCGCGGGCGGCGGCACCCTGTTCGACCATCCGCTGCTGCGCCTGGACATCGCCGGGCAGCCCGCCTATCTGGAGCCGGACGTCATCGCCTTCCAGCTGGCCGGACGCTTCCACGTCATCGAGATCAAGTCGTTCGCGGTGATCGACGGGCAGGCGGAGCCGGAGAAGGTGGCGGCCGCGGCCCGGCAGTCCGCGGTCTACGTGCTGGCACTGCGTGAGATGCTCGGCGAGCTGGGCCTGGATCCCGGCCTGGTCGGCCACGACGTGATCCTGGTCTGCCCGGAGAACTTCTCCAACCGGCCGACCGCGACGTTGGTGGATGTGCGCAGGCAGCTCGCGGTGCTGCGCCGCCAGCTGGAGCGGGTCACCCGGGCCGAGGACGTGCTGGCGGAGCTGCC
>JAOPYK010000125.1 GCA_025964695.1 Streptosporangiaceae bacterium | reverse complement strand
CTGTCTGTCATGACGGCGTCCCAAGGGTGTCGCGGACCACGAGTTCAGTGGGCAGGAGTAGTCGGTCGTCGGGGGTGTGCCCTGCCAACTGGGTGAGGAGGGCGGCCATGGCGCCGCGGCCGATCTCTCGGCCGGGCTGGCGTACGGTGCTGAGCAGTGGGGCCAGATAGGAGGCGGTCGGGATGTCGTCGAAGCCGACCACGCTGAGGTCACCGGGGATGCGTACCCCGGCCTGAAGGCAGGTCTGGATCAGGCCGATGGCCATCAGGTCGTTGGCTGCCAGGACGGCGGTGGCGCCGGACTCGAGGATCGCGGCCGACGCCTGCCGGCCGCTCGGTACGCGATAGTCGCCGCGGACGACCGTGGCCGGGGCCAGACCCTCGCTGCCCAGTTCGTCCAGGTAGCCGGCCAGCCGCTGCTCGGCGGTCCAGACCTCGGCCGGGCCTGCCAGGATGGCGATGCGGCGGTGGCCATGGTCCAGGGTAAGGCGGGCCGCGGCTTGCGCGCCGCCTCGGTTGTCAGAACCCACGAAGGGGTACGGCGCGTCCGCGAAGAGGTCGTCGGCCAGGACCACCGGGACCTTGCTGCCCAGCAAGTTCAGTTCGCCCGGGAAGCGGTGGCCACCGGAGGTGAAGACCAGTCCGTCCACGTAGCGGGCCTGGAGGAGATGCGCGCAGTACGCCTCCAGCTCGGCCGCCTCGTCGGTGGCGCACAGGACGACCACCATGCCGGACTCCAGGGCCTTGGACTGGACGCCCAGTGCCACCTCGATGAAGAACGGGTTGGCGGGGTCGGGGATGACAAGGCCGACCGCGTGGGCCCGGCGGCGGCGCAGGTTCCGGGCGTGCGCCTCGGCCTGGTAGCCGAGCTGGGCCACCGCTTCCGCAACCCGCTCCCGTACGCCGGGGGAGGTGGGGGCGGTGCCGTTGAGGACGGCGCTCACAGTGGAGGCGGACACCTCGGCGGCCGCCGCCACGTCCTTGATCGTCGGCCTGCGTGTCATCGAGACGCCGCTCTGGGCTTGTCGAATCGTTTCGAGTTCGGGCTCGAAACGATTCGAGTTCGGGAGCACATGAGGCCTCCGGTGGGGAATGAAGGGGGGACACTCGTCTCATGGGGCACGAGTTGGGTATGTATATCACTGCCGTGAGCCCGGCTGTCAAGGCCCTTCAGGGAGCCTGGAGAACCAATGGCCGAGGTCATGCGCCTAAGGTCACGCGAAACCGGCGGAGCCGCTCGCCGGTCTGCAGACTCCTCTACCCTCAGGCCGCGCCAATCGCCACGAACGACAAGCCGGTCGCCTGGTGCAGCGGATCCGGCGGCAGCGCGCGCCGGGCGTCCCGAAGCGCCTCGGCCATGCTCCGCCCGGCCCGGAGCGCCTCGTGCAGTGCCAGCATCAGCGCGACCGCGGCCTGGTCGTTGACCGGCACCACGGCCGCGACGATCCCGGCCGTGCCGAGCGGGAGCAGCGCGGACGCCAGCCCCAGGAGTTCGTCCGCGCCGACCTGCTCCAGCCGGGCCGAGTCGCAGCTCGGCAGGACGATCCGGTACGGGGCGCGCCGCAGCCGTTCCAGGTCGTGCACGCTGAGCGGACCATCGTCCATGCGCAGCGCGGAGAACATCGGGCTGTCGGACCGGAACGTCCCGTGCGCCGCGAGATGCGCGAGGCCGCAGCCGTCCATCGCGACCAGCACCGCCTCCGCCGTCGCCCGGCCCCGGCCCAGCACGGCCGGCTTGTCGTAACCGGCGGCCAGCGCCGACACCTCGTTGGCGCCGCCGGTCAGGCCGGGGCCCTGGACCAGAACCACCCGGTCCGGCCCAGGCCCCTTGTCCAGGGTGCGCAGCCAGGCGTCCGCCGACGGCGCCGCACTGTGGACCCGGTCGTGGAACGCGGGCAGCACCGCCCACGGCACACCGTGCAGCCGCGCCGGGGGCACCACGATCACGGGCCCGGTGCCGAGACGGGCCGCCGCCGGGCCCAGCAGCAGCTCCTGCAGCCGCCGCCCGCCCGCCTCGACGACCGCCAGCCGCTCCGCCGAGGCGTGGTAGGAGAGCCGGTGCAGACCCGCCCGCACATATCCGAGCTCGGTCAGCGCGTCCGCGGCCCGGCCGGCCCGGAACTTCCGGACCCGGCCCTGGCCGCAAAGCAGCGCGTACAGCTCGCCGTCCAGCTCGGAGATCTCGATGAGCAGGTGGCCGCCGAGGCCGCTCAGCAGCTCGCGGCTGTCGAGGCGGCCCGTCACCCCGCCGGCGCCGCTGATCCGGTACGACCTGGACCGGATCGCGTCCTCCAGCCGGCGCAGCTCCCGGGTCAGATCCTTTCCGCCGCTCTCGATACGGTTGTGGATCTCCCGGAAGGCGGTCAGGTCGCGCAGCAGGTCCGGGTCGTCGGGGGGGCGGACCGGGGGCACCGCGAGCGTGGTGGCCCGCCAGCGTTCGCTCCATTCCAGCAGTCTGCGGGTGCTGCCGGTCCGCAGGCTGATCCGCTGTGCGAGCACGGCCAGCTCCCCGCCGCGCGCGGTGGCCCGGGCCCGCAGCTCGGTGGCGCCCAGCGTGAGCCGGTACTGGTCCAGGACGTCGAGGCCGCGGCGGCAGGCAGTCAGCGCGGACGCGTTCTGCCCGGCCGCCTCGGCGCGCAGCGCGTACGCCAGCCAGCCCTCGACCCGGGCCAGCGGCGGGCCCTTGAGCCGGGCCTTCATGGCGGTGGCGAGCATGCGGTCGGCATCGCCGAAGCGGTTCAGGGCCAGTGCGACCCGGCCCGCGAGCAGCGCCGCCGGTACGGACTCGGGCGAGTTCAGTGCGGCCAAGCGCCTTGCAAGGTCTTCGGCCTCGCGGAAGAGCCGCGCGGTGTGTCCCCCGGTGGCGAAGCGGGCCTGGCAGTGGACGAGACGGGCATGCGTCCGCCACCAGTCCCGACGCTGTCTGGCGAAGACCCGCATCGCTTCTCCGGCCCGTACGGCCGAGGCATCGGGATCACCGGCCGCCAGTGCTGCGCGCGCAGCGGAGAGCAGGAGTTCGGCCCGGCGGATCGGCTGGCCCCGGGCCTGCTCGATCGCCTTGATCGCCTGGTCCGCCTCGGTCAGCGCGTCCTGCGCGAGACCGGCCATCAGCAGCAGCCCCGATCGTTCGACGTGCAGCACGTACATCGGCGTCCCGAGCACGGCATAGCGCCGGGCTGCCTCGTCGAAGTGCGACAGCGCGGCCGGTACGTCACCGCTGCGGGAGGCGGCCAGCCCTCGATTCTCGATGGCCATCGCCATATCGACGTCCTGCCTGGTCTCTGCGCAGAGCTGCTCGGCCTCAGCGAAGTCTCGGTCGGCCGCGGCAGCCTCACCCATCGCCAGGCGGACGGTCCCGCGGATACTCAGCGCACGAACGAGCCAGATGGTGTCGCCCGCCTCCCGGAGAACCGGCATCGCCACCCGGAAATCGTCCATAGCCTCGGCGTGACGGCCGAGGGTCCAGAAGGCGGCAGCGCGGCGATGACGCACCTGTGCGGCCGCGAGTCCCTCAGCGGCGATGAGAGCTGCTCCCAGCGTCGCAAGCCCCTGGCGGGTGCGGCCAGCGAAGACGAGCGCGGCGCCAAGCGTGCCTAGCACGTCCGTCTCACGATCAGCCGAACCGGACCGACGGGCGAGATCACGGGCTCGCCGCAAGGCGGCGATCGACGCTGTGACGTCGCCAAAGTCTCGCTCGAAGATCCCGATTGCCTGGTAGGCGACCGATGCGTCGAATGGACTCACTGAATCTGTCAGAAGGGCGCGCGCCGCAGTAACGGCCTCGTTCGGCCGAGCGAAGACCATCGGCAGCAGATCCAGCGAGTTCTTGGGGCCGCCAGGTGGCATCCATCGATGCTAAGTCCACGGTTCGAGGCTCGTCCATTGCGGCGATGTATCAAGAAGGCACTCGGGGGCTCTAGATCGTGTGCCCACTGAGCAACAAGGAGATCGGACCATGGCGTCACGAAGATTCGCTGAGCAGCTCGGCGTCGTACAGGAAGGGCTGCAAAAGTCGCTCGCCGCCGGACCCACCGGGACAGGGCCGGCCGATCCGCCGTGCGCCTTCCAGCGCGGCACCATCCTGGTCAGCGGTGAGGACGCCGGCTGGCTCCAAGAATCATCCGACAGCCCCCTGCGGGACATGAGTCCCCGGCGACAGGATCACACGGAGCGCGCGGGGCTCGTACGGCTGAGCATAGGCTCCGCCGCGGATGAGGCGGAACTCGGTGATCCCATGCGGCCGGACGATGAGGTGCCCGAGGCACTCAAGCGCCTGAAGGACGTCGCGGACCGGCGGGCGATCGCTGCCGCACCGAACCACGTCATCGGGATCACGAACGGGACCGTCTGCCCTGCCGACGAGCCGTGGGCGACCACGGATCCCCGGAGCGTCCGTGACGTGGTACCGGCCCCGGCCGACCATCGCCAACCGCTGGTCCTGGTCATCGACACCGGCCTGGTCGCGGACTACGGCACCCTCGGCTTCGGCGACGGCATCTCCGGAGCTCCGCGCAAAGATGAGACCAACACCGGCCCGGACGGCCAGCAGTTCATCCGCGAGTACGTCGGCCATGGCACCTTCATCACCGGTCTGCTGAAGGCCGTCGCACCGACCGCTCTGGTCCACGTCAGCAATGTCCTCGACCATTCAGGTGCCGCATTGGAGGACGACTTCACCGACCGTCTCTTCGCCGCGCTGGATCAGTTCCAGGCGGAGCACACGGGCTGGCCGGACATCATCAGCCTGTCCGCCGGATCACCGGTCTTCAAAGATCTTCACGGCCTCCACACCTTCTCGAGGTTCATGGAGGCGCTCAGGGACAAGCCGACTCTGTTGGTGGCGGCGGCGGGCAACAACGGCAACTCGATCCGATTCTGGCCGGCCGCGTATGCCGCGGAGCCCTCGACGGCCGACTCCGTTGTATCGGTGGGCGCTCTGCGTGAAGATCTGACCGGCCGCACCTGCTTCAGCGACTTCGGCCCCTGGGTGAAGGTGTTCGCGCCCGGAGAGCGGCTCGTATCCGGCTTCTCCGCCGCCGCTCGCAAGCTGCAGTATCAGCACGCGACCTTCGACCAGTGCCAGTTTCTCCCACCCGCGGACGAATACTGCTGCACGTGCCGCGCGCCCCACCACGACGGGGCGCTCTCACATCAGCCACCGCTCGCGCTCGGCGAGGGCTCCGTGGCGGACTTCACCGGCACGCACGACGCGCGGTGGAGCGGTACCTCGTTCGCCACTCCGCTGGTCGCGGGGTATGTCGCGCAGCGGATGGCCCGGGAGAACCGCGCCGATGCACGCGGGGTCTACGCGGACATGTGCAAGGACGCCGAGAGGATCGACATCGCGGGCGAGACCGCCCTCAAGATCGTCCCCTCCGGCTTCGTCGTCCAACCGATGGACGTCGACCGCTGAGCAAATGGTCGAGCCTTGGGCGGGGCCCCTGTCCCCGCCCAAGGCTCGATTGCGTCTGCTAGTAGGTGACGGTGCTGCGGAGCCACTGCTCGCGCGGGGTGCGCCGACGTTCGCGGCGGCTGCCGACCCGGGGGCGGTCGCGGTAGTGGAGCTCCGCTCCGGTCGGGTGGAGCTGGATCCAGCCGCTGCCGCTCAGGTCGAAGACACCGATGTAGCCGCCGGGCAGCAGTTCCAGCGGGGCCTTGATGTGGCCGGCGTGGTCGAACTGTGCATCGCCCGCTGAGGTGTCCTGGAACCAGGCCGGATAGACGAAGTCGCTGACCAGCACGCCGTCGATGGTGTAGCCGTACGCGTCGGCCTCCGGGGCGTCGCACACCTCGTAGGCGTACAACCGGCCGGCGGTGCCGCTCGATCGGTAGAAGATCGTGATGTTGATGTCGGGGTCGGCGAGCATCTCCAGCAGCTCGTGGCTCATCGTGACCGTCCAGCTCAGCCCGGCGGCCAGGTCGGTCGCAGCGAAGACCTTGCCGAACGGGCGGCCCTCAGGGGTGAGGTCGTGGTAGCCGAGGGCCCCCGGCTGGTCGGAGTTGTCGAACACGCCCAGCCACCACGCCCCCGCGGGCGGTCGGCCGGTCTTGGGCACGAACACCAGGTGGGCGTCCGTGCGGTACACCAGGGCGAAGTCACGGCTGATCTGGGTCTGCAGCGCGGGCAGTGCTTCCTCGATCCGGGCGTCGGTCAGCGCCGTGCTCAGGTTTAACACGGCGATCGTGATGGCGGTCATGGTGCCTCCGATCTGTTGGGCTCGGCTCCAGGTTCGACCGGACCCGCGCCCCGGACCTGAGTAGCCCCTACTCGATTTCCAGCCCGGCGAAGAGTTGCGCCTGGTCGGTCCGATGGTGGCCATCCGCCCGGGCGTGCCGTGGGCTTCCAGCAGCGTCGGCGCCGGGGTGTTGACCGATGCGTTGTCGGATCTGATGGTGCGGCGGTGCGTGCCGGGTTACACGTCTGTATAGATCCCGGCTGTGTCGTCGTGGGTGGAGGCGCTCGGCCAGACCGTGTTCGGTCGTTCGGTGTCGATGCGGTAGTCGCTGTGGTGCAGTGATGAAAGCTGGGCCCCCAGCCGGTGTGCGGTCTTGAGGGGGTCGGCGGGGTCTGACCGCACCTCGCCGCGCTTGTTGCCGACGCCGTGGACGACACCGATCAATGCGTGATGCAGATACCGTGACATTTCCTGCACTTGCGCGACCAGGCCCAGGGCCGCTCCCGGGTAGCGTTCTTCGGAGGAGATGAGCAGCGCCACGCG
>JAOPYK010000122.1 GCA_025964695.1 Streptosporangiaceae bacterium | reverse complement strand
CCCGGCTCACGGCAACGCCGTCCCGGCCGGGGGAAGCCCCCAGGCGGCCATGTCGAACGACGACGGGGACGTTCCGCGACGGCGGTAGTCATCGTGCACCGACGCCGCCGCATCAACGTAGGCGCCCTATGGTCAGTCCGCTATCCCCCGCGCGATGTGCGCGTGAGTGGGCCGTCGACACCACAACCCCGTACCCGGCCAGTTGGACCAGACCCAGATCCATAAGCACCCCAGTAATCAGTCGAACAGTTGGGTAGGCCGTACGGCGAGGTGCCCGCAGTTCGCGGGTCCTTTTCCTAATAAATAACTCCAGAGTTCCCCAACGCCTCTCCAGGTCATCCAACCCCAGGACCAGGGCGTTCTCCATGTAGAACGGCCGATCTGGCGATTGAGGGAATCTCGGGATCGGTGAAGCTTTTCCCTCTTCGTTGAGGTTCCTGTAGTGGTGGTGAAGGCGAGGAGGCGCGTGCCGGCCCCGGCCAAGGACATGTCAATCCGGCGCCGGGCGTCGCCCTGACGGAGAACGCCTGGTCACGCGAGGGTCGGCTCCCTATGCCAGCTCAGGCGCGCCAGCTGCCCGCCGGGCCGTACCTCGCCGGGCCGCACTGGTCGTCGCCGTTCCTGAGCACCGCCCGGGGCCGCTCCAGGACCAGCTGGCCGTAGACGGCCTGAGTTCCAACGAACCCAAGGATGCATAGCCACCCAAACCACCACAACGGTCCGGCATAGACCCTTGGGTTCGCGGGAACTCTGGGCTTTGGTACGGCCCCCCGCCGAACCGGACGTGCCAGTTTCCCGGCATCCGGCTCTCTAGTGACCTATGCCGTGGCTGAGAGCTCACGGAGGACACCCAGTACCGTTTCGGCGTTCTGCATTTCGCATACCTTTCAGCCTTTGGTGTCCGGTCACCTGTTCCCCTTCGCCCTGCAGGCGGCCTTCCCGCCCTCCCTGGTGGGTCGTTACTCCCACGACTACTATGGGAACTCCGTCGCCCTAAGACTCGCGTCCCTTAGGCGATCCCGCGTCCGTCTTCGTCATACGTCATAGCGCGACTTAGGCGGCCCACTCATCTCCTTGAATGTCCTCGCTGGACATCGCTCCGCGTCCGGAGAGTGCACCGATCAGCGGACGAGATCGGTGCAGGACACGGCGTCGGCCTCGGGCATCTTTCCGACGGGCGGGCATTTGCACCTTCTGGAGATTAGGCTTCAGGCAGTTTAGCTTTCACCGTATCGCGCGGGTCCCCAGGCGCACCGTCCCTGATACCTGGACCCGGCCGCCGGTTTTCTGGCATGCTCTTTTCCCCTTAACCTTTCGGCGCCGGGTAAGCCATCAGACCCAAGGACGTTCCTCCAATCCTTCCCGGCTGAACCGGGGATATGACGAAGCGCCTCGCGGCGCACACCACTCATGCCGATGACAGTGCATTGGATCTTGAGGCGATCCGAACCGTTCCGTGTCGTCCCTGGTTCTTAGCAGGAGTTCCCACTCACCCGGAGTGTTATGATCTCGTCTCTGGACGGAGGGTGGACGGAGGTCGTCATGCATAAGTTGGTGGTCCTGTATTCCAAGCCCGCCGACCCTGACCACTTCCGCGACTACTACGTGACCAACCACCTTCCACTGGTCATGAATCTGCCCGGCCTGCTTGCGTGGCGCTACAGTTTCGACGTGGCGGCGACCAAGGGAGAAGCGCCGTATTTTGCGGTCTTCGAAGGCGACTTCGCTGACGCCGCCGCCATGGCCGCGGCGCGGGCGTCGCCGCAAGGCCAGCGGGTGGCCGCCGATGTCGCCAACTACGCCACCGGCGGTGCGGTCATCATCCACTATCCGGTGCAGGACGGCACCGGCTGAGGCAGGCCGGTACGCTCCGGGACGCGTTCGGTCGGCCGTTGCGGCCAGGTCCGGCCATCGGCAGACGCCGTTCGCGGTTGCCGGTTCGTTGAGCGTCAGAGGTGGGCCCATGTCCTGGCCGGATGTCACGGTGGTTGATGCGTGCGTGCGGCGCGACGGCCGGGGCGGCAGCCCCACGGCCGTCACCGACGACGACCCGGCGGCGACGGACGCGGACCGGCGTGCGGTCGCTGCTGCGGCCGGCACCTCGCACGCGGCGTTCCTCGGCCCAGGGCGGACGCCGGACGGTGGCTGGCCGGTCCGGTTCTTCACCGCCACCGCCGAACTGTCCGGCTGCGGCCACGGCACCGTTGCCGCGCAGGCCGTCCGGTTGACCCGCACCGCGCTGGGCGAGCTGAACGACCGCCAACACACCGGCGGGCGCACGTTCGACACCGTCGCGATCCGCCGCCCCGCCGGCATCGAGGTGTGGTTCGACCAGGGCCTCGTCGCGCTGCGTCACCCGGCACCGGACGAGCGCGCCGCGATCGTCGCCGCGCTCGGGCTCACCGCGGACGACCCGCATCCGACCGACGCGCCACGCATCGCCGCGCCCGGCGCACCACGCATGCTGGTACCGGTCCACGACCGGTCGGCGCTGCTCCGAGTCTGCCCACACCTCGGCAGGCTGACAGCGGCGTGCCGGCGGTACGGGCTCCTCGGCTGTTTCGTGTACGTACCGCCGGTGGGCGACCGACCGGGTGCGGCGCGGATGTTCGCGCCGGCGATCGGTGTCGACGAGGACGTCGCCAACGCCAACAGCACCGGCTGCCTGGCCGCCCACCTGCTCGACACGACAGGGGCACAGACGGTCGCGATCGAGGTGGAGCAGGGTGACACCCTCGGTCGACCGGC
>JAOPYK010000109.1 GCA_025964695.1 Streptosporangiaceae bacterium | reverse complement strand
TCCGCCTCCTTCCCGGCCCGACCCACCCCCGCACCTCCACTCCTACCCCGTACGGCGCGCGATGCTCAGTGGAACTGGCACGCCTCGTAGTCCCCGGCGGGCGTCTGGATGATGACGTTCATCCGGTTGTAGGTGTTGATCAGGGCGATCAGGAACACCAGGGCGGCCAGTTGGTCCTCGTCGTAGTGCTAGGCGGCGTTCGCCCATGCCTCGTCGGTGACGCCGCCGGCGGCGTCGGCGATGCGGGTGCCCTGTTCGGCGAGTTCCAGTGCGGCCCGCTCGGCCTCGGTGAAGACCTTGGCCTCCCGCCAGGCCGCGACCAGGTGGAGGCGGACCGAGGTCTCCCCCGCGTGCGCGGCCTCCTTGGTGTGCATGTCGAGGCAGCCGGCGCAGCCGTTGATCTGGCTGGCGCGGATCTTCACCAGCTCCTGCGTCGCGGCCGGCAGCGTCGAGTCCGACACGACCTTGCCCGCCGAGTTGATGTACTTCACGACATTGGCCGCGACCGGGTTGCCGATGTAGTTGAGACGGGCGTCCATGGTGATCTCCTTGCCGTGTTAGCTGTTACACCCCACTGACGGAGCAGCCCGGCAAGATGTGACAGCCAGCCGCATGTGATCTGCGTCTCCCATCCGCGACGCTACTGGCGTGGCCGCTAAGGCCACCGAGCTGGCCGCGATCGAGCGGGCGACGGCGGCAGTTATCCGATCACGTGACAGCCGTGCCGAGACGATCTTCGAATACGTCGAGTCATTGGGACCGTGTCAGGTTCGGCGGGACGCAAAAGTCTGGATCCACCAGCGTTGCAGGTTGAAGTCGCGAGCCATGCGGCTCTCACTTCAGAACGATGGGACATCTGCCCCAGGCTGTATCAGCGGGTAGGGAAGATTCTCGATCGCTACCGACAAGTTATGAGGGTGCCTTGCCCGCCGGGCAGGTGAACTGGCACCGTCAGCCACTGCTGGGCGTTGACGTCGCCGGGGGCGGCGAGGCGGCAACGGTGTTGGTAGTCGCGGCGGGCGAACTGCACGTCATCCAAGACCACCCACACGTCGGCGGTGAATAGCTTGGCCAGTGCGGACAGCCGTGGGAAGAAGTTCGGCTGGTGAATCGCGCAGAGCAGTTCGCCGGCCACCAGCGATCAGCTCCTCAGCAGGCGGCTGTCGAACCCTGCGTCCAGCAGACGCTGGTAGGCGGCCTCCACGTCGGCAGGGACGTCCTGGGCGATGGCGAACCCGGCGGCCGGACGCGACGCGAGCGGTCCACCGCTCGCCCGGTCGCTGCTCGCCCGGACCATGACCGCACTCGGGCTCTCCCAGCCCATGATCGAGGACAGCGTCCTGGCCGTCTCCGAGTGCGCGACCAATGCCTTCCAACACGCCGACGCAGCCGGACCTTCGGCCCGCTCGCCCCACCTGAACTGTGGGTCTTCGCCCGAACCCGTCCGATGCCAGAGTTAGTGGTCAGCATCTTCGATGCCGACCGCTCCCACCTGCCACACGCCACCTGCATCGAACCGCTCGATGAGCACGGGCGAGGCATCTGCATCCTCAACGCGGTCACCGCGGCCTAGGGAACCCGTCCCAGCAGATCCCGCCTCACAACACCTGCGGTAAGGGGCAAGGCGGTTTGGTTCTGTGTGCCGCTGCCGCACTCATGGCCAGCACAGCGCTACACCATCTCGCCCGACTACGCCGCCACCGAACTACGGCTGGCCATCGCGGCCCGAGGCATCGAGGGCACCCACCGCAATGACGGCAACGGCGTCACTCTCATCGAATTCACCGGCCTCAACGTCTGGATCGAGCCGAAATCCTTCAGCTGGCTCGACCACACCGGCGTGCGGGTCTGCCATCCGCTGATCGACCTGCACGAGGCCACCGACTCACTGATCCACCACCTGGAAACCCGGCAGCTGCTGATGTGACCGGCCCAACGCCACGCCCGGATAGCCGGGCGGCCGGCACCGGGCGGTGAGTGGGACGAAGGGAGCGGGGACACGGGGTTATTGCCCCCGTATCCCCGCCCCCCACGTTCAGAGCGCCAAGACCTCTTGGAGGAAGGCGAGTTCGGCTTCAAGGGCTTCCTGCTGCGCCTGTGGCGAGCGAAGGCTGTGGCCTTCTTCTTTCGTACAGCTCACTTGGCAGCTGGCCAGCGAAGCTGATGCGAGTCAGTCAGCTCGTTGTGGGGGTCCGGTCGATGTCGAAGGATCTGGTCGTGGGGGATTTAGTCGCTGTTGGGCGGGCCGCTGGCCAGCGCGTGGTGCAGCAGGGCCCGCGCCGACCACTGCATGAGCTCCACCGCCTGGTCGCGGGGGAGGCCGGCGATGTCGGTGAGCCAGACCAGTGACTCGATGCCGACGGCGCTGCGGATGGCCACGGCGAGCCGGTGTACTCCCGGCTCGGTGAGTTGCGGCCGAAGGGGAGACAGCGCGTCTTCGAACCATCCGATTGCTCGGCCTTTCCGCAGCGGCAGTTCACGGGGGATGGTGTCCGGATCGAGGGACAGCCGCAGCATGGTGCGCTGCTGCTGCTCGGTCTCGATCACCAGCTGGGTGAAGGCCTTGACAGCTCCCAGAAGTCGATCTTCGGGGTCGTCGCCGGCATTGGGCGGTAGCAGTGATGTGGTCTCGGTCTCCGGATGGGCCGCGACGAGCAGCGCTTTCTGGTCGGGAAAGTACCGGTAGGCAGTCGTGCGGGAGACCAATGCCGCAGCGGCTGCTTCCTCGACCGTGGGCGGCGACCCACCTTCAGCCACCAGCGCGCGCGCCGCGGCGATCAGCGCGTTGCGGGTGCGCGACTTCTGCCGGGTTCGTCCCGACCGCTCATAGGGCGTTGACATGGGCTTTACGGTACCGTAGTTTCATGATGGGACTCAAGTCCCGTGAAGCGTGAAGGAAGGCCATCATGAAGACACTGGCCGCCACGGTGCGCGAGAGTGGCGAGGGTGAACGACGCTGGTTCTGCGGCGGCGGACTGCACACGTGGAAGGCCACCGAGGAAGAGACCGGCGGGGCGTTCCTGATGTTCCAGGATGACCTCGACGCAGGAAAGGCGACGCCGCTGCACCGACACCCCGGGGCGGACGAGACGTTCTACATGCTCGAGGGTGAGATCGTGCTGCATATCGATGGACAGCAACAACGCCTCGCCGCCGGAGGTATCGCGATCATCCCCCGCGGCGTCCCGCATGCATTCATGGTCACCTCGGCGCAGGCACAGATGCTGTGCCTGCAGACCCCCGGAGGTGGCGAGGCGTTCTACCGTCGCGCAAGCGAGCCCGCCATCCAGGGCGAGCCGCCGACGCCCGTCGACTTCGACCGAGTCCGCGAGGCGGCGACGCACACCGGAGCGATCGAGATCCTCGGGCCACCCCCGTTCTGAGACGCACGCTCGAACACGGTACCGACCACCAGATCGCGACTGACCCTCCGGCCCGTTCGTGGCCAACCTGCAACCGCTCCCATAGGTCCGCCCGAGATCACCTGCCTGTTCGGATGAGCCATCCTCAATTCGGCATGAGCGTGCGTGTGACAGACCGTCTGCTCCAGGGCTCGGGCTTGCCTTCCACGGGCGCGGTCATCGGGCGGGTCGTGAGGTCCCGTAAACGCTGATGCTTCGCTGGGGGCGGTGTGGCCTCTGCTCCGATGCGCCTTCTGGGCCTTCCGGTGTGGCTGGTGACCATGGCATGGGGAAGTCGGCCATGGCCAGATCGAAGGCGGTCGGTGCCCGGTGGGTGTCCGGTAGCCAGGGCGTTGCTGCCTCCGATGGCTGCCCAGCGCGGCGAAGGTGGTTGCCGGCGGTGCGTGCTGCGGTGGCTTGGGCTGTTCGCTGCTGAGCTTGGTGGAGGTGGGCCACCGTTTCCATGAGGGTGATGAGGTTGGTGACCAATACGAGGATGTTCACGGTGGTCGGGTCGCCGATGAGCCCGGCCATGGCCAGCAGCCGCGCCGATGTCCGGAGACCGTCCCCGGCGGGGGTTGGTTGGGGGATTCGTCCGTACGGTGCGCGGGCGGCGCGGTCGTAGGCGTCGGCGGCCCTGCGCAGGTGCGGGTTGCCGAGTGCTCTGGCGGCGACGTGCAGGGTGTCGGAGGCGGCCCACGCCGCGTCCCTGGCGGCGTGGGGGTTGATAACCGCGTAGCGGCGTAGTTGGGCGGTGGCGTAGGCGGTGGCGCGTGCTGCGTCGTCATAGAACGCTTGGCGCTCCTCATCGGTGAGATCCGGTGATGGCCACTCGCACCGCCCGCTTGTCTCGGCCGTGGGGTTCCACCGGTGGTGGAGGCGAGGCCAGGACAGATCGTCGGCGAGGCTCCCGCCCTTGTACCACCGGGGTTGGCCGTCGGTCCCGGTGTGGCCGGGCACGGTGACGGCATACCCGGTCACCTGGTCAAGGGTGTGTTCGCTGAAGCGCCGGCGTACCAGGACCCCCGCCCGTTCGAGGTGGTGGAAGAAATCGTCCGCACTCCGGGATCGGTCCGCGGCTTCACGGATGGTCATCCGCATTACCGCCCGCGCGGTCGGTGCGGACAGGTGCCGTCCGGATACCGGAGGGTAGTGCCCGGATGACGGATCAGAGTCCGGACCGGGTGTCCACCGGCGCCGCAGTTTGGGCAGGGTCAGGTCGGCGGCGAGTTCGTGTCCGCCGAACCAGATCGGGTCTCCGGCCCGGTTGAGATCGCCGGGGACAGCGACCGCATACCCGGTGACCTCACCGGGATGTTCGTCGTTGAACCGTGTGCGGACCAGGACGCTGCCGGCGTGGAGGTGGGCGAAGAACTCGGCCTCGTTCCGGGCCCCGCCGGCGGCGGTGATGACGTGGCGGCGCAGTACGATCCGGGATTCCTCCGCCCATCCGCGGCGTCTGGTCTTCTCAATCTCCCCACGGTGCGGGCGGCGGGGAGCGGTCCGGTCGGCCGGAGCGGTCGACCGCAGCCCGAACCGCTCCTCCACCGCCCGGCACGCATCCCGGACCCGGTACCCGTCGTTCCATACCTCCGGCCGCACCCCATCAGCCCGGGCCAGGGTCGCGACGATGTGGATGTGGTCGTCGGCGTGCCGGACCGCGACCCACCGGACCGCCTCCTCATCCCCCGCCGGGGCCAGACCGACCCTGTCCATGATCTCCTCTGCGATGGATGGACTATCGCCGTTTTCCGTGACCCACTGAATGGCATCCGGCCGTCTCGGGAACCCGAGTTTCACCCCGGCAGAGAGCGTGATGTCGGTCGGCTTGAGACAACGCCGGTCCCGCTGGTGCCGTGCTGCATGCTCGCTGGCAGGCAGGTGCGCGGGGGTACTGGGTGATCGGGAAGGTGCTGCGGGGGACCAGGGTGCAGGGGCTGATCCGTTACCTGTACGGGCCAGGCCGCGCCGAGGAACACCGCAACCCGCACATCGTCGCGGGATTCCGGGACCCGGCCGAGATCGAGCCGGTGATTCGCGCTGACGGCAGCCGGGACTTCCGTCGTCTGGAGGGGTTGCTGGCCCAGCCGCTGGCTCTGCTGGGGGAGCGTAACTACCGCAAGCCGGTGTGGCATCTTCCCGTTCGTGCCGCTCCGGAGGATCCGATCCTGACCGACCAGCGGTGGGCGCAGGTCGCGCGGAACATCGACAGGCCTGAGCATTCGGTATTGCGGGAGTTATTGGGTGCGCTGATGCACGCCTCGGGGCAGGTCCGCAGGATCGGTGTCAATCTCAACCAGGCTGTTGCGGCCCTGAACTCGGGTGAGTTCTCCGACCTGTTGTCGATGTACGCGCAGGCCGCCTACCGGACGGTTTTGAAACTGGACGAGGTCGCGGATGAAGTACGAGTTCTCCTGCCGTGAATCCTGATGTATGTCAGCAGGAAAGCGTGTGTGGCATCACCCGGTACCCCGATGGATTAGTCGGTACCGAGCCGCACATCGGGTTGAGGCAGGGTCCTGCCTTAACCGGGAGGAAGGAACTGGGCGAATGGCCCCAGCACTGGATATCAACCGCCTATGGGAAGCGGTAGACCGTCAGCGCCGTGAGCGGAGGCTGACCAAGCGGAAGGTCGCAGCCGAACTCGGGGTGCATCCGGCCGTGCTCAGCACCTGGCAGTGGGGCGACAAGATGCCCGCCACCGACTCGGTGATCCGGCTGGTTACCTGGCTGGACATCGACCTGCGCGACTACATCTCCGCGACCAGGCCCCGGGTGAAGCGGCGTGACCCAGGACCCTCACCTCCTGGACCAAGCCGCCGAACCCCAGCAATACGACGAGGAACTGCACCGCGATGCACATGAATACGTGGCCAAAGGCTACTGGATTTACCCGGTCACGGTCGGACTGGCCGACGACGGCAGGAAGGGGAAGCCGCTCCCGACGGTGGTGTACTGGAAGCCGATCTTGGCGAGCTGGGCGACCTCTTGGCGCTCGGCCTGCTGGAGGATCTCGTTGAGATCCGCGTCGCTCACCGGCACAAGCACGGTGGGAGTCGAGTCGTACAGGGTGATGCGGGAATCCCAGGCGGAGCCGATGTAGTCGTCCCAGTTCGTCCGCGCATGGGCCGAGAGGCCAGCAAGCCCCGGCGGGGTGACATCGGAACGAAAAGCGGCGAAGTATGCGAGCTGCTTGGACAGCCAGTCATACGTCCGCATGATCGACTCGGCAAACGTCATTACGTCAGAGCTCGCCGGATCGAGAAGAGCATCGATGGGTCTCGACGAGTTGCTTGATCAGGTTCTGGAAGATCGGCTGGAGCTGATCGACGAACTGACCGGCTTGCCCGCTGAACCCGACATGCGCCGAAGCGGCCATGCTCGGCCCTACGACCGCTGACACACCTGACCAGGTCCCACTAAGCCACGCCGGGCGGCCGAACCCCCGGCGAGCCGAGCATTACGAAAGCCACCAGGACCTGCCCAGGCAGAGAAAGCGAACGGCCAGGGTCGCAAGCCATTCAGCCTTCCAGCGAGACGCTTCTCGGCTGCGATCGTGTCCATACGGACTCCGCGACCGCCGGCCCGGGTGTATCGCCAGGGATTGATCCCTGTCACCTGACGCCGGGAGATCCTGGTGCCAAATGGGTGCCAAACGATCTAGGGCCTGACCGGTGTGATCACCGATCAGGCCCCTGACCTGGCACTCTTTACCATTCCCTGGTGGAGATGAGGGGATTCGAACCCCTGACCCCTTCGATGCGAACGAAGTGCGCTACCGGACTGCGCTACATCCCCGAGGACTCAGCAAGGTTAGCAAACCTCGGGGGGTGTTCGCGCACCCAAGAGGATCAGTCGCCGACGGCGCGGAGCTGATCGGTGTACTGGTCGAAGACCTCGCCGGCCCGGTTACGAGCCGTTAGGTCGATGATCTCCGCCTGGTCGGTCTCTTCGGCCTCTCGAGCGGCCTCGGCCATCCGCATCTCGCGTT
Organism: Streptosporangiaceae bacterium; assembly: GCA_025964695.1. GTDB lineage: Bacteria > Actinomycetota > Actinomycetes > Streptosporangiales > Streptosporangiaceae > Actinomadura_E. The sequence continues at coordinate 16,837 of JAOPYK010000109.1, read as the reverse complement.
CCAGCGCCCGGGCCTCCAGACGGGCCAGGGCGGCCTCCCGGCGGCGGGCGGCGTCCATGCCCGCGGCGACGCGCAGCAGCGACAGGTGGCCCCCCAGAAGGCCGAGGGGAGGCAGCGCCGCCCACCAGGGGGCGAGGCCGGCGGTCACGATCCCGGCCATGGCGAGCACGAGCAGCATCAGGCCGCAGGTGCGCCGCCGCCGCCGGGCGATGACGGCGGCCCGGCTGTTGCGGCGCCGCGGCGACCTCTCCGCCGGGGCGGGCTCCTCGTCGTACGCCGGGGAGTCGTGCTCGTCGGACGGCTGCTCCTCCGCCGCCAGGTCGTCCGGGTTCTCTTCCTGGGTTCCGGATCGACGGTGGAGGAGACGAGTGAATCCGGGAGCGTCGGCCTCCCGTCGCAGCCACATGGGCACCAGAACCCCGGCCCAGACGGCGACGATCGCGAGGTACAGAAGAGTGCTACTCATCGGCGCTCCCCTGGGCACGCCAAGCAGCGCTGCTGACCTTGGGCGCACACATGCTCACGTCCCGCACGGTAGGACCCACTGTCAGCCGTTGACGAGCATTAGGGGCGGTGTGTCGCGAGATCGAGGGTCCAGTGGCCTGATGTTGACTGAAACTTTTCTGATCACGAGTCGGAGCATGGTTCTCGGCACTCAGGCGGCACTCAGGTGACGCTCAGGAAAAGCCTTCAGGAAAGCTTCAGGGAAAGCCCTCAGAGAGAGCCCTCAGAGAGAGCCCTCAGGGCGAGGGTCGCGGAAACGCCTGTCTGGTGCTCGCCAGCCAGCGCGCTCGCAGTCCACCGGGAACGTCCTCGACGGTGAGGGCGTAGCAGAGGTGATCGCGCCAGGCGCCGTCGATGTGCAGCTGCCGGCGGCGAAGTCCCTCTTCCCGGAACCCGAGCTTCTCCACGACGCGCCTGCTCGCGGTGTTCTCCGGCCGGATGTTCGCCTCGACCCGATGGAGGCCCACGGTGAAGAAGCAGTGGTCGACGGCGAGCGCGACCGCCGTGGGGATCACTCCGCGTCCGGCGACGAGCCGGTCGACCCAGTAGCCGATCTGGGCGGATCGGGCGGAGCCCCACACGACCGCTCCAATGGTCAGCTGGCCGGCGAACTGCCCCTCGTAGGTGACGACCCACGGCAGAGCCAGCCCCTGACGGGCCTCCCGCCGCATAGTGTTGGCCATGCTGAAGTACGGCCCGAGACCGCTACGGAACAGCGGGGTCTCCGGGTTGGTGGGCTCCCAGGGGCGCAGCCACTCCGCGTTGCGCACCCGGACGTCACGCCATGCGGCGGAGTCGCGCAGCCGGAGCGGGCGGAGTCCCACAGCGCCGTCGGACAGAGTTACCGGCCAGCCGCGCAAACGTTCCACAGGTCCAATGATCCCCTGATAGGCGGGCGCTTGGCCATCACGGGTTGATAACCAGAGGCCCGCGGTCACTCCGGCCGTGAATGGTCCCCGCCGCCGATCTGGTCCACCGCATGCGACAAGACCGGACCCAGCACCGCCATTCCGTCCCGTACACCCCCGGTGGACCCGGGCAGGTTCACTATCAGAGTACGCCCGGCCACCCCGGCGACACCACGGGAGAGGATCGCGGCCGGCACCTTGTCCCGCCCCGCCATCCGGACCGCCTCGGCGATCCCTGGGATCTCCCGGTCGACCACTCTGCGGGTCATCTCAGGGGTGAGATCCTGCGGGGTGAGCCCGGTGCCGCCGGTCGTGACGACGACGTCGTACCGGGCTTCGACGGCCTCCCGGAGGATGTCCTCGACCGCGTCCCCGTCGGGGATCACCACTGGCCCGTCCACCTGGCAACCGGAGGCCCACAGCAGGTCGACCAGGACCGGCCCGGACCTGTCGTCGTAGACCCCGGCCGCCGCCCGGTTGGAGACCGTGATCGCCATCGCCCGGATCATGCTCGGCACGGCGGTCATTCTCCCCGCCGCCAGACGCCGGTCTTGCCACCGGTCTTCTCTTCGACCAGTACATCGGTGATCACCGCGGCGGGGTCCATCGCCTTCACCATGTCGATGAGGGTCAGCGCGGCGACCGACACCGACGTCAGTGCCTCCATCTCCACCCCGGTCCGGTCGGCCGTGCGGACGGTGGCGGTGATGGCCACCCCGTCGTCGGTGACGGCGAGCGCCACCGCCACGCCGTGGATGGCGATGGGATGGCAGAGCGGTATGAGGTCCGGGGTGCGCTTGGCGGCCTGGATGCCGGCGATCCGGGCCACTGCCAGCGCGTCGCCCTTGGGCACGTCGCCGCCGCGCAACGCCACCACGCAGTCGGGTGACAGCCGTACGAAACCGGTGGCGGTGGCGGTACGGGCGGAGATCTCCTTGGCCGACACATCGACCATCCGCGCGGCGCCACTCTCGTCGAGATGAGTGAACTCTGTATTCATGAGGCACTCATCTTGGCAGCCGGAGCACCTCGACGTGTGTCCCCGCCGCAAGAAACTCCTGGTCCTCGCGGATGACGATCAGCGCGTTGGCGGTCGCGAGCGAGGCCATCTGGTGTGAACCCTGCCCGTCGGCGGGAGTGATCACGTAGCCCTGGCCGGTGTATGACAGGACTCCGCGCAGATAGTGCCGCAGCCCCCCGGGAGATCGCAGGTCCTGGGTCACGGCCGCCGTCACGGTGGTGGGCGGTTCGGGCGGAAGGCCCTGAAGCGCGCGCAACGCGGGCCGTACGAACACCTGGAACGAGACGTAGGCGCTCACCGGGTTACCGGGCAGCGTGAAGATCGGCGTGCCGGTGTCGCCGATCAGGCCGAATCCCTGGGGCTTGCCCGGCCTCATCGCGACCTTGGTGAACTCGACCGGGCTGGTCGCCCGGGCCCCCGCCGTGGAGAACGCCTCCTTGACCACGTCCCGCGCGCCCATCGAGACCCCTCCCGAGGTGACGAGGGCGTCGGCGCGCGTCAGCTGGTCATGCACGACCTCCAGCACCTTGTCCGGGTCGTCGCTCACGGTCTGCTGCCGGTAGCCCACTCCGCCCGCCTCCGCCACCGCGGCGGTGAGCATGAAGCTGTTGGAGTCCCAGATCTGCCCCGGCGCCAGCGGCGCGCCGGGTTCACGCAGCTCGCTGCCGGTGGAGAGCACCACGACCCGCGGCTTGGGCCGCACCAGCACCCGTGAGCGCCCGAGCGAGGCCAGCATGCCGAGCTGCGCCGCCCCCAGCAGAGTGCCAGGCGGCACGACGACCTGGCCTTTCGGAACGTCCTCGCCGGCCCGCCGGATGTAGTTGCCCTCGGGCGCCGGGCGGCTTATCTGGACCCTGACCGTGCCCCCGTCGGTCCACTCGACCGGTACGACGGCGTCCGCTCCGCCCGGCATCGGCGCGCCGGTCATGATCCTGGTGCACAGGCCGGGCCGGATCCCGTTGACGCCCTGGTCGCCGGCGAACACGTCGCCGACCACCTGGAGCGTCACCGGTGTCTCGGGCAAGGCCGAGGCCACGTCGGCGGCACAGACCGCGTAGCCGTCCATGGCCGAGTTGTCGAAGGGCGGCAGGGGTACGGGCGCCGGCACCGTCTCGGCGAGCACTCCGCCCCCGGCCTCCAGCAACGCGAGCTCGAGCGGTGCCAGCGGGGTCAGCGCACCGAGGATGGCGGCCAGGTGCTCGTCGACGCTCCTCATTCTCGAGCGGAGCCTTCGGAGGCCGCTTCGTGGGTGTGCACGAACTCCCGCAGCCAGGGCAGGAACTCGGGGGCGAGGTCGGGACGCTCGGCGGCGAACTGCACCACGGTGCGCAGATACTCCAGCTTGTTGCCCGTGTCGTAGCGGCGGCCGCGGAACAGCACGCCGTGCACCTGCCCGCCCTCCTCGGAGGGCATGCCGGCCAGTGTGCGCAGCGCGTCGGTGAGCTGGATCTCGCCACCGCGCCCCGGCGGGGTCTTCTCCAGCACGTCGAACACCGCGGGGTCGCAGATGTAGCGGCCGATGATGATCCAGTTGCTGGGCGCCTCGTCCACGGCGGGCTTCTCGACCAGATCGGTGATCTGGACCACATCGTCCTCGCCGACGGGCTCGATCGCGGCGCAGCCGTACAAGGAGACGTGCTCGGGCTCGACCTCCATGAGCGCGACGACGCTGCCGCCGTACCGCTGGCGTACCTCGATCATGCGGGTCAGCAGTGCGTCACGGGCATCGATCATGTCGTCGCCGAGCAGCACGGCGAAGGGCTCGTGACCGACGTGCTGGCGCGCGCAGTGCACCGCATGGCCGAGACCCTTAGGCTCACCCTGCCGTACGTAGTGCATGACCGCCAGGTCACTGGACTCACGGACGGATGCGAGACGATCGTCGTCGCCCTTGGCCCGCAGCGCCTCCTCGAGTTCGTACGCCCGGTCGAAGTGGTCCTCGATGGACCTCTTGCTCCGGCCGGTGACCATGAGGACGTCGGTCAGGCCGGCCGACACGGCCTCCTCTACGACGTATTGGATCGCGGGTTTGTCGACGATCGGAAGCATTTCCTTGGGGGTCGCCTTGGTGGCGGGCAAGAATCGGGTACCGAGCCCTGCCGCCGGGACGACCGCCTTCAGTACAGGTGCGAAGTCGGCCATGCACAGACCCTAGTCAACAGCGAGGAGTCACACGTGCAGGACATCAGCTCGAAGCGGAACGTTCGCAACGCCGTTATTTCCGCCCGCGACAAGCTGACCGGGGAAGAACGGGCCGTGGCGGGCCGGTCGCTACGTGACGCACTTCTCGTCCGCCCGGAGGTCGAGATGGCGGCGAGTATCGCTGCTTATGTCTCGATCGGTACCGAACCGGAGACCCGCAGCCTGCTGTTCGCGCTGTGGAAACGCGGCACCTATGTCCTGCTCCCCCGGCTGCTACCGGACGGCGAGCTGGACTGGGCCTCCTACGAGGGCCCCGACTCACTGGCCCCGGGCCCGTACGGGCTGCTGGAACCCACCGAGCCGCCGCGCGGCACGGCGGCGATCACGGCCGCCGACGTGGTGATCGTCCCGGCGCTGGCGGTCGACCGGACGGGGATGCGGCTGGGCCGGGGCGGCGGTTCGTACGACCGCGCGCTGGCCCGGGTGGGACCCGGCATCCTCACCGTGAGCCTGGTGTACGACTCCGAGCTCGTGGACGAGGTGCCGGCCGGCCCGCATGACCAGCGGGTACGGGCGGCCGTGACCCCCTCCGGGGGATTCCGGAGCTTCTAGATCCTTTCTAGCTCCCCGTAGATCCGCATAGGGTCTTACCGTGACCGATACGAGGCCCTGGCGGGTTCTGGCGCTGCCCCCTCTAGGTGAAGGGCTGCTGCGCGGCATGGTCGCCCCGCTGGGCGACGCCGTCTCCCTCTCCCTGCCGGCAACCCGGGACAGGGCGGGACTGCACGCCGCGCTGCCGGACGCGGAGCTGGTGATCGGTGACTTCACGGGCCTGCTGGCCGTGGACGCCGAGGCGGTGGCCGCGGCGCCGCATCTGGCGTTCGTGCAGATGCCGAGCGTCGGGGTCGACAGCTGCGACGTGCCCGCGCTGACCAAGGCCGGGGTGCCGGTGGCCAACACCGCCGGCGCCAACGCGCGCAGTGTGGCCGAGTGGGCGGTGGGCGCAGCCTTCTCGCTCTGCCGCAAGCTGGCCTGGGGCGACCGGCGGATCCGGGCCGGCGAGTGGCCCCAGGCGGCGCTGCTGGCCTCCGGCGTCCGGGAGATCCACACTCAGCGGGTGGGCATCCTCGGTTTCGGCGCGATCGGCGCCGAGGCGGCCCGGCTCTTCGGCGCGCTCGGCTGCCCGGTGTCGTACTGGTCCCGGACACCGCGGACCGGCACCGACGCGACCTACCGGGACCTCGACGACCTGCTCGCCTCCTCCGACCTGCTCGTCGTGGCGCTGCCGCTGACCCCCGAGACGGCCGGGCTGCTGGGACCCGCGCGGCTGGCCCTGCTTCCGGCCGGTGCCCTGCTGGTCAACGTCGCCCGCGGCGGCATCGTCGACGAGGCCGCGCTGTGCGCCGCGCTGGACGAGGGCCGGCTGGCCGGCGCCGCGCTGGACGTTTTCGACGACGAACCACCGCTCCCCGGTTCCCCGCTGCGGACCCAGGAGAACGTGCTGCTCTCCCCGCATGTGGCGGGCGCCACGGGCCAGGCTCAGCTGAACATCGTCTCCCAGGTGGTGCAGAACCTCACCGCCGCAGCCACCGGTCACCCGGTGAAGAACGTGGTCAACGGCCTCCCCGCGGAGATCCGCCGCCGCTGATCCCCGATCCCGCCCGCTCGGCCGACCGTTCTCATGCGGCCGATGCCGGCCCCCCGGCCCCTCGAGCGCGAACGGTCGTCGCCGTCACGGGACGCGTGGGTTCGCTGCGTTCTGTGGCAATGTTTCGGGCAGGGACTCGAAGGGGGTGTGCGTGCGGCTCGATGCGTTACTGCTGCTGGGGGCGGCCGTGGTGCTCGCCTCCATCGTGGCCGTACGCCTCTCCCACCGGGCCGGGCTGCCCAGCCTGTTGATCTATCTGGCCTTCGGGCTCCTGCTCGGGGAGTCCGGGGCCGGAATCCGGTTCGATGATCCGGCGATCGCCCAGACACTCGGCCTGTCCGCGCTGGTGATCATCCTGGCCGAGGGTGGCATCACGACCAACTGGCGGCACGTACGCCCAGGGGTGCCGGCGGCGCTGTCCCTCGCCACGGTCGGCTGCGCGATCAGCATCCTCGTCGTCGCGGGGGCCGTGCACATCTTCCTCGGCAGCGACTGGCGGCTGTCGCTCCTGGCCGGTGCGGTGCTGGCCCCCACCGACGCGGCGGCGGTGTTCTCGGTGCTGCGCCGGTTGCCGTTGCCGGCCCGGCTGTCCGGCGTTCTCGAGGCCGAGTCCGGCTTCAACGACGCACCCGTCGTCATCGTGGTGATCATGCTGAGCGCCGCGAACTACACCGTTCCGAACCCGTTCCTGCTGCTCGGCACGATGGTGTACGAACTCGCCGCCGGGGCCGCGATGGGGCTGCTCATCGGCTGGCTCGGCGCCTACACCCTGCGCCGGATCGCGCTGCCCGCCTCCGGCCTCTACCCGATCGCGGTGCTCTCGCTGGTGGTCGGCGCGTACGGCGCGACCAACCTGCTGCACGGCAGCGGCTTCCTGGCCACCTATGTGAGCGCGCTCGTGCTCGGCAACGCCCGGCTGCCGCATGGCCCCGCCACCCGGGGGTTCGCCGAGGGCATCGGCTGGCTGGCCCAGATCGGCCTGTTCATCATGCTGGGCCTGCTGGCGTCGCCGGCGGACCTGCCCGGACAGATCGTCCCCGGGCTGGTCGCCGGATTCGTCCTGATCCTGGTCGCCCGGCCGCTGTCGGTGCTCGGCTCGACCATCGGATTCCGGATTCCGTTCCGGGAGAAGGTGTTCATGTCATGGGCGGGCCTGCGCGGCGCGGTTCCCATCGTGCTGGCCACCGTGCCGATGACCGAGAAGGTGCCGGGGGCGGACCGCTTGTTCGCCCTGGTCTTCGTCGTCGTGGTGGTCTTCACCCTGCTCCAGGGACCGACGCTCCCGCTGGTCGCACGGTGGTGCAAGGTCACCGTCGACGGTGAGGCCCGGGAGCTGGACGTGGAGGCGGCGCCGCTGGAGGCCCTGCACGCCGACCTGCTGGAGGTCCGTATCCCGGCGAACTCCCGGTTGAGCGGCGTGGAGCTGTTCGAGCTGCGGCTGCCGCCGAAGGCCTCGATCACCTTGATCGTCCGCAATGACCGCAGCTTCGTGCCGGAGTCCACGACGACGCTGCGGGCGGGTGACACCCTGCTGGTCGTCGCCGCTACCGAGGTGAGGGATGCCGCCGAGCGGCGGTTGCGCGCGGTCAGCCGGCGCGGCAAGCTGGCCGGCTGGTTCGGCGAGCAGGGACTCTCGGAGTCCGAGATGCAGGAATCAGCGGGGCGGAAACGAACGTTACGTATAAGCAGCTTGCGGAGGTCCGCGGGTTCCAAGCCACGGTGACGCCGGTACCATTAGCAGTCGTTAGACGCGAGTGCCAGCCCTCGCTGGGTTGCGTGCAAATAGGAGGAAGCCGTGCCGACTTACCAGTACGCCTGTACCGCGTGCGAAGAGCGGCTCGATGTCGTGCAGAAGTTCAGCGACGATGCGCTTACCGAGTGCCCTCAGTGCGGCGGCCGGCTGCGCAAGATCTTCTCGCCCGCCGGGATCATCTTCAAGGGATCGGGCTTCTACCGGACCGACAGCCGCGGCTCCAGCAAGAGCTCGGCGGCCGCCGCCTCCGCCGAGACGAAGTCCGAGTCGGCCACGGCCTCCTCGGACAGCACGTCGTCGAGTTCCTCCGACTCCGCGGGCTCCTCGTCCTCGAAGGCCTCCTCTGGCTCCTCTGGCTCCTCTGGCTCCTCTTCGTCTTCAGGTTCGTCCTCCGGGTCGTCCTCCGGGTCGTCATCCTCGGGCAGCGGCTCCTCCGAAAAGGTCGCGTGACCCCTCTCACGGCTCAGACCGGTCTCCAGGCAGAAACCCGGCACAGGTCCGATGACCTGGCCGGGCTTCACCGTGTACGGGCTCGTACCGTCCGGGAGTGAACCCGGTACGAGCCCGTACGAGGTCAGCCGACCGGCTCGAGGATCTTGGCCTCAGGCCCGCCGACCTCCGGCTCTTCGCGAGACAGCCTGCCCGGCGCCCAGATCCGGCGGCCGAGGTCGAACGCCAGCGCGGGCAACAGCAGTGACCGTACGACGACCGTGTCCAGCAGGACGCCGAACGCCACCACGAAGCCCATCTCGACCATGCCAACCAACGGCAGGGTCGTGAGCGCCGCGAACGTCGCCGCCAGCACCAGCCCGGCGGAGGTGATCACACCGCCGGTGACGGTCAGCCCGCGAAGCACGCCGCGCCGGGTGCCGAGGGCGTGCGACTCCTCCCGGACCCGGGTCATGAGGAAGATGTTGTAGTCCACCCCCAGTGCCACCAGAAAGATGAAGGCCAGCAGCGGGAAGCCCGCATCCGTCCCCTCGAAGCCGAGCACCTTGTCGAAGACCAGGCCGCTGACTCCCAGCGACGCCGCGAAGGACAGCACCACCGTGGCCATCATCAGCAGCGGGGCGACGATGGACCGCAGCAGCAGGACCAGGATCAGGAACACCACGGCCAGCACGATGGGGATGATCAGCTTGTTGTCGTGCGAGGCGGCCCGTTCGATGTCGAGTGTCGAGGCGGTCTGACCGCCGACCTTGGCGTGCAGCGGATGGACGGCCGTACGCAGCCGGTCGATGGTGTTCTGGGCGGCCTTGCTGTCGGCCGGGACCTTGAGCACCGCCTCGTACTGGACGTTGCCTGCGGCGGTGACCGGCGCGCTCACCTCGGCCACCCCGGGCGTACCGGTGATCGCGTCGTGCAGCGGGCCGGCACTGGACGCAGCACCGATGATCACCGCTGGGGCACCGCTGCCGGCCGGGAAGTGCCGGGCCACCATGGTCTCGCCCGCCACCGAGTCGGGCTTGGAGACGAACTGCCCGGCACTGGAGAGCCCGTCGGCGTGCAGCGAGGTGAGACCGAAGGTCATCGCGATCAGCGCGGCGGCGGTGACGGTCCAGATCAGGCGGGGCCGGGCGCTGACCAGGGTGGCGACCCGTGCCCAGACGCCGTGCTCCTTGTCGTAGGCGTCCGGGTTGGCGTACGCCGTGTCGAAGCGTGGCACCTTGGGCCAGAAGACGCCACGCGGCAGCGTGACCAGCAGAGCCGGCATCAGCGTGGTCATCGCGGCCAGGGCGCAGACGACGCCCACCGCGGAGACCGGTCCGAGACCGGCGGTGGAGTTCAGGTCGGCGGCCATCAGGCACAGCAGGCCGATCGCGACGGTGGCGGCGCTGGCCAGGATCGCGGGGCCGGCGCGGTGCAGTGCGAACGCCATGGCCTCATGCTTGTCCTGATGCCGGTGCAGTTCCTCGCGGTAGCGGGCGATCAGGAGCAGCGCGTAGTCGGTGCCCACCCCGAAGACGAGGACCGGCAGGATGCCGGCGCTCTGCCCGTTCACCGTCAGACCGGCGTGCGCGGCCAGCAGGTAGACCAGCCCCATGGCGATGGACAGTGAGCCGACCACGGTGACGACGGGGACGACCCACAGCACCGGGCTGCGGTAGATCAGCAGGAGTAGCACGATCACGACGATTCCGGCGGCCATCAGCAGGAAGCCGTCCAGGCTCTGGAACACCTTGATCGAGTCGGCGGCCCCGCCGACCGGCCCGGTGACATGGCTGGTCAGTCCGGGCGGCCCGCGCTTGACGACGTCACGTGCCGGATCGGTGAAGTCGATGACCTTCTTGCCCGTGACCGGGACCAGGGTCTCCAGTGCCTTCCCGTCCCTGGACGGGAACGGTCCCTGTGCGGGCCCCGCGGCCCCCGGGAGCTGCGCGAACCTGGCCGCGTCGGCCTGCGCCTGGGCCGTGTCCGCCGCCGTGACGCCGGTTGAACGCTCGTAGACCACCACCGCCAGCGAGGTGTCGGACTTGCGGAACTGCTCCTCCAGCTTCACCACCTGCGTGGACTCAGCGGCTGCGGGCAGCCAGGCCGCCGCGTCGTTCTTCTCCACGCCTTGCAGCTTCCCGGCGAACGAGCCGAGCACCACGATGAGAATCAGCCACACGACGAGCATGAGCCATTTCGTACGACGGCCGGCCGGGATGGCGGCCAGCGATCCTGTTCCGGGGGGACTACTCATGATCTCTCCTGCATACTGGATCGAGATATGTCGTAAGCTGGCTTCAGAGTGTCTCGGCTTCCGAGAGTTGTCAAGTACTATCGCGTTTTGGTCTTGGTCACCCGATCAGCCTCACTCAGGGTCGCCTTCAGTGAGCCTCGCAGCCATCCGGGACGCCCCCCACCGACCCCTGACGCGACCCCTAGGTACGACCGGGGGTCTCCCCCATGCCGATCCTCCATGCCCGATCCTCCATGTCGATCCTCCATGTCGATCCTCCAGGTATGGCCGCGGATCGGCGTCACGCTCGGGGACGCACCTGCGCTACCTCTCGCGTATGGGATCCGGCCCGGGTCTGCATCCCAAGCGGTAGCCGACTCCCGGCCCCTCGGCCGTCCCCTTTGGCCGTCCCCCTCGATCGCCCCGCTCGATCGCCCCGCTCGAAGGTGGGCTCCCCCGGATCGGCTCCCTCAACTGGTCCCTCGTTTGTCGCTGAGCTGGTTCCTGGGTTGTCCACAACTCAGGGAGGGGCTCCCGCCGGGCCGAGCACGCTGGCTAGGGTCGCGCTATGCCTTCCTCACCGTCCTCCTCGCGCACCTCGGCCGAGATAGGCGTCATCGGCGGTTCCGGTTTCTACTCCTTCCTCGACGACCTCGAAGAAGTGACCGTCGATACGCCCTTCGGACCGCCGAGTGACCCGATCTCCGTCGGAGAGATCGGCGGCCGCCGGGTGGCCTTCGTGCCGCGCCACGGCCGTGATCATCGCTTCCCTCCGCACCGGATCCCCTACCGGGCCAACCTGTGGGCGCTTCGGGCACTGGGCGTCACCCAGGTGCTCGCGCCCAGCGCGGTCGGCTCGCTCACCGTCGACTACGAGCCTGGCACGCTGGCGGTGCCCGACCAGCTCGTCGACCGCACTTACGGCAGGTCCCAGACGTTCTACGACGAGGGCGGTGCGGTGCATCTGTCTTTCGCCGACCCCTACTGCCCGGCCGGCCGCGACACCGCGCTCACCACCGCTCGCGCCGCCGGCTGGGACCCGGTCGACGGCGGCACCCTCGTCGTCATCGAGGGGCCGCGGTTCTCTACCCGGGCCGAGTCCCAGTGGTACGCGGCGCAGGGCTGGACCCTGGTCGGCATGACCGGGCATCCAGAAGCCGTGCTGGCCCGGGAGCTGGCACTCTGCTACATCCCGATGTGCCTGGTGACCGATCTCGACGCCGGTATCGAAGAGGGCGAGGGGGTCACCATGGAAGAGGTGTTCCGCGTATTCGGCCAGAACATGGAACGCATGCGCACCCTGGTCGGCGAGGTCGTCGCGGCCCTCCCGGCCACGCGCGACTGCCCCTGCCCGCACATGCTCGATGGCATCAAGCTTCCGCTGGAGCTCCCGTGAAGGCCTGGTTAGCCCGCTTCAGGCGGCCGCTCGCCGCCGCCTTCGCGGCGGCTTCGGTGGGCTTGGCCGTGCTCGCCGCCCGCCCGCCGGCGCCGGCTTCGGTGCCGATCCTGGTGGCGGCGCGCGACCTGGCAGGCGGGGCGACCCTGCACGGCGGCGATCTGCGGTCGGTCGCGCTCCCCGCCACGCTGGTGCCTGACGGGGCCGTACGGTCCGGCGCCACCGGCCGTCTGCTCACCGGGCCGGTGCGCCGGGGAGAGGCACTGACCGATGTACGGCTGGCGGGCGGCGGCCTGCTGGACGGCTACGGGCCCGGCACGGTCGCCACCCCGGTACGCATCGCCGACGCGGGGGCCGTACGGCTGCTGCACCCCGGTGATCGGGTCGATGTCCTGGCCGCCGCGCAGTCGCCAGAGGGGGCCGTCTCGCCCGGGCGGGCACGGGCCGTGGCGCAGGGGGTTCCCGTCCTCGCCGTGCCGCATGCTGCTTCCGGGATGGCCGGCGACCAGGGAGCCCTCATCGTGCTTGCCACCAGCAGGGATCAGGCGGCGATGCTCGCCGGCGCGGGTAGCGTGCTGTCTTTGGCCATCGTCTCCTGACACCTCATCGGGTGATCATCCGGTCGCTCCATAGCGATCATCATGGACACGTCCAGGAAGTCCCCACTGGAGCTCACCAAAATGTCCATATCCTCGCAATCAAGACGCCTTCGCAGGGTAGAAAGGCGGCCGTACCATCCATCCCCGACCCTCCAGGAGTCCCGCCATGGGCGGCTTTAAGAAGTTCCTGATCCGCGGAAATCTGGTCGACCTCGCCGTCGCCTTCGTCGTAGGTGCGGCCTTCGCCGGGCTCGTGAAGGACTTCGCGACCGCGTTCATCTCGCCGCTGCTGGCGCTGTTCGGCGGCAAGCCCGACTACACCAAGCTGGCCTTCAAGATCAACGGCACGGCGTTCCCTTATGGCGTCTTTCTGACCTCTGCGGTGAGCTTCTTCATCACCGCGGTGATCGTCTATTTCTTCGTCGTGCTGCCGACCAGCAAGCTGCTCGAACGGCTCAGCAGAGGCCAGGAGGCGACCGAGCGGGACTGCCCGCAGTGCCTGGGCTCCATTCCGGTCAAGGCCCGGCGGTGCCAGTTCTGCACCTCCGAGATCGTACCGGCTACCGAGCTGCCTGCCTGATCAGTGCCCGGGGTCGGCGATGGCCTGGGACTTCCCGGACTTGAACTCCCAGTGCCAGGGCTCGAACGGGCTGACATAGGCCCACTTCGGATGGAACCAGCCGTACTTCAGTGAGTTGGCGAGCAACCAGTTGAACGGGACCGAGCCCTGGTTCTGCACCCCGCCGCAGACGTCGACGGCCGTGCCCAGTCCGTGATTGCTACGGCCGGGCACGGCCGCCATCCCCGGCCGCTGGGAGTAGATGCGTTGCTGGTCCGCGAGACTCCGGTAGGAGTCCGTCAGGCACATGTCATGCTTGAACCGGGTCTTGAAAGCGGCGTTGAACTTGTAGAACGCCAGCGCCGCATCGGCCCGCAACATCCGGTGCCGCTGCGGAAGCGGACAGAGATAGCGAGCCGGGATGAGCCCGTTGGGAAACCTTCGCGCCTCGGTGACCAGGGCCGGGTCGCAGGCCGCCGCGAGCCCGCTGGCACCCGACAGATTGCCGAGCGACTGAGTGAGCTGCTGGGTGAGCTGCACCGACCTCGCCTTCAGCGCATCGATCTGCCGCTGCACCTTCGCCTGCTCGACGCCGTTCTTCGACTGCAGATCCTGTGCCGTGGCGGCCAACTGCTCACGCCGCGTACGTAGCTCCGCGGCCCGCTTCACCAGGGCGTTCTGGCCATCGGCCAGGTGGACGAGGTCGGCCGCCGCACTGAGCGCACCCTGAGGATCACCGCTGCTGAAGACCGCCATCGAGCCGTTCGCGCCCCCCTCATAGGCGACGTTGGCCAGGCGGGCGAGCGGCTCGCGGATCCGGTTGAGGTCGGTGTCGGCCACGCCCAGGTCCGTCAGAGTGGTCTTGAGCGTGGTCTGGGACTGCTCCAGAGCACGGCGACGGCTATCCAGCTGTTTGGTCGCCTTCTCCAGATCCGTACGCGCCTTGGCAGCCTGTTTCCGCAGCTCTTCGACGGTGCCGCGGCCGGGCTGCTGGGCGGCATATCCCGGCGCCGAGACCAGCGATGCCACGACAGTGATGACCGCGAACAGCCCCGCCGACCGGGGGGTGCGCACGTGGGGGTCCTTCCGATGTTCGAACAATCGCAGGAACCGTACTACAGGTTCCTGAACATCCCCTACGAAACCGGTATCGCCGGGTTATCCGCCTCGCGGGGGCTGATAACCATTCCGAACGCACCAGTCGTGGAAGAAAGGCGCCTGCACCGGACAAGGCGGCCGTTGCGCCGTGGTCGGCTTCGGCTTCGGCTTCGGCTTGGGGCTGGCCGTCTTCGTCGAGGGCTTCCCGGTGGTGGGCCCCGCGGTGGGAATGGGCGGGACGTACACCCCGCTGGTCGGGTAGACCACCGGCGTGAGTCGCTCAGGCGGCGTCACGACCGCCGGGCGGGAAGCCTGCGGCGTGCTCCTGACGGTGGAATCCGACGAAGCCCCGAACATCGCGTAGCCGATGGAGCCCATCAGGACCAAGGTCGCCACCATCCCGACGATCACTACGCCCAGGCGACTTGGCCGGTGACGGTCCCCGGTCTCGGTCTCGGGGTCGGGGTCGGGGTCGGGGTCGGGTGAGATGTACGCCACGGGTTCTTCGGGCTCGAACCCGGGCGTCAGCGCTCCACGATGCCGACCAGCCACGGCACAGGAGCGTACAGAGACCAGCGGGAGAGTGCTCCCTCTCATCCCCAGTTAGCATGAAGCCCAATGGTCTCCGCTCTTTGTCCACCCTTCCGGCCCGACGGCGCCACCTGCCAAGGTCAAGCCTGAACCGGAGCACCCAGCCGTCCGTTGATTGTCCGAGCGGGTGGCTGGGAGGCCCATTGCTGGTGGTGAGCTCCGCATGACGGATGATCGGATGGAAGTCTTTCGTTCTCCCATCTGGTACGTGACCGCCGTTCGGATCGAGGAACAGATCAACCGCCTGGCACCAGATGCCTTACCGCGGCTTCCCTCAGTGAGATCGATCCCAGCGCCTGACGACCGTCGACCGCGTCCCGAATCCGGACAGGTCTCGCGCATACGGGCTGCCATCGCCTGACGGATCGAGTCCGTAGGTCGCTCTGCAGCTCCGAGCGCATGTTGGCGTCACCGGACCGGAACACTGCCTGGCCCATCAAGGTGGTCCGCGTCATGACCATGGCCGGCAACGCGCGCCATCACGAAACCGTGCCCTCCTCGGCCGATTCCAGCCACCTGACTGCGGCTTCCACATCCTCATGGGTGTGGAAGACCTGGCCCAGGCCCAGGATGACGAAGACGTTGGCGACCCGGCCGTGCATTCCGGCCAGCACGAGGGATACCCCTCGTTCCCGGGCCCGCCGCGCGATCCGTACAAAGGTGTTGACGCCGCTGGAATCGCAGAATCCGACCTCGGTCAGATCCACGATCAGCGCGACTCGCGTGGTGGCGAGCGCTTGGGTGAGTTCGTCTCGCAGTCGGGAGTGCCCGGTGAAGTCGATCTCTCCGCTCAGTGTCACCACCACGTACCGAGTCGGCCCGCTGACCTGGATTGTCAGCGGCGTACCGCCCGAAGGAGAATCCATCTCCTGAGCCTCCTCAAGCGATCAAGCCTCTACCGAACGATCGAGCAGTCCCGTGTCCATGGCGGACACGACGCCAGCGTCATGCCACCGCCGCCCATCACGGGGACGATCCATCACTGCCCTGGTCATCTCCGAGCGTCCTGTCCGGCATAGCCGACCAGCGCGGAGGGGAGCATCCAATCATGGACCCTGGCCGCGACCGCGACCCCATCGGCACGGCGGCCCAACTCATCGCGCACGCTCAGCGGCTCGCGGCACAGATGGCCCAGACCCTGGACCGCACCGCCGACGCACGCGAAGAACTGGCCGTGACCTTCGAGAAGATGGCCACCATGCCGTACGTCAAGGACCCCGATCGTTACCGCCAGATCGCCGCCCGGCTCCGCGCCGGAACCGAATCCCTCCGTCGCCTCGCGGCGAACGAACGCACCCTGGCAGGTGACCAGCCGGACGACCCCGACGCCTCCGACGAGTGCACTCCGGCTCCGCGGTGACGCCGGCATCGTCCTTCCCCGAGTTACCAGGCATCGCACCAGAGGCGTGATCATCCGCCCCGATCTGTGCCCGAGGCACGCCGTAATAGGTAGCGCTTCACGACCGACGAACCCGTACCCTGTACCGAGGCAACGGGCAGCCCTCGGAGCGCTCGACCGGGTGTGTGCGATATGCGTCCAATGATCACGACGCAGTACGGACCACCGGTCACCTCCGCTAGGCTCTGACCAGCGTCAAGCCCTCGTAGCTCAGGGGATAGAGCATCGGTTTCCTAAACCGTGCGTCGCAGGTTCGAATCCTGCCGGGGGCACCCTGTATGACACGCAGAAATCTCTGTCTGACCAGTGGAAACGCTGACATGCATGGATCTTCGCTTATGCCACTGTGTGCTGCTCAGAGCTGCCGTACGCCGCTATCTACGGGCACAGCGCGGGCACAGCCCAACATGCATGACACCGCCCTGGCCCTCTGTGGCCGCCAGACTCTCCGCTGGCCAGCTCCATCTGGAACGGACAGGAACCGCCCATCAGGGCAGCCTAGGGCAGGACCTCAAGCCCGCAGAAGCTTGTACGGGGCTCTACGGACTCATTCA
>JAOPYK010000107.1 GCA_025964695.1 Streptosporangiaceae bacterium | reverse complement strand
GGCCGAAGACGCCGAAGGGGCGGTCACCCCGAAATCGGGTGACCGCCCCTTCGCGGAGCATTCGAGACCTGCTCTGGAGGCGGGTCGTACCGAGGAGGCGTCCGCCGGTACTGCCCGCGCACGCGCGCTGGTTACTTGACGGTGACCGACGCGCCGGCCTTCTCCAGGGCCTCCTTGGCCTTGTCGGCCGCTTCCTTGTTGACCTTCTCCAGGACGGGCTTGGGCGCACCGTCGACCAGGTCCTTTGCCTCCTTGAGGCCCAGGCTGGTGAGCGAGCGCACCTCCTTGATGACCTGGATCTTCTTGTCGCCGGCACCCTCGAGGATGACGTCGAACTCGTCCTGCTCCGGCTCGGCCTCGGCGGTCGCGGCTGGGCCCGCCGGGCCGGCGGCGGCCACGGGCGCGGCGGCCTTGACGTCGAAGGTGGTCTCGAACTCCTTGACGAACTCGGAGAGCTCGAGAAGGGTCATCTCCTTGAATACGTCGAGCAGCTCGTCGTTGCTGAGCTTCGCCATGATGTGTTCCTCCGCTATTGCGATTCTCGGCCGTTCACAACGGCCACAAGCCATGTCGTACTACTGCGGGTGTCTCTCACTGCAGCCCCGGGCTCAGGTGGCCTGGGGCTCCTCGGCGGGTGCCTCGTCCGCGGCAGCCTCGGGGGCTGCGGCGGCCGGCGCCTCGCTCGTCTCGCCGGACTCCTCGCGCTTGGCCCGGAGGGCGTCCGCGAGCAGAGCCATCTGAGTCGGCAGCGCGTTGAACGTCGCGGCCGCACCGGCCATGGACGCCTTCATGGCGCCGGCCAGCTTCGCGAGCAGAACCTCGCGAGACTCGAGATCGGCAAGCTTGGTGATGTCGGCCGAGCTCATCGACTTGCCGTCGATGACACCGCCCTTGATCACCAGGAGCGGGTTGGCCTTGGCGAAGTCACGCAGGCCCTTGGCGGCCTCGACCACATCGCCCTTGACGAACGCGATCGCCGACGGGCCCTGGAGCAGCTCGGTGAGCCCCTCATCGACCCCGGCATCGCGCGCGGCGATCTTGGTCAGCGTGTTCTTCACCACGGCGAACTTCGCATTGGCACCGAGGTTGTGACGCAGCTCGGTGAGCTGAGCCACCGTGAGCCCGCGGTACTCGGTCAGTACGGCGCCGTTCGAGCTCTCGAAATCGGTCTTGAGCTCGGCAACCGCAGCTGCCTTGTCCGCCCTCGCCATGGGCCTCCTTCCGGCTGAAAAGGTGAAACTGCGAGTTCACGCCAACTGGGCGCAACGCACCTCGTGCGTGATCTTGCACTTCCGCCGATTTGGTGGAGCCGCCGGCAAATGAAGGTCCAGAAATACGGAAACGCCCCGGCGCAGGCGCACGGGGCGTCGAGCACGATCACAGATCGTGCGGAACGGCTCTCGCATCAACCTACGCGGGCCGCCCACTTTCGTGAGCCTTCGGCCACCCTTGCGGATGACGACCGGCGGTCTTCGGCAGTGCATAGAGTACGCGCTCCAGGCCCTTACCGCAAAACCGCGCCCCGAGGGGTCCCCGGGGCGCGGTTCCATTCACCTGCGGGACCCCTTGTTACGAGATCACCGCACCGATACCTCTGTGCGTGAGTGCCCGTACGAATCCCTGGTACGGATCGTCCGCTCGGATCGCTCAGGCGCCGGGCAGACCCGCGCCTGCGCCGAAGCCCGGGAACACGCCGACCTCGCTGGCCGGCGGTGCGGCGATGCTGACCGGCTTGCCGTAGTCACGGAAGAGGATCGTGGTGTTCACCTGCCCCTGGGAGGTATTCACCTTGTTGATCATCTTGCGCGTCAGCGAGTCGCCGTCGACCCAAACGTCGAAGCCGACCTTGTCGGTGCCGAGCTTCTGGTACAGCTGCTGGAACTGCTGCCGGGTCTTGGCATCGAACTTGCCCAGCCCGTCCTGAACGTTGACCGTGCCGGTGTAGTGCGTGGTCTGCACACCGTCGATGGTCTCCGTACCCACCTTGCTGACATCCTTGGATGCGGTGAGCAGCTTGGTCTGGTCGGCCGGGTTGTTCTGCTGCGCCTGCTTGAGGATCGAGTCGAAGTTGAGACCGGCCTTGCTGCCGAGGTCCTTCAACGAGATTTTGATCCAAGGCTTGCCATGGGAGAGCTGCGTGAACGCCGCGCTCTTCATGTACATGGTGTCGCCGACGAGCAGGACCTGGGTTTGACCGCCGCCGGTGGCACCGGCGTTGATGGTCAGCGACTCGGCCAGGGTGGGCCGGAACCTGAGCTGTCCGGTCATGTGCGTCTTCGTCGGGCGCTGGGCGATGGTGGCGTCGACGGACATGTCCATCGTCACGGTGTCGGCCTTGCCGCTCTTCTGGGAGCTCTGCTCGAGCACCTGGACGGCGGTCATGCTGCCCACACCACCCGCGCCGCCACCGGAACCGCTCGCTCCCTTGGTGCCGGTGTCACCGAGGCATCCGGTGAGGGAGAGCACCAGGGCGGTCCCTACCGCGGTCCCGGTGGCGAATCTATTGATCATGAGCAGGATTTCCTTCCATTGTGCCCGAACCGGGAGCAGCGCTCCCGGTTGGCGGCGACCGGCGAAGATTTTGACGCGTGAACCCTCGATCTGGTTCACCTCTCACGCCGGTCGCCGCGCACGATGGCCCGCTCAGTGCCCGCCGAGAAGCCCCTGAAACCCGGTGACATCGCCCACCTGGTCAGCGGGCGGCGCGGTCACGTTGACCGTCTTGCCGAAGCCGGAGTAGACGATGGACATCGTCGTGCTCTCGCCGGCCGGGGTGGCCAGCTTGACCGTCAGCTTGCGGGCCTGGTCCTGACCGTCCACCCACACATCGAAGTTGATCTCCTGTGCGCCCACCTGCGTGTACACCCGCTGGAGCTTCGTCCGGGCCTGGGCGTCGAGGGTGTCCAAGGCGTCCTTGACCGTGATCGCGCCGGTGTAGTGCGTGGTCTTCGCGCCGTCGATGGTCTCCTCACCGACCTTGCGGGCGTTCTTGGAGGCCGTGAACGTCTTGGTCTGCTGGCCGGGGTCGACCAGCTCCGCGTTCTGAACCAGCGAGTCGAGATTGACTCCGGCCTTCTTGCCGGCCTGATTCAGGTCGATCTTGGCCCATTGCTTGCCGCTCGCGAAGGACGCGAACTGCTGCGGGACCTTTCCGTACAGCGTGCCGCCGAGGTACACCACAGGGACGCTGCTGTTGAGCGTGAACCCGCCCATGGACAGCTTGTCCACGGTGCCGGTCAGCGCGACGTCCGGCTGGAGGCGTACCTGTGCGGTGAAGTGCGTCCCACCGCTGGTCCCCTTGCTGCTGCCGTTGAGGGTGACGTCCGCGGCGAACGAGTGGACCTGCGCGGACTTCTGTGACGTCTTCTGCAGCACCTCGGCGGCTGTCAGCCGCACGCCTCCCGTTCCACTGTCGGCGCTCTTGCCGCCGGACTCACCGAGACATGCGGTGAGAGAGAGGACGAGGGTGGTGCCCACCGCCGTCGCGGCGGCCAATCTGCGACTCATTGCTGGCTCCTTTCAGCTGACCACCAGTCTGGCCGGAGCCGGTTCGAGCCACATCCCCCGTTGGTACCACTGACCCCCGGCTCGGTACGCCGGCAGGTGTAGGTGCCCTACTTGTAGTCGCGAAAGACCATGACGAGGTTCGCGGAACCGATCGCCGGTACCGACTCGGCGACCGAGAACCAGGACGGCCGGGCGGCCTTGTCGGCGTAGAGGTCCACCGCCATCCCCGTCTCCGGCGGCACGTACTTGGTGATCTCAGCGGCCGCGTCCTTGGGCAGGTACGGAAGGATCAGGCTCAGCGTCAGGTTGATCTGGTAATGCGTGGAGCCGAACTTGTCGACCTTCTTGCTCACGCCGGGCACGGAGCGGAGCGCGTAGGTGATCCTGCGAGGATCGGAGTCCGCGGTGTACTGGGCCAGCTCCTTGGCGGTCAGCCTCCGATGTTGCCACGTCGTCCCGCCGTCGCTGGAGATGGACTCGGTGTTCCCCTTGACAGTGATCCGCGACGTCGAGGGCGAGATGACGCCGGCCTTGGTCGAGGTGCCATTCGCGTTGACGTCCAGGGCGAACTTGGGCAGCAGGACGACCTTGGTGGCCTCCTTGCCCTTGTCGGCGTCCCCACCGAGCAGCTTGACCTGAACGTCGGTCACCCGGGTGTAGGACTTGGTGCCCGTGGGGCCCGACGGTGGGGTCTGGAGAGTTGGTATGGACGTCGCCACCGGCCGTGTGCCGTGCCCCTGCGGGACGACGCCCTTCGGCTGCGTCTTCTTGGCCTTCGGCGAAAGGCTGCGCTTGCCCTGCGGGTCCCGGCCGGCCGCGGCCGTCGTCGCCGGGTCACCCGGCTGATCGTTGAAGCTCACGCCGCCGGCCTTGACCACGACGAGCAGGACCGTGGGCACGATGGCCACAGCCGCGACACTGCCTATGGCAATGGCTTGGTCCGTGCGTCGCTTCACGAATCCTCCCGCATGGTCGCGCCGGACAGTGTGAGCCGGGAAGGCGACACCACGCAGTAACTTAGCCCAACCCACCACCAGTGGCATCCACAATCAACCGCCACACTGGTGAATATCTGTCCCAATGCGGACGCAGGGCCATGTATCCATTACGGAGCCGCGCCGCTGACCGAACGTCGGCCGAACCCGGAAGTAGTACTGCGACGGACCTGCCCGAAGCCGAACTGACCCCGAAAGCGGAACTGACCCCGAACCGACCGGAGCGGGCTCGAACAGGTCTGAACAGGCCCGAACGAACGTCGAGGGGCGCCCCACATGGAGCGCCCCTCAGTGTTGATCCTAGAAAACCCGGGCCCCGGAAATCCCGTCACGAGGACCGGTTCAGGAGGACCGGTTCAGGAGGACCGGTTCAGGAGGACCGGTTCAGGGACGGCCGCTCGCCGGAGACCTGCGAGCGGAAGGTCGACGGATAGGTCAGGCGGTGGTCTCGTCCAGCTCGGCGGTGAGGTTGCGGACCGCGTTGGGGTCGACCGGGATGCTCGGGCCCATCGAGGTCGTCAGCGCGGCCTTCCTCACGTACCGGCCCTTGGCCACCGTCGGCTTGAGCCGCTGGATCTCGTCGATCGCGGCGGCGTAGTTCTCCACCAGCTGACGCTCGCCGAACGAGGCCTTGCCGATGATGAAGTGCAGGTTCGCGTGCCGGTCGACCCGGAACTCGATCTTCCCGCCCTTGATCTCGCTGACGGCCTTGGTCACGTCGGTAGTGACGGTGCCTACCTTCGGGTTGGGCATCAGACCACGCGGACCGAGCACCCGGCCCAGCCGGCCGACCTTGCCCATCATGTCCGGGGTGGCGACGACCGCGTCGAAGTCCAGGAAACCGCCCTGGATCTGCTCGATCAGCTCGTCGGAGCCGACGATGTCGGCGCCGGCCTCACGGGCCTCATCCGCCTTCGCGCCGGCCGCGAAGACCAGCACGCGGGCGGTCTTACCGGTGCCGTGCGGCAGGTTCACTGTGCCACGGACCATCTGATCGGCCTTGCGCGGGTCGACACCCAGTCGCAGAGCCACCTCGACGGTCGGGTCGAACTTCGTGGCCACCGTCTCCTTGGCGATCTTGACGGCTTCCAACGGGCTGTACAGCCGATCCCGATCGATCTTCTCGGCCGCGCTTCTGTAGGCCTTGCTGCGCTTCATGTGCGCTCCTTCTAGTGGTAGGAGTTTGTGGTGTGGACCAGCGCCGGCCCTTCCACGTATTCACTGCCGTGTTCATTGCCGCGCCTGCGACGCGGCGGTTCGTGGGCGCTTCGACGCGGCGTCTTCCCTCGTCGCGCTCGGACGCAAAGCGCCCTCACGCTCCTCAGTCCAGACACCGCGCGCCCATTCACGCGGTTTTGCTGCGGTAGCTGCTTGTGCAGCCACCGGTTCAGCCAGTGGTTCCGTTAGTGGACGTCGATGCCCATGGAACGGGCGGTGCCGGAGATGATCTTCTCGGCGGCGTCCAGGTCCTTGGCGTTGAGGTCGGGCATCTTGGTCGTCGCGATCTCACGGACCTGGTCGCGGGTGACCGAGCCGACCTTGGTCTTGTGCGGGACGCCGCTGCCCTTCTCGATCCCGGCGGCCTTGAGGATCATCTGCGCGGCCGGCGGGGTCTTGGTGACGAAGGTGAACGAACGGTCCTCGTAGATGGTGATCTCTACGGGGATGACGTTGCCGCGCTGGGACTCGGTGGCGGCGTTGTACTGCTTGCAGAAGTCCATGATGTTGACGCCGTGCGGGCCGAGCGCCGTACCCACGGGCGGAGCCGGGGTCGCGGCACCAGCGTTGAGCTGCACCTTGACGACGGCGGAGATCTTCTTCTTCTTCGGCGGCATAGCTAGGTCCTCTCGTTCCTGTTACGTGTGGTCCCGACTCCCGAATTCACGGGCAACACCGCAGCCGGAACGTGAGCCATGGTGTTGGGACCCTAGATCCCCGCGAGTGCGAGCCCTGCACCGCGATGCGGCCATCGTCGTGACCACTGCGGAGATCAGGCCCGTCGTGGGGCAGAACCCCCGTACGCGACGGGGACGTCTCTAAGGATACGGCTAGATCTTGGAGACCTGGTTGAACGAGAGCTCGACCGGGGTCTCCCTACCGAAGATCGACACCAGCACCTTGAGCTTCTGGGTGTCGGCGTTGATCTCGTTGACGGTGGCGGGCAGGGTCGCGAAGGGGCCGTCCATGACGGTGACCGACTCGCCGACCTCGAAGTCGACGGTCGCGGCGACCTTGGCGGCCTCCTTGGCCTTGGCCTGCTCCTCCGGCTCCGGGGCGAGCAGGTTGGCGACCTCCTGCAGGCTCAGCGGCGACGGCTTGTTGGAAAGGCCGACGAAACCGGTCACCCCGGGGGTGTTGCGCACCGCGGCCCAGGACTCGTCGGTGAGCTCCATCCGGACGAGGATGTAGCCGGGCAGGACCTTCTCATTGACCTTCTGCCGTTTGCCACCCTTGATCTCGGTGACCTCGTGCTGAGGCACCTCGATCTGGAAGATGTAGTCCTCCATGTTGAGGGTGGTCGTCCGGGTCTCGATGTTGGTCTTGACCCGGTTCTCGTAACCGGCGTACGAGTGCACGACATACCAGTCGCCCGGCTGCAGCCGGAGCTGCGTCTTGAACTCGAGCAGCGGGTCGAGCTCGATCTCGGGCTCCGCCTCGTCGGCGTCGGCATCCTCAGCCGCGGTCTCGTCGACCATGGCTTCGTCGTCGGCCTTCTCGTCGGCGGGGAGCTCCGGCTCCGCGGCGGTCTCCGCGAGAGCCTCCTCGGGAACCTCGTCGGTCTCGACCGCAGCCGCTTCCTCCGACTGGGCCTCTTTGATGGCCTCGTCGTGGGGCTGTGGGGACTCGGGCACGGTGACTCTTTCTCTCAGGTTCTCTCAAACGACTGGTGTGATGGAGCGGGCTCGCCGGCCTCTCAGCTGAAGAGCGCGAAAATGCCCTTCTGCAGAGCCCAGTCGAGAACGGAGACGATCGCGACCATGATCACCACGAAGGTGAGGGACACGATCGTGTAGGTGATGAGCTCACTACGGGTCGGCCAGATGACCTTCCGCAGCTCCGCGATGACCTGGCGCACGAAAAGAGCGGGCGTCGTCCGCTTCCGAGCGGGCTTGCCCTTGTCCTCGGTCGCGGCCTCGCCGCGGGTCTCAGTCGCCATCAGTGCCGCCGTTCACCTCATGGATCGTGTCAACCACTCCGTGGTACCGCAGCATCGCCGCCCGTAGGCGTGCGCCACGTGCGGGAACCGCATTTCCCACAGTACGTGCGGGAATCGCACAACGCACATACTCCGCAGGGCAGGAGGGACTCGAACCCCCAACCGCCGGTTTTGGAGACCGGGACTCTACCAATTGAGCTACTGCCCTTAGCTCGCGGAAGGACCCGCCAGGACATGTTCTCAGATCACGTCACCGACCGACACCCGCCACTAGTTGACGCAGTGTACGTGCCGAACCGCCCCCACGTCGAACCAAACGATCCGGACGCGGTGAATCGGGTCCCGACCAGCGCCTCGACAGCCCAGGATATCCGGTGATAGCGGCTGAAACGCTGAGACGGCCACGCTCAGACCGCGACCGGACCTCGATTCTGAGACCGGCCGACGATTCTGAGACGATGGGAGTCATGAGCCGAATCTCCGAGCGCATCGCCGCCATCTCCGAATCCGCCACACTGGCCGTCGACGCCAAGGCCAAGGCGCTGAAGGCGGCGGGTCGTCCGGTCATCGGATTCGGCGCGGGTGAGCCCGACTTCCCGACGCCGGACTACATCGTCGAGGCCGCCGCACAGGCCTGCCGGGAGCCGCGCTTCCACAAGTACACCCCCGCCGGCGGGCTGCCCGAGCTGCGCGCGGCGATCGCCGCCAAGACCCTGCGCGACTCCGGCCTCTCGGTCGAGGCCTCCCAGGTGCTCGTCACCAACGGCGGCAAGCAGGCGGTGTACGAGGCGTTCGCCACCCTGCTGGACCCGGGTGACGAGGTGATCCTGCCCGCGCCGTACTGGACGACCTATCCCGAGTCGATCAAGCTGGCCGGCGGGGTGCCCGTCGTGGTGCAGACCAACGAGACCACCGGCTACCTGGTGAGCGTCGAGCAGCTCGAGGCGGCCCGTACGGACCGTACGAAGGTGCTCTTGCTCTGCTCTCCGTCCAACCCGACCGGCGGGGTCTACTCCCGCGAGCAGGTCGAGGTGATCGGCCGCTGGGCCCTCGAGCACGGCCTGTGGGTCGTCACCGACGAGATCTACGAGCACCTGGTCTACGGCGGCGCCGAGTTCCACTCTCTGCCGGTGGTGGTCCCCGAGATCGCCGACCGCACGGTCGTCCTGAACGGCGTGGCCAAGACGTACGCGATGACCGGCTGGCGAGTGGGCTGGCTGATCGGCCCTGCCGACGTGGTCAAGGCGGCCCAGAACCTGCAGTCGCACGCCACTTCCAACGTCTGCAACGTCGCCCAGGCCGCGGCTCTGGCCGCGGTGAGCGGCGACCTGTCGGCGGTGGCGCGGATGCGCACCGCCTTCGACCGGCGCCGGCAGACCATCGTCCGGCTGCTCAACGACATCCCGGGCGTGTTCTGCCCGGAGCCGCGCGGCGCGTTCTACGTCTACCCCTCGGTCAAGGAGCTGCTCGGCAAGGAGATCCGGGGCAGGCGACCGCAGACCTCGGTCGAACTGGCCTCGCTGGTCCTCGAGGAGGCCGAGGTGGCGCTGGTGCCGGGTGAGGCCTTCGGCACCCCCGGCTACTTCCGGCTGTCGTACGCCCTCGGCGACGAGGACCTGGCCGAAGGCGTGGGCCGGGTGGCCAAGCTGCTGAGCGAGGCCGTCTGAAAGCCCGTCCACGAAACCGTACGCCGGCTTGGCCATCAGCCTGGCCGCAGGTCCCCTGGCGATCACCGTCGCGGGCCTCGCCGGCCGCCGCAGGCGCGCCGGAGGGCCCCTGCGGAGCACCGCATGGGGCGGGATAGGGCAGAGTTACGTCATGGAGGCCCGTCCCGCTTCGCCGCCACCGAGATCACTCGTGGCGCTGCCGAAAGCGCATCTACACCTGCACTTCACCGGTTCCATGCGGCATTCCACGCTGGTGGAACTCGCCATGGAGCACGGTGTCCATCTCCCGGACGCGCTCGTGGAGGACTGGCCGCCCAGGCTGCGCGCCACCGACGAACGCGGCTGGTTCCGGTTTCAGCGGCTGTATGACATCGCCCGCTCGGTGCTGCGGACCGAGGAGGACCTGCGACGGCTGCTACTCGAGGCCGCCCAGGACGAGGCGGCGGAGGGCTCGGGGTGGCTGGAGATCCAGGTGGACCCCTCCGGCTACGCGCATCGTTTCGGCGGGCTCACCCCCACGATGGAGCTGGTGCTCGACGCGGCGCGTGAGGCGGAGACCAGGACCGGCGTGGGCATCGGTGTGATCGTCGCCGCGAACCGGACGAGACATCCGCTGGACGCCAGGACACTGGCCCGGCTGGCCGCCGGTTACGCGGGACAGGGAGTGGTCGGGTTCGGGCTGTCCAACGACGAGCGGCGCGGCCGCGCGTACGACTTCGAGGCCGCCTTCCGGATCGCACGCCGCGCCGGGCTGCTGTCGGATCCGCACGGCGGCGAACTGCAGGGACCGGAAAGCGTACGGGAGTGCCTGGATCTTCTGCGGGCCGACCGGATCGGACACGGGGTGCGCGCGGTGGAGGACCCGCGGCTGGTCGAGAAGATCGCCTCGCGCGGGGTGACGCTGGAGGTCTGCCCGGCGTCCAACGTCAGCTTGGGCGTGGCGGACTCCGCCGCCTCGGTGCCGGTACGGCGGCTGTTCGAGGCCGGGGTGCCGATGGCGCTGGGAGCCGACGACCCCCTGCTGTTCGGCTCCCGGCTGGCGCGGCAGTACGAGCTGACCCGTACCGAGCATGGCTTCTCCGACGCCGAACTGGCCGAACTGGCCCGTCAGTCGGTCCGCGGCTCCGCCGCGCCTCCCGACCTGCAGAAGAGACTTCTGGAGGGCGTCGACACCTGGCTCACTCACTCATCGGTCCCGGACGTCCCCTGACCTTCCCAGGCTCGTCGCCGGCCCCACGGCCGACGTTCTGCGCCAACACGCGCTGCTAACGTGCGCGCGGGCCCTTCCTCGGCGTGGGTTCCCACAGCCCCTGGCGTTCGAGGTGTTTCAGCAGCAGTTCGCCGGCTACCGTGATGTGCATCCGCATCGCGCCGCTGGCCGCGTGCCGGTTCCCCCGGCGCAGCGCCTCCAGGATCCGCTGGTGCTCCCCGACGCATGATCCGGGCCATTCCGGGATCCTGCCGTACAGCCCGCGCGGGACGTACCTGCTGACCGCGCCGAGCGTCCAGGCGAGCTTGGCCGATTCTGCCGCCAGATTGATCGCCCGGTGGAAGGCGTGATTGAGCTCCTCCACCTGATCGATATGTCCCTCGGCCACCGCGCGTTCCATCCTCCGCTGGACCTCCTCCAGCCCCCGCAGCGCCGGTGCCGGCAGCTTGAACGCGGCACGGGAGGTCAGCTCGGCGGCGATCACCGCCTGTACCCAGAACAGATCCCTGACGTCCTGCTGGGACAGATCGGCGACCACGAATCCGCGCCGCGGTTCGAGGACGACGAACCCCTCACTGCGCAGGGACTGCAGCGCCTCTCTCACCGGGGTGACGCTGATGCCGAACTGGGCTGCCAGCCGCTCCAGCCGGAGGAACTCTCCCGGCCGCACCTGACCAGCCATGATCAATTCACGGATACGCGCCGCGACCTCATCGCTCAGCTGGGGCCGCACACCCAGCCCTGATTCCGAACGGGGTATGGCCACTATTGATACCGGCCCATCCGGGTCCTCTTACGCAGAGGGTTCCACGAACCAAGAGGACCTCCTCGTCTTCATCATGCGCTTCCAAAGCGGATGCGGGTAGCGGACACAATGTTCAGTATTTGACGCCAAATCCGATTTCCTCGGCAACGAGACACACGGAGAGCCACGGAATCAATTCTCCTGGACGTCACCACGAACGTCGATGAGAGCCGCCCGATCACATCCGGCTCAGAACCCCCCTCGACCGCAGCCGGCTCGATCAGAGGCGGCTCGATCAGAGGCGTACGCCGACGAAGACCGGCTCGTTGACCAGCTCCACGGCGAACGCCTCGCGGACTCCGTCCCGTACCTCCCGGGCCAGGGTCAGCAGGTCCGCGGTGCACCCTCCATCGGGGTTGGTCAGGGCGAGGGTGTGCTTGGTGGAGATCCGCACCGGCCCGCGCTCGTGTCCCTTGGCGAAGCCGGCATGCTCGATCAGCCAGGCCGCGGAAGTCTTGGTCCGGCCGCCGTCGTCCGGGTAGCGGGGAAAGGCCGCGTCGGCGCCCAGCCGGTCGGCCACCCGCCGTTCCAGCTCGGCCAGCTGTATGGGGTCCAGAATCGGATTGGTGAAGAAGGAGCCGGCGCTGCGGGTGTCCGGGTCGGCCTGGTCCAGCACCATGCCCTTACGGCGGCGCAGTCCCAGTACCGCCTCGCGAGCGGCGCCGAGCGGGACGGTGGCCCCCACCTCGACGCCGAGCGCGCGGGCCAGCTCGGCGTAGCGGATGGGCCTGGAATCCTCCGTATTGGCCAGCGAGAACGTCACCTGGAGGACCACATGGCGGTCCGATCCCTTGAAGACACTGTTGCGGTAGGTGAACGCGCAGGCCGCATGGTCGAGTGTGACGACCTCGCCGCGCTCGCGGTCGTAGGCGCGTACCTCGATGATGGTCTCGCTGACGTCCTGCCCGTACGCTCCGATGTTCTGGATCGGGGAGGCGCCGACCCGGCCGGGGATGCCGGACAGGCACTCGATGCCGGACAGTCCCTCGTCCACGCAACGCGCGACGAAGGACTCCCACTCCTCGCCGGCCTGGACCCGTACCGAGACGCGCCCGTCGCCGGCCGCCTCACGCGCGACCCCCCGGGTCGCGACATGCACGACCGTGCCCGCGAAGCCGTCATCGGCCACGACGAGGTTGCTGCCCCCGCCGAGCACCAGCACGGGCTCACCGTCCTTGTCGGCCCTGCGCACGGCCGACAGCAGGTCTTCCTCGGTGGCCACTTCGATGAAACGGCGGGCCGGGCCGCCCAACCGCAGCGTCGTGTAACCGGCCAGGTTCACCTGCTCGCACAGCACGGCCATCGCATCTCCAGTCCACCGTGATCTCGTCCACCGTGATCTTGCCGTTGGTGCCGGCACGAACGGCAAGATCACGACAGAGTGCCACGGCGTGATCTCGCAGTTGCGTGTCGTGTCGAGATTAGGCGAGCTGGACGGTCGCTTTGGCCCGGGTGAGGACCTTCTGGTCGTTGCTGCGGGCGGTGAGGTTCACGACGACCTTGTTGTCATCGAGCTTCTGCTCCACCGCGCCGCTGATCACCAGGGTGGCACCACCCTCGTTTGGGACGACGACCATCCCGGAGAACCGCACGCCGTAGTCCAGGACCGCGCCCGGGTCACCGGCCCAGTCCGTGATGAAGCGCCCCGCCTGGGCCATGGTGTACATGCCGTGCGCGATGACGTCCGGCAGGAACACCGACTTGGCGACGGTCTCGTTCCAGTGGATCGGGTTGAAGTCGCCGGACGCGCCGGCGTACATCACCAGGTTGAGCCGCGACACGTGATAGGTCTGCGCCGGGATCTCGGTGCCGACCTCGACCTCGTCGTACTTCACCTGTGCGGCCATCAGGCACCCCGCTCCACGATCGAGTTGTACGCCGTGCAGACCTGCTCACCATCGACCGTCTTGATCACGGTCTCGATGGTCATCACTTCGTTGTTGCCGGCCGACCGGATCC
Source organism: Streptosporangiaceae bacterium (assembly GCA_025964695.1). Classification (GTDB taxonomy): domain Bacteria; phylum Actinomycetota; class Actinomycetes; order Streptosporangiales; family Streptosporangiaceae; genus Actinomadura_E. Next base: position 2,054 of record JAOPYK010000107.1, on the reverse strand, counting down.
CGGTGATGGTCGACTCGGTGGTGAGGACGTCGCCCGCGTGGATCGGCCGGGTGTAGCTGAAGCGCTGCTCGCCGTGTACGACCATCGCGTAGTTCAGCCCGAGCTCGGGGTCGGCCAACGCGGCCCCGCCGAGCGAAATGGCGATCGGAAAGGTGGGAGGCGCGATGACGTCGGGGTGACCGGCGGCCTTCGCGGCGGCCTGGTCCACGTAGATCGGGTTGGAGTCACCGATCGCCGTCGCGAACTCCCGGATCTTGACCCGGCTGACCTCGTACGGCTCACTGGACGAGAAGGCCCGCCCGATGAAGTCACGATTAAGTGCCATGCAATCCGTCCCTCTGCGTTTCGGGATGCCTTACAGGGTGGGATCGGCCCGTCAAGTGCCCGTAACCGCTCGCCCAGCCGTCGCCCGTGACGTTAACAGAACGACGTTCAGCCCGCCCCCGCCGGGTCTGGCGCGGACGGGCCGAACGATAAGAGCAAGCGATACGCGTCCCGGGGGCTGTCGCGCCCGCGGACTACCAGCGGAGTCCTGCAGCGGCAGTACTTCTGGCTTTAGCGAGTCTCGCGGTGGGCTCGGTGAGTCCTGCAGTTGGGGCAGTACTTCTTGAGCTCCAGGCGGTCGGGGTCGTTCCGCCGGTTCTTCCGCGTGATGTAGTTGCGGTGCTTGCACTCCTGGCAGGCCAGCGTGATCTTGGGCCGTACGTCGGTGGCAGCCACGATGGAGTGCCTTTCTGAGCTAGGGACATGGACATGCATTGCGAACCGCGGCCGTCCCGGAGGACGATCGCCGATGCGCGCCCTGCCGTCCCGTCCCGCGAGGGGAACGGGAGGAGCAGGTAGTAGCGAGGGCCGGACTTGAACCGGCGACACAGCGATTATGAGCCGCTTGCTCTGCCAGACTGAGCTACCCCGCCGTGGTGGCCGATGCGCACCGGTTTGCAGAATACCCGACCGTCGCACCGCCTCGGAAACAAGAGCGCCCAGTCCACGGTCTTTGGCTAGCACAGTGGACCGGGCCTCGGGTTTCCTTGAGCCCCTTTACGGAATCGAACCGTAGACCTTCTCCTTACCATGGAGACGCTCTGCCGACTGAGCTAAAGGGGCCTGCAGGGCGGCTTCGCGCGCTGCATGAGAGAGCCTACAGCATCTCCTGGGCGCTTGCGTTCGCTGCGGACCCCGTGGCCGGGATCGTCCGGCCACGCAGCCGTCGTTCTGGGCCAGGGCCACTGCGCCGCACGGCAGGATGTCCGGGCGGCCGATGGGTCGGCGATCCAGCGCCTTACGGCTTGAGCGGTCCCCGGAACGCCTCGGCGAAGCGGGTGAGCACCATGGCAAACGCCTCTTCGGAGATGGACGGCCGGCCACCGGTAATGACGGAGCGTTGGATGTCAGCCCACTTCTGCCACCGCTCGTATACCTCGCGCACGCCAATCCCGGCGGCGTCGGCGACCTGGGCCGGCGTAGCGCCCGCGGGGATCGCGCGGTGTATGGAGACCGGCTGCCCGCGAGTCAGCCACTCGGCGGCCATGGTCATGAGCGCGAGCTCTTCTAGGTGGTGCTCCGGGTCGGTCTCGTGGAAGCCCGGCTCGCGGTTGCGCCACCGGTCGATCGCTTCGTACGGGTCGAGATGATCGGCTTCCTGCCGCGTGAGTAGCGCGAGCCGTTCGGATCAGTGGGGGTGGTGGGTGCGATGGGGAGCATGTTCCTGTCTCGATGCCGGTTGCATGAGAAAGCTTGCGGGCAGCGGCCGTGCGGGATGGGTACCGCGTGGCCGCCATTCGCGGCTGCGAGCTTGCGGATGAGCGGGGGTCAGCTGAAGAAGCCGGGCAGGGCTGAGCTCATGTCGTAGGTTGCCCCCCAGTACCACTGCGTCGCGTCGGAACCAGGCAGGATGTGCGGGGAGCCGTTGGGGTCGGCGATCCAATACTTGACGTGCGAGTGCATCCACGTGGGGAGCGCGTCGATGTCGTCCATGACCTGGCCCCAGTCATTCTTGAACGTGTACACGATGGGAGTGGAACTCGGGTCCGCAGTGAGCTTGGCCGAGACCC
>JAOPYK010000097.1 GCA_025964695.1 Streptosporangiaceae bacterium | reverse complement strand
GCACACCCACGCCGACGTGTCGGCGGACGGGCATCCTTCGCTGAGCCCCGAGCTGGAGGCCGCGAAGGGCGCGTACTTCAAGGCGGCGGCCGCGCCCACGGTCCCGGAACTGGCCGCCTACTACCGGAAACGCCGGATGGCCGCCGTGGTGTTCACCGTGGACGCCGAGACGGCCACCGGGCACCCGCCCGTGCCCAACGAAGAGGTCGCCGAGGCGTGCGCCGCCAACGCCGACGTGCTGATCCCGTTCGCGAGCGTCGACCCGTGGAAGGGCCGGGCGGCCGCCCGGCAGGCCCGGCGCCTGGTCGAGGAGTACGGGGTGCGCGGTTTCAAGTTCCACCCGAGCCTCCAGGCCTTCCATCCCAACGACCGGATGGCCTACCCGCTCTACGAGGTCCTCCAGGGACTGGGCGTCGTGGCGCTGTTCCACACCGGCCAGACCGGGATCGGCGCCCGGGTGCGCGGCGGAGGCGGAATCCGGCTGAAGTACTCCAACCCGATGGACGTCGACGACGTGGCGGCCGACTTCCCCGACCTGCCCATCATCCTCGCCCACCCATCGTTCCCCTGGCAGGACGAGGCACTGGCCGTGGCCACCCACAAGCCGCTGGTCCACATCGACCTGTCCGGCTGGTCGCCCAAGTACTTCCCGCCGCAACTCGTCCGCTACGCGAACACCCTCCTGAAGGACAAGGTGCTGTTCGGTTCCGACTACCCCGTCATCACCCCGGACCGCTGGCTCGCCGACTTCGCCGGGCTCGACATCAAACCGGAGGTCCGGCCGCTCACCCTCAAGCAGAACGCGGCGCGGCTGCTCGGCCTGAAGTAGCCCGGCCCGCGCGCGGCCCGCAGCAAGCAGGAGGCAGCCTCATGCGCAACCAGGGCATCGGTTCATGGCCCGCCCGGCGCGCCCGCATCGCGCCCGGCCGGACCGCGGTGATCTTCCGGGAGAGCACCCGGAGCTACGGAGAACTCGACGAGCGGGTCAACCGGCTCGCCCGGGGCCTGCTCGCCCGGAGCCTGTCCCCCGGCGGCCGCGTCGCCTACCTCGGCCCCAACCATCCGGCCGCCCTCGAGACGCTGTTCGCCGCGGGCGCGGCCGGCGCGGTCTTCGTACCGCTGAACTTCCGGCTCACGGGACCCGAACTGCGGTTCATCCTCGACGACTCCGGCGCGGAAGTGCTGGTCTACGCGCCCGAGCAGGCGGACGTCGTGGCCGCGATGCCCTGGGGCGGACGGCGGCTGATCGCGCTGGCGGACGACTACGAGGACCTGCTGGCCGGGGCATCACCGGATCCGCTGGACGAACCAGTGGATCTCGGGGACCCCTGCATGATCATGTACACCTCGGGCACCACCGGCACCCCCAAGGGCGCGGAGCTGAGCCACGGCAACATCACCTGGAACTGCGTGAACGTGCTGCTCGACGTGGACCTGACCCGGGACGAGGTCACCCTGGTCAGCGCCCCGATGTTCCACGCCGCCGCGCTCAACATGACGTGCCTGCCGACGTTCATGAAGGGGGCGGCCGCCGTCATCATGCCGTCCTTCAGCCCGGACGGCGCCTACGACCTCATCGAGGTGCACCGGGTGACATGGATGTTCGGTGTCCCCGCCATGTTCCAGGCGATGCTGCGATCCCCCCGGTGGCCGCGAGCGGACCTGTCCTCGATCCGCATCCTTGAATGCGGCGGCGCGCCGGTGCCCGAACCGCTGATCCGTGCCTACCAGGCCCGCGGCCTGACCTTCGTGCAGGGCTACGGCATGACCGAGACCGCGCCCGGCGCCCTGTTCCTGGGCTCGGACGCCGCGGACCGGATCGGCTCGGCGGGCAAGCCCTCCTTTTTCACCGACGTGCGGCTGGCCGGCCCGGACGGCACCGCCCCTCCCCCTGGCGTGCCCGGCGAGATCCAGATCAAGGGCCCCAACGTGATGACCGGCTACTGGAACCGGCCCGACGCCACCCGGGCGGCCTTCACCGAGGAGGGCTGGTTCCGTTCCGGCGACGCGGCCTTCGTCGACGATGAGGGCTTCTTCCGCATCCACGACCGCATCAAAGACGTGATCATCTCCGGTGGGGAGAACATCTATCCCGCCGAGGTCGAGGCCGCGCTGTACGAACACCCCGGGGTCGCCGAGTGCGCCGTGATCGGCGTGCCCGACGAGACCTGGGGTGAGGTCGGTAAGGCCATCGTGGTGCCCCGCCCGGACGTCGCCGTGGACGCGGTGGAACTGCTCTCCTCGCTCCAGGGCCGGCTGGCCGGATACAAGATCCCCAAGACCGTCGAGTTCACCGGCGCCCTCCCCCGCAACGCCGCCGGGAAGGTGCTCAAACAGCGCCTCCGGCACGGCCCCGGCTGAGCGGCATGGGAGAGGAGACACCGATGGACCGCTGGCCGGCCCGGCCCTCGGTCACCGAGCGCGTGCTCGGGATCCTGGCCGCGTTCTCGCCCGAGCGCGTGGCGATGAACCTGTCGGAGATCAGCCGGCGTACCGGGCTACCCGTCGCCACCGCGCACCGCCTCGCCGGCGAACTGACCCGGTGGGGGGCACTGGAACGCGACGCGCACGGCGTGTACCGGATCGGGCTGCGGCTGTGGGAGGTGGCAGCGCTGGCGCCTCGCGGCCTCGGGCTGCGCGAGAGCGCCATGCCGTTCATGGGCGACCTGTACGAGGCGACCCGCCAGAACGTACAGCTGGCCGTGCTCGACGGAATGGACGTGGTCTTCCTGGAGAGGATCTTCAGCCGGGACGCGGTCAACGTCCTCACCCGGGTGGGCGGCCGGTTCCCGGCGCACGCCACGGGGGTGGGACTCGTCCTGCTGGCCCACGCCCCCCACGAGGTACAGGAGCGGGCGGTCGCCGGCCCGCTGCGGCGCTTCACCGACAAGACGATCACCAGCGGCGCGGAGTTGCGCCGCGCCCTCGCCGAGGTGCGCCGGACCGGTGTGGCCATCAGCGACGGGCAGGTCGAGCTGATCGCGTTGTCCGTCGCGGCCCCCGTACGCGACCGCGACGACACGGTCGTGGCGGCCCTGTCGGTCGTCGTCCCCGCGCACGGCTGCAACCCCCAGATGTACGTGCCGGTCGTACGGGCGGCGGCACGCGGGGTCTCACGAGCCCTTGGGGCGCCGAGCCTGCCCTGGCCGCGCGCCTCCTCCGGATGACAGTCCTTCGGGCCGGCTTCCGGCCCGCTTCCGGCCGGCTTCCGGCGGCTCTCGGGCGGCTCTCGGGCGCTTCCCCCCGGGCTTCCCGCTGGTTTCGGTTGGCTTTCCATTGGCCGGAAACCTCGCTGACGGCTCCGCGGCCGCCGGGCCATCCTCGGGGCACCGGCCGCCCGGCCGGCGACGGCAGTCAGCTACGAAGGTGATCGCCCATGAGCACCGCTCCGTTCCCCCGCGACCAGTGGTACGTCGCCGCCTACACCGGCGAGGTCGGTGAGGAACTGCTCGCCCGTACGATCTGCGACGAGCCGATCGTCTTCTACCGGACCGCGGAGGGGAAGGCCGTCGCACTCGCCGACCGGTGCGTCCACCGCCGCTTCCCGCTGTCGGAGAGCAACCGCGACGGCGACCGGATCGTCTGCGGCTATCACGGCTTCACCTACGACGCCACGGGCGCCTGCGTGGCCGTGCCCGGACAGCAGCGCATCCCGCGCACCGCCCGGGTACCCGCTTACCCGGTGGTCGAGCAGGACTCGCTGGTATGGGTGTGGATCGGTGACGAGGCGCCCGCCGACCCGGCGTCGATCCCGCGCGCGCCGTGGCTGGACGCGCCCGGCTGGGTCAGCGTCCGCGGCATGGAGCCGCTCGCCGCCCGCCATGCCCTGCTCGCCGACAACCTGCTCGACCTCTCGCACGAGACGTATCTGCACGCCGGCTACATCGGCACCCCCGAGGTGGCCGCGACCCCGATCACGACGGAGGTCGACGAGGACGCGGGCGTCGTCTACGTCAGCCGCCGTATGAAGGACGTCGAGTGCCCGTCCTTTTACGCGAACTCGACGGGCATCAAGGGACGCATCGACCGCTGGCAGGACATCGAATACCACGCGCCGTGCCTGTACCTGCTGCACAGCCGGATCGCCCCCACGGGCGTGGAACCGGGACCGGACGGGGACGACGGCGCGGCCTGCCACGCCGAGATCGTCTACGCGCTCACCCCGGAGACCGCCACCACCACGCACGACTTCTGGATGGTCGCCCGCGACTTCGCCCTGGACGACGACGAGGTCTCCCGGTTCCTGGCCGACAGCAACCGCACCGTCGTGCTGCAGGACGTCACCGCACTCGACGTCCTGGAGAAGGTGATCGCCTCAGAGCCCGAGGGATACCAAGAACTCAGCATCAACATCGACACCGGCGCCCTTGCCGCCCGCCGGTTGCTGTGGCGGATGACCGCGCGGACATGAGCGGCCGTTACCGGGTCGTCTGGACCCCGGACAGTGATCTGCTGGTCGGCGTATGTCACTGCGGTGCCGAGCGCACGGCCGAGGATCCCGTGGAGCTGTGGCGATGGCTGCTGGCCCACCCCGCCCACGACCGGGAGACGTCATCTTGACCGGCCGGGAACCCGAGACGACGGTGGTGGTGGCGGCCAAGGACACCATCGCCGAGGCGGTGGTGAGCCTGACCCTGCGCGATCCCGCCGGCGGCCCGCTGGCCGCATGGGAACCCGGCGCGCACCTCGACCTGCGGCTGGAGCCTGGACTGGAACGGCAGTACTCGCTGTGCGGGAACCCTGCCGACCGGCACACGTGGCGGGTGGCGGTGCTCCGGGAACCCGGCGGCCGGGGCGGCTCCGCCCTGGTGCACGACCGGCTGCGGACCGGCGCCCTCCTGCTCGCCCGCGGTCCCCGTAACCACTTCCCGCTGGTCTCCGCCGCCCGCTACCTGTTCATCGCCGGAGGCATCGGGATCACCCCGATCCTGTCGATGGTGGCGGCGGCCCGGGCCGCGGGCGCGGACTGGCACCTGCTGTACGGCGGGCGCCGCCGCCGCTCGATGGCCTTCCTCGACGAACTCGCCGCACTGGGCGGCCAGGTCTCAGTCCGACCCGAGGACGAGACGGGACTGCTCGACCTCGCCGGGCCGCTCGCCGAACCCCGCGACGACACCGCCGTGTACTGCTGCGGCCCGGAACCGCTGCTGGCGGCCGTCGAAGACGGCTGCTCCGGGTGGCCGCCCGGGGCGCTGCACCTGGAACGCTTCGCGCCCAGGCCGTCCCCGGGCGAAGCGGTGGCGGACCACGCTTTCGAGGTCGTTCTCGCCCGCAGCGGGCTGACCCTGACCGTGTCCCCGGGCGCCTCGGTGTTGCGGGCCGTCGAGGAGGCAGGCGTCGGCGTGCTGTCCTCGTGCCGCGAAGGGACCTGCGGCACCTGCGAGACCACCGTCCTGGACGGAATTCCTGACCACCGGGACTCCGTTCTCACCGGAGACGAGCGCGACACCCGCGAGTTCATGATGATCTGCGTTTCCCGGGCGCGTGGCCCCCGCCTCGTCCTCGACCTCTAGCTCAAGCTCAAGCTCAAGCTCAAGCTCAGGCTCAAGTTCAAGTTCAAGGGAGCTGACCGATTGAAGCGCCTGACCTCCTTCGACGGCACGGCCATCGCCTACCGGGAGTGGGCCGGCGACTCCACCCTCCCACCCGTGGTCCTGCACCACGGGTTCGTCGTCGACGCCCAGGTCAATTGGGTGCTCACCGGCGTCGTGGAGGCCCTGCGCGCGGCCGGCCGGACCGTCGTCGGGCTGGACGCCCGCGGCCACGGCGCCTCCGGCAAGCCCCACGACCCGGGGCGGTACGGGGAGGAGACCATGGCCAGGGATCTGGCCCTGCTCTTCGACGCCCTCGGCGCCGAGCAGGTCCACCTGGTGGGTTACTCGATGGGCGCGGTCGTCTCACTGGTCGCCGCGTCACGGGACCCGCGGGTCGCGCGGCTCGTCGTGGGCGGTGTCGGAGCCGGGATCGTCGAGGTCGGGGGCGTGGACACGCGGGCGCTGCCACTCGAGGCGGTCATCGCCGCGCTCGCCGCGGACGACCCTGCAGGCATCGATGATCCCGGCGCCGCGGGGTTCCGCGCGCTGGCCGACGCGACCGGGGCCGACCGCGCGGCACTGGTCGCGCACGCCTCGGCGGTCCGGCCACTGGACATCCCCCTCGCCCGCATCACCGCCCCCACCCTGGTGCTCGCGGGGGACGCCGACCCGCTCGCCGCGCGACCCGAGGTGCTCGCCGCCGCCATCCCCGGTGCCCGGCTCACCCTAGTTTCCGGCGACCATCTCACCGCGGTGCCGGAGCCCCGTTTCGCCGCGTCGATCGTGGATTTCCTGGCAGGTTAGGCCCCCTTTCCGGGCACGGCCACGAGCGGACCGTTCCAACGATCCGACCGCCCTTACCGGAAATGTGCGGCTTCCTGACCCGCAGAGTGAGTGGCCAACGGCGGACTCGGAATGCAACACTGGGCTTTGTGCCTGGTCAGCCGGGCCGATCTCGGTTTCCTTGGGAGCACGCATGACGGCAGCTTCGGCGTCGACGGACCCGGTCGACGGCTCCGTACTCGACCTACGCCACGGCGGACCTACCGTGCTGCGGATGCTGCTGGGCGCCCAGCTGCGCCGGCTCCGTATCGCCGCGGGCATCAGCCGTGACGAGGCCGGGGCCTCGATCCGGTCGTCCGGTTCCAAGATCAGTCGCCTCGAGCTGGGACGGACCGGCTTCAAGAAACGGGATGTGGCCGATCTCCTCGCGCTGTACGGCGTCAGCGACGAGGACGACCGTGAGGCCCTGCTGGCTCTGGCCCTGCAGGCCAACACCCCCGGCTGGTGGCACAACTACAGCGATCTTCTGCCCAGCTGGTTCGAGGTCTACATCGGCCTGGAGGAGGCCACCTCGATCATCCGCACCTACGAGGTGCAGTTCGTACCGGGCCTGTTCCAGACCGAGGACTACGCCCGCGCGGTGATCCTGCTCGGCCACACCAACGCGCCCGACACCGAGATCGAGCGCAGGGTCGACCTGCGGATGCAGCGCCAGCATCTCCTCACCAAGCCCGACGCGCCCCGGCTGTGGGCGGTCGTGGACGAGGCCGCCCTGTTGCGGCCCCTCGGCGGGCGGCCGGCGATGCGTCACCAGCTCCAGCGCCTGATCGAGATCTCGGGGCTGCCCAACGTCACCCTGCAGATCGTTCCTTTGCGCGCGGGCGGCCACTCCGCGGCGGGCGGACCCTTCACGATCCTGCGGTTCCCCGACCAGGAGCTCCCGGACGTGGTCTACCTCGAGCAGCTGACCAGCGCCATCTATCTCGAGAAACGCGACGAGACGACCTCGTACATGGAGGTCATGGACCGGCTGTGCGTCGAGGCCGAGCCGGCCTCCAGCACGGCGGAGATCCTCGGCGCGATCCTCAAGCAGAGTTGACCGCCCCGCCGCCCACCTCGCACCACACGACCTTCCCTCCCCACCGCGGCGTCAGATACCAGTCCCATCTGGCGCTCAGCGCGCCGATCAGGAACAGCCCCCGGCCGCTTTCGGCGGTCGGCTCTACCTCGGTGGGTGCCGGCGGCCGGTCACTCGGATCCCATACCTCGATCAGCACCTGCACGCGGTCGGTGGACAGGCGCAGGCGGACGGGTGGACGGACCGGCCCGAGCACCAGGGCGGCGGCGTTCACGGCGTTCGTCATCAGTTCGGAGACCAGCAGTTCCGCCGACTCGATCAGCGCGCCCAGGCCCCACTCCATCAGCATGACCTTGGCGTGCAGCCGTGCACACGGGGTGGCGGTGGGCAGGGCTCCCAGCTCCAGCACGGTCGACGAGGACCACTCCTGCGTCATGATCGGCTCCCCGAAAGGAGTCAGGCCCGGCACCTCGACCCGCTCTTCTCGCCGTACGGGCGGAAGCGGGCGCGGAACAGGGCCCTCGCGCACCGTACCTCTCCTGTCGATGGGCCCGGCCGGCGGGCGGCCCTCCCTGCGGAGCCGTCTCGCCAGATCGGGGTCTCCGGTCGGGCGAGCGCCCTCCAGGTCGACAGGGAGGTCACGTTGGAGCGTTCGCTCTGAGGTCAACAACCAGAGGCAACGTTAGGGCCGGGAAGCGGCAGGAGCAGTACAGTTTGTCTAGCCCTGCCGCCCCGTGATCCGGGATGTGATCGTACGGTCGACGCCCCCGACGCAGCCTCCCGACGCCGTGAGATCGCCGCACGGGTGGAGTACTGGATGCGGCGGCGAGGACTGACCCGCCGGATCTTCGCCGACCGCATGGGCAGGTCCGTGAGCTGGGTCGACAAGGTCAAGAGCGGGGACCGCCAGCTCGACCGGCTCTCGGTCCTCGACCAGATCGCGAGCGTCCTGGGCGTGCCGCTGCACAGCCTGATCGAGCTGGACGAGGCACGCCGGTCCGAACTCTGCGCGGACGAGGTGGAGATCTCCGAGCTACGCGCCGCGCTCCAGCGCTACGACGGGCTCTGCGGTGATCCGGGCAACGGCGAGCGGGACCTCGTGCGCCTGCGCCGGGACGTGGACTATGGCTGGCTGTCGTTCCAGGCCTCGAACTACCAGATCGTCACACGCCTGCTGCCCGACGTCCTGGTGAGCCTGCAGCAGGCGTACCGGGCACTCGACGGCGACCCTCAGCGGGTGGCGGCCGAGTTGCTGGTCCAGACGTACTGGCTGGCGGCCGAGGTCTCGTTCAAGTTCGGCCGGATGGAGCTGGGCTGGATCGCCGCCGACCGTGGCATCACGGTGGCCGAGTGGACCGCGGACCTGACGCTCATCGGGGCCACGACCCGCCGGCTGGTGCACGCCATGATGTCGGGCTCCGAGACCGACGGCCACCGGCGTGCGATCGCCCTCGTGCGCACGGCCACCGCCCGCCTCGAACCCGGGATCGGCAGCGCCTCCCCGGCCTACCTGTCCGCCTACGGCATGCTGTTCCTCAAGGGTTCCATCGCCGCCGCCCGACTGGGAGACGCGGGGCTGTCGCGTGACCTCAACGCCGAAGCGGCCACCGCGGCCCGGCTGCTGGGCGGCGACCGCAACGAGCACTGGAGCGCCTTCGGCCCGACCAACGTCGGCGTGCACCGGGTCTCGGCCCTGGCGGAACTGCAAGAGGGCGGCCGGGTCGTCGAGCACGCCGAGCGGCTCAGCGACGAGCAGCTCTCCTGCCTGCCGCGTGAGCGCCGGGCCAACCACCTCCTCGACGTGGCCCGTGGCTTCGGCCAGTGGGGCAGACGCGATGAGGCCGTCACGCTGGTGCTCTATGCCGACTCACTGGCCCAGGAGGAGGTCCGCGGCCGGCCCCTCACCCAGACGCTCATCACGGAACTGGTACGCAGCCAACCACGTGGCACCGCGCCCAGTGTGCCCCTCGCCCGGCTGGCCCGGGAGATCGGCATCCACGTGTGACGACCGGCCCGCCGGGGTCGCCCGGCCGCCCGTCCCGAACCGCCAGTCTGCCCTGGGTCTTACCGGCCGTGCGGCTTACCGGCCGTGCGCTTACTGGCCGCGCGGCTAGCTCACGCGCCCGAGCAGTAGAGCGTTCGCGGCGAGCAGCTGGTCAAGGCTGTGCTCCTCATGCTCGCCCTCCCGGATGAACCCCTTGTCCGAGGAGTCCATGACCCCGTCGACCGTCATCTGCGTCGAGACGATCGCTTTCCCATGCAAATCTCCTCATTTCGGTCGGCTGCTTTGCGGGGTTGCGGGTGCGGTCAGCCGCTGAGGGCGCTCGTGTCGGGGAGGTCGAAGCTGACCCAGATCGTGCGCCAATCGGGCAGTTCGTGGAAACGGCGCAGTTCGGCGATGCCGGCGAGCATGCCGCTCCATGCGGCGTAGGGCGGCCGCCGCGTGTCGAACCCGCTCTGCACCAGCGTGAGCCGTGTCTTGCCGCCAGAACCCTCCAGCTCCCAGGTGGTGACACCGGGACCTCCCCAGTCGATGGACAAGCTCCGGCCGGGTTCCAGGTCCAGGATCTTCGCCGGGTCGGGGTTGGCGTCCAGGCCGCCCATGGCGAAACGCCCGCCGACGTGGGGCTCGATCTCGATCGGCATGCCGAACCACCGGCTGGCCTTGTCGGAGTCGATCAGCGAGTCGTACACCTCTCCGGACGGGGCGTCGATGAGTACCTGCCCGCGCAGCTCGGAGGAGGTGAAGTCGCATCTGGGGGTGAGCGCGCGGCCTTCCAGGTGGTCGACCAGGTTCGCGATGGCCAGCGCCCAGAAGGTCATCAGTACGCCCCGGATGCTGGTGCCGCTGATGGCCTCCTGGAAGTCGAAGTGGGTCTGGGACAGCGTGATGATGGTCGAGTCGTCGCTCTCCTGCTCCAGGCGGATCTCGACGGTCGTGTCCTCACCGTCGAGCAGCCAGGAGAAGCGCAACGTCTGGTCGTCGACGTGCAGCAGGCGCTGGTGGGGCGCCTCGCCCTCGGGGGTGTAGCGGCCCCAGAACTCGAAGCGGTGCGGCAGGTCGACCTCGGCGTGTTCGGCCAGCCAGGTACGCAGCGCCTCAGGGTCGGTCAGGGCGTGATGGACGTCCTTGATCGGCACGGTCACGCGGGCACTGCGGGTCATCGGTTCAGTCATGGTCTTCTCCCTTGAGTCCCTTGGGGTAGCAGGCCACGGCGAGTTTGAAGGCGTCCCCTTCGGCGCCGCCGTAGCGGGTGAACAGGCCCTGCAGCAGGGTCTGCAGATCGTCCAGGAACTCCTGGCGGTGTTCCGGGGGTACGCGGATCTCGCCGGACAACCCGACCGAGGGGAGTTCCGGCGCGGTCCGGTCGAGCCCGGCTATGTCGGCCTGGACCTCTTCCATGAGATCCAGCAGATAGCCCAGGCTCAGCTCGTCCTGGGCCTTGCGCAGCCCGATCCGGCCGACCAGGCGGGGCGAGAGCCAGTACGAGCGGGCGCTGGCCTGGTAGATGCCCTCGTGGATCCCGCGCACCTTGCGCTCGGACACCTGCTCCGCCAGCCCTGCCTCCACCAGGCGTTTGATGTGGTAATAGACCCGCTGCGGGGTCTGGTCGAGCCGTGCCCCGACCTCGGTGCAGGTGCGGGGCTCAGCCAGTTGCCGCAGCACCTCGATGCGTTGCGGCTTGAGCAGGGTCTCGGCCTGCTCGATCTGTTCCAGGTACAGGACGTCTCTCATTGCAAAAATCAGCCTGTACGTAAAATGTTCTTTTGTCAATACTTCCGTGACAGCGCCATGGCCAGGGCGGGGGTCCTCGGCTACAGCCGTGTCCGACCGTGTTGTCCGGGAAGCGAGGCGCCCCGATCGCGGTGAGGCATCACCAGCCGTCCCCCACCGCGCCCGGGAAGCAGGAAGTCGCTACGCGCGGCGACCTGTCAGCTGAGCTGATTGCCGGCTGGCCTAAGGCCAGTTCCACCCACAGGCTTTAGTCGCTTCGGCGGTTATATCGAGTGGTCCTGTGGGTTCACCTGCCGCTACCGTCCGGCTCATGGCGCTTCTCCAGAGCCTGCGGTAGAGCCGCCCGACACCTTGACCGACTCCCGCGAGCTGTTGCTCGGCTAAAAAAGCTCATGGCGTTACATCCGCCGCTACCATCCCGCCCAGCAGGCACGCACGCCGTCCATCATGGGCCGAGCCCGGTACGGGCGGCGCCCAGGCGCACCACGATCTGCGGATGGGCGCCATCGAAGAGCCGGCAACCGATGAACTGCCGCAACTCGGGCACCTGCAACGCCTCGGTATGGAAGGCCGCGGCCATCCCCGCCGCGCCGGCACGCAGCAGCACCCGCTGGAGAGCCTGACCAGCCGTCAGCCAGTCCCGGCGCTGGTCACCGTCGGTGGTCAGCACCGCGACCACGCCCATCCCGCCGGCCGGGTTCCCGCCATCAGCCCAAGGGAGGTCCCGCCCTGGAAAAGACGGTTCCGTACGCACCTCGACGCCGGCCGGCCGCACCGCCATGCCGCGACGGCTCGCCGGGCCGGCTCGCCTGGCCGGCTCGCCTACGGACCCCGGATCGAGCCGCCGCCCCTGTTCGCCCGCCTGTTCGTCCGCCTGTTCGTCCGCCTGTTCGTCCGCCTTGGTCAGCGCCGCCAGCACCAGCCGTACGCCCTCGGAGGCGAGTTGCAGGGCCGCGCCCTCCCGCCGCGCCTCCGCCAGCAATCGCGACAAGACCGAGGCACCCGGCCGCCCTCCCAGGAACGGGCCCCGATGGCTACGCCGGCAGCGGATCTGCCCGTACAGCTCCCGCACCTCCGCGGTCACCAGCGCCGGGCCGCCCAGCCGCACCTCCGCCAGCAGACCGGGCCTGCCGGGATCCGGCAACACCCGTACCTGGGGATCGCGGCCGCACCGGAGCACCGCGAGCCGCAGAGTGCACAGCGCCGCGCCGCAGCTGATGAGGGTCTCGCGGCCCTCGGGATCGGCCGCCCGCGACCGCCGCTCCGCGTCGGCGTGCAGCCGCACCACCATGTCCGCGTACGACCCCGAAGAGCACGTATCGAACCACCACGGCTGAGTGTCGTGGATCGACGGGGCCCACACCGCCGCCTCGATCGCGTACCGCGCGACCTCCCCGGCCGCCCCGGTGACGTCCACGCCGCCGGTGCCCGCCCTATCGAGGTTCATGTCGGCCCCCTCGGCTCCGGACCTCCCCAGCCCACCATGACGCCCGCCTCCCGGGCAGGGCCGAAAGTCCATTCCCGCAGGGGACGACAGGCCCAGGACCAGCGGTGATCCTGGGTGGCTGGGCGACATTGGTCCTGGGATCCGGGGACGAACGCCCATGCGCTGCGGCGAACGGCCGGATGAGGATGGAAGGCGAGAAGAGTGCCAGCGGGCCGATACCCGGAGGTCAGCCATGAAGCGTGCGATCCTGGTCGGGATCGATGGCTCCGCGCAGAGCAGATGCGCCCTGGACTGGGCCGTCGTAGAGGCCGTACTCCGCCACACCCAGGTGCGCCTGCTGCACGCGCTCCCGTGGCCTCTGCTGGGCGTCCCGCTGGATCCACGCCGTACCGACGCCTGGGAGAGCGCGCAACGGCTCCTCGCCGATGCCGAGCGGCGCGCGGCCGAGATGGCGCCCGGTGTCGAGGTGACGAGCGAACTCGTCCTGGAGAGCCCCGCGGCCGCCCTCGTCGAGCGGGCCGAGCACGCCGATCTCGTGGTCGTGGGGACCCGTGGCCACGGCGGCTTCTTGGGGCTGCTCCTCGGGTCGGTCGCCGTGCAGGTCGCGGCGCACTCACCGTGCTCGGTCGTCGTGACGGGCGGCCGGACCCACCCGCCCGGCGAGGCTCGGGAGATCGTCGTCGGCGTGGGCGACCAGCCCGCCGCGGCCCCGCTCCAGGCGGCGTTCGAGGAGGCGGCGCTGCGCGGCATCGGGCTGCGTGCGGTCTACGCGTGGCGGTTGCCCGCGTTCACCCCGGAGGCCATGGTGCCGCTGGTCTCCAATGTCGAGGAGATCGAGCGGGCGGCGCGGCGCCACCTCGCCGAGGCGCTCACCGGATGGCGGGAGAAGTACCCGGAGGTCCCGGTGGTGACCGAGGTCGTCAGCGACCGGGCCAAGCACGCGCTGGTGCGGGCATCGTCGCAGGCCGAGTTGCTCGTGGTGGGGGGGCGCGACCATGATGGACCCCTGGCCATCCCGCTGGGCTCGGTCACGCACGCCGTGCTGCATCGTGCCGCCTGCCCGGTCCTGGTCGCCCGCAGCCGCTGAGCGTCCAGTCCGGCCCCGGCAGGGAATTCGTCCGCGCATGGGGCCCTGAGCCGAGCTCACCCGGGTGTCAATACAATAGAAGCCATACTGAGTCTTCACCGGAGGTTGAACGAATGTCGAGCAGTGGCCACGTGGGACGGCCGTCATCGTGGGTCGCGGTCGCCGTGATCTTCGTCGGGTTCGCCGTCGCCGGCCTTTCGCTTCCGCTGGGCCCGAACTGGCTCCTGTTCTGGGTCGGCGCGGGGATCGTTGCCCTCGGCGGCGTGCTGGCCCTCGTGGTGGACATCATGAGCGACGTGGTCCTCGCCGAGCAGCAGCACTGATGTTCAACCGGCCACCGCTGGAAGAACGCATAGCGGCGCACCAGCGCGAGCGGGCCCCGCTGAAGTCCGGGAAGTACGTCGAGCACCGCCCGGCCGCGCTGGTCTTCGCCTTCGTGCTCACCTTCGTCGTTCTCACGCACATCGTGGCGCTGGTCACCCTGGCCCTGGGACCGCGCTGATCTGCCCTCCGGCAGGCGTACTGCGATCGCAGTAGGGGTCCCCGTACCTGCGAACGAGGGCGCCTGCCCGCCCGGCGGCTACCGTAAGGGCGTGAGTCGCCTGACCGGGGCGCGGTGGGCCGCCCTCTCCCATTCCGTGCTGCTGGACGCGCTGATCGCCGCCGCCGTCTATCTGATGGCCGTGTTCGGGCCACTGATCCATCCCGAGGCGGGGCAGCGGCCGCTGATCATGAATGTGCTGCTGGGCGCGGTGGTCTGCGGCAGCCTGGTGTTCCGCCGGTGGTGGCCGCGCACTGTGCTGGTGGTCGCCACGGCCGGGATGGCCGCGTACATCGTCCTCGGCGGGCTCCGCAGCCCGCTGATGCTGGCGACGATGCTCGCCGTCTACACCGTGGCACTGAACAGTTCCCGCCGTGTCACCCTGCGATTCGCGGCCGTCGTCGCGCTGGTGCTGTCCGCGGCGGGCATCCTGTATGGCGCCAAGTCCTGGTCCAGCCCCGAGGTCCTGGGGCTGGCGGCCCAGACCGCGCTCGCCGCCGCGCTGGGAGACGCCGTACGGAGCCGTACCGCTTACATCAGAGCCATCAAGGAGCGTGCGCTGCGGGCGGAGGAGACCCGGGAGGAGGAGGCGAGGCGCCGCGTCATGGAGGAACGCCTGCGGATCGCCCGGGACCTGCACGACGTCCTCGCCCACCACATCGCCCTGATCAACGTGCAGGCGGGCGTCGCGGCACACGTTCTGGAGACCGAGCCGGACCAGGCCAGAAAGGCCCTCGGCCATATCAGGGGAGCAGGCCGGGCGGCGCTGGATGAGCTGCGCACCACCGTGGGCCTGCTGCGCCAGCCGAACGCCGTCGAGGAACTGGCCACCGAGCCGGCTCCCGGCCTGGACCGGCTGCCGCAGCTGATCGCGTCTTTCGAGGCGAGCGGCCTGCTGGTGGTGCAGCACGTCGACGGGGAGCCCCGTGAGCTGCCGGCCACCGTGGACCTCACCGCCTACCGGGTGGTTCAGGAGGCGCTGACCAATGTGAGCAAGCACTCGGGGGGCGGCTCGGCCGTGCTCCGCCTCGGCTACCAGCCGGGCGGGCTGTCCGTCGAGGTGAGCGACGACGGCATCGGCGGCGACGGGGCCGCCGAAGGCACCGGACACGGCCTGCTCGGCATGCGCGAACGCGCCCTGGCCGTCGGCGGGACCTTCTCAGCGGGACCCTGCCCCGGCGGCGGCTTCCGGATCCAGACCCTGCTGCCGCTGCCCCGCCGCGCCCGCGGCGGCCGGGGGCCGTGCGCATGACGATCCGCATCGTGCTCGCCGACGACCAGGGCCTGGTGCGGGCCGGGTTCAAGGTACTGGTGAACTCCGCCCCCGACTTGGAGGTGGTGGGTGAGGCCGCGAACGGCCGGGAGGCGGTCGACCTCGCCCGGTCCGCCCGGGCCGACGTCGTGCTCATGGACATCCGGATGCCGGACATGGACGGGCTCGCCGCCACCAGGGAGATCACCACGGACGGCGGCATGGCGGGGGTCAGGGTGCTGGTGCTGACGACCTTCGAGATCGACGAGTACGTGTTCGCGGCGCTCCGGGCGGGGGCCAGCGGGTTCCTCGGCAAAGGGGTGGATGCCGAGGACCTCCAGGAGGCGATCCGGGTTGTGGCCAGGGGCGACGCACTGCTCTCCCCCGCCGCCACCCGTGGCCTCATCGCCCGCTTCCTGAGCGGGCCGACCGAGGCATCGGACCACGCGCGGGAGCGGCTGTCAGGGCTCACCGACCGGGAACGCGAAATCATGATCATGGTGGCGGCGGGGCTGACCAACGACGAGATCGCCGACCGGCTCCGGATCAGCCCGTTCACGGCCAAGACCCATGTGAACCGGGCGATGGTCAAGCTGAGCGCGCACGACCGCGCCCAGCTGGTGATGATCGCCTACGAGACGGGGCTGGTGACCCCGGGCGGCCCTTCCGCGCAGTAGCCGCGCCGGGCGGCTACTGCGTACGCGGTAGTGCCAAGACCCTCCCTGCGGCCGACTCCGGCGCCCGCTGCGGGCACCATCCTGGAGACAAGGATCGGCGGTCCACTGGGCCCTGCCGATCCGGGCCGGTCACACCGTGGCCCGAACCCGCTGCCGGGGCGCCCCACCCGGCTACCGCGAACCATTTCCCCTGGAGGTTTCCTCGTGTCCGCGCTCGCACGCTGGTGTTACCGGCATCGACTCATCGTGGTCCTGCTGTGGCTGGGCGTCCTCGCCGGGCTGGGCGTCACCTCGACCGCGATCGGCTCTTCCTACAACGACAGCTTCTCGCTGCCCGGCACCGAGTCCACCAGGGCCCTGGACCTGCTGCAGAAGTCCCTGCCGGCCCAGTCCGGCGCCAGCGCCACCGTGGTCTGGCAGGTCGGTGCGGGCGGCACCGTCAAGGACCCGGCCGTCCGGCAGCGGATGACCGCGACCCTGGACGAGCTCGCGAAATTGCCGTCGGTGACCTCGGTGACCAGCCCGTACCGGCCACAGGGCGCCCGGCAGGTCAGCACCGACGGCCGCACCGCCTACGCCCAGATCGCCTTCGCCCAGCAGGATCCCAAACTGCCCAAGGCCGACGTGCAACGCGTCATCGACACCGCCGAGAAGGCCCGGACCGGCGGCCTGCGGGTGGAGCTGGGCGGCAACACGATCAGCAGGCTGGAGCGCACTCCCCCGTCCAGCAGCGAGTTCATCGGCATCGCCGCAGCCGCGATCGTGCTGCTCGTGGCCTTCGGCTCCTTCTTCGCCATGCTGCTGCCGATCCTGACGGCGGTCGCCGGACTGGGCTCCGGCCTCATGGCGGTCGGCCTGCTCACCCACGTGTTCACCATCGGCCAGATCGGCCCCATCCTGGGCGCCCTCATCGGCCTGGGCGTCGGCATCGACTACGCCCTGTTCATCGTCACCCGGCACCGCACCGGCCTGAAGGCGGGCCTGACAGTCGAGGCATCGGTCATCAAGGCGATCGACACCTCCGGCCGCGCGGTGCTGTTCGCCGGCGCCACCGTGGTGATCGCGCTGCTCGGCCTGTTCGTGCTCGGCATGAGCTTCCTCAACGGCATGGCCATCGCCTCCTCCGTCACCGTGCTGTGCACCGTGCTCGGGGCGATCACCCTGCTGCCGGCCATGCTCGGCTTCCTCGGCCTGCGCACGCTCAGCCGCCGGGAGCGCCGCCGGCTCGCCGGTGGCGGCGGCGACACCAGCGGGGGCGGCCTGTGGGAGCGCTGGGCCCGGGTGGTCGAGCGCCGTCCGAAGCTGCTGTCCGCGGTGGCGCTGGTGCTCATCGCGGTACTGGCCGTCCCGGTGGCATCGCTGCGCCTGGGCTCGTCCGACGCCGGCAATAACCCCACCTCCACCACCACCCGCCAGGCCTACGACCTGCTCGCCGACGGGTTCGGGCCCGGTTTCAACGGCCCGCTCCAGCTGGTCGCCCGGACGCCCGCCGCCGCCGACCAGCAGGCGCTGAGCCGGCTGGTCGCACAGGTCGGCCGGACCAAGGGCGTGGCCGGCGTGGCAGCCCTGCCGATGAGGCCGGGCGCCACGGTCGGCATCGTGCAGGTCATCCCGGCCTCCTCACCGCAGTCCAAGGCGACCTCCGACCTGATCGGACACCTGCGCCACGATCTCGTTCCCGCGGCGGAACAGGGCACCACCCTGAAGGTCTACGTCGGCGGGCCCACGGCCATCTTCAACGACTTCGCCGGGGTGCTCACCGGGAAGCTGCCGCTGTTCATCGCCGTGATCGTCGCCTTGGGCTTCGTGCTGCTGCTCATCGCCTTCCGCAGCCTGCTGGTGCCGCTCACCGCGGCGGTGATGAACCTGCTCGCCGCGGGGGCCTCCTTCGGCGTCGTCGTCGCCTTCTTCCAGTTCGGGTGGGGATCCGACCCGCTGGGCATGGGCGCCTCCGGGCCGATCGAGGCGTTTCTGCCGGTGATCATGCTGTCCATCCTGTTCGGCCTGTCCATGGACTACCAGGTGTTCCTGGTCAGCCGGATGCACGAGGAATGGATCCACACCGGGGACAACAGCCGGGCGATCAGAGTCGGCCAGGCCCAGACCGGCCGGGTCATCACCGCGGCCGCCACCATCATGATCGCGGTGTTCGTCGCCTTCGCCTTCGGCGGCCAGCGTGTCATCGCCGAATTCGGCATCGGCCTCGCCGCCGCGGTCGCCCTGGACGCCTTCATCCTGCGGACCATCCTGGTGCCGGCCGTGATGCACCTGTTCGGCCGCGCCAACTGGTGGCTCCCCCGGTGGCTGGACCGCAGCCTTCCGCACCTGTCCGTGGACGCGCCCGACGAGCCCACGCCCGCCGAGCCCCGGGAGCCGGCACTGCAGAGCGGTTGATGAGACCGGCACCGGGCCAGTCGGCCACAATGATCTGTCCCCGGTGCCGGTCCCCTTGCCGAAGCGCCGCTCTGACGCTGGACTTACCGGTGTGATCCAGCCCGAGCGCCGCCCCGTCCTCTACGCCATCGTGTGTGCCGCAGGTCCGGCGAGGCATGTCCACCGGCTCATCCAGCCGGCGCAGGAACGCGGCTGGGACGTCTGGGTGATCCCGACCCCGGCGGCGGTGGACTTCCTGGACGTGCTGGCGGTGGAGGAGCTCAGCGGCCATCCCGCGCGCAGCCGTCATCGCCAGCTCGGCGAGCCCGGCACCTTCCCGCGCGCGGACGCGATCATCGTCGCCCCGGCCACCTACAACACCATCAACAAGTGGGCGCACGGCACCTCGGACAACTACGCGCTGGGGCTGCTCGCCGAGCTGGTCCCGCTGGGCGTGCCCACCGCCGTGCTGCCGTTCCTCAACGCGGCCCTGGCCGCCAACCCCGTCCTGGCCCGCAGCATCGCCGAGCTGCAGCTGATGGGCGTGCGCGTGCTCGTCGGCCGGGGGGAGTTCGAGCCGCACCAGCCCGGCACCGGTGTGGAGAAGATCGACAGCTATCCCTGGCACCTCGTGCTGGACGCGGTGGGAGATCCACGGCGGCGCCGCATCGGCTGACCCCGGAGGCCGGTGGCTCCCGGGGTCACCGCGCCGGCTGCCGAGCGGAGCGTCCTCTCCTCGGAGCGGTGAGCGCCTACCGGCTCGGCTACGTCCTGGGATCACATCAGGAGATGCTCCGGGCACCGATTCGAGGAATAGTCAAGACCTGTGGAGGCGTGCGTGCCACGATGAGGTCGCGAGATCAGTTCGGGAAGGGGACGAAGTTGTCGGAGCGATCAGGAACCCTCGCTGACGATCCGTTCAGTGGTCGGCACCCAACCAGTCACGAACGGCTGACGGGACTGCCCTGGGATGCGTCGTACCACGACGGGCCTGCGCCTTGGGATATTGGCCAGCCGCAGCCAGCAATGGCGCGTTTGGCATCCGAAGGCGGATTCGCCGGAGCGGTGCTCGATGCGGGCTGCGGGACCGGCGAGAACGCTCTTCACGTCGCCTCGCTGGGATTGTCGGTTCTGGGCGTTGACGTGGCTGAGACGGCACTGGCGATCGCCCGGGAGAAGGCCGACGACCGTGGGATCGAGGTTGAGTTCGCTGCGGCTGACGCGTTCCACCTGGAGCGTTTGGGGCGCAGGTTTGAGACGGTGCTGGACTGCGGACTGTTCCACACCCTCGACGGCGACGAGCGACCAGGATACGTGGCGAGTCTAGCGTCGGTGACCGAGCACGATGGAACCCTGTATGTGTTGTGCTTCAGTGACGATGGTCCCGATACTGGCCCGCACCCCATCAGTCAGGAAGAGCTGAGAGCGGCGTTCAACCCCAGCGATGGATGGAATGTCGCCGCCATCGAAGCGGACCGGATTCAGACGAGATACCACGACGACGGCGCACCGGCCTGGTTCGCGACAATCAAACGGATCTAGGCTGCGGGACTGGTCGGCCCGGTGAGTGATCCCGTGCCGTCACTCATGACTCATTGGCGAGAAATAGTCAACACGTGTGGCTCAGCGTGTCACGCGACTTGACGTACCCCGCCGAGGGCCATCCACAGGCTCTGATCATTGCTCACCGATTCCCGGGGCGTCTGACTGCGCTTGCCGATCAGTCCTCGCGCCAGATCAGCTCAAAGATGGTCCCGGTCCACGGTCAGACCGTCTTCAGCCCGAAGTTGACCGTGCTGCCGCTGATCGAGGTCACGGTCACCTCGACCTTGCGGGAGGCTCCGTCGGCGGTCACCATCGTGCACTGCATGGTGGTGCCCGCCTTCCCCTTCAGGTTTCCGGGGCAGCTGACGGACTTCGGTGCGCCGCCGAGCTGCGGGCCCAGCTTGTCGCTGATCGCCTGCTCGACCTTGCTCTTGTCGACGGTCTTGTCGCCGACGCTGAAACTGCAGCCGGTGGCCAGCGCCAGTGTGAGCGCGGCGGGCACCAAAATGATCTTCAACATATCGTCTCCCCTAGGAGCACGCGGCCGGACCCTTCACCTGGACCCAGGGCGGTCTCCTCGGGGGTGGGGTCGTTGCCTGTCTGATGCCCCGATGATTGGCTCGTGCCCGTCCCAGGCACCAGTGGCGCTCGTCCCGGCCACAACAGGACAGCGTGCCGGGACATCGGGACCTCCGCCGGGAGGCGGGGCCAGGACGTGTGCGAGTTGTGAGCGGACGACCAATCGAGACCAGAAGTTGTTGAGAAATACTCTATTTTGGGTGACCTTGGCACGCCATAGTGCCTGCTGGGACACGGCTGACCTCAGTCGGCCCCTGCGGCACATGCGGCACATGCGGCGACATAGATCTGAGGAGATCGATGGACAAGGGGCACATACAGGACGGGCAGTTGCTCGACATCGACGAACGTCATCCGCCGATCAAAGCGCGCCGGGTTTCGTTCGACTGGGAGAAGACCCCGCTGCACTGGATCCCCGGTGACCCGGTCGGCACTCACCTGATCAACTCTTTCCACATCGTGCTGCCAGCGGGCGAGCGGTGGTTCATCCAGTGCGTCAAGGACGCCCTGCCGGAGATCACCGACGCGAAGCTGAAGGAGGAGATCAAGGGTTTCATCGGCCAGGAGATGGTGCACGCCCGCTCCCATCAGGGAGTGCTGGACAACCTGCTGGAGAAGAACGGGATCGACACCCGCAAGATCACCGACCAGATGAACAACGGCAACGACGAGCGCCCCGGCCAACGCGCGAAGATGTCGCCCCGCAGGGCCCGGCGCGTGCTGATGTTCGAGTTGGCCGCGGTCGCCTCCATCGAGCACTACACCGCGGTCATGGGCCAGTGGATCATGGAGGCGAAGGATCTCGACGCGGCCGGCGTCGATCCGACGATGCTGGACCTTCTGCGCTGGCACGGTGCCGAGGAGGTCGAGCACCGGTCGGTCGTCTTCGACGTGTACCAGCACCTCGGCGGCAAGTACCCGACGCGCATCGCGGCCTGGGGCGTCTCGCTGTTCTTCCTCTACTGGGCACTGCTCGGCGGCGGGTACTACCTGGTCGGCCAGGACCGCACGGTCAAGGGCAAGATGACCAAACTCCGGTTCCTGCGCGAGTACCGCAGGTCGGTCCGGAGGGGCCATGTGCCGGGGGTCTTCCGGATGCTGCTGGGCGAGGCTCCGGTCTACCTCAAACCCGGCCATCACCCGTCGAAGGTGCTCTCGACCCAGAAGGCCCTGGACTACCTGAAGAGTTCACCGGCCGCCATCGCCGGCGGGTACGACCCGTACTGATCCAGCAGCTCCGCGGTGGCCACGGCCGCCGGAAGGCGGCAGTACCCGTGCCCCATCCCGGCCCGCGCCGCATAAGCTCGGGCCATGGGCAGGGTGACTGTACGGCGGCGGGTGCTGCGCATTGACGGGACGGAACGGCGGAACGAGCGGCCGGACACGCTGGCGGCGGAGGAGCCGCTGGAGATCCGGGTCTCCGGGCGTCCGCTGACGGTGACCATGCGCACTCCCGGCGACGACTTCGATCTGGTGGCGGGCTTCCTCACCGCGGAGGGCGTCATCGGCGCCGCCGCCGACCTCACCGCGATGCGGGTCTGCGCGGACACCGGGGAATCCGGGGAGCCCACCTACAACGTCGTGGACGTGGCCCTGGCCGACGGGGTCCCGGCGCCGGACGCCTCGGTGGAACGCGCCTTCTACACCACCAGCGCCTGCGGGGTCTGCGGCAAGACCAGCATCGACGCACTCAGGCACCGCGCCCCCTACGATCTCGAGGCGGACAGTGTACGGCTCGATCCCGGGGTACTGACAGGGCTGCCGGACACGTTGCGCAAGGCCCAGCGGGTGTTCGACCGGACCGGCGGGCTGCATGCGGCGGGCCTGTTCGACGACCAGGGCGCACTGCTCGCGGTACGTGAGGACGTCGGCCGGCACAACGCCGTCGACAAGATCGTGGGCTGGGCGCTGCGCGAGGGCCTGCTGCCGCTGACCGGGAAGGTGCTCATGGTCAGCGGGCGGGCCTCGTTCGAACTGGTCCAGAAGGCGGTGATCGCCGGGATCCCCGCGCTGTGCGCGGTCTCGGCCCCATCGTCGCTCGCTGTGGACCTGGCCGCCGAGTCCGGGCTGACGCTGGTGGGATTCCTGCGGGGCACGTCGATGAACGTCTACACCGGGGCCTCCCGGCTGACCTGATCAGTCCCTGCGGCCCATCACCGCGGCCATCTGGGTGTGCAGCGGGTGCTCCAGTGGCCCCGCGGGGCCACTGGGGCGCCAGGCCGTCACAGGTGCCACGCCGGGCTCCAGCACCGTCAGTCCGGCCATGAAGCCCTCGATCTCGGCGGCGCCGCGGAAGTACGAACCGCCGAGGCCCTGCTGGAGGATCTTCTTGGCCTCCTCCACCCGCGGGTCGTCGCCGGAGTCGTGCAGATGGGTGAGCATGAAGTGGCTGCCGGGCGCCACGAACTCGTGCAGCCCCTGGACCACGGCCTGGGGGTTCCGCTCGTCGGGCACATGGTGGATGATCGCGGCCAGGATGACGCCGACGGGCTCGGAGAGGTCGATCAGCTCCGTGAGCACCGGCTCGGAGAAGATCTTCTCCGGCTCGTAGAGGTCGGCCTGGATCACCGCGGCGACCCCGTCCTCGGCGAGCAGCGCCCGGCCGTGCGCCAGCACGATCGGGTCGTTGTCGACGTAGATGACCCGGGCGCCGTCGATCGAATCCTTGGCGAACTGGTGGACGTTGCTGGAGGTCGGCAGGCCCGAGCCGAGGTCGATGAACTGCCGGATGCCGAGCTCGCCGGCCAGGTAGCGCACGGCGCGCTCGATGGCCGTACGGTTGCCGCGCGCGACCACGGGCGCCTCGGGCACGAGTTGCATCACCAGGTCGGCCACTTCGCGGTCGACGGCGAAGTTGTCCTTGCCGCCGAGGAAGTAGTCGTATACGCGGGCGAAGCTCGGGGTGGAGATGTCGATGCCCACCGCCGGTGCCGTCTCCTCGGAGCGGTCGTGCATCCACGTGTTGTCCGGCATGCCGACCCATCTCCCAACTCTCGTGAAACCGCCTTCTGACCGAGGGGTCACTAGCCGGAGCGTAACCTACCGGGCCATCGCAGACCCCTGCGAACATGCGGATCCAGCACATCCAGCGCTCGCTCCGACGCCTCCGGTCGCCATCCGGTCAAGGAAGATCAAAGCCCGGTACCGCCCGCCGTGTCCAGCGCCGCGGCGGCGGCCGGGGACGCCAATGTCTTCTCCTGTGGATCGCAGGACGTTTCTCTCCAGTAGCGGGCTGATCATGGGTACGGGACCGTACCTGTCCCGTCCGGCGCGCCGGACGCGCTTTCCCGGCCATCCCTTCCAGCTGGGGGTCGCCTCCGGCGACCCGACGCCGGACGGGGTCGTGCTGTGGACCAGGCTGGCCCCCATGCCGCTGTATCCGGACCCGGCGACCCCGGGGGGCATGGCACCGGAGGCCGTACCGGTGCGCTGGGAGATCGCCAGGGACGAGCAGTTCCGTGACGTCGTCCAGCGGGGCGACACGATCGCCCGCCCCGAACTCGCCCACACGGTGCACGTGGAGGTCGGCGGGCTGCGGCCCGGCCGCGACTACTTCTACCGGTTCCGGGCGGGCAGTGAGATCAGCGCGACGGGCCGCACCCGGACCGCCCCGGAGCAGAACGTCCGCGAGGTGCGGTACGCGTTCGTCTCCTGCCAGATGTACGAGCACGGATTCTTCACCGCCTACCGGCACCTGGCCGCCGAGGACCTCGACGTCATCCTGCATCTGGGCGACTACATCTACGAGTACGGCGCGGCCGACCACCCCGTGGCGACCGGCGGGGACGCCCGCGGCCATGGCCAGGGGCCCGCCATGGACCTGGCCGGTTACCGTCTCCGGCACGCGGTGTACCGCATCGACCCGGACCTGCAGGCGGCACACGCGGCCGCCCCGTGGGTCGTGACCTGGGACGACCACGACGTGGCCGACAACTACCTGGACGGCGGCAACCCGGCGGCGTTCGTGAACCGGCGGGCCGCCGCCTACCAGGCCTACTACGAGCACCTGCCGCTGCGTACGTCGTCAGTGCCGCAGGGGCCGCAGATGCGGCTCTTCCGCCGGCTGGGCTACGGGGACCTGATGGACCTGCACGTGCTCGACACCCGGCAGTACCGCAACGCGCCGCCGGTCCCGGGCGGCGCCACGGTGGCGGGGCCCGAACGCCTGGACCCGCGCCGTTCCATCCTCGGTGACGCCCAGGAACGCTGGCTGGCCGATGGGCTCACCCGGTCGAGGGCGCGCTGGCAGATCATCGCCCAGCAGGTCTTCTTCTCCCCGCGCTTCTTTCCCCCCGGGGACGAGATCCAGCTCGACTCCTGGGACGGCTACCCGGCCAACCGGAACCGGCTGCTGAACACCCTCGCGGAGCGGCACATCCGCCCGGTCGTGCTCACCGGGGACGTCCACTCCAACTGGGCGGCCGAGCTGAAGTCCGATTTCGACGACCCGGACTCCGCGACCGTCGGCGCGGAACTGGTGGGCACGTCGATCAGCAGCGGCGGCAACGGCTCCGACACGCATATGGACACCGACACCATCCTCGCGGAGAACCCTCACCTGAAGTTCTTCGACAACCACCGCGGCTACGTCCGGTGCACGGTGACGCCGGACCATCTGCGGGCCGACTTCCGCGTGGTGCCCTACGTCAGCCGCCCCGGCGCGCCGGTGTACACCCGGGCCTCCTTCCAGGTGGAGGCCGGCCGGCCCGGGCTGCGGAAGGTGCTGGACCGGTCCCCGTCCCCGACCCAGCGCCTGGCGTTGCCGACGGCGGAGGCGGCCGCCGAGGGGTGACGGGCCGCGAGGTACTACACCACGGTAGAACTCGATATCGACGGGTAGGGGGGCGGCATGTCCTCCCTGACCCTGCACCGATCTGGCCGCGGCAACAAGCTGGGCATGCGGCTGACCCTGGCCTCCGTCGCGGTGTTCATCGTCGCGGTGCCGTTCACGGCGCTGCTGGCCCTCGTCGACACCGAATGGGGGCCTCTGCGCCGCCTCGACGACAGCACCACCACCTCGGTGAACTCCTACGTGCTGCACCACCACGGGCTCGTGGGCCCGCTGCGGGCCTCGTCCTACATCCTGCACCCCTGGCTGTTCCGGGGGGTCATCCTGGTGATGGCCGGGTGGCTGGCCTACCGGGGCGCCCGGCGGCTGGCCCTATGGGCGGTCACCACGCTGGCCGTCGGCGGACTCCTCGACGTCGTCCTCAAGTCGCTCGTCAACCGCACCCGGCCCAAGCTCCTCAACGCCATCGCGCATGCTCCCGGCGGGTCCTTCCCCTCCGGCCACGCGCTGACCGCCGCGCTGGGGTGCGCCACGATCGTGCTGATCCTGCTGCCGCTGCTGCCCGGGACCCGGCGGTGGCTGGCCTGGGCCGCCGCCACAGTGATCACCCTCGTGACGGGGGCCTGCCGGGTGGCCCTCGGCGTGCACTACGTCAGCGACGTCGTCGCCGGCTGGATCCTGGGGGTGGCGATCGTGCTGGCCACCACGGCGGCGTTCGAGGCGTGGCGCCGCGACGCGGGGCGTCCCCCGGCCTCGCCCGCCACGGAGGGCGTCGAGCCGGAGGCCGCTCCGCAGATCTCGGCGGCCGGCGACCCCGGCGACGCCCCCAAGGGCACCTGACACCATCGGCACACCAGTGGCACACCAGGGCTACGAAGCGACGGGTTCCAGCTCGGGTTCCGGGCCGGCCACCGGCACCGGCCGCTTGATGGCCAGTTTCGGGATGAACAAATGCGACAGCGGGCCGATGGCGACGGCGTAGAGCAGAGTGCCCACGCCGACCGTGCCGCCGAGCAGCCAGCCCGCGCCGAGCACCGTGAGCTCGATGCCGGTGCGCACCACCCTGATCGAGTGGCCACGGGCGGCCAGCCCCGTCATCAGCCCGTCGCGCGGCCCCGGGCCCAGCCCGGCGCCGATGTAGAGGCCGGTGGCGAAACCGCCGACCAGGATCGCGGCGAGGAGGTAGCCCCAGCGCACCGGCAGGCCGGCCGGATGCGGCAGCACGGCCAGGAAGACGTCGGCGAACACCCCGACCAGGAGGGCGTTGCTGACCGTGCCGACCCCGGGCCGCTGGCGCAGCGGGATCCACAGCAGCATGGCCAGGACGCCCACGATGACGATCCAGGTTCCGATCGACAGCCCGAACCGCCGCGACAGTCCCTGGTGGAGGACGTCCCAGGGATCGTTGCCGAGTGTCGAGGCCACCTGGAGGGCGATGCCCAGTCCGTACAGGGCCAGTCCGGTGTAGAGCTGTACCACCCGGCGCACCAACAGGGCCATTGCGGCGTCCTTTCAGAGTCGTCGCCTCCCTCGTCCACGGACGAACCATGGCCGACCACTCCATAAAGCACCAAAGTGGCCTTGAAGTTGAATAGCCAATCTGAAAAAGTGGTTCTTATGGTGGCACGACACATCAGCGGTCCCCAGCTGGGCCGGCTGCTCCAGGACGTCCCGGCCGAGCGGCCCTACTACACGGCGCTGGCCCGGGCGGTGCGCGGGCTGGTGCTGGAGGGACGGCTGCCGCTGCGGGTCCGGCTGCCCGCGGAGCGCGACCTGGCCGCGGTGCTGGGCGTCAGCCGGACGACCGTCACCGCCGTGTACGACGCGCTGCGTGCGGAGGGGTTCATCGAGAGCCGGCAGGGCGCGGGCAGCTGGACCACGCTCCCGCCGAGCCCCATGACCGCACCGGACCCGAGCCGGTTCGGGTCGGCGCACGCATCGGGCCGTCCCGAGGACATCGACCTCGGCTGCGCCGCCCCGGGCGCTCCGCGGATCTTCGAGGAGGCCGTCGCCGCGGCGGTCGCCGAGCTGCCGCGCTACAGCTCCGGCCCCGGATACGAGCCCGCCGGGCTCATCCCGCTGCGCAAGTCCATCGCCGAGCGCTACACCGAGCGCGGCCTGCCCACCCGGCCCGACCAGATCGTGGTCACCACGGGCGCCCAGCACGCGCTCACCCTGCTGATGCAGACCCTGGTGAACCCGGGCGACGCCGTGCTGCTGGAGTCACCGACCTATCCGCACGCCCTCGACGCCGTCCGCCGCCGGGGCGCCCGCCTGGTCCCCGCCGGGGTCAACGGCGGCTGGGACGTCGAGCTGGTGGCGAGCAGCCTGCGGCAGGCCGCGGTCCGGCTGGCCTACACGATCCCCGACTTCCAGAACCCGACCGGCCATCTCATGAGCGACGCCGACCGCGCCGCCTTCGTCGATGCCGCCCGCAGCGCGGACTGCTACATCGTCGCCGACGAGACCTTCGCCGAGCTGGCCATCGACCCGCCCGCCGTCCCGCCGCCGCTGGCCGCCTACGACTCGGGCGGCCGGGTGATCAGCGTCGGCTCCGCCGGCAAGCTGTTCTGGGGCGGGCTGCGGATCGGCTGGATCCGGGCCACCTCGCCGATCGCCCGCCGGCTGACGATCGCCCGCGAGTCGATCGACATGGCCAGCCCGGTGCTGGATCAGCTGATCGTGCGCGAGCTGCTGGCGCGGGTCGGCGAGGTCCGGGCGGAACGCTCGCAGCGGCTGGCCGAGAGCCGCGACGCGCTGGCCGGGGCACTGCGCGCCACCCTGCCGGGCTGGGAGTTCAGGCTGCCGCATGGCGGGATGTCGCTGTGGGCACGACTGCCCGCGCCGGTCGCGGTTCCGCTCGCCGAGGCGGCCCTGCGGCGGGGGGTGCGGGTCGTCCCCGGCCCCGCGTTCGGCACCGACGGGGTGCTCGACGACTACGTACGGCTTCCGTACGTGCTGCCGCCACCGGTGCTGCGGGACGCGGTCGGCCGGCTGCGCGCCGCCTACCAGGACATCGAGAACGCCCCGCCGGCTCGCATGCTGCCCGCCTACGTCTGAACGGCTCTCCGGACCTGCACGGCGACGACCCGGGTCAGCTCTGGATGTAGCCGACCAGCTGCTCGCGTTCGGTCTCGAGCTCGTCGATGGCGCTCTTGACGACGTCGCCGATGCTGACGATGCCGGCCAGCCTGCCGTCCGCCACGACCGGCAGGTGCCGGATGCGGTGCTCGGTCATGATCCGCCGGAGGTCGCCGACCATGTCGTTGAGGCCGCAGGTGCGGACCTTCGAGGTCATGATCTCCGAGACCTGCCCGCTCAGCAACTCGGCTCCGCGTTCGTGCATACGCCGTACGACATCCCGCTCCGAGGCGATGCCGTCGATCGTCTCGCCGTCCGCCGAGACCACGACGGCGCCGATGTTGTGCTCGGCCAGCGTGGCGAGGAGTTCACGGACGGTGGCATCCGGGCGCACCGTCGCCACCGAATCTCCTTTGCCCCGCAGAATGTCACGAATCCGCATGCATCACGCTCCAAGGTCTCCGGGAGGACACTCCTTCCTGCCAAGGTCGCACGTCTGGCCCGCGACGAACAGACACTAAGGCAAGCCTTTGCAAGTTTCTGTCCATGCATAGATCTCGGGTATCGGACACAACGGTCCAATACGTTTACTCATACCGGGACGTCAGGGATGAACGTTGTCGACCGGGATAGGTGCCGACCGGCATGATACGAACCTGCGGGCGACCGGCCGATCACCGGCCCGGCCGCGTTACGGTACCTACGTCCCCACCCGCCAGGGCCACATCATGATCGCCACGTCCAGCCATACGAGGGGAAACCATGCCGGGACGCATCGAGGACTACGCGCTGATCGGTGACATGCAGAGCGCCGCGCTGGTCTGCCGCGACGGTTCCATCGACTGGCTGTGCCTGCCCCGCTTCGACTCCGCCGCCTTCTTCGCCGCGCTGCTCGGGGACGAGGAGAACGGGCACTGGCGGATCGCCCCCGCCAACGTGGATCCGATGTCCTCGCGCCGCCGGTACCTGGACGACACGCTCATCCTGGAGACCGAGTGGGAGACCCCCACCGGAGTGGTCCGGATCACCGACTTCATGCCGCACCGCGGCGAGGCCCCCGACGTGGTGCGCATCGTCGAAGGGGTCACCGGCGTGGTGCCGATGAAGCTGGAGCTCCGGCTGCGCTTCGACTACGGCCACATCATGCCGTGGATGCGCAACGTCGAGGACGGGGTGATCGCCGGAATCGCCGGACCGGACTCCATCTGGCTGCGCTCCCCGATCACGCTCAAGGGCCAGAACTTCGCCCATACCGCCGAGTTCACGGTGGCCGCCGGTCAGCAGTTCCCCTTCGTGCTCACCTGGCACCCTTCCCACCTGCCCCCGCCCGAGCCGGTCGATCCGATGCTCGCCCTGGTCGAGACCGAGCACCTCTGGCTGGAGTGGGTCGGGTCCTTCACCTACGACGGGAGGTGGCGGGACGCCGTCATCCGCTCGCTGATCACACTCAAGGCGCTCACCTACGCGCCGACCGGGGGCATCGTGGCCGCGCCCACCACCTCCCTGCCCGAGGCCATCGGCGGCATCCGCAACTGGGACTACCGCTACTGCTGGCTGCGTGACGCCACCATGACACTGGAGGCACTGCTGCGCAGCGGCTACACCGAGGAGGCCGAGGCCTGGCGGCAGTGGCTGCTGCGGGCGGTGGCCGGCAGCCCCGACGACATCCAGATCATGTACGGCGTCGCGGGCGAACGCAGGCTGGCCGAATGGGAGGTCGACTGGCTACCCGGATACCACGACTCCAAGCCCGTACGGGTCGGCAACGGCGCCTTCGGCCAGCTCCAGCTCGACGTGCCCGGCGAGGTGATGGACTCGATGTACCTGTCCCTGCGCGCCGGTCTCCAGCCCGCGCGGCATGCCTGGGCGATGATGACGGCCCTGCTGAAATACCTGGAACCCCGCTGGTCCCAGCCGGACGAGGGGCTCTGGGAGGTGCGCGGCGCCAGCCGGCACTTCGTGCACTCGAAGGTGATGTGCTGGGTGGCCTTCGACCGGGGGGTGCGGATGGTCGAGGAGTTCGGCAGGCCCGGCCCGGTCGATCACTGGCGGCGGATCCGCGACCAGATCCACCGGGAGGTGTGCGAGAAGGGGTACGACCCGGTGCGCATGACCTTCACCCAGTCGTACGGCTCTGCGGAGGTCGACGCGTCACTGCTGCTCATCCCGCAGGTCGGCTTCCTGCCTCCGGAGGATCCACGGGTCATCGGCACCGTCGAGACGGTCCGCCGCGAACTCGGGGAGAACGGGTTCATCAAGCGTTACCCGACCGGCCAGGGAATGGCGGCCGACGGGCTGGTCGGGGAGGAAGGCGCCTTCCTGGCCTGCTCGTTCTGGATGGCGGACGCCCTTCGCCTGATCGGCCGGAAGGAGGACGCCGTCGCCATGTTCGAAAAGCTGCTCAGCCTGCGCAACGACGTCGGCCTGCTCGCCGAGGAGTACGACCCCCGGCTGCGGCGGCAGGTGGGCAACTTCCCGCAGGCCTTCAGCCACGTCCCCCTGATCCGCACGGCCTACGATCTCGACGGCCACGACGGGCCCTGGGCGTCGATGGCCTAGGACGAGCCCGGCTCGGCGGTGAGCGTGGACAGCACGGCCAGGAAGTCCTCTGGCAGCACCACCGAGTCGCCGTCGTACCGGGTCTCCAGCAGCGTCAGGGCGCCCGCCCGCCACCAGAACAGGTGCGGGCTGAGCGAACCCGGTCCCTCCTCGTAGGCCTGCTGTGCCTGGGCCTGCAGTTCCGCCGCCGCCCGCACCACCGGGCCGTACCCGTTCGGGTACGCCGCCCATGGCTCGGCCACGCCACGGCCCTGGATCGGATAGGCGGCGATCATGCTCCGGCTGGGCACGACGACCAGTGCTCCGTGCGGCCCGAGGTCGAGGTACTCCTCCAGCCACGCCGCATGGGTGGCGGCGTAGAACGTCCAGCCCTGCAGCACGGCGAACCGGACATCACCGGCCTCATGCTCCTCGCACTGGAGCGGGCCGTCGGAGCGCACGTTGGAACGGCCGAGGACGAACAGCGAGTCCAGGGACACCGGCCAGGACCGCGCCTCCTCGATTGTCACGGTCCGCACGGTCGTCGGGGTGTCGACCACCACCGCCTCGATCAGGCCGGGCGCGAAGGGCCTGGCCGCCAGGACGCCGTTGTCGGCCTCGGCGGGATAGATACGGGTGCGCAGCAGATGCTGGGCGAGGTCGAAGTTGCTGAGATCGAGGGGCTCCTCGATCGCGGTCACGATCGTCGACACGTGGTCCGAGACCAGCGCGGGCCAGTCGTCACGTGGCACCAGCCGGGCCAGCTGACGAAGGTTGCGCATGCCGACATGCAGCCGGTTGGCCCCCTCGAGCAGCATGACGTCCCCGGGCACTCTCTGGCAGGAGTATCCGAGGCTCTCCGCGACGAGCACGACCAGTGAGTCGAGTGCGCCGTCTTCGGGGCGGGCCTGGGTCATGACGCACCAGCCGCCCTGAGCGCGTGCGCCGGCCGGCGTACGCGAAGCTCTGCGGAGCCCTTCTCGGGGCGGCCTCCGCCGTGAGCGCCCCCGCCCATCGACCCCTCCTTGCATACGCGACGGAAGTAGAGCTTGTCAGGAGAAACCTCCGTAACGGAAGACCTCTGCCCTCACATCGCGCCAGCCGGTTTCACCGCCACATGTCAGATGATCACAGATCAATGCATTTTGCTAGAGGTTGTTGACGGCGAGGTCCCACCAGAGTCGGCGGGCTTCCGCCGATCGGTGCGCGCAGCAGGGCGTCGGCGACCTCCAGGCTGGGCGGACGGTCCCCGCCGTGGCCGCTCATCGGTACCGCCGGGGATGCGTGCGGAGTGTCACACCGGAGCCGCCGAGGTGCGACACTTGGTGACAACATGAGGTCCACGCCGCACATCCTGGTGATTAACAGCACCAAGGTCCGCCAGCCGGTGTTCGTCCTGGGCGCACCCCACTCCGGCACGGACCTCCTGGCGCGCGCGCTCAAGCGATCCACCGGATTCCACCTGACGGTCGGACGGCCGGACGTGCTGCGCGTGACGTACGCCTTCGCCCGGCGGCCCGCCATCGCCACGGACCGCGAGCGCGGTGCGGCCCGGGTCCTGCGGGACGCCTACGCCGACGCGTGGCGGATCTCCCCGCAGGCGTGCGGGGACTGCCCGGCCGAGTGCCGGACCCTGAGCGGCGTCCCGGAGCCGGGACCATGCGTCCAGGCGCGGGGCGTGCAGCGCTTCGCCGACGCCTCGCCCGATTTGCTCTACAGCGCCGACGTGCTGCTGGACGCGTTCCCCGACGCGCAGTTGCTCCAGGTCATCCGGGACGGGCGGGACGTCGTCGGGGACATGCTCGGCGACGACCGCTGCCTGGCCTGGTTCAAGCCGGGCTTTGCCAACCTCGACGAGGTCTTCCCCAACCCCTTCCTCGGCGTGGAGGACGAGACCGAGCGGCACCGTTGGGCCGGCGCGTCCGTGGCGGTGAAATGCGCGCTGCGCTGGCGCGGCGCCGTCCGGCTGAGCGCCCGGCTACGCGCCCAGACGCCGGCGGAACAACTGCTCACGGTGCGCTACGAGGACCTGGTCACCCGGCCCGGCCGCGTCGCCCCGGACCTGTCGGCCTATCTGGGCATCCCGGTGTCCAAGGTCACGCTCACCGGCCTGGTCCGCGCGCTCGGCCGCGAGCACGGGGACCGTGCCGTCGGCTCCTGGCGGAGCCGCCTCAGCGGCAGGCAGGCCCGCCAGGTCGAGCGCATCGCCGGGCGCGAACTCGCCCGCCTCGGATATCCGCTCAGCACAGCCGACCCCGCCTGACCCCGGCACGCCTACTGCTGGCGGGTTCCCTCCTCGGCCAGGGTGAGCAGGTCCTCACGCCGGATCGCGTCCAGCGACAACGTCTTGTAACCGGTATCGTCGAACAGCACGGTGACCCGATCGGACTCCGTCCGCATGACCAGACCGGTCCCCCGCACGTCGGGCTTGTCGATGCCCATCCCGAACGCCGAGGTTGCGACGACCACGCCCGGGCCGGGTCACGGGGGTTGGCGCTCACGCGGCGGGAGCGGCCGGCTCGCCGGCCTACTGCGGGCGCTGGGTAAGGAAGGCAGCGGTGACGTCGGGGCCGAGCCAGCCGATGGCCAGGCCCGCGGCCCCGAGCCCGACGAAGAGTGCGGTGTAGCGGCCGAAGCCGCGCTTGACGGACAGCTGCACTGTCTCACCTCCTCCGAGGGGCCGCGCGTTCCTGCACGGCCACCCCCGAAGCGTCCCGCCGCCGGATGACGCCCCGGTTGCCGGTACGCCGCCGTCCGGCGAAGCGCATCGGGCCGCTCAGCGGACGGGATTGGCCCAGGCTTTCCCTGCCGTTCCCCCTGCGGGTGCGGAGCGCGGGATCGACCATGGACGCAGAACTCGGCTCCCGGGAGCCCGCCATGAGCGAGACGATCATCCATCAGCCACGAGTGGTCGGGGAGGTCGCGCACCTCCGGTCCCCTCGTACACCACGGCCCGTATCGCCCCTCCCGGCCCCACATCATCGGGGGCCATCGGGACCTGCTGCGCGGGACTTTCGCGGGACGATGCCGGAAGAGGCCGGAGGCGTCGCGAGCAGCGCCCTACTTCTTGGTCCAGCGGGCCTGGTGTTCGCCGTGCTTCTTCGTGCAGGTGAGCGTGCTGCCGTCAGGAGCCTTGGCGGTGGCGCCCTGCGGCGTGCAGAACTTCCCCGCCTTGGCGCCCGTGGCCGAACCCGTGACCACGACCCAGTGCCTTCGGCTCTGCCCCGGTTTGGCGACGCACCGTACCGTCGAGCCGTCGGTGGTCTTCCCCACCGCGTTCGGCACCGAGCAGTACGCGCCGGCCCGGACCGTGCCCGGCACGGTGGTGACCCCCGACGCGCCGGCCCGGAGCCTGCTCGCCGAGGCCGACAGGCCGGCCTGAGAGCCGGATACCTTGGCGGACTTACCGCCGCAGCCGGTCAACGCCATCGTGGCAGCCAGGACCGCGACGCCGGTCGCTTGAACGTGCTTCATGTGATCCCCCCGGATATCACCTGAAGTGAAAGGTCGAGTGCACTGTGTCAGGCGGGCCGCGTCACCGCACGTTCCGCCGGATGACGGCGCGTCGCGGCACCGGGCCCTCCGCCTCCCGGCCGGTCAGCCTGGTCAGGCCGGTCCGCCCGGTCAGGCCCCGTCAGGGCCCGGTCATGGAGTGAAGATGTGCTGCATGCGCACGATGCGCCCCGATCCGTCGAACCCCACCTCGAACATGTGCCCGCGATCGAGGAACGGGCCGTACCGCTGATCGGCTTCCCGGTACAGCTGCGGGAACCGCTCCGCGGTGATCGCGATGCCCTGGACGTAGTCCGGGACGTCGCCGAGCGCGATGGGAGCCGTCACCCGGATGTTGGCGTCGAGGGCGATCGGCAGCGTCTGGTAGGGCTGCACGTCCCGGGGATACACGGTCTCCGGGCCGCCCGGCTGCACCCGCTGGGCGGGCGCGAAGAGCACCTGGCCGGCGTCCGGCCCCGGCTTGACGAGCCCGAAGACCCCGGCGCGGCCGGCGTAGGAGTCCCCGGCCGGCGGCCGTGCGGGCGAGGCCGCCACCCGGTCCGCCCGGTAGGCGGCCGAATGGCTGACCGGCTCGCGCCAGCCGCCCGCCCGTGTCCCGGCGAACAGCAGGGCGGCCATGCAACCCACCGAGACGATGACCCATGGCCACCGCGCGCGTGAACTCCTGCCTGCACTCACCCTCGGGGCTTTACCCAGGTCATGGGGGCCGACACGCGACGGCGGTAACAATCCGAACGCGTCCCATGCCGGAGCGCGACACTCCATACGGGAACTGCACCTCGCCGCACCCTGGAGGCCCCCTCCGGACCGCCACTCACCCCGAATGCCGGATGGAACAATCAGCACATGGCCCGCTTCGAGCGACTCACCATCGAGGAAGCCCGCACCCTCAGCCGCGAACAGCTCCTCCCTCGGATCGAGGACGAGCAGCAGTACTGGTACCAGCGCATGAACCGTATGGAGATACGCGTCGGCGACGACGACGCGTTCAAGATTTTCACCCAGATCATGCACATCGTCATCGACCCCGGCCGCTCCGTTCCCGACACGGACTACTGGAAGAAACCGCTCGGCGAGCTCGGCGAGCTCTGAAGGTCATGCCGCCGGGCGTGGGGCTGCGAGTGCGAGGTTCGTGTCGGGGGCAAGTGACGTGCCGCAAAGCCAGGCGTCGAGCCTCGTAAGGTTCATCGCAGCGGCGATGAGTTAGGTGCTGAAGGTGGGTCTTGGCGGTCCCGCCGTCTGGGGCCCGTGTGTGGGATGTCTGCCGGAGTTACCTGATCGCCTTCGCTAGGTCCTGTGGGTTACCTTCATCCTCGTTACGCCCGTTTGTGGCAAATTGGGTGCGGTAGAGCTCAGCGTAGAGGCCCCCGGCCAGCAGCAGTTCCTCGTGCCGGCCTCGCTCCACGATGCGGCCGTCGTCGATCACCAGGATCTGATCGGCCTCCCGGATGGTGGAGAGCCGGTGCGCGATGACCAGTGACGTCCGGCCGGCCAGCGCGGTCTTCAGGGCCCGCTGCACGGCCGCCTCGGACTCCGAGTCGAGATGGGCGGTCGCCTCGTCCAGCACGACCACGGACGGGCCCTTGAGCAGCAGCCTGGCGATGGCCAGGCGCTGCTTCTCGCCGCCGGACATGCGGTAGCCACGGTCACCCACGATGGTGTCCAGTCCCTCGGACATGCCGCTGACCAGCTCATGGAGCTGGGCGGACCGGAGGGCCTCCAACAGCTCCTCCTCGGTGGCGTCCGGCCTGGCGTACAGCAGGTTGTTGCGGATCGAGTCGTGGTAGAGGTGGGCGTCCTGCGGGACGACCCCGATGGTGCCGCGCAGCGATTCGAGCGTCACGTCGCGCACGTCCTGGCCGCCGATGCGCACCGCGCCGCCGGTCACGTCGTACAGCCGCGAGACGAGCTGGGTGATCGTCGTCTTGCCCGCCCCCGAGGGGCCGACCAGCGCGACGAGCCTGCCCGGGGCCGCGGTGAACGTGACGTCGCGCAGCACGGTCTTGCTGGGCGAGGCGTCGGCGCGGGCGATCGACTCCAGCGAGGCCAGCGAGACCTCCTCGGCCGCCGGGTACCGGAAGGTGACCTGGTCGAACTCGACCTGCGGGGCGGAGTGGCCGCCGGCCGGCGCGGCGCCCTGGGCCCGCAGCGGCTCCGCACCCGCAGTCTCGTCGATCATCGGCTTGAGATCGAGCACCTCGAAGACGCGGTCGAAGCTGACCAGTGCCGTCATGACGTCGACGTGGACATTGGACAGCGCGGTCAGCGGGCCGTACAGCCGGGTGAGCAGGGTGGCCAGGGCCACCAGCGTGCCGAGCTGAAGGGTGCCGCCGACGGCCAGGACACCGCCGACCCCGTAGACCATCGCGGTCGCCAGCGCGGCGACCAGTGTCAGCGCGGTGAAGAAGATCCGGCCGTACATGGCCGAGACGATGCCGATGTCACGGACGCGGCCGGCCCGGCCGGAGAACATCTCGGACTCCTCGCCGGGGCGGCCGTAGAGCTTGGCCAGCATTGCCCCGGCGACGTTGAAACGCTCGGTCATCAGCGAGCTCATCTCGGCGTCCAGTTGCATCTGCTCGCGGCTGATCGCCGACAGCCGCCGCCCCACCAGCTTGGCGGGGATCACGAAGATGGGCAGCAGAACGAGGGCGATGAGCGTGACCTGCCAGGAGAGCCAGAGCATGGCGCCCAGCACCAGCACCAGACTGATCACGTTGGAGACCACCGACGACAGTGTGGTGGTGAGCGCCCGCTGGGCACCGATCACGTCGCTGTTGAGCCGGCTGACCAGTGAGCCGGTCTGGGCTCGCATGAAGAACGCCACCGGCATGCGCTGGACGTGGTCGAAGACCTGCGTGCGCAGGTCATAGATGAGGCCTTCGCCGATGCGCGCGGAGTACCAGCGCTGAAAGAGCGAGAGCACCGCCTCCAGCAGGGCCAGCCCGGCCACCCCGGCCGCCAGCCAGATCACCAGGCCGGTGTCGTGCCGCAGGATGCCCTTGTCGATGATGGCCTGCATCAGCAGTGGCCCGGCGATCACGATCACCGCGGCCACGGCATTGAGGATCAGGAACAGCACCAGGTCACGGATGTACGGCCGGGCGTAGCCCGTGATCCGCTTCACCGTGCCGGGCTTGAGCTTCTCCTGGGTGACGGAGCTGTCCCGGCGGAACGACGCCATCATCTGAAAGCCGTTGCCAGGCATGTCCACGATGTTCTCCAGAGGTCAGTCCCACGGGGGGTGTCGGACGCGGCCACGAGGGCGAGGCGGCCACTCGCCCTCCCCTGGTGTAATCATGTAAGTGGCAAGCCTATTCCTTGACCTCCGGCCGGGTTCCGGCCGGGCGGGCGCCGAGGATACGGCCGACCTGCTCGCGCCGTTCGGCGGCGATCTGTTCCTCGAGCGTGTTGCCGGGGGCCTGCCGCAGCAGCCGTTTGGTCGCGGTCGCGGCGCCCGCGTCGACCTTGAGCAGCGCGTCGACCAGTTCCCGGACCGCGGTGTCGAGTTCCCCTGCCGGTACGACCCGCTGGGCGATGCCGAGCTCGCGGGCCTCCTCGGCCAGGACGGTGCGGACGGTGAGGCAGAGCTCGATCGCCCGCGGCAGGCCGACGATGTCGACCAGCGGCTTGGTACCGGTCAGGTCGGGGACCAGCCCCAGGGCCGGTTCCTTCATGCAGAACTTGACGTCGTCTGCGACGATCCGCAGGTCACAGGCGAGTGCCAGCTGGAAACCGGCGCCGATCGCATGGCCGTGTACGACCGCGATGGACACAATGTCGGGGCGGCGCAGCCAGGTGAAGCCCTCCTGGTAGCCCGCGATGGCCTTCTCGAGCTCGTCCGGCCCGGCCCCCGGCGCGAGCGCGGGCTCCTCACCCGGGATTCCCTCGGGGGTGAAGGTGCGCAGATCTATACCGGCGGAGAAGGACGGCCCCTCGCCACGCAGCACCACGACGCGTACCTCCTCCGGTAGCGTCGCGCCGATACGGGCAAGGGTCTGCCACGTCCTGGGCGTCTGCGCGTTACGACGCTCAGGACGGTTCAGCGTGACCGTGGCCACGCCGCCTTCGACGCCGAGCCGAAGACCCGCCTTCGACAGGTCCTCGGCCGTCGGGCCCTCAGCATCCACTGCGGCGCCCACTGCCCGGTCCGTCATGACGCTCCCTCCCCAGGGGTGATGGTGCGTGCGTCACGGCGGCCGGGTCAGTGGCCCGGCCCGCCGCCGCGCCCGACCCTACTCGGTCGGCCGCAGCGGCGGTTCAGGTGGTATGCGCTGTTGCGGGGGTGGATGTTCAGGACTTTTTGCCTCGGGTCGCCCCACCGCGTCCGCGTAGGTTCACGCCGGACTCCGTCAGGATGCGGTGGATGAATCCATACGAGCGCCCAGTGGCGGCGGCGAGCGCGCGGATGCTCTCACCGGAGTCGTAGCGCTTCTTCAGCTCCGACGCCAGCTTGTCGCGCTCGGCACCGGTCACGCGGGTGCCCTTCTTAAGGGTCTCGGCCACGAGTACCTCCCGTAGTGATGTGGTGACCGCTGCGTTATCCCCGCCCATGATCAGTCATTCCCGCCGGATCGGCTACCCACTACGCCAGAAAAGATCTGCTTCCTTGCGCTGCAGGTCAGGCAAGTGCCACCAGATCGGAAAACTCGTCACTCCAGATGTCTTCAACACCATCCGGCAGCAAAATCACTCTTTCGGGCTGCAGAGCCTCCACCGCACCCTCATCGTGGGTCACCAGGACGATGGCGCCCGCGTAGGTCCGCAGGGCCCGCAGGATCTCCTCCCTGCTGGCCGGATCGAGGTTGTTGGTGGGCTCGTCGAGGAGCAGCACGTTCGCGCTGGAGACCACCAGGGTGGCCAGGGCCAGCCGGGTCTTCTCACCGCCGGAGAGCACGCCCGCGGGCTTGTCGACGTCGTCACCGGAGAACAGGAACGAGCCCAGGATCTTGCGTACCTCGACCTCGACCAGGTCCGGGGCCGCTGACCGCATGTTCTCCAGCACCGACCGGTCGTTGTCGAGCGTCTCGTGCTCCTGCGCGTAATAGCCGAGCCGCAGCCCATGACCGGCGATCACCTTGCCGGTGTCGGCCTCGTCGACACCGCCCAGAATGCGCAGCAGGGTGGTCTTCCCGGCCCCGTTGAGGCCCAGGATCACTACCCTGCTGCCCCGGTCGATGGCCAGGTCGACATCTGTGAAGATCTCCAAGGATCCGTACGACTTCGACAAACCCTCGGCGGTGAGCGGGGTACGGCCGCAGGAAGCGGGCTCGGGGAAGCGGATTTTGGCGATCTTGTCGCCCTGCCGCTCGCCCTCGACCCCGGACAGCAGCTGCTCCGCGCGGCGCAGCATCTGCTGGGCCGCCTTCGCCTTGGTGGCCTTGGCCCGCATCTTGTCCGCCTGAGACTGCAGCTGGGAGGCCTGGCGGGTGGCGTTGGACAGCTCCCGCTTGCGCCGCCGCTCGTCGGTCTCCCGCTGATCCAGGTACGGCTTCCAGCCGACGTTGTAGATGTCGATGACGCAGCGGTTGGCGTCCAGGTGGAACACCCGGTTGACCACCGCCTCGAGCAGCTCCACGTCGTGGCTGATGACCACGAGGCCGCCGCGGTGGGACTTCAGGAAGTCGCGCAGCCAGCCGATCGAGTCGGCGTCCAGGTGGTTGGTGGGCTCGTCCAGCAGGAGCGTGTCGGCGCCGGAGAACAGGATGCGGGCCAGCTCCACCCGGCGGCGCTGACCTCCGGAGAGCGTACGCAGCGGCTGGGTGAGGACCCGGTCCGGCAGACCGAGGTTGGAGGAGATCTGCGCCGCCTCGGCCTCGGCCGAGTAGCCGCCCAGCACGTGCAGCCGGTCCTCCATGCGCCCGTACCTGCGTACGGCCTTGTCCCGCTCCTGGCCGGTCATGGTGGCCATGAGCTCCTCGGCCGCCCGCATCTCCCGCAGGACCTCGTCCAGCCCCCGGGCGGACAGGATCCGCTCACCGGCCGGCACCTCGAGATCACCGACCCGGGCGTCCTGGGGCAGGTAGCCGACGGTGCCCGAACGGGTCACCGAACCGCCGGCCGGCAGCGCCTCACCGGCGAGCACCTTGGTCAGGGTGGTCTTGCCGGCACCGTTGCGGCCGACCAGCCCGACCCGGTCGCCGGGGTTGACCCGGAAGGTGGTGCTCTCGATGAGCAGCCGGGAGCCGGCGCGCAGCTCGATGTCAGTGGCAGTGATCACAGCGTGGGGCTCCGCGTGGGAAGTGGTTGGACAGGCCGACGGCATGAAAGAGCGCGCCCGGTTTCGCGTTCTACCGCGGCGGCGCGCTCAGATGACCTGTCAGCTCGGGAGCATGCGGCCAGTCTACGGGACGGATGACACGCCCGGATTCGCGGAACCCCTTGGGGATGGGGCCTGCCGGGCCGTCAGCCGCGAAGAACCCGCCTGCGCGAACCTGAGAAGCCCGTAGCGGGCCCAGGAGGGGACAGAACGTGGCGTCGCCGCCTCAAGATTGTCGATCACGCCACGGCCCGCTCAGCGGCGGAGACGGTGCCCTGGCCCCGAGACCTCCGGGGACACGGCGACGCGGGTGCTTTCACCGCGGTTCCGCCGGCGCGAGGTCACCCCAGCGGCTCGTCGAGACGGATCCGTACGCTCCGGAAGCCGCGGGGGGCCTCCCGCAGCACGACCAGCCTGGGGTCCGGCACCGTCAGCACGGGCCCCGACGCGAGTGCGAAGACGGGGCTCAGCCGGGGGTCGGCGCGCAGCTCGTCGAGCGCACGGCGGTCCCCTCCGAGCACGACCGCGTCGAGCCCGCCCAGGTGGGGTCCCAGCACGCGTACGGCCACGTTCGCGGCGTCCTCGAGCGCCTCCCGGGCCTGCTTGTCGCGACGGCGGGCGAACCGGTGCTGCGACCAGCCGCCCGCGGCACTGCGCCCGTGCACCAGCCGGGAGCCCACCTTGGAGACGACCAGCCGCTCCCCGTCGAACACCCCCGCCGCGTGGCCTCCGAGCCGTACCAGCAGGACGCCGACCAGCCGCGCCCGGCAGGCGTGCTCGGTCAGCGCCCGCACGGCGCCGGCCACATCCGCCACGCCGGAAGGACCCGCCACGCCCACCGGGTCCGCCTCGCCCACCGGGTCCGGCGCGAGCGGCGGGAAGGGCACGTGGCACTCCGCCGTGGCGCCGTCGGCCGCGGTGAACCGGACGGTCCGCGGGCCGCGCTCGGCGCCGGTCACACCGCCGTGCCGCTCGCCGAAACCGGCCAGCCACCGGGCGATCCGCTCCGGCGCCACCTCCAGCCATCGCCCGCCGCCGCTCGCGGGCCGCCCCTTGCTCACGCCCCGCACCCTATGCGGCCCCCGGCCGTCCTCACTGGGCACGAGCCCCGGGCGGCGGCGGCCCAGGTCGGGGGTCCGATGGCGACGCGCAGGATCGCGTTGGCCGAATACGTTGATCTCGAGGTCGATCGGGGGAAGATGTGCGTCATGTGGATCGCACCCGAGCGTCATGGCCTGAGGCACTGGCTGGTGCCCGCGCTGGCCGCCTGCGTCGGCCTGGCCGTCGCGATCACCTGCGCCGTACGCGGGCACACCGGCACGGGGCTCGTCGCCCTGGCGGTGCTGGCCGGCTATGCGGCGCATCTTGGCTACCGCAGGGGAGAGGGCGGCCTCGCGATCAGTGAGGCGTTCGGCACCGGCCACCGGGCCCGCAGCCATCTCAAGGCCGCCGCCATGACCGGTGACGTGCTCATCGCGGCGATCGTCTGCGCCCTGGTGGTCCAGGTGCTGCGGAACGCGCCGATCGGGCCGTTGGGCTGGCTCGCCGGTGTGGCCGGCGTCACCTACCTTGTCTCGGTGTCCGTCGGGGGTCGCGGCATGTAGCGATCACGGCGAGCCTACGGTTCGGCACGCAACGCGCAGCTGTAAAACAGACCGCGTCCTGCCGTGCCACCAGGCCAAATAGTCGGTGAACATCTCCTCACATTTGGCGATTTGACGTCGAACAGGGGAGAAGATTTAGCGGTGTCCGTCACAGATGTTCTCCTCCCGGCCCAGGTGAGCTTCTGCCCGCTCGTCGATCTCCACACGGGCAGTGTCATCGCCGTGGAGACGCACACGGGACCCGCAGAGGCGACGACCCCCCTGTACCCCCGGCCGCTGCGTGAACTCGATCC
Source organism: Streptosporangiaceae bacterium (assembly GCA_025964695.1). Lineage (GTDB taxonomy): Bacteria > Actinomycetota > Actinomycetes > Streptosporangiales > Streptosporangiaceae > Actinomadura_E. The sequence goes on along the minus strand of JAOPYK010000097.1, from coordinate 6,378 downwards.
TCCGACCGGGCCGCAGGCCCGGATCGACCCCGCCGAGGACGACGTACGACGTGCACTGCGCGCCGCACGCGCCACCGCCGAACTCGGCACCCAGCTCCCCCTCCAACTCCTGTTGCGCACCGAGACCGTGGCCCAGGGGCAGGTCCCGCTCACGACGCTCCACCAAGGCCTGCTCGACACCGGCCGCCGCCCGCAGGAAGTGATCGTGTGCATGAGCGGCGGCTTCGCCCCCGCCCAGCGCCCGGCGGTGTCGGCGGCTCTGCACGGCCTGCGCCGGGCCGGATACCTGATCGCTTTTGCCGGGCTCGGCACCGCCCACTCACCGCTCGACCTGCTGGTGGACGGTGCGCCCTACCTGGTCAAGCTCGACCCCGAGCTGGCCCGCCAGGCCGTCGCGCACCCCCGCAAGTCCGCGTTGGTCGAGGCTCTCGTCGGTGTCGCCCATCGGCTCGGCGCGCATGTGCTCGCGCCCGGGGTGGCCACCGAGGAACAGCTCGTTCATCTGCGCGGGGCCGGCGTGCGCCTGGTTCAGGGGCCGCTGCTGGCCGGCGGTGACTGGCGTCCCGGCATGCGCGTCACCGTCCCGGTCCCGGTGGAGCGGGACAGCCGCTCCCCCGCCTCCCACCGCGACCACGACCTCGGCAAGCGCGTGTCGGAGTTCACCATGCCCGCGGTGACGATGCCGCTGACGGCGACCGCGGACCAGGTCCTCGACGCGCTCAACGGCACACCCGGCGCCACCAGCGTCGTGCTGGTCGACGAGCAGCAGCGTCCCCGGTACACCGTCGACCGCACCCGGTTCCTGCTGAGGATCTCGGGGGCGTACGGGCACGCGCTGCACGCGCACAAGCCGGCCTCCCGGTTGTCCGACCCTCCCCGGCTGGTGCCCAAGACGGTGCCGGCCATCGCCGCGCTGCGGGCCGCCGGCAAGGAGAGCGAGCGGGTCTATGACGACCTGGTGGTCATCGACGAGATCGGCCGCTGCCTGGGCATCGTCCGGGTCGGCGACCTCATCCGGTCGCTGTCGCCCTGAGCCGCCGCGGGGGCCGAGCCGCCTGGGGAATGGAACGGTCCTGCGGCCACAGGCCGCAGCCCGGGCGCGCATCCGCCGCGCGCCCGGGCGCCGGGACCCCGGCCATACCCTGAAGCCGGTCGGGGCCGGTCAAGCCGGTTGAGGCCGGTAACAGCTGGTTGAACCCACGCGCTCACACGTTGAAGCCGAGGGCGCGCAGCTGCTCACGACCCTCATCGGTGATCTTGTCCGGGCCCCACGGCGGCATCCAGACCCAGTTGATCTTAACGTCGTCGACCAGATCGGCGAGGGCGCTGTGCGCCTGGTCCTCGATCACATCGGTGAGCGGGCAGGCCGCGCTGGTCAGCGTCATGTCCAGGACCGCGACGCCGTCGGCAACGGTGATCCCGTAGATCAGCCCGAGGTCGACGACGTTGATCCCGAGCTCGGGGTCGACGACGTCCTTCAGCGCCTCGAGGATCTCCTCATCGGGCACGGTGCCGGTGGCAAGGCCGGTGCCGACTGCGGCGGAGTCCTGCGCGGCGGCCTCCGGGGCCGGCGCGGCCTCGGTGCCGGTCGCGTGGGTGTCGTGCACGGTCTCACTCATGGCTCTCCAAAGCGCGGGATGTCGCGTCCTTCCAGGCCATCCAGCCCAGCAGGGCGCACTTGATGCGGGCGGGGTACTTCGATACGCCGGTGAAGGCGACGGCGTCCTCGAGCAGGTTCTCGTCGGGCTCGAGGGCGCCACGTGACTGCATCAGCGCGAGGAACTCATCGCCGACCGCCATGGCCTCCTTGACCGTCCTGCCGATGACCAGGTCGCTCATCACCGAGGCGCTCGCCTGGCTGATGGAGCACCCCATCGAGTCGTAGGACACATCGGTGACGGTGGCGCCGTCATCGGAGCCCTCCAACCGCACCCGGAGCGTCACCTCGTCACCGCAGGTGGGGTTGATGTGGTGCACCTCGGTGTCGTACGGCTCCCGCAACCCCTTGTGATGGGGGTTGCGGTAATGATCCAGGATGATCTCCTGGTACATCGACTCGAGCTGCATGGGCCCTTCCTCTACCGAGGTCTACTCGATCCGAACGCCGGAGGGTGCGGACGATGACGGTGGTCTACTCAATCCCGAACGTCAGATGGTGCGGAAGAATTTCTGGGCTTCGCGTACCCCGTCGGCGAGGGCGTCGAGATCCTCGAGGGTGTTGTAGACGTACAGGGAGGCCCGGGTGGTCGCCGGGACCCCGAAACGGCGGCACAGCGGCCACGCACAGTGGTGTCCCACCCGAACCGCGATGCCGAGGTCGTCGAGCACCTGTCCCACGTCGTGGGGGTGGATGTCTTCGACGGCGAACGACAGGGTGCCGCCCCGCGCCTCGGCGGTGACCGGGCCGATGATCCGGACGCCGGGGATCTCCCCGAGGCGGCCGAGGCCGTACTCGGTCAGCGCGTGCTCGTGCGCGGCCACCCGGTCCATGCCCAGGTCGGTGAGGTAGTCGCACGCCGCGGCCAGGCCCACGGCCTGCGCGGTCATCGGCACCCCGGCCTCGAACCGCTGGGGCGGCGGCATGAAGGTGGACTGTTCCATGTGGACGAGTTCGATCATCGAGCCGCCGGTGAGGAACGGCGGCATCGTCTCGAGCAGCTCGCGACGCCCCCAGAGCACGCCGATCCCGGACGGGCCGAGCATCTTGTGACCGGAGAACGCGAGGAAGTCGACGTCGAGGGCGACCACGTTCACGGGCTGGTGCGGCACCGACTGCGCGGCGTCCAGGAGCACCAGGGCACCGAACCGGTGCGCCCGCTCGGTGATCCGCTCGAGCGGGTTGACCGTGCCCAGGACGTTCGACTGGTGGGTCAGCGCGACGATCTTCGTACGCTCGTTGACCAGCGTGTCCAGCTCGGACAGGTCCAGCCGGCCGTCGTCGGTGATCCCGAACCAGCGCAGCGTCGCGCCGGTCCGCAGGCACAGCTGCTGCCACGGCACCAGGTTGGCGTGGTGTTCCATCTCGCTGACGAGCACCTCGTCGCCGGGGCCGACCACGAACCGGGACGCCTCGGGGCCCGCGGTCGCCGCGTTGCTGAGCGCGTAGGCGACCAGGTTGATCGACTCGGTGGTGTTCTTGGTGAACACGACCTCACCCGGATCCGCGCCGATGAACCGGGCCACGGTGACGCGGGCGTCCTCGAAGGCGTCGGTGGCCTCCTCGGCGAGCTGGTGCGCGCCCCGGTGCACGGCGGCGTTGCGGACCTCGTAGAACTCCCGCTCGGCGTCCAGCACCTGGCGGGGCTTCTGGGAGGTCGCCCCGGAGTCGAGATAGACCAGCGGGCGCCCGCCCCGGACGGTACGGGACAGGATCGGAAAGTCCTTCTTGAGCTCTTCGGGGAGAAGAGCGCTGAGCGAGCCCTCGTCGAGGGGCCGGCCGACAACAGAGGTCACTGCGATGCGCCTGCCTTCGTGAACTTCTCGTATCCCTCGTCCTCCAGCAGATCGGCCAGCTCGGAGCCGCCCTCCGCCACGATCCGGCCGGCCGCGAAGACGTGCACGAAGTCCGGCTTCACGTAGCGCAGGATGCGGGTGTAGTGGGTGATCAGCAGAACCCCGGTGTCACCGCCCGCGCCGAACCGGTTGACGCCTTCGGATACGACCTTCAGCGCGTCGACGTCGAGGCCGGAGTCGGTCTCGTCGAGCACCGCGATCTTCGGTTTGAGCAGCTCCAACTGGAGGATCTCGTGGCGCTTCTTCTCACCACCGGAGAAGCCCTCGTTCAGGTTGCGCTGGGCGAACGCGGGGTCGATCTGCAGTTCGGACATCGCCCCCTTCATCTCCTTGGCGAAGTCGCGCAGCTTGGGGGCCTCTCCCCGCACGGCCGTCATGGCGGTGCGCAGGAAGTTGGACACCGACACCCCGGGAACCTCCACCGGGTACTGCATCGCCAGGAACAGCCCGGCCCGGGCGCGCTCGTCGACGCTCATGGCGAGGACGTCCTCGCCGTCGAGCGTGACGGAGCCGCTGGTCACGGTGTACTTGGGGTGACCGGCGATCGCGTAGGCGAGGGTGGACTTGCCGGAGCCGTTGGGCCCCATCAGCGCGTGGGTCTCGCCGGCCCTGACGGTCAGGTCGACGCCGCGCAGGATCTCCTTGGCGCCGTCGGTACCGCCGTCGACGGAGACGTGCAGGTCGCGGATCTCAAGCGTGGCCATCTATGACTCCCTGAACTCGGACGTGGGTGTGAGCGAGACGTACACCGTGCCGTCCTCGATCTTCACTCGGTAGGTGGGTACCGGCTGGGTGGCCGGCGGGTTGGTGGGCTTGCCGGTCCGCAGGTCGAAGCAGGACCCGTGCAGCCAGCATTCGATGGTGTGGTCGAAGATCTCGCCCTCGGAGAGCGGAACCTCGGCATGCGAGCAGACGTCGCGCAGCGCGAACACCTCGTCGCCGGTGCGGACCAGCGCCACCGGGGTGTCACCGATCTCCACTCCCAGGGCGCCCTCCTCGGGAACCTCGCTGAGCGGGCAGGCCTCGACGAAGTCGCCCTCGGCGGACGGGCCCCCGTGCCCGGTGTCCTGGCTCATCGGATCCGCTCCTGCTCCAGCCCCTTGTCCTGGCCGTTGTCCAGCTCCGCCTCGACGGCGGCCTGGACCTGCTCGCGGATCTCCGGGACCTCGATGCGCTCGATGAGCTGGCCGAGGAAACCGCGCACGACCATGCGCCGCGCCTGGTCGTAGGGGATCCCGCGAGCCTGCAGGTAGAAGGTGTGCTCGTCGTCCAGCCGGCCGCTGGTGCTGGCATGTCCGGCGCCTTGAATCTCCCCGGTGAGGATCTCCAGGTTCGGGACAGAGTCGACGCGGGTGCCGTCGCTCAGCACCAGGTTGCGGTTGAGCTCGTAGGTGTCGGTGCCCTCGGCCGCGGCGCGGATGAGCACGTCGCCGATCCAGACCGCGTGGGCGCCTTGACCTTGCAGAGCGCCCCGGTAGTCGACCCGGCTGCGGCAGTTGGGGAGGTTGTGGTCCACGAACAGCCGGTGCTCCAGGTGCTGGCCCGCGTCGGCGAAGTACACGCCGTACAGCTCGGCGTTGCCGCCGGGCCCGTCGTACGAGACCGAGGGGACGATCCGGACCACGTCACCGCCGAGGGTGATCGTGAAGCTGGTGAACGTGGCGTCCTTGGCGAGACGGGCGTGGTGGTGGGTGAGGTGAACGCTGTCGTCGGCCCAGTTCTGCAGGCTGATCACCGACAGCGTGGCACCCTCGCCGACGGCGAACTCGACGTTGGCGGCGTACGTCGCCGAACCGGCATGGTCCAGCACCACGGTGGCCTGCGCCAGGGGCTTCACGATCACCGTGATATGGCCGTACACGGCGCCGGCCGCGTCCTCGCCGCGCAGCCGCAGCACCGTCGGCGCGGAGGCGACCACCTCCTGCGCCACCGTGACCACGGTGGCCTCGGTGAAGGAGGTGTACGCCTGCGCGCTCACGCGGTCGGCCGGCACGTAGGACCGGCCGATCCGCGCATCGTCACGGCCGACGGTCTCCACCGTCACCTCGGGGGCGGCGTCGACCTCCACGAGGAGCTTGCCGTCCGGCGAGGCGGTCCCGTTGTGCAGGCCCCGGAGGCGGCGCAGCGGGGTGAACCGCCACTCCTCCTCGCGGCCGGCCGGCACCACGAAGTCCGCGACGTCGTACGACGCGTGCTCGTGCAGCGTCGACAGCGGCTTGACATCGAGCCCCATCAGCCGACGGCTCCTTCCATCTGCAGCTCGATCAGCCGGTTGAGCTCGAGCGCGTATTCCATCGGCAGTTCACGGGCGATCGGCTCCACGAAGCCGCGCACGATCATCGCCATGGCCTCTTCCTCGGTCATGCCGCGGCTCATCAGGTAGAACAGCTGGCTCTCCGACACCTTGGAGACCGTCGCCTCGTGCCCCATCTCGACGTCGTCCTCGCGGACGTCGACGTACGGGTAGGTGTCGGACCGGCTGATCTGGTCGACCAGCAGCGCGTCGCAACGGACCGTGGACTTGGAGTGCGTGGCGCCCTCCTGGATCTGGACCAGACCCCGGTAGGAGGTACGGCCGCCGCCCCGGGCCACCGACTTCGACACGATCGTCGAGGAGGTGTTGGGGGCCGCGTGCACCATCTTGGCGCCCGCGTCCTGGTGCTGGCCCTCGCCGGCGAACGCGATCGACAGCGTCTCGCCCTTGGCGTGCTCACCGAGCAGGTAGACCGCCGGGTACTTCATGGTGACCTTGGAGCCGATGTTGCCGTCGACCCACTCCATGGTGGCGCCCTCGTAGCAGACGGCGCGCTTGGTCACCAGGTTGTAGACGTTGTTCGACCAGTTCTGGATGGTCGTGTAACGGCA
>JAOPYK010000095.1 GCA_025964695.1 Streptosporangiaceae bacterium | reverse complement strand
GGGAAACGCCCGACTTCTACATAGCTCCGGCTCCGTGGGGTCGCGAAGTCGTCAAACATGATCACGCGCTGTGGCTTCAGAGTGTCGGTGGGGTTCGACCTCGCACTCAGGCGAGTGACCATACGGCCGTTCACCTCGAGCGCATCAAGGAGTGGCACCAGCGCTGGGACGTACTGGCGAACATGGGCCGGAACGAGGTCTAGTGCTCAGATGGTGCCGGGTTGTGCGGCCTTGGCCTGCATGAAGCCGATGATCGCGTTGTCGATCACTTTGGCGGGGCCGGTGGTCAGGACGCCGCCACGGCCGAGTGCGGCGTCGATGGGCGCGCGGCACCGTTCTGCGATCTCTGTGAGAGCGGGGAACCAGTCCAAGAAAGCACGCTGATCGCCGAACCGGACCTCGGTCTGGCCGGTGAAGAACCGGAACGTGTACTGCCGGTCGATGGGCGGGATGAGATCAGGCAGAACATGGTGCAAGGTCTTCGAACCGGCCGCGATCTGCGTCCCCGACGTGCTCGCCCGGATACCCGCGATGACCTGCCACGCCCTCTTGCTCACCGCGTGCACGGTGCCCGGAGTCAGCCGGGTGATGTGCAGCGGCCACAGTTCCTCCAGCACCGGGGCGGCCGCACGTAGGGAGGCGACCAATTCGCCGAAGTCGGTGACCTTCGCGCGCTGCGGGCCCATCCGGTGCATCCCCCAGGACGGCAACACGGCGTAGACGTACTCAAGGAACTGCTCGTCCGCGAGCAGGTCCGTGACACTGGTGTGGGTCCGGCGGCGTTCAATCGCGCGATGGTGGAAGTACACGCTCGGCCCGGAGAACGCATTGGCGGCTTCAAAGTAACGCACATGCTCATCGAAGCCTTTGATGAGCGCCTCGATATTGCGGCGCGCACGCTCATGACCGCGCGTCGATATGCGCCGCGCAGCCGCACCGGGTTCGTCCGCAGACTCGCCCTGGCCGGTTCCGGGGTCGCTGCTCTTGGAGCACGCATCGGTGACCGTGTCGGGCTTCGCCGCCCTGACGTACAGGCCGTGGTCCACCCGCCGCAGTAGCGGTGCCCGTCTGGCCAGGTGAGGGTGGTTTTGCGCACGGTTTTCGGCGTTGACGGTCGCCGCCTGGATGTGGGCCGCCAGCGTCGACTCGTTCACCTGGGGGTGGTGTCGGCGGAACCACCCGATGATCTCGCTCCGCCGGAACGGTTCGTCGAGTTGGCCGACGCACTCCGCCAGCATCGACCACACGCTCATGAGCGCAGTATGCGCCTGGTCACGCGCTGCCGCACTGCCTCAAGGCGCTGACATCGACTTCGACTTGCCTATCGTTATCGCCTGCCTGTTTCCATCAGCTTGCGGCGAAACGACCCAACCGGTCGACCGCGGAGGGCGCATCGAATGCGGAGAGGGGCACCAGACACGGCAAGAGCGGATACAAAAGGCCTGGGAAAACTCCGGCCGGTGACGAGGCAATGCGTTGACCAACAGCCAACCGATCAGCGGCAGAAGAGGACGTTGTGACTTCGAGTGCCGCCTCACCGCCGATTGGAACAACCCGGCTATACGGAGCAGTTGATGGCCCGGCGCAGAATTGAAAACGGTATGAGGCAACCAGGAAGCCGACCTTCTCTGACGAGTTCGAGTAGGGGTAGCGGATCATGCTCGGCGGGTGCCTTCGTCGCGTGGCGGTAACCAGAGGGTTGCCGTCAGAGGCTCCTACCGTATTGGCCCCCCAGGAGTCTCGGGGTAAGGGAGGGGCGAACTCCATTGGCAGGGCAACGTCGGCGTTGCTGCGGGCTAGCCGGGAGATCTCGGTCCCGAAGATCGCACCGACCTGCCCACACAGAAACTGCTCACCCACCCGGCCCAGAGTGTCACCACGTGGTTAGTGCCGAAACCAATAGCGCAGCCAGCCGATTCCTCTTATCTTGTTGACCCGTGAACGGGCGGCTGATGACATTGAGGCATGACCGTCGAGCGCTGTGACTTTTGTGAGCTTCCAGTCGGGGCTGGCTGCGCCTGCGGTTCCAGTACTTCTGGATCTGCTTCAGCCGCGTCTTCGGGGGAGTGGTCGCGCTTCGCGGCTGGCACCATCCTGATCTCATCGAACCGCTACGCCCACCGACCCGGCGGCTGCACACACGTCGAGGAGCCGTACGTCGTGGAGCCGGAGTGGGGCTGGATCCCGGACCCGGATCCACTGGTGTGGATCAGGATCAGTGAGAGCTATCGGCTGTATGCGACCGAGGGCAACACCGCGCGCTATGCGGTGAGGCGCTGCAGTGAGTGCGATTCCTGACCCAGGGCCGGATCGTGTGCCTTCACTAGGCCATCCACACCTGTCGTTTGGGCGGGAAACCTTGCCCCTCCATTGCGTGTTCATTGCACCTTGGCCAACCACCAGCGCAGGTCAGAAGCCCGGCAAGCCGCGAGTCGGCAGCCGACTTCCCGCACATCGAATCCGGTCTCTCGTGATCCAGGTGGATGGGGATCTTCGGCGTTCGTAAACGTCGTTGCGGTCTCGGTAGAGTGCTGTCATGATCAGCGCATGATCTTCTACGGAAAGGGCGTCCAGCGCCCCTGTCGATGAGGCCCGGCGAGTGGGACCTGGGATGCGGTCCCATTGATGACCGGCCCACTTTCCTGGCCCACGCTCTCGCCCTCAGCGCCCTCCACGGTCCCGGTCCTTGGCCGAACGAGGGCCGCCCCCTCCCTGACGAGCCACCCCGAGAGAGCGGTGAAGGCTCCTTCATGCCGAGCGTCGTGCTCGACGGCGTCCGCACCCATCACTTCAGTACCGACCCGGCGCCCGCTGCGGTCGAGGAGATCGTCGATCTCCTCGAAGAGATCGTGTTCACGCCGTCCTGCCCTGGAGCCTGGGCAAGGCTTCCCGAGTTGCTCGCCCAGCAATCCGCTGTCACCATCGCGGATGACCTCGTAAAGGAGCTTGGCTCACGGAGCTTTCGCGGTGAGCGCCTTCGCGAGGTGTCGCGGCATCTGACCGAGCACGGCTCGCTCCGCAACACCGTCAAGCTCGGGATCGTCGTGCTGGGGGTCTGCGGGGACGAACGCGACCGTGAGCTGCTGCTCCTGCTCGGCACCCTCGAAGAGCTCACCCTGTACGCCGTGGTGACGCTCATGAACACCCAACCCGACCGGCAACGAGCCGCCTACGAACTCGCACAACGAGTGAAGGGGTGGGGCCGGATCCACGCGGTGGAACGCCTGAGGGGCTGCGACGACCCCGAGATCAAAGCATGGCTGCTGCGGGAGGGGTTCCGTAACGGAGTCATGAACGAGTACCTCGCTCACCTCGCCGCCACCACCGGGGATCTCTACACGGCCCTCCTCGAACCCAATGTGGACGAGGCCCTGCTGGATGGTGCCGGCGGTATCCTCGCCGCGCTGGCCCTAGGCGGCCCGGCCCAGGACATGACCGACTACGACGATGCCGTACCCGCTATGCACCGCTACGCCGAACTTGCGAGTACGGCCGGACCGACGCTGAGCAGGCTGGACCACCTGCTCACAGTCGCCCGGTTCGTGTCCCGATCCGACGAGAGCTTCACCTGGCCGGACCGCGAACCGGAACGCCTGGCAGCTCGGTTCGAGGCATTGCTGGCAAGGCCGGTGTGGCGGGACCTTGTGCTCGCGCAGCTGAGCGACCCGGTCGGCCCGTACGGCTTCAACAAGGCTCTGTCGTGCGCGGGCCATCTCGACATGCCGGTGCTTCCCCAGGCTCTCGATCACCTGGAGCGCGATCCTTTCAACGCCTACGTGTGGCAATGGGTCGTCCACCACTCCGACCACGAAACCATCGCACAAGTGATCAAGCTGGCCACCCAGCTTCTCCCCGTCGACGCACTCGAGATGAGCATGGAACGTCCCTCTGGATGCGCATGAGCATCGAGATGGGTTCTGGCCGAAATCTTCCGACGATGCTCAGGTGGTCGTTGGGAGGCTCACGCTGTCGGCTCTGGGTATGCATGCTGTGGTTCGGCATCGTCTGGCATGTTCGGGTTCACCTGGCGGGGCGCCGAGGTGCCCGCACTGCCGGCCGGGACGTCCAGCACCGCGCTGGCCAGGGCCCTCATCGCCGTGGTGAGCCGCTGTGACCCATCGGTGGTCAACTGGTGCAGGATCGGCTCACTGTGCAAAGCGCCGAGCATGAGGTGGGCGATCAGCTCGGCGTCGGTATCGGGCCGCTGTGCGGCGATGAGCGCAGTGATGTGACCGTGCCAGAACCGGTAGACCGGGTGCTTGTCCCGCTCTTCGGTTGCGTGTTCCGTGGCGGGCGGCTGCGCGGCGGCCGAGTAGGCGAGCTCCGCCATCAGGCTCTTGTTGCGGCCGACGACCTCGACGATCGCGTCCAGGAAGGCCAGCAGCCGGTCCCGGTCCGGGGCGCCCTCCCCCAGCGGTGGCGGCCCGGCCGTCACCGCCTCTTCCAGCGCCTGGGCACGCTCCACCATGAGCGCGTGCATCAGCCCCATCCGGTTGCCGAACCGGTGGAAGACCGTGCCCTTTCCGACGCCGGCCGCGGCCGCGACCTGCTCCATCGAGATGTCCTGCGGCCGGTGCACGGCCAGCAACTCCTCGGTGGCCGCGAGAATCGCCCGCCGGTTGCGCGCCGCGTCGGCGCGCTCGCGTCGGCCTTCGCTCATCGGGACATGCCTCCCCAATAGACAAGTTGACCGCCGGTCCAGTATCGTCCCCATTAAGTCGACTGGCGGTCCAATTTACCCCGTGCGGATCACCCCGCACACTCACTACCAGGAGATTGCTCATGCGACGCGTGCGCTACCACGCCCACGGCGGCCCCGAGGTCTTGACGATCGAGGAGGCCGACATCCCCGAGCCCGGCCCCGGCCAGGCGCTGATCCGTACCGAGGCGATCGGCGTCAACTACGTCGACGTCCAGGTACGCCGCGAAACCTCCCCGGACTCGATCTACTTCCGTTCGCTGCCCGCCACGCTGACCGGTGACGTGGTCGGCACCGTCGAGGAGGTCGGCCCAGGCGCCGACCCGGCCCTCGCCGGGACCCGGGTGGCCGCCCTGCTCGAGGACGCCTACGCCGACTACGTGGTCGCCGACACTAACTGGCTGATCAAGGTGCCCGAACAGCTCGACGCCGGCGCCGCGAGCATGCTGCCGACGGTCGGCGCGGTGGCGCTCGGCGCGCTGCGCACCGGGCGTCTCAGCAAGGCCGACACCGTCCTGGTCACCGCCGGCGCGGGCGCGATCGGCCATCTCGCCGTGCAACTGGCGAAACTGCAGGGCGCCGGAACCGTCATCGCCACCGCGGGCTCACCGGCCAAGCTCGACTTCCTCAAGGAACTGGGTGCCGACCTCGCCATCGACCACACCCGCTCCGACTGGGTCGCGCAGGTACGGGCCGCTGCACCCAGCGGCATCGACGTAGCCCTGGAAGCGGTGGGCGGTGAGGTACTGCACCACAGCATCGAGTTGCTCGCCCCATTCGGCCGCGTCGTCGCCTACGGCGCCTCCGCCGGCGACCTGACCAGCGTGCCGGTCACCAGCCTGTTCGCGCTGAAGACCGTGGCCGGGTTCTCGCTCCTGGCCTGGCGCACGGCCGCGGCGGACCAAGCCCGCGCCGACCTCACCGAACTCACCCGCCTCCTCCAGACGGGCGCCCTGCACGCCGCCGCCGAGACCAGACTCCCGCTGGCCGAGGCGGTTCAAGCGCACCGGCTACTGGAGGACCGGGCGGTGCTCGGCCGACTCCTCCTAGTGCCATAACGAACACACGACATCAACGCCCGTCCGTCTCGGCAGGCTGTTCGACCTCAAGGACACCAATCTCGCCGCAGCGACCCGCAGCATGGGCCCCGCTCAGACCATGGATCATTCTCTCCCGGTGAGGTGCCTGTAGAGCTGTAAGGTCTGGCCGTCCGGCTTCGTATTGCGGGCCTTGAGGTGCTCGTTAAGCTGCTCCCAGCAGTGGTGAACGGCCGCGATCCGTGCGAGGTCGCCGATCGGCATGCGCTGGCGGTAGAGGCGCTGCGCGGTGGTGTCGATGTGTGTGGCCTTCTCCAGGTGGAGTACGGCGCGTTCGGGTTCGGTCTCCAGCGCGGCGAGTTGGGTGAGCGCTTGGACGACTTCCCGGTCGAGTGCTCGGGAGGCGTTCTCGGCCCAGCTGTGCGGGTTATCGGGCAGGTACGGTCCGGCGTAGAGGTCGACCGCCTTGTTCGTGGTCAGGCTCCAGACCGAGAACGGCAGATCATGCTCGGCCGGCTTGGACTTGGCGATCTTCTTGATCTCGCGGCGCTGAGGCAGAGTGAATGAGGCAGAGTGAAGGTAGGCGGCCGGTCGCCGGTGTACTTGGGATACAGCGACCTGAACCCGTCGGTGTTGAAGTTGCGCAGCACGTCCCGGACCCGGCCGGCGCTGGTGAACGCCACCTCCGCGATCGCCGCGATATCCATGCCCTGCGCTGATAGCAGCACCATCTGCACCCGCCGCCAGGTCACCACCGACCCGGCGCCGCGACGGACGATCCGCGGCAACCGCCGCCCCTCGTCGTCATCGATCTCACGAACTCGCACCCGTTCAGCCATGCCCGCAGCCTGAAGCGAGCACGCCCGCAAGGCCGGTACCCGAGCGGGTGTAGTTCGTTCACCGGGCTCGAATCGATTTCTGGCGAACTAGCTCGGTTCGCCAGAGGGGACGGTTGTGCCAGTTCAAGGGTATTGACAGCCTGGCTGGGCGGCTTGTACGTTCCCTGAAATCGATTTCACCATTGGTGGCGCCGAGACGACCACCGATCCGGAAGGTGCACACATGAGACTGAGGCACGCACTGGTCAGCGTCATCGTCGTCGGAGTCGGCTTGGCCGGATGCACTTCGGCCAAGGACGCTCAGAGCCAGTCCAAGTCCCCCGCCACTCAGAGCGGCACCAAGACGATCGGCCTGATCACGTTCTCGGGCACCGACCCGTCGGCCAACATCGTGATCAGCAGCGCCAAGAAGAAGGCGCAGGAGCTCGGTTACAGCGTCGTCGTCGTCGACGCGCAGGGCCAGGTCGACCAGGCTAACACCGCGATGCAGAACCTCGTTCAGCGCAAGGTCTCCGGCATCGCCATCACCGTCTTCCCGGTCTCTTCGCTGGCGGCCGGGCTTATGAGCGCCAAGCAGGCGGGGATCCCCGTGGTGACCTCCGGCGGCGGCATGGGCGACGGCGTCGCCGTCAACGTCGATGACAGCCAGGGCGAGAAGGTCACCCAGGCGCTGATCGATGACAACAAGGGCGCGGGCAACGTGCTCACCCTGACCTACCTCGGGGGACGCCCGTGCCAGCTGCGGCTGGCCTCGTTCAACGACACCGTCAAGGCCAAGGCGCCGAACCTGAAGGTGGACCGGCAGGCCATCACCGTGCCCGGCCAGGTCGAGTCCGCCACCAGTGCGACGCTCGCCTGGCTCGCCGCCCATCCGGCCGGATCGGCCCCGAATCTGTCGGTCTACGCCTGCTTCGACGACCCGGCCCTCGGCGCCGTTGCCGCACTGAAGCAGACCAAGCGCACCGACGTGAAGGTCTACTCGTTCAACGGCGTCGCGCCGGCCCTCGCTGCCGTGAAGGAAGGCACTATGACCGCCACGCTCTGGTTCGACCAGGCCGCGGTCGGGTCCACCCTGGTGGAGGTGATGGACAAGTCCATCAAGGCCGGTGGCTCCTCGGCGTCAACCCAGGTTCCGGCCCCGTCCGTGCTCGTCACCAAGGCCGACTACGACTCGTTTGTGGCTGCTCACCCCACCGCGACCAAGGCAGGCTGATGTGAGCTCCTCGGAGGCGCCGCCGCTGGTGCGGGTGTCAGGCGTCACGAAGACCTTCGGCAGCATCACCGCCCTGGACGACGTGTCGGTGACCTTTCGCAGCGGCGTGGTGCACGGTCTCGTCGGAGCCAACGGTGCGGGAAAGTCGACGCTGATCAAGATTCTGGCCGGAGCTCATGCTCCGGACCAGGGTCTGGTCGAGATCGATGGCGAGCGCGTGACGCTGCACTCCACGCTCGACTCGCGGCGTCGGGGGCTGGGGTTCATCTACCAGGAGCTCTCGTTGGTGCCGAAGTTCTCGGTGCTGCAGAACATGGCGATGGGCAACTGGAAGCACTCTGCGGTCGGGCTGCTGACTTGGCGGGACCTACGCGTGCGAGCGCGCGAGGTGCTCGACATGCTGGGCCTGAACAAGCCGCTGGACATGCGGGCCGAGCGGCTGAGCGTGGCCGACGCCTGGCTGGTGAGCATCGGGCGGGCGCTCATGAGCGACGCCCGGTTGATCGCGATGGACGAGCCCAGTGCGTCATTGTCCGCCGAGGAGTGCCGACGGTTGTTCGGTGTCGTCCGCAGCCTGGCCGCGCAGGGAGTATGCGTCCTGTACGTCTCGCACCGCCTCAACGAGGTCGTCGACCTGTGCGAGACGGTCACGGTCTTCCGTGACGGCCGCGTGGTCGACACCCTGGAGGGCGAGGCGATCGACAAGCCCGCGCTGGTGCGCGGGATCGTCGGTGGCGAGATGGTGCCCCCAGCGCCGGCTGTTCCCAGAGAGGCCACCGCTGGAGCCAGTGACCCCGCGCTGAGCGTGCGCGGGCTGCGCCGGGCACCGCTGGTCAACGGCGTCGACCTCGACATCATGCCCGGTGAGGTCGTCGGTCTGACTGGTCTGGTGGGCAGCGGACGTACGGAGGTCACGCGCATGGTCTTCGGCGCAGACCGTCCCGAGGGCGGCGAGATGTACCTCGACGGCAAACCGTACCGCCCGCGTTCGGTCGTGAGCGCCATCCGGTCAGGCGTCGCCCTGGTGCCGGAGGAACGTCGCTCGCAGGCGCTCTTCCTCGAGCAGAGCATCGACTTCAACATCGCGTTGCCCACGTTGCGGTCCCTGCGGTCCGGGCCGCTGCGGCTGTTGTCGAACCGTCGGCGCACCAGGCAGTCCGAACGGATGGTCAAGAGCCTCAGCATCAAGACCCGCTCCACGCAGACACCGGTGCGCCAGCTCAGCGGCGGAAACCAGCAGAAGGTGGTGATGGCCAAGTGGCTGGTGGGTGACTGCAAGGTCTTGCTGCTCGACGAGCCGTCGCGCGGGGTCGATGTCTCGGCCCGCGCCGAGATTTACGGCGTCATCCGTGCGCAGGCCCGGATGGGCACGGCAGTGCTGGTCGTCTCCTCGGAGTTCGACGAGCTGAAGAGCTGCGACCGCGTCGTCGTCCTGCGAGAAGGCCGCGTCACGGCCAATCTGGGGGCCGATGAGGTCTCGGAGTCCGCGATCCTCGCGGCATCGTTCGCAGACCACGGTGACGTCCACACCACCGAGTCTTCAAGGGAGGAGACAACATGACGCAGAGCACCGTGGCCACACCTGACGTGCAGGAACACGTGGTATCCGTGGGCCGGCGACGGGGGCTGACGCTCGCGCTGACCGTCGCCGGCAAGTACGGCACGATCATCGGCCTGGTCGTTATGATCGTTATCTTGTCGATCGCCGCCCCCGACACGTTCCTGTCGACGTCCAACTTTGTCAACGTGCTGACCCAGAACTCCATCATCGCGATCGTGGCCTGCGGTCTCACGCTGCCGCTCGTCGTCGGTGAATTCGACCTCAGCGTCGGCTACCAGGCCAGCTTCGCCGGCGTCCTTTGCGTCGGGCTGATGACCAACCAGGGCATGCCCATCCCGCTGGCGATCGTGCTCGGCGTGGCCGCGGGACTGGCAGCCGGGATCGTCAACGGGCTGCTGGTCACCCAGCTCGGTGTCAACGCGCTCATCGCCACTCTCGGCACGGGAACGGTGATCGTCGGACTCAACTACGCCTACACGAACGGCGTGCCCATCACGCTGGTAGGCAATGCGGGCTTCCTCGACCTGGCACTCGGCAAGTTCGCGGGCATACCGAACCCGATCATCTTCATGGTGGTCGCCGTCGGACTGTTGTGGCTGCTGCTCAACCGCACCGTCCTGGGGCAGCAGATGCAGGCGGTCGGCGGCAACCACGAGGCCGCCCGTCTGTCCGGAGTGCGCGTTGAGCGCGTACGGATCTGGGCTTTCGTCATCGCCGGCATCACCGCGGCGGTGGGCGGAGTGCTGCTCTCGTCCCGGGTGGGCAGCGGCCAGCTCACTGCCGGTGACGGGTATCAGCTCAACTCCTTCGCGGCCGTGTTCCTCGGGTCGGCTGCTTTGAGGGACGGCGAGTTCCACATCCTCGGCACACTCATCGGCGTGATGACCGTGGGCTTCGGGTTCAACGGGCTCGCGATACTCGGCGCGCCCACGTTCTTCCAGTACATCTTCTCCGGCGGTCTGCTCATCGTGGCTGTCGCCCTCAGCACGGTTGCCCGCCGCTATGCCCGCAGCTGACCGGCCGACACCGCCGCCGGCAGACTCCCGCGCGGTGCAGGCCCACGCCACCAAGACTCCGACGTACCGGGTGACAGCCCTGAACGTGGGTAATATGCGCGTCGACGCATCCGAGATGTCGTACGGGCGGGACTTCGGCCGCAAGGTCGACATCCCGGTATGGTGCGCGGCCATCGAGGGCAACGGCAAGCGTGTCATCGTCGACACGGGCATCAGCGACCCGCAGTGGGTCGCCCGCCTGATGTGCCCGTCGTGGCAGGCACCCGAAGAGACGATCGACGGCGCCCTCGACGTCCTCGGATGGACACGCGACAGTGTGGACATCGTCATCAATTCGCATCTGCACCACGACCACTGCGCGAACAACTCGGCGTTTCCGCAGGCCGAGTTCTTCGTCAGCCTCGCCGAGTGGGAGTACGCGCAATCGCCGATGAGCAACCAGCAGGTGCTCTACAACCAGTCGTGGCTGGACCACCCGCTGGGGCTGTTCGACTACACGATGGTGCAGCAGGACTTCTACGAGGTCTTGCCCGGGCTACGCCTGATCCGTACGCCCGGCCACACCCCCGGCCACCAGTCGCTGCTCGTCAACACCGACGAGGGCGTGCTTTGTGTCAGCGGTGACGCCGTCAACGCACGAGAGAGCCTGGCCGAGGGGGTGCCCTGCGGCCTGCTCTGGTCGACCGAACACGCCCTTGAGAGTGTGCAGCGCATCCGGGCGCTGGCCGACCGCGTGTTGATGTGCCATGACACGCAGATCGAGAAGTTCCAGGAATGCGGGTTCCCTCTCACTACGACGGTGGCGGACGCCGAGACTGCGGCTGCGCACGATTCTCAGGAGGCACAAGCGTGAATGATGA
>JAOPYK010000323.1 GCA_025964695.1 Streptosporangiaceae bacterium | reverse complement strand
GGAGCAGACACGCAGCGGGCGCGCCTCCGCCCGATCTGGGCCACCCTCACCACGGTGTCCTCACCGGCCGCCCCCACGCCAGCGAGCCCTGCTCCGGCGACGCCCACGCCGCCCCTAGCGGCTGCCTGGCGGGTCGGTCGCCCAGGAGTCGGTCGATATTCGGGGAGCTGCTCGGGTAGGGGGTCGTCGGCCCGAAAGCCAGGACCACCGCGCATGCCATCGGCACCACCAGTGCCGTCAGCAGCCACAGGGAGGCCGCCCGGCGCCGCAGCAGCACTCGGAACCCGGCGATGCCGGCGGTGCCCATTAGGACCGACAGCAGCAGCGCCCACAGCGTGTAACCCTGTGCGAGGCGATCAAGGCCGGACTCGTTCTCGCCCAGGTACAGGCCGATCATGGAGGCGGTGAACGCCGAGCAGACCAGACCGGCGGCGAGCATCGCGACGGCGGCGATCCCGCGCATAGGGCGCGAGATACGGGAAGGGGCGTTCATGGGCAAAGCCTTGCAGCAACGGCTGACCAGGAAGGAGGCGGGGCCGCCGTCCGAAAAGTGAGTCAGCGACCAATGGCAGGCACGTAGGGGTCGTGACACTTAAGTGTCGACGATCCGAGGGCACATCCAGGGCACATGACGACATGATCGCGTGAGAGGCGATGAGAATCGTCGAGACCTCGGAACCCAGCTCAGAGCATCTTTGTATGTTGTCATACCAGGTCACGAGAATCGCCTAATCAGAAGGACATGAAGTGATGCTCGCCAGCCATCCCACGCATCGTGCCATCGGCGTGCCAGATACCGACAGTCTCTCCGATCACCCGGCACGAGAAAATCCCGTTCGTACAGCCCATACGGCCATGATCACCGTGCCATTCGCGTGCCACTACCGCCGATCGTTAGAGGTTCCATGTCGCGCACGCAAAGGGTCGCGACGCTGGTCAACGGGCATAATCGAGAGCAAACCACGCCTTACAAGCGAGGGGTCACTGGTTCGAACGCAGTATCGCCCACCAGGTCAGAGGCCTCTTCCGATCTCCGGAAGAGGCCGCTCAAGCTCCTGAGTGTCTAGCTGACGACCGCCCCACCTTCGAAAACCACTGCGGCGTCATCCACGCTGGGGGGGCTCGCCCCTTCGTCGCAGACCTCATCGGCGCCCCGGAGCTCGGGCGCCCAAACGGGAACCATCGAGCTGCTTGGACAGAGTCGGCGTCAGACGACGGCGGTCGTCATGCGGCTGAAACCTTCTCTACAAGGATCAAGACGGCCTGCTCCGCGAGCCTCACGCCCAACGACCCTGGCACTCCGACGCATGACGGCGCCCCCAAAAGCGCACGGCCGTCCCAACGGTACGAGAAATCCGACGACTACCCGCATATGGATGTTTCCGCTACAAAGCGCTCATTGTACGAATTGATCTTCATTCGCATTTCACGTTACTATCCGGCAAATGATCACTTCGCGCCGTTTCGGGCTAGTCGTCGCCGGGTTGGCGGCCGGTACGCTCGGGTTGACCGGCTGGCCAGTCGTGGCCTCGGCCGCCACTCAGTCGGCCGGAACTCAGTTGATCACTGTGCGTGCCGCCTCTTCGACCGCGACCACAGCAACTTTCATCGCCTATCGCGTCCTGAGCGGGAAGCGGACCCGGGTGCTCGGCCCGTGGACCGCCCACGTGGGCTATAGGGGAGTCGCGGCTGCCGGCAAAAAACGGGAGGGCGACGGCAAGACCCCTGCGGGCACGTTCAATTTCAGCTTCTTCTTCGGCATCAAGCCCAGTCCAGGAGTGAAGTTCTCCTACCGGCGGATCCACGGCTATGACTACTGGGACGATGATCCCACCAGCCCGCGCTACAACCTGTGGGTGGACACCAGACGCTACAGCGCCGGACGGAAGCCGGAGCCGATGGACCATCCGCCCTTCTATGACTACGGAGCTGTGATCGGCTACAACCAGGCCCGTACGCCCGGTGCCGGAAGTGCAATCTTCCTGCACGTGGCGGGCCGAGGAGCCACTGCCGGATGCGTCAGCCTCCCGGTCGGGGAGCTGCTGAAGGTCCTGCGCTGGCTGGACCCTACCCATGCTCCCAAGATCGAAATCAGTGCAGTCTAACGCGTCAACTGCTCGATCTGAAGACACTTGAGATGTCTGGCACACACAGCAGTCGCGAGCATTTAGCGGGACCGTCATCCTAGACTCCCTGAGAGGGACGGCGGGCGATCACCGCCAGAGTCTGCCCACATTCTGCTGGAGCACAATCCCGCCTGCTTCCGTGCCTACACACCGTAAGCGGGCAGGCTTCCTCGCTCCCTTGACACTTAAGGGTTAATGGCCAGCTTGGATGAGTGACCAACTGGGTGACGACCGAGAGGCACACCCTTACACCGGCTGACCCAGCCTGACACCCCAAAGTCCAGCGTCTGACCAGGAAGCCCCTGGATATGAGCACCGGATCTTGCTTCGGGACGAAGAGGTCGTGGGTTCGAATCCCGCCACCCCGACACAGATCAGAGGCCCTCTCCATCGCGGAGGGGGCCTCTGTTTTTGGGCCGTACAGGGGCGAAGTACAGCAACGGCTACGAGTCGAGTCAAGCGCTTGAGCGCCTTCAGGGTGTTCGCGTCGGAGACCTCGGTGTAGACCTCCATCGTGACGTCGATCTGCGAATGCCTCAGGATGCGCATCGCGACTCGGGGATGGACGTCGAGGGCGGCGAGCAGGGTGGCGCAGGTCCGCCGGGTGTCATGGACCTTGAGGAGACGTACTTTTTCTATGCGCCCACCCTGTCCGCGAGTTCCCGCAGGTCAGCGCGGGGCGGTTCGTGCATGGTCAGCAGGTCGGAGACG
The DNA here is from genome assembly GCA_025964695.1 of Streptosporangiaceae bacterium. GTDB lineage: Bacteria > Actinomycetota > Actinomycetes > Streptosporangiales > Streptosporangiaceae > Actinomadura_E. The sequence goes on along the minus strand of JAOPYK010000323.1, from coordinate 3,794 downwards.
AGCTGACGGACGATGCGGTGGTTCCGGATCTGCTCCGGAGCGATGGTCTCGGCTTCCAGCAGCGTGGAGACCGCCTCGTCGACCTGGCGTCGCTGGGCATGAGCGCGTGCCAGATCGATGAGCATCCGGGCACGCCGCTCGGCTGAGAGCGCGGAGGCGTCCACGGAGGAGGCGACCCGCAGCGCCTGCCCGGCGTCGCCCAGCTCGACCGCCACCGCGATCTCGTGGAGCGCGACGTTGGCGGGCCCGAACTCGGTGTTGTAGTCGTTGCGCCCATCCCCGAGCCGGGCGGCGACCTCACGCGCCCGAGCCAGGTGGCCATAGGCCACGTTCGCGTCGTTGATCTGGGACGCCGCCACGGCCCGTTGCAGGGTCAGCCCGCCCCACAACGACATGGCCTCGGGTTTGCCGTCCTCGGCCAGGAACCACAGCGCCTCAGTAGCCGTCCGGGCCGTCTCCTCCACCTGGTCGAAGTGGCGTGCGCCGAGGAAGACGAACCCGAGCCGGAAGGCGCCGGCCGCCATCATCAGCGGGTCGCCCGCCCGCTCGGCCGCCACGATCGCGCGGTCGGCGGCGATCCACGCCGCCTCGGGCTCCTCCAGTTTGGCCAGCGCCGCCGAGCACGCCTGATAGGTGGCAGCCAGCAGCTCGAACAGTTCCGGGCGCCGCTCTTCCTCAGCCGAGCGCACCGCGGTCTCCAGCGCGGGCACCAGACCCCGCAAAAGGTCGGCCAGTTCCACATACCGGCTCTCGTGCGCCAGCTCCCACGCCTTATCGACCCGTACCGCGATCTCAGCCGTCGGGGGGACGGGAGCCGTGTGCAGCATCGCCCGCAACGAGTGCGCGCCTGAGAGCACCAGGCGCAGACCCGCCGTGCCCGGGATCTCCTCAGACGCCGCCGCCACCATCGGGGCCTCGGCCGCCAGCTCCGAGAGCGGAAGCTCCAGAACCTCGGCGACCTTCTCCAAGACCGACATCCGGTCGACCTTGCGCACCCCGCGCTCTACCTGCGAGACCCACGCCACCGACCGGTCCACCAGCCGGGCCAGCTCCGGCTGAGACAGGCCGCGCCTCTTACGTTCCTGGGCGATCCTGCGACCCAGTGCCCGCTGATACTCCGTACTGCTCACCCGGCCGTTCCCTTACCGGTCTGCAAGGTCAGCCAGTCCACCTCATACGACGCCACATACAGCCCACGCGAGGACAGGAAACGCTTGGTGTGCTCCTGCTGCTCGTGCGCGTCGAATGCGGTGCGGTCCCGGTAGAGCTCATAGAAGATCCGCATCAGCGGCTCATCGTCGACCTTGTGCGAGGCGTAGACCAGCGTGCCCGGCTCATGCGCCTTGATCTGCTCGACCGTCTCGGCCACGAGCTGATCGAACGCCTCCGCGCTCTCCTCGTCCTTGCAGCGGAACCTCACGACCAGACCGAACATCGGCGCCTCCCAGAGCGAGTGTTTCCCAGATCAGTACTTATTGTGCGGCACACGTACAGCGAATCGCTTGTACTTCTTCTACTATACCCGTACTTTAAATATCGATCCAATGTCGTAACGCTACCTGACCTGCACGATCGTGAGGCGAGGCGGGACATGACCCCGACCGAAAACCACGCAGACGACGACCGCACCTGGTACCGCACCTTCTGCGGCCTGCCCGGACAGATCCGTGAAGCCCGCCGCTTCGTCCGCGCCCACATCCCCGGCAGCCCAGACGTCGAACTGGTCGCCAGCGAACTCGGCACCAACGCCATGCGCCACACTGACAGCGGCCGGTCAGGCGGCACCTTCCGGGTACGGATCGAGCACCGACCCGACGGCAGCACCCGCCTCGAAGTCGAAGACGACGGCGGCCCCGCCGACTTCGAGACCCCCACCGCCGACCACACCCGCGAAGGCGGAAGAGGACTCAGCCTCGTCCAGGCATGCGCCACCGCCTGGGGAGTCAAGGGAGACGCAGGCGGCCGCACCGTGTGGGCGGAGTTCCCCCCATGACGCCGTCCGGATGGAAAGACCCCCAACCCGGCCTCCAGCTCCTGCGCGCCACCTTCCCGCACTGGGCCTTCCTCTACGACCCGTTCGCCTTCCGATGGGTCGCAGTCCTCGGCAAACACCTCACGCTCAGCGCGGGCACCCCGAACAACTCGCCGAACGCCTCGGCCACCGCCTCAGCGACGACCCCTCAGGCACCGACCATGGCCACCGCTGAACACCGGGACGCACTACCGGGTCTGCCCGCCGACTACCACGGCGCACACGTCGGGACCCGGACCGCCGGCCACGAACCCGTCCAGTGGCACCGAATCCACGGCACCCCAGAAAAAGCCCGAGTCATCGCCCACACCTGCGAATGCAAGGCCACGATCTACGAGCTGTGCAACCGCGGCGGAGGCCACTACATCCGCCGCACCACCGAGGCCCCACCACACAGACCCACCAAACAGCCCCCGGCATCCGCAAACACGCCGAACACCTCTGGCAACGCCTCATGCGCGGCGAAGCCCGATAGGCCCACGGACCCAAGATCACAACAGAGCCAGGACCGCCGGATGAGGACTTTCTCTACGTTTTCCAGGACCGCCGGATGAGGACTTTCTCTACGTTTTCAAGGACCGCCGGATGAGGACTTTCTCTACGTTTTCAAGGACCGCCGGATGAGGACTTTCTCTACGTTTTCAAGGGCGCCGCTACGCGCCGCCAGGCGGCCGCCCGCCCCGGCGCGCCGGGCGTGCGGCCTGTTCCGTCCGGTCCCGCCGCACCGTGTCGGTCGTCCGCCTACAAAGTCGCGTGTCCATGAAGTACAAGAGAAGCAGCGACTACCCCGAGCAGCCTCAGCAACGGAAGGCAACGATGACAAGTCCAACTTTCGTTCCCCAGCCGTACCCATTGTTCGCCGCTACTTTCGAAACGGCTGGTGACCCCGCCCGGTTCGAACCGACCTCTGTCCCCGTCCATCTCGTACTTGGGTGGGTGACCCAGGAAGGGCAACTCAGGCCGGTTCTTGACAGTTCTCCTGAGCTCAAGGTGTGGGCTGGAGCGATCAGCTATCACGAGACGCGCGCCCAAGCCGAGGCCACCGTCCAGGAGATGGAGAAAGCTGCTCGTGATGAGATTCAGATAGCCCAGATCGTACGAAGGCTGACCGGCGCGAAAGACGACGTGACCGGGGCCGGTTGAACGAGCCCGAAGCGGGGGCTTCGCAGCCCCCAGCCCCCCCGCGAGCCGGAGCACTCATTCGCGCGAATCTGTCTGTGCCCAACACTGCCGAATTGTCCCGTTGTAGGTCAAGGGCGCGTCGCGTCGCCGCCACGGCCGCCTGGCCACGTCGCCCGGCGCGTGCGGCGTGGGCGCCGTTCCCCGGCCGCCGGGCCGGACGACCGCCCATCACGACACCAGCCGGCCCCGACCACCGCCAGCCAGTCACGGGTACGCGCCACCACCCATCGTCCGGCCGGACGGTTTGAGCGCGCGCGACTCGGGTGGCGCGTTCCCTCCCGAACTCCCTGCAAGCCAGACTCGAGGCCGTATTCAGCAGTTTCCTGACCCGTCCCGGGTCCGTATGTACCAAGAAGCCCGGATCAGCCAACCGTTCGTCCTCGATCATCACCCTAGCCTCAGGTTTTTTCCAGACACGATGGGCATCGGCGGCCGGAGGCGCCAACGGCACCATGATCAACGGCACCACCACCGACGTCGATCCCCAGACCCGGGACACGGCCGCCGTAGGGCGGACAAGTAGAGGGTGACGGGAATGACCGACGAGAGGTGGCTTCATGAACCGAGCGAGCCCGCAGAG
>JAOPYK010000316.1 GCA_025964695.1 Streptosporangiaceae bacterium | reverse complement strand
TCGAGGACCTCGTCGTCCAGGGTGACGTCGACGCCGGCCAGCAGGTCGTCGAGCTGTTCCATGGTGCGCGGCCCGATGATCGCCGAGGTGACGCCCGGGTGGGCGATCGCGAACGCCATCGCGAGGTGGGTCATCGGCAGGCCGGCCTTGTCGGCGAGCGGGATGAGCTGTTCGACCACGTCGAGCTTGCGCTCGTCGCTGAAGTGCTGCGGCCTGCCGCCGGACCGGTGGGTGTCGGTCTGCTGGCCCTTGCGGTACCGGCCGGTGAGCAGGCCCTGGCCCAGCGGACTCCAGACCAGCGTGCCCATCCCGTACCGCTGGCAGATCGGCAGGACCTCGCGTTCGATGCTCCGGTTGACGATCGAGTACGGCGGCTGCTCGGTCCGGAAACGTTCAAGGCCGCGCCGCTCGGCGACCCACTGCCCCTCGACGATCTCCGAAGCCGGGAAGCTCGACGTACCGATCGCGCGTACCTTGCCGCTGTGGATCAGGTCGGACAGGGCCGACAGTGTCTCCTCCACGTCGACCGTCGGGTCGGGGCGGTGGACCTGGTAGAGGTCGAGGTGATCGGTCTGCAGGCGGCGCAGGGAGTTCTCGACCGCGGCGATGATCCAGCGCCGTGAATTGCCCCGGTGGTTCGGATCGTCGCCCATCGGGTAGTGCATCTTGCTGGCGAGCACGACATCGTCGCGGCGGCCCTTGAGTGCCTTGCCGACGATCTCCTCGGATTCGCCCTGGGAGTATACGTCGGCGGTGTCGATGAAGTTGATCCCTGCGTCCAGGGCCCTGTGGATGATCCGGATCGAGTCGTCGTGGTCGGGATTGCCCATGGCCCCGAACATCATGGCGCCCAGGCAGTAGGGGCTGACCTCGATTCCGGTCCGGCCCAGCGTGCGGTACTTCATACTTCTCTCTCCCTTGGAGGCATTCGGTGAGTGCTGGGTGAGTGGTCGGCCCCGTGCCGGCGCGATATCTCTGCCGCCGACGGAGCCGACCAGACCCAGCGCATGGTGGCTGTGCTAATTGACGGGTTGCGCCACGGGGCGCGGCCCCACGACGAATTCGAGCACCGGCTGAGACGCCCGGAGACTACGTCGCGGTGTTGCGTTGCGCCGGCCGGCGCTGGTGGACGCCGCGAGACGGGAAGGACTCGACGTGCTGACGCCGGGAACCCGACCCGATGACGGACACGACGTCACCGATGACTGATGGTTCGGACTATCCGGACCGCGCCGAGGACGCTGTCCGCAACTGCTCGTCGTCGAACACGATCTCGACCAGCGGGCTGCGTGCGAACCAGTCGTCGAAGTTCTGGCGCTGGCTGACCCGCGCCGCGATGTCGGGCCGGTTTTGCAGGTCGAGGACCGCGGTGATCACCCGCCGTCGTGTCGGTTCGTCGACAGGCGCCGCGGTCGCGGGCAGGTCGGCTGTGACCCCGTGCTTGAGATGCACGACGAACCGCGGATGGGCGCGCAGGTTCGCATGCCAGCTGCGGGGTACGGGCATGCCGGTCAGGTACCAGCGACCGTCGACACGGTGGAACCAGATCTCGATGCGGCGCGGGGTGCCGCTGCGTGCGCCCAGTGTCGTGATGTCGATGGTGCGCTCGGCCGCGGAGGAGTCTGGTCCGATGTCCAGGGCGCGGATGACGGCGTCGTTCACGGTCACAGTCCGGTCTGCCGCTCGTCGTCGAGGGCCACGTCGCCGCCCTCGATTCCGGTCCGGCCCAGCGTGCGGTACTTCATACTTCTCCCCCTTGGAGGGGGTCGGTGAGCGTTCGGTGAGTGGTCGGTGACCTTCATTGCCCGTCTCCTGCTTCGTAGTGACTGTCCCGGAATCCGTGGAACGTTCCGGTAACTCCAGGAAAACAGAGCCGCGGGTGCCGGGCTAGCGAGATCGTCTCGCGTGGTTGCACAATCCTCTTCGCTTAGGCGACTTTCACGGCAGCGCCGCAGCAGCGGGACCGGCTCCGCCACGCATGCGCACCGCATCAAGGCTGGGCGGAGCACCGAACAGGCGCCGGTACTCCCGGCTGAACTGGGACGGACTGTCGTATCCGACGCGGTGGCCGACGCCGGTGATGTCGTTCGGATGGTTCGCCAGCAGCAGCCGGGCCTCCTGCAGCCGGATCTGCTTCTGGAACTGGATCGGGGTCATCGCCGTTACCGCCTGGAAGTTCCGGTGGAAAGCGGAGACGCTCATCCCCGAAAGTTGTGCTACTTCCTCGACCCGGAACGGCCTGGTGTAGTTCTCCCGGATCCAGCGCACAGCACGTCTGATGTGCGTCAGGCTACTGTCGGCCAAGCCGAGTTGGCGCACGACGTCACCTTGTTCCCCGGTGATCAACCGCCAGTAGATTTCGCGCTTGACCAGCGGGGCCAGTGCCTTCCGGTCCCGTGGCCGGTCGAGCAGGCGCATCAGCCGCACGACAGCGTCGAGCAACTCGTCCGGGGCGTCACTGACCGCGATTCCCGGGCGTGCGGTGCCGGGAGACCGCGGCAGATCTCCCGGCCCGGCCTGCAGCAGCAGTTCCGCGATGGCGGCAGGTTCCAGGGTCATCCCGAAACCGAGCGTAGGGCGACCTGGGCCGGCGTCGACGAAGTGCCCCGTCACCGGGAGGTCGACCGAGGCGACGAGGTACTGACCAGCCCCGTACTCATAGACGCGGTCTCCCAGTGCCAGACGCTTGCCACCCTGAGCGACGACCGCCAGCACAGTGCCGGACATCGAGGACTCCGACGAAACAGTGCGGTCGACCTTGCAGGTACGGACGCCGTCGATGGCAGTGGTCCCATCGGGACGCCAATGCCGGTCCAGCAGTTCGCGAAGCTCGTCTAGAGACATGTAACGATTGCAGCACACGACCCACGGCGACCGTCGGCAGCGAGAGGAATGTGCAAGGACTCGCGAGTTTCGTCAAAGCGTCCGCCGAGCCTCGGTGACACAGTGAGACTTTGCCAACCTAGTTGAGCGGGTTCGCGGGTGTCCGGCATGGCACCACCACGGATGGGTGAAACTCCTGATAGACGGGCGATTGACTAGATCAACACGCCTGACCAGGAGCTTCACATGCTGTGCTCCCCCTCGGGGATGACCGTGTCCACCCGAGCGCTGACCATGCTCGCCGACGCGTTGCGCCACCGACGGACACAGCTGCGAACTCGATGGCGGCACCTGGATGTCGGCCGTCAGGCCCTGCTGGTGGTGGCCTACCTGCGCAAGGGCGAGACCCACGCCGATCTGGCCTGCGGGTTCGCGATCGGCACCAGCACGGTCTACCGCTACCTGCGCGAGGCACTCGAGGTGCTCGCCGCCATGTCGCCCACGCTGGAGGCGATCGAGGTCGCCCGCGAGAAGGCCTACGTGATCCTCGACGGCACCCTGCTACGGATCGACCGCGTCGGCATGACCGGAAGGCGGCACCGGCCGTTCTACTCGGGCAAACACAAGTGCCACGGGCTCAACGTACAGGTCCTAGCGGATCCTGTGGGGTGCGGAAACCCTGTTTCGGGGTGCTGACCTGCGGTTTCTCTCGTTGGTCTAGCGGCATTCCTGTACTCGTTGATCAGGCTGTTGACGACCTCGCGACGTTGGAGCCGGGCTTGGTCGAGGTCGGCGAGCGCCGTCACTTGTGGTGGTTGGGGTGGTCGCCGGTCCCTCGCCCGATGCGGGCGATGGGTGTTGTAGTGCCGTTCATACTGGGCCAGAACCTTCCGCAAGTGGTGTTGGTTGTAGATCAAGAGCCGGTCGGTGCACTCACGCCGTACGCTGCCAACCCAGCATTCCGCGATCGCGTTCGCCCGAGGCGAGCGGACCGGCGTCCTGATCACCCTTGCGCCGAGCGAGGTAAACACTCCGTCGAACGCGATGGTGAACTTGGTGTCGCGATCCCGGATGAGGAACTTGATGTGCTCGGCACGTTCGCCCAGGTCCATGAGCCGATTCACAGGATAGGGAGCACGGCGAGGTGTCTCCGGTGTGGGAGATCCTTTTCCGCGCTCCCCTCCTCCGAACCACGCGGGCATCTTTCGATGCACGTAGCTCTCCGGTGACGTACGCCGCGTTCATAACAGGGGTCGCGTGGATGGTGTCGTGGCAGAGCCCGCAGATCACGAGTAGTCGTCCAGGTTTTGCAGGGCGAAGCCTGTCAGTTCCAGCGGACGGCATAAGACAAAGGCAAGGAGACCCCTCTCCCTGCCACTCTTAACTTATAGCGCACCGGGGGGCTTGCGGCAAGACCCGGGTCGTGGCGCAGAATCGTCGGTCGAGGCCACAACCTGCGGAAATGGGGGCACGACGTGGCGTGTGTTGTCGACGGATGGGGCACGTGGTGAGGTCGAACCAGTGGTGGGACTGGCAGTGCAGTCGCGGGCGCTCGGGGCAAGGGTGCGGGGGTGCGCGCCGCCCGACTGGGCGGAGCGGCCGGCTGACTCCTCAGAGGGAAGGCGACCAGAGATGGCGACGTGCCCGACAAGAGGTTCGACAGAACTGGAGGCGCCGGTGATTCGATCGGCCGCTCCAGTGCAATGGAGCACGGCTGCCTCGGAGGCATCGCAATGATCGAGCAGTACGTGTTGGATCTTCAAGAGGTTGACGAGACGCAGGTCGCGGTCGTTGGCGGCAAGGGCGCGCACCTGGGCGGGCTGTCGCGGATCGAAGGCATCCGCGTGCCGGGTGGCTTTTGCGTGACGACGGACGCCTTCCGGCGGATCATGGCGGAAGCGCCGTCGATCGACGATCGGCTGTCGCGCTTGAACCCGGACGACCGGGAGGGGATCCGCACGCTCAGCGCGGAGATCCGCAGGACCATCGAAGGGATCGCCATCCCGGGCGATCTCGCGGCGGCGATCACCCGCGCGCTCGCCCGGCTCGGCGAGCAGGCCGCCTACGCCGTCCGATCCAGCGCGACGGCAGAGGACCTGCCGACGGCCTCGTTCGCCGGCCAGCAGGACACGTACCTGAACGTCGTGGAGCCGGCGGCGATCCTCCAGCACGTCAGCCGGTGTTGGGCCTCGCTGTTCACCGAGCGGGCCATGACCTACCGCCAGCGGAACGGCATCGACCACCGTACGGTCCACATGGCCGTGGTCGTGCAGCAGATGGTCGTCCCGCATGCGGCCGGCATCCTGTTCACGGCCGACCCCGTCACGGGCAACCGGAAGGTCGCCACCGTGGACGCCGGCTTCGGCCTCGGCGAGGCCCTGGTCTCCGGCCTGGTGAACCCGGACGTCTTCAAGGTGCGACAGGGCGAAGTCGTCGCCAAGGCGATCGCCGCCAAACAGCGTGCCGTTCACGCCCTGCCGGCTGGCGGTACGCAGGAAGTGGCGATCGACTCGCAGCGGCAGGAGCAGCCGACGCTGACGGATGCGCAGGTCGTGCAGCTCGTGCAGCTCGGGCGGCGGATCGAAGCGCACTTCGGCCGCCCGCAGGACATCGAATGGTGCCTGGTCGATGATGGTTTCCAGATCGTTCAGAGCCGGCCGATCACGACGCTGTTCCCCATCCCCGAGACCGGCGACCAGGAGAATCACGTCTACGTCTCCGTTGGTCATGGGCAGATGATGACCGACCCCATGAAGCCCCTGGGGCTCTCCGTGTGGCGACTGACGGCCATGGTGCCGATGCACGAGGCCGGCGGGAGGCTGTTCGTCGACGTCACCCGGCGCCTGGCCTCGCCCGCGAGCCGCGCCGGACTCCTGGACGTCATGGGGAGAGGCGATCCGCTGATCAGGGACGCTCTGGAGACCGTCCTCGACCGCGACGATTTCGTCCCGTCGCTCCCGGACGCGGGTTCCGGCGGGCCGCCGGCCAGAGGTGCGTCCGCCCCGATCGAGACCGATCCGGCCATCGTCACCGAGCTGATCGAGCGCAGCCAGGCGTCCATCGCCGCCCTGCGGCGCGACATCCGGACGAAGACCGGACCGACGCTGTTCGACTTCCTGCTGGAGGCCTTCGAGGAGCACAAGCGGGTCCTCAGTGATCCGCTGAACTTTCAGGCGATCATGGCGGGGATGGAGGCCACGTGGTGGCTCAACGACAAGCTGCGGGAATGGCTGGGCGAGAAGAACGCGGCCGACACGCTCACGCTGTCCGCCCCGGACAACGTCACGTCCCAGATGGGACTGGCGCTGCTCGACGTCGCGGACGTGATCCGCCCGCATCCGCAGGTGGTCGCGTTCCTGCAGGGCATCGAGGACGAGGGCTTCCTGGACGAGCTGCCGAAGCTCGCGGGCGGGACCGAAGCGCGCGACGCCATCGAGGCCTACCTCGACCGGTACGGCATGCGCTGCATCGGCGAGATCGACATCACGAGGCCGCGCTGGAGCGAACGCCCCACCACGCTCGTGCCCGTGATCCTCGACAACATCAAGCTCTTCGAGCCGGGTGCCGCCGAGCGGCGCTTCCACCAGGGGCGGCAGGAGGCCGAGAAGAAGCGACAGGACCTGCTGGAACGCCTGCGGGCACTGCCGGACGGGGAGCAGAAGGCCGACGAGACCAAGCGGATGATCGACCGGGTCCGGACCTTCATCGGGTACCGGGAATACCCGAAGTACGGCATCGTCAGCCGCTACTTCGTCTACAAGCAGGCCCTGCTGGAGGAGGCCGAGCGCCTCGTGCAGGCCAACGTGCTTCCTGAGAAGGAGGACATCTTCTACCTCACGTTCCAGGAGTTCCACGACGTCGTGCGCTCGAACCAGGTGGATGAACAGCTCATCCAGCAGCGCAAGGACGCGTTCCGGTCGTACCACGCGCTCACACCGCCCCGGGTCCTCACATCGGATGGCGAGGCCGTCACCGGGGCGTACCGGCGCGACGACGTGCCGGCCGGTGCCCTGATCGGCCT
>JAOPYK010000268.1 GCA_025964695.1 Streptosporangiaceae bacterium | reverse complement strand
CAGGACCGGCGATGAAGCCGTCCAGCGACATCGCCCTGTTCACGACCACTTTGCCGGTGCCGATGCTCACATCACTCATGCGTTTTCTCCAAGGATTTTGGAGGCCCGAGGCCGAATCATAGTTCGGCCGGGGAGGGCGAGGGCGGGAGTTGCACGCGTATCTGCTATGGCGCAATGCGAACAACCGGCATCCGGATGTGCTGGCCGCGCAGCGTCGGAAACGTGCCCGGCTACGAGTGAACGACAGCGCCAGTGGGATCGTCCTCAGTCCCGGGCTGCGTGACCGACCCGGTGATCGTTTGTGGTCACCGCACTAGAGACATACTCATATGTGCAGTTGGTTGGTGTCCGAGGGGCGTCCCCTCGACGACCCACGCACCACGCACGATCGTGCTGGCGATCACGGGAGTCGCCTAAACGGGTCGGCGATCAGGGCCCTGCGTTGACCTCACAAACGTCGGAACTCCACTGCCCGGCCTCCACGCCGGTCCGTCGCGGCAGTGCATAGCGCTGGTATGTGGTTGCCGTCGGACGACAGCACCCGAGCCCGCTCCGTGGTGGTGAATGCAGCCGTGGCAACGACGATTGAATCGACCACGTTCTCGTGACCATCTAGATCTGCCTCATCCAGCAGCGTTCCCGCTTCCGCCGCAAGCGCCTCAGAGACCGGGACCTTGGGCAGTTGCGACTGCCACCACGTCAGACGCTGACCGGCCTGCCCTGCACGGCGTTCCTCCGCGATCGTGACGACCGATATCGCCGCGACATAACCGGCTTCCTCATAGGCACGCAGGACAGCGATCAGCTCCCGCTTGCCGCGGTGCGAATCAGGCTCAGCGAGCAGTGACATCGCCTGGGCATCCAGCACCACGACAGGATCATCGAAAACGACCCCTCCGACGGTGCCGGCAACCTGCGCCCTCCGGTTTCCGGATCTTGCGTTACGCGCCCTGCCTTGCCCGCTTTTGCCGCTCACAGGCCGCCTATCTTGGCGATGGCAGCGTCCATCTCCGCCTCCGAGATCTCGCCGTTCTCCGCCTCGTAGGCTTCGATCGCGCGGCGCAGCTTCCTGCGCGCGACCCAATGCGCGAGAGCCTCCGCCGTCGCAGCCGAAAACCCGCCCTCACCGGCGAGGTCCTCCACCTCGTCAATCAGCTCGCCCGTCAGGGTGACCGACCGCTTGCGAGTTCTGTCCGGGGCGGTGGATGCGGTACGGCGAGTGCGCCGCTGCTGCTCAGGGGATGTGGTCGCCATATGGCGATGGTAACACCATTGGTAACACCCGACATGTTCCTGGGGGCGGCGTGCTCCAAGTCGGGGGTGAGTGAGCGCCGGGGCCACCGGGGCAGACCCTTCTCGTCGGCTGACAGCGTACGGTCTGGTCCTTGGACGGGGGCGTTGATCGTTGAACTCCAGTGTGCGGCGCCTCATGAGGTGGTCGCCAGCCCGGTGAGTTCTACGCGCTCGAACCGTTCGATGAGGCTAAGTTTGCGGTGGAAGAGCGTGATGTGCTTCATGAACTCGTCGGTGTGCCGGTGCGCTGGGAGAGGGCTTGCACAGCTCAGGCACCGTACGTGGCGGGCCGCCGTGCTGGTCGCCTCCGGGAACTATGTCAAGTCGGCCCGGCCGGGTGCCTGCCCGCAGCACGCAACCTGCGCGCTCGCTGTCCTGTCTCGTTGATCGGGGTCCCAATAGCCCCGAAGGGTCGGATATGCCTCTGAGCTGCGGTGACGTGGGGAGTTAACGTTAAGCAGTGAGATCGCTTCCGCTACGTTCTGTCCGTTCTGGCGTGTCGCTGGAGCACTGCAGGGCGGCGAAGTCGGTGTCGGAGTGGATTGCCGAGTGTTGGCGTGAGTTTGGGGTGGTGTGGACGGGGGTCCCCGCTCCCACGAGGGGAGCGACGGTGGACCGCGTCGAAGGGACGGGCGCCGCCCCTCAGATTCAAGATCCAGAGCCCGGGTGGGGGACCGACAGATCACCAACCACAACAAGTCAGGTCTCTACGGTTCGAGGGGATGGACACACTTGGGCTGGATCCCTTCAGTGTCCCGGCGGGTCGATCCGTCGGCGATGCGCCGCATGATCGCAACGATGGCGGAGGGGTGGGTGAGGTGCGGGTGGTGTCCGGTGGCGGGGATGGTCGTGATGGTGGCGGGGCCGGGATCGCCGAGTAGCGGATCCAGCTGTCCCACGACGATGTGGACCGGGACTGAGCCCGGCTTGGTTCCGCTGAGCAGGGCTTGGAGAGTGGCGCGTTCGGTGGGATGGTTCGCGGCCCGGAGCCAGTGGGCCGTACGGCGGGCGACGCCAGGCCGGTGCAGTTGGGCGGCGGCACTCGCAATGGCCCGGCGGGCTTCGTCTGAGGAAACGCCGCCGCTCGCGCCGAGGAGTGAGGTCGCGAGACGGTCGGCGGAGATCCTCTTGAGAAGTGGTGTGGCGAGCGCCGGCGTGCGGAGCAACCTCGGGGCCTCCTCCTGGAGGAAATAGGGGGAGATGAGGAGCAGGGCCGTGATGCGATCGGGATGAACGGCGGCGTAGCGGAGCGCCGGTGCGGTGGCCGCCGAGTGGGCGACGATGACGGGTCGGGTTCGTACGGGCGCCAGCAGATCGGTGAGCCAGTCCAACGGGGTGGCCGCCGTGGGGGCCGAACGGCCGAGTCCCGGCAGGTCGGCGACGAGGGCGGGTGCTTCGTCCAGTTCGCTGAGTACTCCCTGCCAGGACTCACCGTCGAGGGGATGTCCGTGCAGGAGAACGAAGTCGGGCGAGGTCCGGTCCCCGGCGACATAGGTCCGGGATCCGCCGACTTCGTGGAAGCCGCCAGGAAGCACGGCCGGGGCCGTCCCGAATCTGTCCGCCACCAGCCGATCGGCCCAGCGGCGCAGCGCGGTCTCGACGGGAGGCTGCCGGAGCCCTGCGACCTCGGCGACCCTCTCGGCTGAGGCCGTGTCGTAACGGTCCTCGGTCAGGAAGGCCAGGGTCTCAGGGTTGGCTCCGGTCAGCGCGGTTGGGAGGCTGCGGATCAGGGCCACCGGCACGAGGGTCCTCGGTGCGCGTACGCCCAAGTGGCCGGCGAGCAGCCGGACCATGTCGGGCAGGTCCGGGGTGTTCTCATCGAGCACCCAGTGCAGGCCGCCGGGCTCCGGGTCGTGTTCGGGAATCGCGGCCATAAATTTCGCGAAATGATCCACGGCCACCACGGGCACGAACGTACGAGTGGTTCCTGGCAGCGCCGGAAGCCGCCCCGTCCACAGGTCGCGGACCAGTTCGGCCGGACCGATGTACTGACCGGCCTCGCCCGTAGTCGAGTGGCCGATCACGCCGCTCGGATTCACCACGGTCAGCGGGACCCCCAACTGCGCCGCGACGACCCGTACGGCCGCGTCCCCCTCGGTCTTGGAGCCTTCGTAAGCCCCTTTGCCTCGGTAGAGCTTCACCAGTTCGGCCTCCGGGAGCGGATACCGCGCTTGCGGGCCCAGCCCGACCCGGTAGCCCGACACGTGGATCAGCCTGCGCAGGCCGGGCCGGGTTGCGGCCCAGCGCAGCACGTTAAGGGCGCCCTCGACGTTGACCGTCCTGGCCTCCTCGCGCCGCAGCCCGAACCGGTAGATGGCGGCGGTGTTGAAAACATCCCGTACCCCTGCAAGTCGCTCATCGTCTGCCGCGCTCAGCCCCAGGCCCGCACCGCCCGTGAGATCACCGGCCACGACCGCGAGCCGCTCGGCGGCCACGCCATGATCTTGTAGCCAGGCGCGCAACTCGCCCTCGCGGCTCGCCAGGGGCTCGCCCCCGGTGCCTGCGCCCCTGCGACCCCGCGCCGGTTCGCGGACAACGGCCGCGATCGTACGGCCCTGATCCAGAAGGTGCAGCACCGTCCACCTGCCGATAAAGCCGGTCGCGCCGAACACCACGGCGTCCGGCGCGCTAGCCGAAGTCTCTTCCATCCCGCATTCCTCTCTAGACCGATCTGCATAATCTGTGCCGACAAAAGGCGCCCGGCACCCCACGATGGTCAGTCGGTGCCGAGCAGCTTGGCGATGCGCCGGCTGGTCTGCTCGATGGGGATCCGGCTGCGGCCGGCGCGGGCCAGTACCAGTGCGCCTTCGATCAGGGCGAGCACCGTCGCCGCGAGCTCATCTGCCTCGGCCGAGTCGTGACCGTCGGCCCGGATAGCATCGGCCAGCGCCCGCTGCCAGCCCGCGTAGATGTCACCGCAGATCGGCTGTAGGTCGTCGTTGGTCGCGGCGACCTCCAGGGCCACGGTCGCCACCGGGCAGCCCTTGGCATAGCCGGCTGCGACCATCCTGTCGGCCAGCCCGTCCAGCAGGGCCAGTACGAGATCGCGAGAGGTGGGTGCCGTTGCGGCCAGCTCTCCTACGATGCCGTCGACCTCCCGGCCCGCGGCGGCGAGGGCCTCGCCGACCAGTTGGTCCTTGCCGCCGGGGAAGTGGTGATAGAGCGAACCCCGAGGAGCACCGGCCACCGCGAGCACCTCATTGAGGCCGGTGCCGTGATAGCCCTTCGCCTCCACAAGCGTCCGAGCCGCCCCGATCAACCGCGCCCGCGTCTCATCACCCTTGACCGCCATACCCAGATAATAGACCGGTCTGCATAATCTTGTCCAGGCTCGAACACACCCAAGGGGCCGACTCATCCCCGACGTCGGCTGATGATCGTTCGCCGATTCGGAATCGACCATGGGATATATATCGGGGTTCGTGATGGCGGACCAGACCACTCGCACCCGTGCGCTCGAATCCCTCATCGGAACAACCCCGCTGCGCTGAACAATGCCCCTGCGGTGGGCGCGACTTGCGCCGCCACCTGCGATTTATCGCAGGCGTGCCGCCACGGTCGGCGCGCCGAACCATCGCGTCCGGGGCTGCCGGAAGGGCAGCCCTAGGGCGCCAATGGGCACTGACTAGCCCCCGCCGACCGCAGTGACGACGCCGAGTACGGCGGCCGGCAGAAGCCCCAGACCGTAGGTAAAGGCCTTGACCGTGCCGGCGACGCAGAACAGGCCCACACCCATCGCCCCAACACCGGACACGATCACCCGCTGCACGTGGTCCCCTTGCGCACACCGCGTGGAACGAGTTCGCCTCGTCGTCTACTGGAGCCCGGCGCGGACGGACGTGATGCGCTGAGTGTTGAAGCCGAGCCAGTGCATCCGGCCCGCGTAGCGCGCGTGTTCGATCTTGAGGCAGCGGTCCATGATCACCGTTGCGCCGCCGTCCTCTGCGATCCGCGCGCCCTCCTCGTTGATCACGCCGAACTGGGACCAGAGGGCACCGGCGTGGATCGCCACAGTCTCCCGCGCGATCCCCGGCAGTGCATCGGGCGCGCGGAAGACGTTCACGATGTCCACTGGCACGGTTACGTCCAGCAGGCTCGCGTAGCACGTCTCTCCGAGGATCTGTGTCTCGCGGGGATTCACGGGGATCACGCGGTAGCCGTGCCGCTTGAGGTAGTAGCCAACGAAGTAGCTGGCTCGCAGCTCGTTGTTCGACAGGCCCACGATCGCGATGGTCCTTGCGGTGTGGAGCACGCGTTGGATCGTCAACGGGTCCTGGTAGTGCCCGAGATCGGTCATGCTCTCGCTACCTCTTTCCCGCTGTCGGGGTGACGTGCGCGAAACTCTGCTCCAGGTCCCAGATCAGATCCTCGACGGACTCGGTGCCGACCGACAGCCGCACTGTTCCTGGTGCGACGCCGGCTGCCCGGAGTTCGTCGTCGCTCAGCTGGCGGTGTGTCGTGCTGGCGGGGTGGATGATCAGGCTCTTCGCGTCGCCGACGTTCGCTAGGTGGGACCAGAGCGTCACGCCGCGGATGAGGTCCTGCCCGCCGGCTCGGCCACCGGCGCAGTCGAACGAGAACACCGCACCGGCACCACGCGGCAGGTACTTCTCCACGAGTGGCCGGTACCTGCTCGCTGGCAGGCCGGGGTAGGTGACATTCGCCGCCAGCTCGTGCGACTCGAGGAATGCCGCGACCGCCCGTGCGTTGTTGACGTGGCGTTCCATCCGCAGCGACAGCGTCTCGAGCCCTTGCAGGAACAAGAACGCGTTGAGCGGCGCGAGCGTTGCGCCGAGATCGCGCAGGGTCTCGGCGCGCAGCTTCATCAGATAGCCGTAGGTCCCGAACGTCTCGTGGAACTGCAGGCCGTGGTAGGCGGGCGACGGATCCGCGATCACGGGGAACCGCCCGTTGGACCAGTTGAACGTGCCGGCCTCGACGACAACGCCGCCGATGCTCGTGCCGTGGCCGCCGATGAACTTGGTCGCCGAGTGGATCACAATGTCGGCGCCCCATTCGATAGGGCGGCACAGATACGGCGTCGCGAATGTGTTGTCCACGATCAGTGGCAGCTCGTACTCGTGCGCGATGGATGCCACGGTCTCGATGTCCAGCACGTTCCCGGCAGGGTTGCCGATCGTCTCGCCGAAGAAGGCCTTGGTGTTTGCGCGGACCGCCTGCCGCCATGCGTCCGGATCGTCGGGATCGACCCACGTCAGCTCGACGCTCATCTTGCGCAGCAGGTGCTTGAGCTGGTTCACCGTCCCGCCGTAGAGTGCCGAGGACGAGACGACGTGGTCGCCTGGCTGCAGCAGCGTGAAGAGCGCCGCCGCCTGCGCGGCGATCCCGCTGGCGAACGCCACCGCGCCGCAGCCGCCCTCGAGGCTCGCCACTCGCTCCTCGAACACCGCTACGGTCGGGTTCATGATGCGCGAGTAGGTGTTCCCGTACTCCTGCAGGTTGAAGTACGCCGCCGCCGATTCCGGGTCTTCGAACACGTAGCTGGCCGTCTGGAAGATCGGCACCGCACGTGCGCCCGTGTTCGGGTCGGGTCGTTGTCCGGCATGCAGCTGTCGTGTCTCGAATCCAAACGCGCGGGCTTCCTCGGCGCGGGGGAACTTGTCGGTCACCAAAGCCTCTTTCTCGACGTCACTCGCCGGCCTGCCGTTCGGCCAGGAAGCGGCGGATAATGGGCGTCTGGCGCGCTTCCTCAAGCAGGAAGCAGTCGTGGCCGTACGGCGCCTCGATCACCTGGAACTCGACCGGCTTGCCTAGAGCGCGAAGTGCGTCTTCGATCTCCTTCGACGCGGACGGCGGGTACAGCCAGTCGGAGCTGAATGCGATCAGCAGCGTCCGCGCCGAGACGTGTTCGAGTGCCCGCGCGAGCGATCCGCTGCCGTGCTGCCGCGCGAGATCGAAATAGGTCAGCGCCCGTGACGTGAAGAGATAGGTGTTGGCGTCGAAGCGCTTGACGAACGAGTCGGCCTGGTGGTGCAGGTAGCTTTCGACCTCGAACTCCGGTTCGGTGATCGTATAGCGGATGTCGTCGGCGAACTGCAGCCGCCGGCCGAATTTGTCGCTCAGCGCCGGTGCGGACAGGTACGTGACGTGCCCGACCATTCGCGCCACACCCATGCCGGCGTGGGGCGCGCGGCCTGTGCCGTAGTAGTGGCCGCCTTGCCAGGCGGGGTCGCCCATGATGGCGTTACGCGCGATCGCGTTCCAGGCCACGCCTTGCGGGTGCAGAGCGTGCGTGCTGGCGATCACCACGATGGCATCGACCTGATCAGGGAACAGGATCGCCCATTGCAACGCCTGCATCCCGCCGAGCGAGCCTCCGGCCACCGCCGCGAGTCGCTCGATACCGAGGACGTCCAGGAACGCCCGCTCGGTGCGTACCATGTCCGCGACAGTGATGACGGGGAAGTCGGACCCGTACGGCTTGCCTGTCGCCGGGTCGATCGACGAAGGCCCCATCGTTCCGCGACAGCCGCCGAGCA
Organism: Streptosporangiaceae bacterium; assembly: GCA_025964695.1. Classification (GTDB taxonomy): domain Bacteria; phylum Actinomycetota; class Actinomycetes; order Streptosporangiales; family Streptosporangiaceae; genus Actinomadura_E. Next base: position 2,391 of record JAOPYK010000268.1, on the reverse strand, counting down.
GGTTCGTGGAGACGACGAAGAAGCGGTCGGTGTCGAACGCCTTGCCGGGGCCGATCATCCCGTCCCACCAGCCGAGTCCCTTGCTGGCCGCGCCGTCGCGTTCCTCGGCCGCGAACCCGTCGCGCGTGCTGTCCCGGGGCGGCGTCTTCGAGAAGCCGGCCGCGTGGGCGTCGCCGCTGAGCGCATGGCACACCAGGATGACGTTGTCACGCCTGGGGGAGAGGGTGCCGTAGGTCTCGTACGCCACGCGAATCGGGTGCAGCTCCCGCCCGCAGTCCATCCGCACCGGCTTCGGCAGGTCGAGGTACTGCGTTTCGACCGTGCCGACCGTGCCGACCGAGCCGGCCGCAAGCGTCGAAACTGGCTCCCCCATAGGTCTATGGTGCCCGCCACGGCCGGTATATTGTCAAGCATCCCAGTCTGAAATATGGGGAAGCGAGCGAGAGAGGCATCACGCGACATGACTACGGTTACCAACGGAGTCAACGTGCAGGCACTGCTGGACGCGCGCGAAGTGCTGAAGGGCGCGCCCGAGGCCGCTCAGTTCGTCTGGCGGGCATCCTCCAAATGGCAGAACGGCGTCCACAGCACAACGACGATCCAGAACTTCTTCGGCCTCGGGCAGGAGCAGAGCCACAAGAGCGAAACGGTGTTCACCGCCGACCACCCCGAGGTCTTCGCGGCGGAGGACAACGGCATCACGCCGATCGAGTACCTCCTCGTCGGCCTAGCGAGCTGCCTGACGGCAGGCGTGGCGTCCGTCGCGCAGAACCGCGGCATCCAACTGCGCTCGGTCGAGTCGACGGTCGAAGGCAACCACGACATTCGCGGGATCCTCGGTGCCGACAGCGACGTCCGCAACGGCTTCAACGACATCAAGGTGACATTCACCATCGACGCGGACGCCTCGAAGCAGGACATCGAAGCGCTGGTGGCCCAGTCCCAGAAGCGGTCCGCCGTGTTCGATGCTCTCACCAACCCTACGAACGTCACCGTCGACGTCGCCTGAGGGGCCAAGCCATCGAGCGCGTCACAACAGTCGTCATCGGCGCGGGGCACGCGGGCCTCGCCGCAAGCCACTTCCTCAGCGACCGATCGATCGACCACGTCGTGCTCGAGCGCGGTGAGGTGGCCAACTCCTGGCAGCGCGAACGCTGGGACTCGCTGCGGCTGCTGACTCCCAACTGGCAAAGCCGCCTGCCGGGCCATCGCTACGAAGGCCCGGATCCCGACGGCTACATGACGATGGGGGAAGTGACCGAGTTCATCGAGCACTTCGCCAAGGTCTCGCGCGCTCCCATCCGGACCGGCGCGAACGTCACGTCGGTGCGGCGCACCGACGACGGATACCAGGTGACGACGAGCCTCAGCGAGATTCGCTGCCGGGCGGTGGTCATCGCAAGCGGCGCCTGCAACCAGCCAACGGTGCCGCAGTTCAACGATGCGGTGCCGGCGTCCGTCGAGCAACTGACACCGTTCGACTACCGCGGTCCCGCCCAGCTTCCTGACGGGGGCGTGCTGGTCGTGGGAGCGTCGGCGACCGGCGTGCAGCTGGCAGCCGAGCTGAAGCGATCGGGCCGGCCGGTGACCCTCTCGGTGGGAGAGCATGTGCGGTTGCCGCGCACCTACCGCGGACGCGATGTGCTGTGGTGGATGGACGCCTCGGGCGTGTGGAACCAGCGCCACGACGAGGTCGACGATCTCACGCGGGCCCGGCGGCTGCCCTCGCCCCAGCTCGTCGGGACTCCCGAGCGGACGACGCTCGATCTCAACGCGCTCGCCTCGATGGGCGTCGAGCCGGTGGGCCGCTGGGCGGCTGTACGTGACGGCCGCGCGCTGTTCTCCGGAGGCCTGCGCAACGTGCTCTCGCTCACGGACCTCAAGATGGAGCGCCTGCTGGACACCTTCGACGAGTGGGCCCGGGCTCACGGGTGTGACGCTGAGGTCGATCCTCCCGAGCGCTTCGCGCCGACACGCGTACCCGAGTCAGCGCGGTTGGAGCTTGACCTGCGAAGCGGCGAGATCCGCGCGATCGTGTGGGCAACGGGTTTTCGGCCTGACTACGCGTGGCTCGACGTGCCGGTGGTCGACGCGAAGGGCCGGCTGCGCCACGAGGGCGGTGTGGTCGACAGCCCGGGACTGTATGCGCTGGGGCTGCCCGTGCTGCGGCGGCGCAAGTCCACGTTCATCTACGGGATCGAGGACGACGCACGCGAGGTGATCGATCACCTCGCGCGGTACCTGGCCATGCGCCGGTGATCCTGGCACGTCGCCACCGACCGGCGAGCCGCATGGGGGTGAACCGCACCCTTTCCTTGCCCAGCTGCCGCTCCAGCACCGCGATTTGATGGCGCAGGGCAAGAATCTCGGTGTCTTTCTCCCGGTCACTCA
>JAOPYK010000257.1 GCA_025964695.1 Streptosporangiaceae bacterium | reverse complement strand
ATGTGACGTGCGTCTGCCTGCCGCACCGCGGCAGGGTGCCACCCACGACGATCGGACAGTCGGGCTGGCTGATCCTGGGAGCATTCTTCGCCCTCCTGGGCTCACTCGGCCCTGCCTTCGCCGGATGGGCCGAGCGGACCCCTCCGACTACTCGTGACGCGGTCGCAACGCCGTAGCGAGGCGGAGGTGTCAGCCGGCCGGTGGGCGTCTGCGTGCCGGTTGCGCGTGCGCTCGACCGGCGCGGTCGTCGGGAGAGCGGGCTGCGGGATACCGGCACCGGCTTCGAGCCAGCCGGGCATCGGGAGTCAGGTGCCCGCGGTCACCGCCTTGAGCCCTGCGAACGACTCTCCGATGAACTGCGACAAGTCCTTCTGCTCGGCCTGCTCGGCCTGCTCGGCCTGCTCGGTCTGCTCGGTCCAACGCCGGAACGCGATCTTGAAGACGGCGATGCCCGCCTCTGCGGCAAGGCTCGCGGAGGCGTCGTCGACACCGCGCTGCCGCAGCGCGTCGGCGAGTGCGGCGGACAGCGAGGCGAGTTTGATCAGCTCGCGTTCCTGCAGTTCGGTGTTGGCGGCGATGACGGCCTGGCGCCGGCGGGCATGCTCCTGGCGTTCCTGCAGCACAGCTGCGGCAGCTTCGAGGGCCGCAGCCACGGCTCCCATCGGGGTGGCGGGCTCGGGAGCACGGGCGACGGTGTCCACGAGAAGGTCCTGCAGCGCGCTCGAACCCGCGAACAGCACTTCGCGCTTGTCGGCGTAGTGCCGGAAGAACGTCCGCTCCGTCAGCCCCGCCCGTTCGGCGATCTCCGCCACCGAGGTCCGTTCGAAGCCGCGCTTGAGGTAGAGCTCCAGTGCCGCCCGTTCGAGCCTGCCGCGCGCGTTCGGCTCCCATCGACCCATGTCCGGCATCGTACCCGATGACAGTGGCTGACGTCAGCTGCTACGGTGTGATGACAGTTATTGACATCGCTCGGTCGCCCCGCGCATCCTCGGCGCGAGGACGATCGACCTACGCTGGAGGTTTACCCATGCGCGTTTTCGTCACCGGGGCATCCGGATGGATCGGCTCCGCACTCGTGCCCGAACTCATCGGCGCGGGCCACCAGGTCGTCGGGCTCGCCCGCTCGGACGCCTCGGCCGCCGCCCTCACCAAGGCAGGGGCCGAGGTGGTCCACGGCACCCTCGACGACCTCGACGTCCTGCGCGACGCGGCCGCCGCGTCGGACGGGGTGGTCCACCTCGCGTTCAAGCACGAGATCGCCTTCGCGGGGGGCTTCCAGAGCGCCGCCGACGCGGACCGCCGCGCCGTTGAGACGTTCGGGGAGGCTCTCGCGGGTTCGGCCCGACCGTTCGTGCTCGCCTCCGGGCTGCTCGGACTCGTCCCGGGGCGTGTGGGCACCGAAGAGGACGGACGCACCCCCGATGCGTTGCCTGCGCACCTGACCGGCGGCCCGCAGACCCGGATGGGCACCGCACACCTGACCCTCGCCCTCGCCGACCGGAACATCCGTTCGTCCGTCGTGCGGCTCCCGCCGACCGTGCACGGCGAGGGAGACCACGGGTTCATGGCGGCTCTGGTCGGCATCGCCGGTGACAAGGGCGTCTCCGGCTACATCGGCGACGGCTCCCAACGCTGGCCGGCCGCGCACCGTATCGACGCCGCGCACCTCTTCCGGCTCGCCCTGGAGGGCGCACCGGCCGGATCGGTCCTGCACGCGAGCGCCGACCAGGGCGTGCCGATCCGCTTGATCGCCGAGGTCATCGGCCGCCACCTCAACCTGCCGACCCGCTCGGTCTCCACCGACGACGCGGCCGAGCACTTCGCCTGGCTGGCGGCTTTCCTCGCCATGGACAGCCCGGCCTCCAGCGAGCTGACCCGCGAACTGCTGGGCTGGCAACCGACCCAGCCGGGCCTGGTCGAGGACCTGGAGAAGGGCCACTACTTCCGGACCGACCGGCCCGCCCGGCTGTAGTCGCTCGGGCTGCCCCCCCGTTGCTTGGCCTGCCGGAGTTGCCGGTAGTGGACTGGCCGGACTCGGACGAGGAGGGCCCGTTGCACTGGAAGACCCGTGGCTTGATCGGCTGGGCGGCTGGGCGCTCGTTCGTCTGGGTTGATGACGAAATTACCGATGCCGATCGCGCCTGGGTGTCCGCACACCATCACGGACAGGCCCTTCTTCATCGCGTTGACCCTCGCCGTGGTCTTACGCACTCCGACTTCGCCGTCATCGCTGACTGGTTGGCACAGCTCCAACCAAGCCAACTGCGCGGGAGGGCGGGCCGGCGGCAGGGCCGTTCGACATGACTCCCTGCACATTGGAGCTGGACGGTTCCGGACTTGCGGGGGCGGGGCCTCATAGCCTGACCGGCGGACCGGCCGGCACCTGCCTGCCCGCAATGGCCCGTCGTGAGGCCCCGCGAGGGGTCCCCGTGCAAGTCGGGAATCGGTCAGCGGCACCGACGTTCCAGCCGATCACTGGTCTGTGAACGTCGTGCGGTCAAGGGCGGCCCGTGATCTTCCGCCATTCGCGCCAGCCGACCGGCGGGGCACCAGTCCGTTCGGCACGTGAGCG
>JAOPYK010000256.1 GCA_025964695.1 Streptosporangiaceae bacterium | reverse complement strand
GACCGGGGGTGGGGCCGTTTCGTCATGCCCGGCCTCAGCAGGGCTGAGCTGCGCACACAAGGTTATCCACAGCCTGTGGGGAGTCTCCTGACCAGCCGGCTCAATGCTTACGTTCTGTGCGTGACCGAGGTCAATCGTGTGCAGGCCTGGCGGGATATCGGCCGTGGGTGGCATGGTTGAGGCAGTTTCCCCGGGACGTCCCGGCCGTCGCCCCCGTGCGGCTGGGGCGTCCAGTACGTCAAGAGCTCCCAATTAGGGGTGACGTGCAGGGATGGGTGTCCGGTCAGGCCCGTGGCCATCAGAAACCGGCGGGCTCCCGCAAGCCTGAAGAGCGGGGCCCTGTCACCCCGCCCAACTAGTAGGACCCTCGGCGAACCACGGCACGCCGAGTAGAAACGCCCCGCTCTCCTCTGGTCTACGGCCGGGGAAGGCGGGGCGTTTCGTCGTGTGGCACGGGTGCTAGACCACGTCCGGTGTGGCATTGGGTGTGGCCGGTGCCGTGGTGAGTGCTTCATCCAGCGTCACAAAGAGGGCCAGGCGCGTGTGGAGACCGGTGATCGTAAGCACCCTCAGAGGGTTACCGGTCAGGCCGGCCAGCGCGATGGTTCCGCCGAACTTCCGGACATGAGCGTGAGCCTTGACCATGACCCGTACTCCGATGGAGTCCATGAAGGTGATCCCGCTCATGTCGAACACCAGGTGCGGATGCGACTCGGACGAGCTGAGGACCTTCTGTTCGACCAGGGGTGCAGTAGACAGATCAAGTTCCCCAGCCAGCGTGACCACGGTGAACACACCATGTGCGTGGCTCGATACGGTCAGCATTTCCACTACGAACCTCCTATTGACCTGGGAGCCTGCGTGAGCAGGAGGCTTGTAACAGCGCAGGCACATTGTGCACGGCTGACCAGCAGGGATCAACCGGCGGGTAGCTGGGCCCGGGAGTGCGGCTGCGGGTGGCCAGCCGGAAGCGTCAACGACGTCGGTCAGGGGTTCGTCCCAGAACCTCACACGCGCCGACGCCTACTCAGGCCGCATCCAGTAAAGACATCCAGGCCCACCACAAGATCACCTTCACACACTTCGAGTTACAGGCTCGAAACGTTCGACGGTCCTATATTCGTCAAGCGCCAACAATGGGAGTGCGATTCTTGTGATCGGCGTGTGAGAAGCCTTGGGTTGTCGAGGTGGTGTCCGGCAGGTATTCGGCGCCGATGTCGAGGGGGGCGTCATCTGCGCAGAGGTGGGGGTCGGCATCGAACCTCATGGCCTTCCTGGTGTCGCCGTAGCTGGGCCAGCCCGGAGCGCCGTGGGTTGCGAAGCCGACCCAGGCTTCGTGCATCGCATGGGTCAGGGCGTCTGGCGCGGCGTCGCCGATGAGACCACGGCAGGCGTCGGTGGTATCGAAGACGAAGGGGACGTCGAGGCCGTGTGCAGCGCCGTGCTGGGGTGCTCGCCATGCGAATTCGTAGACGTAGCTGCGGCCCGGGTGGCGCAGCGCGGTGCGACGGCTCGGTGATCGGAACAGCAGGTCCGTGTAGGCGGATGTGAGGGCGTGCGCGACGGTGGCCGCCGGGTCGTGGAGGCCGTGGCGGTCGAGGAGCGCTTCGGCGTCGGGGTAGGTGGCTGCGAGCTCGGCGACGGCGCGGCAGGCGTCGAAGCCGGCGAACTCGTCGGCACCGAGTCCGAGGTTGGCTTCCTCGAGTGTGGTGCCGATCAGCAGATCGACGTCGTGGGAGTGCGTGCTCGGGACTCCGATCGGGTCGGGCAGGACGTCGTCGCCGGTGGTGGGGAGGAACAGCGCGCGGCGGTGCCCCGGGTCGACACCGTTGTCATCGCGTAGATCTGGGCGGGGCTCGTTTCTGAGCAGCGCTGCTTGGGCGCGGAACATCTCGGATTCCGGCTTTGCTTGGAATGCGACTGCTGTGGTGGGAATCGCGAGCCGCTGGGCGAGTGCGTGCGTCAGCTTCTCGGTGAGTGCGAGTGGGCGGGCCATCTCGTCGTGTCCGCTCTGGACGATCGCTCGTCGGAACAGTCCGGAGGCCTTTGGGGAGTGCAGCAGGAATGCGACTGAGGTGCCGCCGGCGGATTCTCCGAAGACGGTGACGTTGTCGGGGTTTCCACCGAACCCGGCGATATGGTCGCGAACCCAATGCAGTGCTGCGATCTGATCGCGCAGCCCGATGTTCGTGCTTCCACCGGGTAGGGCGAGGAAGCCCTCCGTCCCGAGTCGGTAGTTGACGGTGACCAGGACGACGCCGTCGCGCGCGAACGCGGTGCCGTCGAAGGCGGGGGCGCTGCCCGAGCCGATCATGAACCCGCCGCCGTGGATGTAGACCATCACCGGCAGCCCACTGGTGCCCGGGTCGGGTGTCCAGACGTTGAGGTTGAGGTAGTGGCCGTCTCCGGTGACCCACCCGGGCCCGATCAGGGGCGCCAGATGCGTGTGGGCGGGGTGCAATCCCGGTTGTGGCGCGGTGGCGCCGTACTCGGTGGCGTCCCGGGTGCCTTCCCATCGCTCGGCGGGGTGGGGGGGTGTGAATCGGCTGTTGCCCACAGGAGCCGCAGCGTACGGGACTCCGAGGAAGCGGGTGACCCCGTCGGTATGGACACCGGAGAGTTTTCCTGCGCCGGTGCTGACGGTGAGAACAGTCATCAGGGCCCTTCCGTGTAATGTGCTGGCGGCAGTGATGGTGTGGTTGCCGGCCTGGATTTCGATGGTGCGGTAGCGGCGGGCGGTGCGGACGAGTCGTCTGATCGACCAGTCAGTGCGGCCTTCGATCCAGCGGCGGATACGCTACCTGCGGTGCCTCGAACCGCGTGACCGGAGGAGTCGATGCTGGGATGACGGCAGGGCGACCGCTGCCCACACAGGACGACGTGCTCGGGTACTTCAGCACCCTGTCGAACTGGGGACGGTGGGGCGACGAAGACGAGCTCGGGACTCTGAACCACATCACCGACGACGTCCGGCTGGCGGCGGCGCGGGCCGTGCGACACGGCAGGAGCGTGTCGTGCGCATGGGAGGTTGCCGTACCGGAAGACATGGAGCGGTCGACGACGACGTGCCCGTGCGCCGCCGACATGCCGGGTGCCGAGGACATGCCGGTGCCCGGCTTCCACGCCGACCGGCGCTGGGGCTTTTCGTCCGAGCGGCTCGGCATCACGTTCCACGGCAACACCCTCACCCACGTCGACTCGCCGTGCCACATCTTCTGGGACGGCACGATGTACAACGGGCGGTCGCACTCGTTGGTCGACGCCGCAACGGGATCGGCGTGGGCGGCCGTCACGGCGGCGGCGAATGGGATCATCACGCGTGGTGTCCTGCTGGACATTGCGAGGGTCCGCGATGTGCCGTGGTTGGACCCGGGGCAGGGTGTGTTTCCCGACGATCTCGAGGAGGCCGAGCGTCGCCAGGGTGTGCGGGTGCGATCCGGCGATGCGGTACTGCTGCGGACCGGCTATGGCCGCGTCCGGCACGGGACCGGTGAGGCCAGCGGTTTCACGCAGGCCGGCTGGCACGCGTCCTGCCTGCCGTGGCTGCATGAACGGGAGGTCGCGCTGATCGGCGCTGACACCCCCCAGGACGTTCAGCCGTCGGGGTACGAAGACATGTTGATGCCGGTTCACGCCGTGAGCCTCGTCGCGATGGGTCTGTGGCTGCTCGACAACTGCGACCTGGAGGTGTGCGCGACGACGGCTGCCGAGCTCGGCCAGTGGGACTTCCACCTCGCAGTCGCGCCGGTCCGCTTCGCCGGTACGTCCGGCAGCCCGGTCAACCCGATCGCCACATTCTGACCGCGGTTCACGAGGGGGTGCGATGCCATGAAGGACCCGGCCCCGCACCTGGAACCCGGTCGTGGTCGGTGAGGACACGCCGTGCTGGTCGTTAACCAAGCGGCACGAGCGCCTCAAGGCGTGCGCTGCGCACGCCGCGGCCAGGTGCTGCCGCCACGATTCCTTCGCGGACCCCGGTAGGGCCAGCACCAACTGACCGAACACCTCGTCCCCGCTCACGGCCTGCTCGAACCCGAGCACCCGGTAGGCATGGATTAGGGCATCCACCAGATGCCTCATCCGCGACGACGTGATCGGCAACGGGCCACCCCGCCCGCCAGCAGGCATGGCGGGCCGCGAAGTCCAGAAGGGGATGTCAGCGTCCATGATCGGAGTGGGGAAATAGTGGGGAACCGAGCGTCTAGCAACGTAGGCATAAATACACCTACGCGCGGCGTGCGACCTGCGGTGATCCCTAAAACCCCAGCTCAGAAAGCCCAGGGTGGTTGCCTTTGCAAGGCGAGGGTCAGGGGTTCGAATCCCCTAGTCTCCACAACCAGTTCACGGCTTTAACGGACCGACCTAACCCTACGGCTCCCGCCGCGGAGTGGCGAAATACCGGCGAAGATCGCCTCACCCTCACCCTCGCCAACGACGAAGCCCCGCCCCTCCTCACGGAGGCGGCGGGCTTCTTTGTGTTGCACACGGTCCGTGCGTGCCGATGCTGTCCGGCGCTAGCCGCTTCCGCGCTGGTGGGATGGTAGGTGCAGTCCCGCCCCGACCGTCGCCCGTCAACAATGATGAGGTCCGGGTCATCGTCCCGCTCTTGGCACGATCATCGAGGGGCCAGAAGCTCAGGCCCCCGCGGACTGAGCATTAGGCTCGTGGTGGCCCCGGACCTCCCGCTATGGAGTTCGCAATGCACGGTTCCGACGGGCCTGTGCTTGCGCTGGAGGTCGGGCTGCGGCGACGTGCTCCGGCTTGTGCCCTCATGCCTCTCCCGATCTCACAGACCGTGAGGAGCGCGAGACATACATTGCCGTCGTGGCAGAGCATTTGCAATATCCAACACATAGAAAATTTATGGGACATGTGCCAAAGTGACAGCCTCCGACCGGACAAAACCACCTAGGATCAAGGAACTCTGCACCTAGGAGGCCCAGATGGCGTCTCGCAGCAGCCCCATCGCGCACCGTCGCCGACTCTCCATAGAGCTCCTCGAACTGCGCCAGCAAGCCGGACTCACCGCTGTCGAGGCCGCCAAACGCGCAGGCTTCCCCGCCGCGTCCAAGATCAGCAACATCGAGCAGCACAAATGGAAGATCCCGCGGCACGGCGACGTCGCCGCACTCCTGGACGTCTACGGGGTCACCGACCCAGCGCGCCGCGATGAACTGCTCCTCCTCGCCGCCCAAGCAGGAGACCGCCCCTGGTGGCACGGCATCGCCCACATCACGCCCACCTACGACACCTACATCGGGCTGGAAGCTGCCGCTCGCACGCTGTGGGGCTTCAAGTCAGGCACCGTTCCCGAACTGCTCCAAACACCGGCGTACACACGCGCCGTGCTGCTCGACCAAACGCCAAGCATGTCCGAACGCGAGGTGGAGGAACGCATCCACGTGTTCGGTGTACGGCAACTCAACCTGACCGAGGGCAGCGACCCGGTCGACCTGTGGGCAATCCTCGAAGAGGCAGTCCTGCGCCGCCCGATCGGCGGCGCAGCCGTGATGGCTGAGCAGCTCGACCACATCGCCAAGATCGCCGTACTGGGCAACGTGACACTGCAGGTTCTTCCGCTCGACAGGCCGCATGCCCCACCGGCCGCGCCGTTCACGATCATCCAGTTCCCGAACCCGACGGACCCCGCAGCCGCTTACCTCGAGACGGCGGACAAGTCCCTGTGGGTTGATGACAAGGCTGCCATCGAGGGACTCCTGGCTCGTTTCGCGTGGCTCATGGGGTTATCGCTGTCGGCGGATGAAACGGTCACGATGCTGTCTGAAATAGCGGCTGGCCTGCGCACGCGAGCTCGGTCAGAGGCGAGCCACGGCACCCAGCAGCGGTAGCTGGAGGGGCTTGTGCTGAACGCCCTGGTCCGGCCGCCAGCCCTCGATGGTGACCAGTCCCGGGGCGACGAGCTCCCTGCCCTGGAAGATCTCCTCGATCTGAGCCCGAGGCCTGGGATACCAGCCACTGGGGAAGATGGGATACATGTCGGCGATGAGCTTGGCCGGCACCCCGTCTGGGCAGTTGTGCGAGGCCGCGAGATAGCTGCCGGGCGGCAGGGCATCGATGTACTCGGCCATGAGTTCGGTGGGGTTGTCCTTCACCCAGTGCAGCAGGGCGCTGCACATGACAGCCACCGGCTGCTCGAAGTCCAGAAGCTTGGCAGCCCTGCGGAGTACGAGCTCGGTGTCTCGGACATCGGCCTCGATGTAACCGGTCCGCTTGTCCTTGACCAGCAGGGCCCGGCCGTGAGCGAGCACGATCGGGTCGTTGTCGACGTACATGACCTTGGTGTCAGGCGCGATGCGCTGTGCGACCTGGTGCACGTTGTCTTGTGTGGGCAGCCCGGATCCGATGTCCAGGATTTGCCGGACGCCGGCTTCCTCGACGAGGTATCGGGTGACGCGCATCGCGAACCCCCGGATCACGAAGGCGTTGTCCCTCACCTCTGGCCAGATCTTGAGGAACTTTTCGGCGAACTCCCGGTCGACGGGGTAGTTGAGCTTGCCGCCGAGCAGGTAGTCGTAGGCGCGGGCGACTGAGGGGTGGGATGTGTCGATACCGGGTGGGGGCTTCGGATCGTCATCAGACATCTGGGCATCGTCGCTGATGGAGTGGTCCGACGTCTACTACAAGGGGAACCGGGCGGGTACAAACAGTGACATGCCGCCGTGGGGGCAGAGCCCTCCGGGGCGGCGCGGTCCCTCCCTCCGTCGTGACACCAGGGATACAGCGAGGTCGCCCGTACCTGGCCAGGAGGTTCAGCACGCCACCGTTCCCGCACGACCGGGTGCCCCCGGACACGGTTTCGTAGGAAAGTTTCGTATGACTCTTGGCCGCCAATAACGACAAGGAGCGCGAAACCGGGCTGGTCAGGCCGGAGTGTGAAGCTTGGCCAATGGCATCCACATCGGGGGGTGTGATGCGGTCTCGACTCGTTTTTACCCGCCTCGCCGCAGTCATGATCCTTGCGGTTGCCGCGCAGGGGAGCGGGTTCCCCAACGGCCCGCCGTCGCCATCGTCGGCTGCTGGAGCCCGGTTACGAGATCCGCCGCAGATGGTCAGCCGCAACGGGCTCCTGCGGGTGCGGCTGATCGTGGAGAGGCGGCGGGTCGACGTGGCCGGCCGCAAGCTATGGGCTCTGACCTACAACGGGTACTACATGCCACCCACGCTCCGGATCCGGCCGGGAGACCGGATGGAGCTGGCGATGGAGAACCGGCTGGGTGCGGCCACCAACCTGCATGTGCACGGGCTGCACGTGTCACCGAGTGGCCACTCCGACAACATCTTCGTCTACATCCACAAAGGGAGGACGTTTCACTACTCCTACCGCTTCCCGGGCAACCTCGCGCCCGGCACCTACTGGTACCACTCACACGCGCACCCCATGTCGGGACCTCAGGTCGCCGGGGGCATGTCCGGCATCATCATCGTCGACGGGTTGAAGCAGTACCTACCGCCGGCGTTGCGCGGGATCACCGAGCATGTGATCGCACTCAAGGACTTCCAGGTCGAGGGAGACTCGGTCAAGACCAAGCAGCTGCACATCGGCGCGCCCACCAACCGAACAGTCAATGGTCAGCTGAATCCGACGATCCACATTCGACCTGGTGAGATCCAGTTGTGGCGGCTGGCCAACATCAGCGCCAACATCTACTACAACGTCCGCCTCCAGGGGCAGCGATTTCAGGTGATCGCTCACGACGCCAACCCGTCCGACCGGATCTGGCAGGCGGACTCGCTGCTGCTCGCGGCCGGCGCACGGTTCGACGTCCTGGTCCGCGGCGGTCCGCACGGCCGCACTGAGCTGCAGACGCTTCCATACAGGACCGGGCCCGGCGGCAACCAGTTCCCTCAGGCGACCCTCGCCACCCTGGTCTCCGATGGGGCGCCGGAGCACCCGGCGGCGCTTCCGACGACCTTCGCGCCGACAGAGGATCTGCGCCACGCCGCGGTCGCCGCCCGGCGCACCATCGTATTCTCCGAGAACGCCGCGGAGACCAAGTACTACATCAACGGCAGGCAGTTCGACATGAACCGGGTGGACATCCGGTCGAAGCTGAACACGGTCGAGGAGTGGACCGTCCGCAACAACAGCGACGAAGAACACTCCTTCCACCTTCACGTCGACGACTTCCAGTTGATGAGCATCAATGGCCGGCCTCACCAGGGCCATGGTTGGCAGGACACCGCCAGCATCCCGACCAAGGGACAGGTCGTCATCCGGATCCACTTCACCGGCTACACCGGTAAGACCGTCGTGCACTGCCACATCCTCAACCACGAGGACGCGGGCATGATGGCGGTCTTGGAGATCGTCAAGTAGATCGGCCGGTCGTATGGATGAGTCTGAGCTCCGCCGTCTGCCCGAACTGGCGACGACCTACGTGAATCATGATGTTGGACCGTCCCCCCGCCGAGGGGGAGAACCCAACATCATGCTCGTTCCCGGCCGGCTGCCTGTCCGGCGGCTTGGTCAAGACGGGTGTCAGCCCACTGCTCGGAAGGTGCGGCGGTAGGCCGAGGGAGAGGTGCGCATGACCCGGGCGAAGTGGTGCCGGAAGGTCACCGGGCTATCGAAGCCGACGGCGGCACCGACCTCCTCGATCGGGGTCGTGCCGCCCTCCAGCAGTGGCAGGCTGGCCATGATCCGCTGAACGATCACCCAGCGCAGCGGGCTCGTGCCTGTCTGGCGGCCGAAGTGCCGGATGAAGGTACGGGGCGCCAGGTGAGCTTGCCGGGCCAGGTCGGCCACGATGATCGGCTCGGCCAGATGGTCCAGTGCCCAGGCCATCGCGCGGGCGATGGCGTCACCCTCGGCCATCGGGGAGACGGCGGCCTCCACGAACTGAGCCTGACCGCCCTCCCGGTGCGGTGGGAGGACCAGCCTCCGGGCCACCGAGTTGGCGATCCGGGCCCCGTGGTCCTTACGGATGAGGTGCAGGCACAGATCGAGCCCGGCGGCGCTGCCCGCGCTGGTCAGCACATCGCCGCCGTCCACATAAAGCACATCCGGGTCGAGGCGAACCTGTGGATAACGCTGCTGGAACAGGTCGGCGTAGCGCCAGTGGGTGGTCGCGTCCCGCCCGTCCAGCAGTCCCGCGGCGGCCAGCGCGAAGGCTCCCGAGCAGATCGAGACGAGCCGGGCACCGCGGCGATGCGCCTCCCGCAACGCCTCGACCACCGCCGGGGAGACCTCGGCTCGCACATCCGGGACGGCGACGACCATCACCGTGTCCGCCGCCGCGAAGACGTCCAGGCCGTGTTCGGCCGTCATCGTGAAGCCGCCGACCGCCCGCAGCGGACGGCCCGGCTCCTCCGCGCAGACCCGCAGGTCGTACCAGGGCACCGCCAGCTCCGGGCGGGGCAGGCCGAAGATCTCCACCACCGCGCCCAGCTCGAACGGCGCCATGCCGTCGAACACGAGCACCGAAATGGTCCGCCGTCGCGCGGGCGTATCGACGGCCTTCGGCCAGGCGACGGCCGCAGAGTCAGGGACGGTCATGGCGAGATCTTAGCGGTATCGGGCATTCGTGCCACTATCGGTGGCAAGGCCCCTCCTGCCAGCATCGGGAGCAGTCCCCAGATCCCGTTTCCACGGAGGAACCACCATGTCCGTCAGCACGGAAAGCGCCGTCACTACGGTGCCCGCCGCCCCCAAGGCCGAGGCTCTGCTGCACTTCTCGGCGCGGCTGGGCTTCGAGACGGACGTGTCCGATGTCGCCACCGACCTGGCGGCCGCAGTGACCGGCGTGGTGGTGGTCGACGTGCGCAGTGCCGAGAGCTGGGCACAAGGTCACATCCAGGGGGCGATCCATCTCCCCACCGCGGAGATCGCCGCGCGGGCTCCGGACCTGATCGGCGATGGTGTGACCGTGGTCGTCCACTGCTGGGGGCCCGGTTGCAACGGGGCCACCAAGGCGGCGCTGGAGTTCGCCAGACTCGGCCATCCCGTCAAGGAGATGCTCGGCGGCTTCGAATACTGGGCCCGTGAAGGCCTTCCGGTCGTCATCGGCACGGCGGAGGCGGGCACCGTCACCCGCCGGGCGATCGACCCGCTCACCGCCCCCGTCGCCGCCATCGGCTGCGACTGCTGATCATCGGGGTTCCCGGCGCGTCCCTGATCAGAGTGGTGTGGCCCTCCCCACAGACACGGGCAAGCTGATCACCTAGTAGGATGGTGGTGATGACGGCGTTGAGCAGGATGGGGGGGAACGTTCACTGCCCCTGGGAAGGTACGCCCCGCACCGCCGCATCGACTCAGTGGTTCGCGATGGTCCGGTTCGACATCACGATCTCCCCTCTACCGGTGTGCTCATTGCCACTCACGGCATAAATGTGCCCACTGGCAACGTTAGACTGAGTGTAATCACCCTCACGGCGCGTATCCGCGCGCCATGGCTCGTCCTTGTAGCCCACTTTCTGCTGTGGTGCCTCCCGAGACGTGCCCCCTCTCGGAAGGTTCTACGTGTCTGACACGCCCACGTCCATATCCACCCCCACGTTCGCTGAGCTCGGCGTGCCCGCTCCGCTGGTCGCCTCCCTCGCCCGCCAGGGCATCGAGGCGCCGTTCCCGATTCAGGTGGCCGCGATCCCGGACGTTCTCGAGGGCCGGGACGTGCTGGGCCGAGGTAAGACCGGCTCAGGCAAGACCCTCGCCTTCGGGCTCCCCCTGCTGACGCTGCTCGGTGGCCGCAAGGCCGCGCCCAAGCGGCCTCTCGCCCTGATCCTGGTGCCCACCCGCGAGCTCGCGATGCAGGTCCAGGAAGTGCTGGAGCCGCTGGGCCGCAGCCTCGGCCTGCGGTTCAAAACCGTGATCGGGCAGACCTCGATGCCCCGTCAGATCGACGCGCTGCGCCGTGGTGTCGAGGTGCTCGTCGCGACTCCCGGCCGGCTCAAGGACCTCATGCGCCAGGGAGCCTGTGACCTGCGCGACATCGAGATCACCGTCCTGGACGAGGCCGACCACATGGCCGACATGGGCTTCCTGCCCGACGTCACCGACATTCTGGACGAGGTGCGTCCCGACGGTCAGCGCCTGCTGTTCTCGGCGACCCTGGACAAGGACGTCGACGTCCTGGTCCGGCGTTACCTGCACGACCCGGTCACGCACGCGATCGGGCCGGTCGACGAGTCGGTCGCGACCATGGACCACCACCTTCTGCTGGTGGCCCCCAAGGACAAGAACGCCGTCACCGCGGAGATCGCAAACCGTGACGGCCGGACGATCTTGTTCGCCCGCACCAAGCACGGCGTCGACCGGCTGGCCAAGCAGCTCGCCCAGGTGGGCGTGCGGGCAGCCGGACTGCACGGTGGCAAGAGCCAGAACCTGCGAACCCGCACCCTGGCCGAGTTCCGGGAAGGCAGCATCCGGGTGCTGGTCGCCACCGATGTCGCGGCCCGCGGCATCCACGTGGACGACGTCAGCATGGTCGTGCACATCGACCCGCCGGCCGACCACAAGGACTACATGCACCGGGCGGGCCGTACGGCCCGGGCCGGCGAGAGCGGCACCGTCGTCACTCTCGTCCTTCCGCACCAGGTGCGGTCCACCTCCGCGATGACCCGGCGGGCCGGCATCGAGGCCCCCCGCACCAAGGTCTTCGCCGGTGACCGGGAACTCGCCAGGCTCACCGGGGCACGCCCGCCGAGCGGCGAGCCGATCCCCGAGCCCATCATCTCCGTCCGGCCGACCCGTTCGGGCGGTGGCGGCCGTCGCTCCGGTGGCGGCTACGGCGGCGGTGGCCGGTCCGGCGGTGGCGGCTACGGTGGCGGCGGCTACGGTGGCCGGTCCGGCGGCGGTGGCTACGGTGGCCGCGGTGAGGGCGGCCGTGGCGGTGGCCGTGGTGGCGAGCGCGGCACGTACGGCGACCGCGGCACCTCGGGTGGCCAGTCCTACGACAGCCGCGGTGGCTCCCGGAGCGGGGACAACGCCGGCGGTGGCGAGCGGCGGCCGTTCAAGCCGCGCAGCAGCCGGCCGGCCTCGCACCAGAACAGCCGCCCGTCCTACCAGAGCTGAGCCGATCCCGTCCTGATCCTGTGCTGATCCTGTGGTTCGTGCCCGCACGAAACCACAGGATCAGCGCGGGGAGCGATCCGCGTCAGCCGGCTTCCTCGCGGAGCCGGTCCTGAAGCAACTGCAGCCCCTCCAGCCCTTCGATCTGGAGCTTTGCCAGCTCGTCCATCGACACGAGCGGTGGCCGGCCCTTCATCGGAGGCAGCCAGCCGTCCTCGGGGTCGTACCGTCGCACGATCTTCGCGGGCACTCCGGCGATCACGCAGTGGTCGGGGAACTCGCCGCGGACCACGGCACCGCCCGCCACCGCGACGTTCCGGCCGAGCCGGGTGCCGGGCAGGATGATCGCGCCGGTCCCGATCCAGCAGCCGTCGCCGATCACCACCGGGTTGTTCTCCGGCCACTGACGCCCGATGGGTATGTCCAGGTCGCCGTAGGAGTGGTTCTGGTCGGTGATGTAGACGTAGGGCCCGGTGAAGACGTCGTTGCCGATCTCGATGGACTGGTGACCGACGACATGGCTGCCCCGTCCGATGGAGCAGCTGTCACCGATCCGGACGATCAGCTCGGAGCCGAGGTCGAGTCCGGGGACGAAGCCGGCGGAGATGGTCACATGAGTGCCGATCAGGGTGTGGTCTCCGATGGAGATCCAGGGCTCGCCATAGAGCGCGCCGACCGGGAACGCGATGCAGGCGCCATTACCCAGGCGAGCGAACCGGCGTCCCGCGGGAGTGCTCGGGGTGATCTCACCGTGTCGTTGGATCCACTCCCAGCCGCGGTGCACGGCCGTGGTGAGCGTTCGACGAACCCGGGACGCCAGCACGTCCCTGATCGAGGCGGCGAAAGACATGGCGCAACGGTACATGCAGGACGGATGTGGCCTGTGTTGGGGACGCGCACAGCGAAAGGCCCGGCCGATTTCCAGCCGGGCCCTCCCCTGCTCAGGTCAGGGGGTACGGACCTGCCCGTTGGCGGCCCGCTCCCTGTCCATCGGCATCGGCTCACCCGTGTCGTCGGACTGCATGGCGAGCATGCTGTTCCGGCGGGTCGCCATGATGCCGGCCACTCCTGCCAGGGTCACCAGCGCCAGCATCGTCAGTGCGACGTTGCGGCTCCGGCGGCTCGGCCGGACAGGTTGCACCTTGTGGGCGGTCGAGGACAGCAACGCTCCGACCCGCGGGCCGAGTTCCGTCTCTACGTACTCGGCCGCACGTTCCAGTTGCGGAGCGGACCACTCCCGGGCCTCGATCAGGCGTTCCGAGGCCACCTCCCGGGCGTGCTGAGAGGCGGGAACGATCCGGTCCGCCGCATAGGAGACACCGTGCTGAGCCTGCTCCTGCATGCGGTGCAGCCGCTCGCGCCCGACCTCGATCTGCGGCTTTCGGCGGATGTGAACTTTCATGGACACGCTAACCTCCCTGTTTGCGAGGTCCTGTCATGCAGCCTTCCCACGGGACACGATGTAAACCACGGTCCGTGGGAGTATGCGGTCACGCGCACAGGCGCACGTAACCATGTCCGAATTGATCAGGAGGCAACATTTATGGCCGAAGAGCTCATTGCCACGCTGCACACCACGCTCGGGCCGGTGGTCATCCGGCTGTTCCCAGAGCAGGCTCCGCAGACGGTGGCCAATTTCACGGGACTCGCCGAAGGCACCAAGGGGTGGACCGACCCGCGGTCCGGTCACAAGTCGAACGACCCCTTGTACAACGGTACGGTGTTCCATCGGGTCATCGACGGCTTCATGATCCAGGGCGGTGACCCGCTCGGCACCGGCACCGGTGGTCCGGGCTACAAGTTCGCCGACGAGTTCCACCCGAGCCTCAGATTCGACAGGCCGTACCTGCTGGCCATGGCGAACGCCGGCCCGGGTACCAACGGCTCGCAGTTCTTCATCACCGTCGGCCCGACCCCGCATCTCACCAACCGCCACACCATCTTCGGTGAGGTCATCGAGGGCAGCCAGGTCGTCGACGCGATCGCCAAGGCCCCGACCGACCCACGGGACCGGCCCCAGACGGATGTCGTCATCGAGTCGGTGACGATCGACCGGCGTCAGTCGTAATACAAGTATGAGCGAGCGCAATGAGCACTGATCCACAGCCTGAGCCGGGCGGTCCGGCCGAGGTGCCGAGCTGTTACCGGCATCCCGGCCGGGAGACGTATGTCCGGTGTACGCGCTGCGACCGTTACATCTGTCCCGCGTGCATGCGGGAGGCCGCGGTAGGCCATCAGTGCGTCGAGTGCGTTCAGGCCGCCAACAAGACCGTCCGGCAACCCCGGACGACCTTCGGCGGTCAGATCACGGCGACTCCGGTCGTCACCTACACCCTCATCGGTCTCAACCTGCTGGGTTACCTCGCCGAGGTGGTCGACGGCAACGTGGTCACCCGGTTCGGGATGCTGGGCGAGGCCTACAACAGATTCGGCCAGCTGCTCCCGGGCTGGGGAGTGGCGGACGGTGAGTGGTACCGGCTGATCACCGGTGCGTTCCTGCACTCACCACCGAACGGCGGAGGCCTGGGGATAACCCACATCCTGTTCAACATGTGGGCGCTGTGGGTGATCGGTCCCCAACTGGAGCACCTGCTGGGGCGGACCCGCTTCGCGGTGCTCTATCTGCTGGCAGCGCTGGGCGGCAATGTTCTGTGCTACCTGCTGGCGCCGGACGTTCTGGGGGTGGGGGCGTCCGGAGCGATCTACGGGCTGTTCGGCGCCTACTTCGTCGTCCTCAAGCGGCTGCGCGCCGATCCCAAGGGGATCGTGATCCTGCTGGCGATCAACCTGGTGATCACCTTTTCGGTGCCGGGAATCTCCTGGCAGGCGCATATCGGGGGGCTCGTCACCGGTGCGGCCGTCGCCCTGGCCTACGCCTACGCGCCCGCCAAGTACCGGCAGGCCGTCCAGGTCGGGGCCTCGGTGGCGGTCCTGGTGCTGCTGGTCGCCCTCGTCGTCGTCAAGACGGTCCAGCTCACGGCCTGACCGCTGTGATCATGCGCCTGTGTGGTGACGGCTGCATGATCACAGCGGCTGGGGATGAATCGCAGGCCCAATCCACAGCCTGTGCACAACTTCCGTGGATTGGGCGGTGGAAAATGTGGGTAACCGGACTCAGCGCCAGCGGGTCGAGAGGATGACCCCGGTGATGATCAGGCCGAACCCGATGCCCAGGTTCCAGTTGCCCAGCGTCTGGAACGGCGGCACCCGAGTGTTCGTGCTCGCCAGGATGTAGTACGTGGCGATCCATGCCAAACCCGCCAGCCAACTGCCCACCATGGTCGGCACGAGCCAGCGCGGGCTGACCTGGACCGCCTGGGACTTCTGTGGCGGCGTGTACACGCCCTTCTTACGCATTTTGGACTTGGGCACCGTGGATCTCCTCGGGCGCGAACGCGGCCGGATGCCGGTCCGCGCATGGGTGGTTTGCCATCCAGCGTAGTCGCTGGTGAGCAAGCGTAGGGCTTTCAGAGACGAGACGACACCTCCTCGGCATCGCATGTACTCGCTGGTAGCGTGAACGCCGGTGAAAACTCGGTGGTCGCACCTCATTCCCGTGCTCACGCTCGGGGCGGGCACTCTGTTCGCGGCGAGCGCGAGCACGGCCCGCGGCACCGACCTGCGCGATGGCAGCCGCACCAAACTCACCGAACTGATCACCGCCGAGCAGCGCCGCAACGCCCAGGAGCTCGGGGCCTACCAGCGGCTCCGCCGTACCGTCGACGGCATCTCCCGGCAGGCGGGCCGTGGCGACGGACGGGTCAAGCAGGCGCAGAGCCGGGCGGATTCGCTGGCAGGCGCGTCCGGCTTCGCCTCCCTCACCGGTGCGGGCCTCCGGATCACCCTCGACGACGCGCCCCGAGGCCGGCGCTACGCCGGCACCCCGGCCGCCGACGATCTCGTGGTGCATCAGCAGGATGTGCAGGCCGTCGTCAACGCGCTCTGGTCGGGGGGTGCAATCGGTTTGCAAATAATGGACCAACGCCTGATCTCCACGAGCGCCGTACGCTGCGTGGGCAATACGCTGATCCTGCAGGGCGTCGTCTACTCGCCGCCGTTCAGGATCACCGCGGTCGGAGATCCGGTACGGCTGAGGACGGCGCTCGACGCAGCTCCAGACATCACCAATTACAAGGAATACGTCGCCGAGTACGGACTCGGATACGACGTGAAGACTCTCGGCCAGGTCACCCTGCCCCCTTACACGGGAAATGTGACGATGAACTACGCGACTGTGCCACCCGGTGCGGACACTAATCCGTAGCCTCGGCGAGCTCTGCATCACCGCAGGGCTCGTCCTGCTGCTGTTCGTCGCCTACGAGCTCTGGGGTACGGGCGCGTACACCTCCGGCCAGCAAGATCAGCTCAGCAAGCAGCTGGACAAGCAGTGGAACACCAAGCGCACCGTCACCACCAGCGAGAAGGTCCACCTGGGCCAGGGCATGGCGCTCATCCGCATCCCCCGGCTCGGCAAGAACTACCACTACGTCGTGATCGAGGGTGTCACCGTGGCCGACCTGCGCAAGGGACCCGGCCACTACCCGGGTACGGCGTTGCCCGGCGGGATCGGCAACTTCGTCGTCTCCGGGCACCGTACGACCTACGCAGCGCCCTTCAATCGGGTCGACGAACTGCGCGACGGCGACAAGATCCTCGTCGACACCCAAGACAAGCAGTACATCTACCAGGTCACGGGCGAAAAGGTCGTGATGCCCACCCAGGTCGATGTCACCGAGCCGGTCCCCTTCCACGCCGGGGCCAGGCCGACCAAGCACCTCATCACCCTCACCACCTGCCATCCCAAGTACTCCGCGGCGCGTCGGCTCGTCGTCTTCGGAGAGCTGATGCAGGAGATTCCGCGCGTGAATACAGTGGTCTCCTGATGTACGCATGGATCTGGCGTTCGCTGCCCGGCAGGCCGGCCACCAAGGCACTGGTGGCCGTCGGACTGGTCCTCGTCCTGACAGCCGTGCTCTGGTACGTCGTCTTCCCCTGGGCCGAGCCCAAGCTGCAGTTCGACCATGGCACCGTCGAAGGCGGAACCTCCTCTCCGGCGAAGCCGTGACCCGAATCCTGGTCGTGGACAACCACGACAGCTTCGTGTTCAACATCGTGCAGTACCTGCTGGAACTGGGCGCGATCTGTGAGGTGAAGGACCGCTCCGACGTCGGCTTCGCCGACGCGGCCGACGCCGACGGAGTGCTGCTCAGCCCCGGTCCCGGCCACCCCTCCGACGCCCGGGTCTGCCTTGATCTGGTGTACGAGGCCGAGCGCCGGGGGCTGCCGTTGCTCGGGGTCTGCCTCGGGCACCAGGTGATCGCGCAGGCCTATGGAGGCGTGGTCTCGCATGCCCCGTCCGTGGTCCACGGCTACACCAGCGAGATCTACCACGGGGGGGCCGGTGTGCTGCACGGCCTGCCTTCGCCGTTCCGCGCCACCCGTTACCACTCGCTGGCCGTTGATCCGCTGACCGTGCCGCCCGAGCTGGAGGTGACGGCGCGTACCCCGGCCTCCGAGGATGAGCCCGGCGTCATCATGGGGCTGCGCCACCGCACCGCTCCCATCGAGGGCGTCCAGTTCCACCCCGAGGCCGTGCTCAGCGAGCATGGCCACCGGCTGTTCGGCAACTGGCTGGCGAGCTGCGCGGCCACCGTCTGAACGGGTGACACGCAGGGGCCTTGTCAGCCGGGTGAAGAAAACTTGGCCGAGACCTGTAACGCCCTGACTTCTGGACGCGAAGTTGAGAGTGAGGGTCTCCGCCATTGCCCCCGAGTGGCGGAGACCCTCCTGTCATGCCTGACCCCCTGCCGGAACGCACGGCGGACATGAGAAGACCCCGGCCCTCCCGCAGGAGCACCGGGGTCTTCGTCGTGACGCGGTTAGGGGATCAAGGGCGAGTTCGTCGGAGGGCCGCTCTGGGCGACGTAGACGGTCACGGTGTCACCCGGCGACAGCGTCGACCCGGACGGCGGATCGGTCTTGAACACCAGGCCCGGGGGCGTCTGTCCGTCCGGGGGAGCCTGCTGAACGTTGCACCTCAGGCCCATCGACTTGAGCTTGGTGCAGGCGGCCTTCGGGCTGAAGTTCGTCAGGTCCGGCACCGTGACGTTCGAGGTACCCGAAGACACCACCACGGTGATCTTCGAACCCTCCGAGACGCTGGAGCCGGCCGGCGGATCCGTGCTGATCACGGTGTCCTTCGGAACCGAGTCCGATGACTGGGTCTTGCGGACCACCCGGAACTTCGCGGACTGCAGCGTCTGCTGCGCGGTCGCGTAGGGCTGGTTGGTGACGTCGGGGACATCGACCTTCGTCACGGCCTTGCCCTTGGAGACCACCAGGTTGATCTTGTCGCCCTTGGAGGCGTCGTTGCCCTCATTGGGGTCGGAGCTGATCACCGAGCCCTTGTCCACCGAGTCGCTGTTCTCCTGAGAGACAGCGCCGACCTGGAGGCCCGCGTCGGTGATCGCCTTCTTCGCCGCGTCCTCCTTCAGGCCGACGACATGCGGCACCTGAATGGTCGAAGTGGTGGCACTGGACGAATTGCTCGGGGTGGCTCCCTTGTTGGAGCCTGAGCCGCCGCTGAGCAGGACGCCGATCAGGGCGGCACCACCGATGAACAGGATGGCGAGGCCGATCCAGAGGACGGCCTTCTTGCCATTGCCCCCGCCCCGGTCGTCGTCGTTGTGGTCGTACTGCACCGGCGGCAGACCATAACCGGTGTCCATCGGATGCGACGCCCGGGTGGGCGGGCCGGCGGCCGTCGGCATGACAGAGGTGCGGCCCATCATCATGGTCGAGGCGGCCGACGCGGCGACGGGCATGCCCTGCATGGCCCGCTGGAGGTCTGCCCGGAACTCCGTGGCGCTCTGGTAACGGGCGGCCGGATCCTTGGCCATCGCCTTGAGCACGATGGCGTCGCACCACTGCGGGATGTCGTGGTCCACCTGCGACGGCGGGATCGGCTCCTCCCGGACGTGCTGATAGGCGATCGCCACCGGGGAGTCGCCGGTGAACGGTGGACGGCCGGTGAGCAGTTCGTACAGCACACAGCCGGTCGAGTAGAGGTCGCTGCGCGCGTCCACCCGCTCTCCACGGGCCTGCTCCGGGGAGAGGTACTGTGCGGTCCCGATGACCTGGGCGGTCTGCGTCATCGTGGCGGCCGAGTCGGCCATGGCCCGGGCGATGCCGAAGTCCATGACCTTGACCTCGTGCCCGCGGGTGAGCATCACGTTGGCCGGCTTGATATCGCGGTGGATGATCCCACCGCGGTGGCTGTAGTCCAGCGCCCGCAGAATCCCGTCGACGATCTCCAGTGCTCGCTCGGGCAGCAGCCGCCGGTTCTCCCGCAGGAGATCGCGGAGCGTGCTGCCCTCGACGAACTCCATCACGATGTACGGGATAAGGGTGTCGCCCATCGTGTCCTCGCCGGTGTCGTACACGGCGACCACCGAGACGTCGGC
>JAOPYK010000251.1 GCA_025964695.1 Streptosporangiaceae bacterium | reverse complement strand
TCCGCTGCGCCCGGCTCCGCGCGCAGCGCATACCCCGGCCCCTCGGTGACCAGCAGCCGGGCCGCAGCGCGGGGCGGGCGCTCGGGCTCCAGTGCACGGCGCAGCGCCGCCACGAAGGTGCGTACCGCGCCCACCGCGCCGCCCGGGGGCGGAACGGTCCACAGGTCCTCGACCAGGCGGGTGACCGGGACGACGCGGCGGCGGGCGACGATCAGACGGGCCAGCACCGCGCGGTGCCGCGGCCCCCTCAAAGCGACCGCGTCCCCGTCCCCGTCCCAGGCTGCCACCGGCCCCAGCACCCCGAACACGACCTGCACCCCTTGACCACCCTTTCCGGGCATCGCCCCCGGCCACGATATATAGGGCGCTCATCCGATGCTCATCCGCACCCGGCAGGCTGGAGCACCTGGTCACCTACGGAAAGGGCGCAACCATGACGCCTGCCATCGCCGGCTTCGACTACCAGCGCGTCCTCGTCGCCGACGGCGTGTCCCTGAACGCGGCCGTCGCGGGCTCGGGCACTCCGATCGTGCTACTGCACGGCTTCCCGCAGACTCACCTGATGTGGCGGCACGTCGCCGCCGACCTCGCGGCCGACCACACCGTGATCTGCCCCGACCTGCGCGGCTACGGCGCCAGCGACAAACCCGCCGAGACCGACAGCACCACCTATGCCAAGCGCACCATGGCCGCCGACATCGTTGCCCTGGCCCGCGCGCTGGGGCATGAGCGCTTCGCGCTGGCCGGGCACGACCGCGGCGCCCTGGTCGCCTTCCGCGCCGCATTCGATCACCCTGCGACGATCACCCACCTGGCCAGCCTCGACGTGCTGCCGACCCTGGACATGTGGGAGGTGATGCGCGGCACCAGCGCCGCCGTCGGCTTCCACCTCTACCTGATGGCCCAGCCCCCGGGCCTGCCCGAGCAGATGATCGCCGCTAGCCCGGACGCCTTCTTCGGTCACTTCCTCGACATCTGGACCAACGACCCGCAGGCGATCCCCGCTGATGTCCGCGCCGCCTACCTGGACGCCTGCCGCGACGCGGTGCCCTCGATCGTGGCCGACTACCGCGCCTCCGCGGGCATCGACGTCGACCACGACCAGGCCGACCGGGACGCCGGCCATCGGCTGCGGATGCCGGTCAGCGTGCTGCAGCAGGGCTGGGGCGCCGCCCTCGGCTTCGACGCGGCGGCGTTGTGGAATACCTGGGCACCCGACCTGCGGCATACCACCGTCACCTGCGGTCACTTCATGGCCGAAGAAGCCCCCGCCGACGTCGCCAAGGCCCTTCGAGACCTGCTCGCCCGCTGAACGGCCGTACCGGCCGGGAGCCGCGCCTGACAGGGGAGCGCCGGCCCCTGGTCTGCCACCGGCGCCCGCCTGCCCGGATCGGCGCTCAGCCCGGGGCACCAGGTGGTCGGGGCACCGCCGCGGCCTCGCCGCAAACGAACTCCAGATCGGCGACGACGAAACGTGACGGCCCCCCGCGAAGGCCGTCACGTTTCGTGTTCGCGGAAATAGTGGTCGAGCATTACCGGCATCTGTCCCTCCGGGGGACAGAGAGAGTGGTCGAGCATTACATGGGTAGGAGTCCGGGGCCGACTACGGCGGGCCCCGGAAGCCGGGTGGCCGCGGCGGGCCCTCGGGGCGGTACTCGGCGGCGATCCGCAGCGGCTCGGCCTTGCGGGTCCGCGACGGCTCCGCCGCCGGACCCGGGCCCGTGCCGGTGAGGTCCACCCGCCGCTCCCCGATGCGCTCAAGCAGGTCGAGATCCTCCGCCGACACGATGGCCGCCACCACCTTGCCATGGCGGCTCAGCGGGATCCGCTCCCCGCCGTAGGCGACCCGGTTGACAAGCTCCGCCAGGTCCTTGCGCGCTTCCGTCACCGGAACCTCTTCACCTGCCACGCACTAAATACTACCAGTCTGTATTTTCCTGCTAAATTGTACAAAACGTACGCTACGACCCCGGCGCGTACGACGAGTCAGAGGGAGAGCCCGTGTACAGCCCACCTGACGGCCCCAGGCCGGACACGCACGCCCCGCACAACCACGCCCAGGTGCTGGCGCCGGATCTGCTGCAGGAGCAGCTCTCCGAGCGCCTGCTGGCCCAGCGCATCGTGTTCATCGGCGCCGAGATCGACGACGAGCTTGCCAACCGGGTCTGCGGTCAGCTTCTGCTGCTGTCCGCCCAGGACGCGCAGCGGGACCTCACCCTCTACATCAACAGCCCGGGCGGATCGGTCGACGCGGGTATGGCCATCTATGACGTGATGCAGTACCTGCCAGGCGATGTCGCGACCGTCGCCCTGGGCCTGGCCGCGTCCATGGGGCAGTCGCTGCTGTGCGCCGGCACGCACGGCAAGCGCTACGCCCTGCGGCACGCCCGGGTGATGATGCACCAGCCCTCGGGCGGCATCCGGGGCACCGCGTCCGACATCCGGATCCAGGCCGAGCAGTCGCTCTATCTCAAGCGGATCCTGGCCGAACGGACCGCCTTCCACACCGGCCGGCCCGTCGAGGAGATCGAGCGCGACGCGGACCGTGACCGGTGGTTCACCGCGGCCCAGGCCAGGGACTACGGTTTCGTCGACCATGTGATCGACAGCACCGAACGCGTGGGGTCCTGAACGACCCGGCGTGTCGGGCGGGTGACCCCACGGAAACAGCAGGGTTGGACCGGGCCCAGGGCGGGAATCTTGTCACGGTATCCAGCGTTGGTCACTACAGGACCGCAAGCCGTCTGGGGAGGCACGTCACGATGGCAGAGCGCGCACTGCGCGGTACCCGTCTCGGAGCCACGAGCTACGAGAACGACCGCAATACCGACCTGGCCCCACGCCAGGAAATCGACTACACCTGCCAACGGGGCCACCTGTTCACCGTAACACTCGCCGCAGAGGCCGAGGTGCCGATGACCTGGGAATGCCGCAATTGCGGCATCACGGCACTCCGTGTCGACGGTGAAATGCCTCAGCCCAAGCGAGGCAAGCCACCACGTACGCACTGGGACATGCTGCTGGAACGCCGGACCGTCGAGGACCTCGAAGAGGTTCTCGCCGAACGCCTGGCGATCCTGCGAGCGGGGCGGCGCAAGAGCGCCTGACTCGCGTGCCCGTCTCAGACGAACCGGGCCGTACCGCCACACCGGCGGTGCGGCCCGGTGGCGTTCACGGGCCGGCGCGGCCCGGTGCGTTCACGGGCCGGTGCGTTCACGGGCCGGCGCGTTCGCGGTTCCATCCGCCCGTGAAGCGTTCGCGGCCTCACGCCGAGCCGGGGGGCACCCTCGTCAGGGCTCCGGGCGGTCCTCGCGGATGACCTCGCCACGGATGACCGGCCCGTCCTGGCCGTCGTCGGAATGGTCCCGGGGCGCGCCGGGAAAGACGCCCGGCGGGAAACCGCCCTCGGCCGCCGAGGCGCTCATGTGCCGGACCATCCGCTCCTGTGTCATCCGCACCCGGCGGCTGACGTAGCGGGTCAGCGCCCGGCGCACCAGTGGCCGGGTGAAGGGCAGCACGAACAGGAACCCGGCCAGGTCGGTGATGAAGCCGGGTGTGAGCAGCAGCACCCCGCCGATCAGGACCAGCGCGGCGTCGGCCAGCTCGCGGTCGGGCATGGCGCCGCCGGTGAACGACTCTCGCAGTGCACGCCAGGCCCGCCGGCCCTCCCTGCGGATGATCCAGGCGCCCAGCAGGCTCTCCGCGAGCAGCAGCGCCACGGTGGGCCAGCCGCCGATGACCGTCCCCACCTGGATGATCACATAGATCTCCAGGACGGGCAGGACCAGAAAGGCGAGGAACAGAGCGAGCGGCAGCATGGAACCCATCATCACGTCCGAGTGGCGGCGCCTACACCAAAGTCAACGCCATCGCCGGCGGGATGGTTCCGCTGGACTGCACCGGTCAGACCCTCGTACGCCGGCCGTTCCTGAAGGCCACCGCGACGGCCCCCAGGCCCAGCAGCGCCAGTGCCCACTCCGGCAGCGGTCCCAGCCGGTCGGCGACCGTGACCGCGGTGCGCGCGGGGACCCGCGCCACCTCGATGTCGGGGACGAACTCCGCGGACCGGGTCCGTATCCGGCCGTCGGGCTCGACGATGGCCGAGATGCCGCTCGTGGCCGCCACCAGCACGGTCCGGCCGTGCTCGACGGCGCGCAGCCGGGACATGGCCAGCTGCTGCCAGGGCAGGCTGGTGTGGCCGTAGGTGGCGTTGTTGGTCTGCACAACGAGCATCTGCGCGCCCGCCACGTCCCGGACGATGCCGTCGTAGGCGACCTCGAAGCAGATCACGTCGCCCACCTGGACCGGGCCGAGCGGGAGCAGGCCGCGCCTTTTGCCGGGCAGGAAGTCCTGGGGTACCCGGTCGAAGCGCGTGATGAGCTTCTGCAGGACGCTGCGGAAGGGCACGTACTCACCGAACGGCACCGGATGCCGCTTGATGTAGTAGCTGCCGGGGCCGGTACGGGGATCCCACACGATGCCCCGGTTCTCGACGTTGTGGCCGTCCGGCGCCGTGACGACCGCGCCGACGAGCACCGGCACCCCGATCTCCTTGACGACCTCGTCGATGGACTGGCGGGCGTCGTCGTCGACGTAGGGGTCGAGGTCGCTGGAGTTCTCGGGCCACACCACCAGCTCCGGCCGGGGCACCGTACCGGCCCGGACCTCCGCGGCGAGCTCCCGGGTGCGTTCGATGTGGTTGTTCAGTACCGCCTTGCGCTGGCCCAGGAAGTCCAGTCCGAGCCGTGGCACGTTGCCCTGGACGACGGCGACGGTGACCTGGCGTCCGCTCGTCGGCACCGGCACCAGCAGGCCGCCCGCGGTGAGGACGGCTGCGGCGCCCAGCGCCACCGCCGCCGCCCGTATCCCTTTCCCTCCGTGCTCCCGCGGCGGGCCGGCGGACGGCCGGGTGATCGCGGAAGGGAGCGGGACGCGGAGGAACACGAGGGCGAGCAGGGCGCCGATGAGGGCGGTGACGAAGGTGACCAGTGGTGCGCCGCCGAGAGCCGCGTACGGTGTCAGCGGGCTCGCGGTCTGGCTGAAGGCGAGCCGCCCCCACGGCAGCCCGCCGAACGGCCAGCGGCCCCGGACGAACTCCTCGGTCACCCAGAGCGCCGCGGTCCACAGCGGCCAGCCCCGCAGCCTGCCGGCTACGGCGACCCCCGCGCCGAGGGGGGCGAAGTAGGCGGCCTCGGTGAGGCTCAGCCCGGCCAGCGCGTCGGGGCCGATGACACGCACCCAGTCCAGGAGCACCAGGAAGAACGTGAGACCGGTGAGCAGGCCGAGCCAGGCGCCGGTGCGGGCACGTACGCCGCGTACGGCCAGCGTGAAAACGGCGACTCCGACAGGGGCCAGGGGCCAGATCCCGGTCGGGCCGGCGGCGCGGGAGAGCAGATCGGGAGGGAAGGACAGGAACATGAGCAGCCCGGCGGCCACCGCGGCGGCGATGCGCGCCCAGCCGGCGTTGCCGCCCGCGCGGAACCGGCCCCGCCCGCGCACCGGCGCGGGCCCCACCGTCATGTCACTGGGCTGATCTCCGGCGACGATCTCCTGCACCACACCCGCTCCTAGGCCGAGGACCCCTAGCCGGAACGCTATCGGTCCAGGAAGGGTGCGCCGACCATCGGTGTGGAGGCGTGCGGTGGCGCCGGCGTCGAGGAGGGCGGAAGGTCGAGGAGGGCGGAAGAGGGTCCGGACATCGGTGGGGCCGGATTCGTCTCACAGGCGGTGAGCGGAGAATTCCGTTGTCTACTGGATGTCCGGACCCTTCCCGGGTCCAACCCCCCACCCGATCGCGCCGTGCCCGGCCAGCCTCCTTTTCGGGGGCTCGCCGCCGGCCGCACTGCCGGAAAGCGGCACCTGGACCCCGCGCCTGGTGTGGACGGTCGCGCGATCATCGCGGGTCTGCCCGTCGCGGGCGCAACGTCCGGCGGGGCCTCAGCCGGTCAATCAGGTCAGTCCTGTGCTGGACTGCGTGCCAACCTATCGAGTTCCGAAGGGTTGTCAACACCGGCGTGTGCTGCACGAACTCTGCATTCGGCCAGGTCACGGGCATGATCGATAAGGGCCGGAAATCACCCTGGTCACGCAGGTCACACCAGACCCCGGCCCCGCCCAGGAGGGCGGGGCCGGCTCCGCTCAGACGGCGCCGTCGGCCTGATCAGAGGGCTGCAACCCGGGGATCAAGCCGCCGCGGAAGGCGTCGACGAACAGCCGGTGGTCGTCCCGGACCACCTTCGCGTAGTCCATACCAAAGCCGATCATCTCTTCGACGAACTCGCTCTCGTCCGCGCCGATGACCGCGTTGATGGCCTCCTCCACCTGGAACCCCACCAGCGCGTGGTCGGAGTCGCTGTCCGAGACACAATGGATCTTCGCGGTGGCACGGCCGAGGTACCCGAGCACGGGCAGCATCTCCGCCGGCTCGGTGAGCGAGGACCAGTCCAGGTCCGCCTCGTAGGGGGACAGCTCCTGGACGACGTAGCCGAGCCCGCCGATCTCGGTGTAGCCGAGCCATGGGTCGGTGTTGGCCTGCAGCGCCCGTCTCGACACGGCGGTGCGGTGGCCGTGGTGCTGGAAGAAGGCACGGATCTCCGGATCGTCGACGACCCGGCTCGGCGCGGCCACGTTGCCCTGCTTCATCGACAGGATGACGTCGTTCTCCAGTGCCTGGGTACGGCCCTCGACCAGGATCGTGTACGCCGACAGCCCGGCGGAGCCGATCCCGAACCCGGAGCTGGCCACGACGTCCTTGATCCGGTAGGTGATGCTGCTGAACCGCTTCTCCTGCGGGATGGTGTAGAGGTACGCCTGGAACGCCTCCTCCACCGCGGCCCGCTCGGCCTCGCCGGGACGGCGTATCCCGGGGACGAGCTGGAACCGCCGCTCGAACCGCTCCACCAGGGTCAGCTCGTCGAGCAGCCCGATCCGGGTCGACGCCAGGGCCCGCATGAGGACTCCGTGGACGTGGCCGTCGGTGGTGTCGAGGGTAAGAGCCCACTCGTCGTCACGCTCACTGCCGACGAAGTAGCGGACCTGGTCGGTGTAGGCCCGTACGTAGGCCTCGATGAGCCGCCGGATGTCGGCGTCCGACAGCGCCTTGGCCCAGGCCAGCAGGGCGACGCTGGCGACCAGCCGCTTGAGGTCCCAGGTGAAGTGACCGACGTAGGCCTCGTCGAAGTCGTTGACGTCGAACACGAAGACGCCGTCGTCGTCCATGTAGGTGCCGAAGTTCTGGGCGTGCAGGTCACCCTGGATCCACACCCTGCTGGTGCGCTCGTCCGCCCACGGGTCGTCGTCGTCGATGACGTCGGCGTAGAAAATGCAGGCGCTGCCCCGGTAGAAGGCGAACGGGTCCGCGGCCATCTTGCGGAACCGCCGCCGGAAGGCGGCCGGGTTGGCGGCCATCAGCCCGGAGAACGCCTCGACGAGGACCTCGACGAGCTGGGTCTGGCGCTCCTGCGGATCACGCTTGCGCAGGGACTCGATGATGCTGGGCAAGGGGGATGCTCCTCGTGGTCCGGCCGTGCTCCCCCACGCCGCCAGGGGTCACGACCACGCTCATGTCTCCCGCGCATCGTGCCTCACCCGGCGCGTGGAGCGAGGAGAAAACACCGAGGCCTCACCGGATCGGGACACGTGCCCCGGAAGGAAGGTGACCCTCGCCCCATGCCGGGCGGGACGGCTCCTGTGACACCATCGGGCCGTGATCGTGGAACGCCGGGTCGAACTGCGCTTCGACCGCCGAAGCCGGGATGCCCGGACGCACACCAACCTGTCCGCCGTACGGCAGGACGCGGCCTGCCTGTGGGTCGCGGGCGACGAGACCGCCACCATCGAACGGCTCACCGAGACGACCGACGCCGCCGGCGACGTCACCTGCTATGACGGGCAGCGCAGCTTCGCGCTGGCCGATCTCGTGGAGCTGCCCGCGGGCCCCGGCGAGGAGGCCGACATCGAGGGGCTCGCCCGCACCGACGGGTGGCTGTGGGCCGTCGGTTCGCACAGCCTCAAACGCCGGCGCGTCAAGGCCGGCCAGCCGGACGCCAAGGCCCGCAGGCGGCTGGCCTCGGTCATCCGGGAGGAGAACCGCTTCATTCTCGCCCGGCTCCCCCTGGTGACGGGGCCGGACGGGCTGCCGGAGATCGTCCGGCGAGACGGTGACCGCACCGCCGCGATCCTCGGCGGCCACGGGGATTCCATCACCGATCTGCTCGAGGACGATCCTCACCTGGCACCATTCCTGGCGCTCCCCGGCAAGGACAACGGCGTGGACATCGAGGGCATCGCCGCGCACGGAGACCGCCTCTACATCGGGCTGCGGGGCCCGGTGCTGCGCGGCTGGGCGGTGCTCATCGAGATCCGGCCAGAGACCCATCCCGGCCTGCCGGAACGGCTCCGGCTGCGCCGCCTGGACGGCTCGGCGCTGTACCGCACGCATTTCCTGGACCTCGGCGGGCTGGGCGTCCGGGACCTGTGCCCGGACGGGGACGACCTGCTCATCCTGACCGGGCCGAGCATGGACCTGGACGGACCCGTGCGGGTGGTGCGCTGGCGCGCAGCCGCCACCGTCGACGCTCCCGGCATCGTGCACGCCGAAGCGCTCGAGGTCCTGGGAGATCTGCCGTACGGCAACGGCGACGATCACGCCGAGGGCATCGCCGTGCCCGCGGCGGCCTCCGGTGCGGGAACCCGGCTCCTGGTCGTCTACGACAGCCCCGCCGCCGAACGGCACACCCCGTACGGTGGTGTCCTCGCCGACGTGGTCGTGCTCCCGGGCCGGCCGGGGCGCACCCCGCCCGGCGCCTTTACGTTGTAGATTCTTACTGCACCAGGCCCCGAATAAGCGTTCACTTTCACGCTCTGGTTGGATGAACTGTCAACAGGCGGTTGTCTGGGGTCGTTCCAGAGGTGAGGTACGCCGTGATCGAGTGGTCCGACGAAGAAGTGATGGTGCGGGACGCGGTCCGCGACTGGATCGGCAAGGAGGTTCGCCCGCATCTGGACGCACTGGACTCGGGCGAGCTGCCTCCGTACGGGATCATCCGCGGCCTGTACTCGACGTTCGGCATGGACGAGCTGGCACGGTCGTCCTTCCGCGCCCGGATCGAGAAGGAGAAGGCCGCCACGGCCGAGGGCCCGGGCGGCGAAACGGACGCCCCCGCGCAGAGCAGGGCGGGCGACGGCGGCGCGGCCTTCAGGATGCTGCCGATCGTCGAGCTGTGCAGGGTCTCCCCCGGACTGGTGACCGCCATGGGCGTCAGCCTGGGCCTGGCAGCGGGCACCATCATGAAGCGCGGCACCATCGAGCAGAAGGAACGCTGGGCGCTGGACCTGCTGACCCTCGACAAGATCGGCGCCTGGGCGATCACCGAGCCGGACTCGGGCTCGGACGCGTTCGGCGGGATGAAGTCCACCGCCCGCCGCGACGGTGACGGCTACGTCCTCAACGGCTCCAAGACCTTCATCACCAACGGCCCCGACGCCGACACGATCGTGTTCTACGCCAAGCTCGACGACGGCAGGGACGCCCGGGACCGCGAGATCCTCACCTTCGTGCTCGACAGCGGCATGCCCGGCCTGGAGCAGAGCCGGCCGCTGCGGAAGATGGGCTGCCACTCCTCCCCCACCGGCGAGCTGTTCCTGACCGACGTCAAGGCCGGTCCGGACCGGCTGCTCGACTCCGGCGGGGGCAGCGGCCGGGAGTCTGCCAGGCAGAACTTCGTCACCGAGCGGGCGGGCGTGGCGGCGATGGCCCTCGGGGTGATCGAGGAATGCCTGCAGCTGTCGGTCGAGTACGCCAAGACCCGGATCGCGTGGAGCAAGCCGATCGGCGACTACCAGCTCATCCAGCTGAAGCTGGCCAAGATGGAGGTCGCCCGCCTGAACGTGCAGAACCTGGTGTTCCGGCATGTGGAGATGGAGAAGGCGGGCCGTACGCCGACGCTGGCGGAGGCCTCCGCGATGAAGCTGTACTCCGCGCAGGCCGCCTCCGAGGTGGCCATGGAGGCGGTGCAGCTGTTCGGCGGCAACGGCTACATGGCGGAATACCGGGTCGAGCAGCTCGCCCGGGACGCCAAGGCGTTCCAGATCTACGCCGGCACCGACGAACTGCAGATCACCCACATCGCCCGGGACCTGCTCTCCCGCTGAGCCCGCGGTCCGTGTCGTCGGGAAGGGAACCGGCGGAGACCAGGTCGAGGAGCCGGATTACGGCGGGGATGTTGCCGTTCAGGTAGTCGCACAGTTCCTCGGGGATCAGCTCGATCGAGCCCACTCCCTCGACCGTGAACGGCACCCGGTCCACCTCGTACGTCCCGCGCCCCGGCTCGAAGAACTCCGCGCCGGTGCGCCGCGCCAGATCCATCTCGCCGAGCCGGCAGGCGAAGAAGTGCTGCACCCGGGTGATCCCGCCGGTGGTCTGCCGGGCCGCGAAGACCTGGACGGCCGGCCCGCCGGTGGCTCCGAGTTCCTCGAACACCTCCTGGCGCAGAGTCGCCTCCAGATCGGCGTCGCCGGGCTCGATCCGGCCGCCGGGCGTCGTCCAGTAGGGCCGGCGCCCCGGCACCGTACGCCTGAACAGCAGGAGATCGCCGCCGTCGAGCAGTAGGGCGCGGGCACTGCGCCGTACCTCGGCGACGGGCGGAGCCTCCTCTGCGCCCAGCGGCACCCGGAAGGGCCGGCGGTCCTGCAGCCGGCGCAGCAGCGCGCGTCTCAGCGGCTCCGGGCGCAGGTGTTCCAGGCCGGCCAGGATGACCGCACGTGAAATGATCTTTGTCATCGCCCGCTCCCCGTGGAGATGAGACGGCCGGGCGGCCGCGGTCCTCCACAATGGCACCGCTGCGGGGCGTCCGGGTCTCAGCAGCGGCGTACGGCGCGGGCCAGTGACCCGGCCAGGAGGATCACGCGACAGTCGCAGCCAGCACCGTCAGGCCGGCCGCGATCCTCCCCTGCAGCGTGGGCCGCCATCCGCGGGTGGTGCCGACCGCGAGCACGATCGTCAACGCCTCGACCGCCTCGACGGCGCACGCCAGGAAGACCGACGCGAGCAGGAAGCCGAGGCTCATGGGCTGCCCGCTCTTCGCTTTGGCCCTCACGTGGAGCACGCAGGCTTGAGCGGTCAACTTACGTGGCGCCCCTACCGGACCGCCCCACTACATCCTGAATAGTGCCCAGCAGCGGCCCACCCCAGGCCCCTTCCCGCGGCGTGCGGTGGCCCGCTCACGATGCCCGCTCACGATGCCCGCTCACGATGACGGTACGGACCGGCCTGTCCGCGCTCAGATAGGTCTGTCCGAAACGTGTACGTTCTCGGACACCCTAACCCCGATGTTCGTAGTGGTCGGCGTGGCTGGTTTCCTCACGCCTACCTCTGTCGTTCAACTA
>JAOPYK010000335.1 GCA_025964695.1 Streptosporangiaceae bacterium | reverse complement strand
GGCGGACGTGACCACTGCACCCGATGGGACCGGCGGCTTGCCGCCGCATCCATGCTCGCCGGCCCGCCACTGCATGAGTGGCTTCGCCGTCGGCCGTCACTGGATGCGCTGCGGTTCTCGCTGGAGGTGCTCGCGGACGAGACCGCATACGGCGCCGGCGCATGGCATGGCCGCTTCCGGAAACGCTGCGCTTGCCGAAAATGTCATCCGGCCAGGTAAGGGCCTTGGGATCGGCTTGCCCGGTGCTCGAGAGTGGTGGTTCTGGCTGATTATGTTGGTCAGGAACCCGCCGGGAAATCGTTTTCTAAGGGAGACCCGGAAATGCCGACTTACCTCTGCTATGCCCAGCACGGCGCGCTGACGCCTGCCCAACGAAGCGACATCGCCGACGGGGTCACCGAGATCCACAGTGAAGTCACCGGCGCCCCACGATTCTTTGTCCAGGTCTTATTCCATGAGCTGGGTGAAGATGGCCACTTCATAGGCGGCCGCCCGGCCGACCCGCGCACGGTGTGGGTGCACGGACACATCCGGGCAGGGCGCAGCGACGAGGCGAAGAACCGCCTTCTCCTGGGCATCCGTGACCACGTCGTCGCCGTTGCCGATGTCCCCGAGCACACGGTCTGGGTCTACCTGTCTGACCTGGCACCGACCGACATGGTCGAGTTCGGGCAGGTGCTGCCGGCACCCGGCAAGGAACAGGCGTGGCTCGATGCACTGCCTCGTGACCTGCGGAAACAACTGCTCGCCTTTGGCGAGTCCGGCAAGGACTTCACGCTGTGAGCCTTCACCTGTAGCCCCAATCCGGCGTAGGCGCCGCCTTGGCGCAGTCGGGTGGCGGAGCCGGTCAATCGGTACAGGCCGCACCGGACGCTCCAGCAGGCTGCTCCGCTGAGGCCACTCCCAGAGCCCGCAACTCTACTCAGATCCGGGTCCGACGGCGCGATCGCCCCGGCGGGATCATCCACGAATATTCCCAGGTCGCATGACGTGGACGACATTCTCGGCACAGTGAGACTTGGGAGTGCAGCAGCAGCTGCCCTTGCGGGTGAAAGCGGCTCAGCATGACGTCGTATCCGCCCTCGGGGAAAGGACAGGTCTGCGCGTCGGCTTGCTCGAACCGTACGTTAGCCAGCCCTTCGCGGTCAGATCGTTTTGAAGTCTGCTCGCGAGTGGTGGGACGGCGCAATGCATTGAGGGCGGCCTTTTGTCGACGTCGGTACAGGTATGGTCCAGCACGTACAGGACTGGCGGCCGGGTACCTGGGGGATCCCCGGCCATGTCCTGGGTGACGAGGGCTCTGATCGCCGCTGCGTACGGTGCGGCCACCGGATCATCAAAGGTCCACGTCTGTATGACCGGGCGATGGCGACCCTGGCACCCCACCCCGACGACGACCTCGGCGGCCAGGCCTGTTTCGGCCGGTGGCCGCTGGTCCGCCGCTTCAGCACACAACCGACCAACCCTAGCTCAGGCGGCGGGCACGGCAGCTTCGAGGTCGATGAGTTGCTCCTCGCGCAGGGCAGCCCAGAATGCAGCCGGAATCTCCTCCTGGAGAGCGGCCGCGTCCTCGGTGATGCGGCTGGGCTTGCTGGCGCCGGGGATCACGGCGACGTTGGCGGGGTGGGCCAGGGAGAACTGCAGAGCAGCCGCCTTGAGGCTGATCCCGTGCTGGTGGACGAGTGCTTTGAGACGCTCCACCTTGGCGACGATCTGGGGCGACGCCTGCTGATACTCGAAGGTCTTGCCTCCGGCGAGGATGCCGGAGCTGTAAGGCCCTCCGACCACGATGTCGACGTTCTGCGCTAGGGCATCTGGAAGAAGCCGCTGCAGGGCCCGCTTGTGGTCGAGGAGGGTGTACCGGTTCGCCAGAAGGAATGCGTCGGGACGCGGCTCGTCCAAGTCCAACGTCAGTTCCAGAGGCTCAACGCGGTTGACGCCGAGTCCCCAAGCCTTGATGACGCCTTCCGCCCGCAGTCGGGCCAGCGCCCGGAAAGCGCCTTTGCGGGCTGTGTCGAAGGCGTCCACCCACTGGTCTCCGAGGAAGTCCTGCGCAACGTCGTGTACCCACACGATGTCGACGCGGTCGGTCTTCATCCGCGTCAGGCTGTCCTCGATGGTGCGCAGGGTGGCGTCGGCGGTGTAGTCGACGACGATCTTGCGTGGGAGTCCATAGGCGAACAGCCCGCCCTTCTCGCCCGGTTCGCGGGCGGCCGGATCCTCGTCCTCATCCAAGACGACGCGGCCCACCTTGGTACTGAGGACGTATTGCTCGCGGGGGTACTGCGACAGGACCTCGCCGAGCCGGATCTCCGACAGGCCCGCTCCGTAGAAGGGGGCTGTGTCGAAGTACCGGACGCCGTGGTCCCAGGCTGCTTGGACGGTGGCTGCGGCATCCTCGTCGGAGATGACACGGAACGCGTTGCCGATGGGTGCGGCTCCGAAGCCGAGCGGTCCGGGAAGCAAAGACTTGATGCTCATGAGGGTGAATCCCTTCTGCTGGTGCCTGCCGACGTGTCCGGCGGCACAGGGTGACGGGGACTGCGGCACTAGGCGGAGATCCCCAACTCGTATGAGACCGATCAGTGCGGAATTCATGCAGCAGGCTGCGCTCAGTCGAGTATTCGCATGATCTCGTCGACGCCCGGCGCCAGCCGTACCCGTGGTATCCCCGCTCTGATCTGCACGCGCAGGCCGAGCAAGGCGTTGAACAGCCCTGTCCCCAGCGCCTGGGCGCTGTGATGCTCCGCGATGACTCCTTCCCGTTGCCCCTGCCTGACGAGGCCGGTGAGAAGCTGCTGGCAGACGGCAAAGTGTCTCTCGATTTCCCGTGTGGTCTCAGGGTCGCCGAGTGCCACCTCTGTCGCACTGTTCGTCGCGAGGCACCCCTTTTGAAGGACCGAGCCTTCAGCGAGCGAAGCCTCGAAGAGTCGGCGGATAGCATCACGCGCATCATGCGCGGCCTCGGCGATCTCCCGTTCCGCGGCTTCCCTGAGGTCGACGTAGCGTCTGAGCGACTGCATGAACAGGGCATGCTTGTCGCCGAAAGTGTCGTACAGGCTGCGCCGGCCCACACCCATGCGATCCACGAGATCCTGCATCGAGGTCTTCTCGTAGCCAAGCTCCCAG
The DNA here is from genome assembly GCA_025964695.1 of Streptosporangiaceae bacterium. Taxonomy (GTDB): domain Bacteria; phylum Actinomycetota; class Actinomycetes; order Streptosporangiales; family Streptosporangiaceae; genus Actinomadura_E. The sequence goes on along the minus strand of JAOPYK010000335.1, from coordinate 457 downwards.
AACGCGTTCATCGCGCGGTCCAGGGCCACCTCGGGATCGAACTCCTTGGTGCGCGCCATTGGCCACCTCCTTCTGCTGCGCTCCACACTATCCTATTGAGAACGATTGGTGCAAAAAACCTGCGGCACCTGTCCAGATGGCCGATGGAGCCCCTCGCCCGTTCGGCCTGTAGGTGCCGAAACTAGGTCGGATTCTCGCCGGCCCTCCGCACGGCCGAGGCTCGGATCGTGGCCCGGTCCGTGGCCGTCCAGCGCGGCCGCCCCTTCGAGCGCCGGCGGGTGGCCCCAGCTCGTAGTTGCCGGTGAGGAGTCGGATAGCGCACTCCGCCTTGTCTGGTCCTGTTGATCGGCAAGAACCGACCCATGCATCCGGCGAGTCATGGGCGGCATCCTCGCGCTCTGCTGATCGGTGAAATGACACCGACATCTTGACCTACAGGATTTGAATTTATAATCTC
>JAOPYK010000229.1 GCA_025964695.1 Streptosporangiaceae bacterium | reverse complement strand
CAAGCAATACAACGCCATCCGCCGGCGCCACATCGACGACGAGTGGCCCATCGAACGGATCGCCCGCCAGCACCGGATCAACGAGCACAAGGTCCGGATCGCCATCGAACACGGCCCGCTGCCTCCGGTCAGGTTTCACGATCTACGCCATGGTTCGGCCACGCTGAGTCTGCTGGGCAAGGTCGACATGAAGGTGATCAGCGAGACACTCGGCCACGCCCGATCATCGTTCACCTCCGACACCTACACCTCAGTCCTGCCCGAGGTCGCGCTGGCGGCAGCCGAGGCAGTCGCTTCCGTGGTGCCCCGCCGCCAGGACCGCCCAGCGGCTCAGTAACCCGGAGGCTCTCACGCCACCCTCATCAGAGCAGTTCAAAAAGATCCACCCGGCCATGAGCCAACAGTGACGATCACGCCGCAACCAGGGCACCACTGACCCCGCTGCGCCGCCATGGCCACACCCTGGCCACACCAGGAGACAAAACGGCCCCCGTCGAGATGATCTCAATCGACGGGGGCCCTTACCAGCTGCGGAGGATGGGAGATTTGAACTCCCGATGGGCTTACACCCAAACCGCATTAGCAGTGCGGCGCCATAGACCGGACTAGGCGAATCCTCCTGGAGGCCCGCAGGCCACGCACAGGTTACCGCTCCTGGGGCCGGGCGGCAAAGCGCTTTTGCCGGAAGCTCCTGGTCAGCCTCCGTCGCGGTCCGAGTAGAGCTGGCCACCGACCGCCCAGTTCTCCTTGGGGACGTCGCGGAGCACGATCTGGACGCCGCCGGGTGAGCCGCCCGAAGCGCGTACGAAAGCCTCGGTGAGCTCCTTGACCAGGATGCGCTTCTGCTCGACGGTGCGGCCCGCCCACATGTCCACGGTGATGATCGGCATGGGCTCAACGTACTGACGGGCCGTCCTCGAGACGGAGGTGGGGTGGGGCGTGGACGGGGCATCAGCACGACGGGCTCAGACGTTGCCGCAGGCCTTCTGGAGCTCCGCGAAGGAGCTCTGCAGCGCCTGGGTGTTCGGAATCTTGACGTTGCCGGCCGCGAGGCTGCGCATGTCGGCCGAGAGCCCGTCCAGCGCGGTGGAGGCCTTGGCCGCGGCGGACTTGACCTTGTCGTCGGCGGCGTTCTTCGACTCGTCGCGGAACTTCCTGGCCAGGTCGGAGTAGGCCTGGGCCACCTGCCGGGGGTCGCTGCTCTGCTTCTTGCCGAAGTCGGCGATCTCCTGCTTCATGTTCTTGCAGGCGGCGGTCTTGTCTCCGCCGCCTCCGGAGCATCCGGTGGCGACTAGCGCTGCGGTGCCGATGGCGAGCGCGCCGACGACTCGGGCGGCGTTTCCGCGCATGAAATTTCTCCTCGGGGAGCAAGGGGAGAGCAAGGGGAGCGAGCCAGGGGGCAGGGAGGCCGGGGGACCAAGGGGATGGAGCGAGGACGCGCTTGAGATTAAACCGAACACGTCTATCACGTCCCGTGACCGACCAACATCGCTAAGTGTTCAGTCCAGCCGGGTCACGTCCAGCGCACCCTCCGCGTACTGCTTGCGCAGCACTTTCTTGTCGAACTTGCCGACCGAGGTCTTGGGGACTTCGGCGATGACGGCCCAGCGCTCGGGCACCTGCCATCTGGCCACCCGGCCGGCGACGAACTCCTGCAGATCCCGCACCCCGGTGGAGGCGTCGGCGCGCAGGACCACCGAGGCGAGCGGCCGCTCGTCCCAGCGATCATCGGGTACGCCTACGACCGCCGCCTCGATGACGTCCGGATGGGCCATCAAGTGGTTCTCCAGCTCGACGGAGGAGATCCACTCGCCTCCGGACTTGATGACGTCCTTGGCCCGGTCGGTGAGCACGAGATAGCCGTCCGGGGAGAGCGTGCCGACGTCGCCGGTACGGAGCCAGCCGTCGTGGAACTTGGCCGGATCCTCGTCCTTGTAGTAGCTGCCGGTGATCCAGGAGCCGCGGATCTCCACCTCGCCGACCGCCACGCCGTCGGCGGGCATGAGCGTGTCGCCGTCGCCGACGACGCGCACCTCCAGGCCGCACAGCACCCGGCCCTGGGTGGCCCGATACCGCCAGGCCTCTTCCCCGGCCGACCCCACCGGCGGATGGGCGATAGTCGCCAGCGGCGAGGTCTCGGTCATCCCCCAGGCCTGGACGATCCGTACGCCCAGCTCGTCGAAGCTGCGCATGAGAGATTCGGGGACGGCCGAACCGCCGCAGGGCACCATACGCAGCGACGTCAGGTCCGAGCCGTGCTCCCGGGTGTACCGCAGGACGTCGTTCCAGATGGACGGTACGGCTCCGGCGACCGTCGGCCGTTCGGTCTCCATCAGCCGGACGAGCGGCTCTGACTGCAGGAAACGGTCCGGCATGAGCAGCGGTGCCCCCGCCATCAGCGCGGCGTAGGGCAGTCCCCAGGCGTTGGCATGGAACATCGGGACGACCGGCAGCACCTTGTCCGCGCTGCTGAGGCCCATCCCGTTGCCGGTGCAGACCGCCATCGAGTGCAGATACATCGTGCGATGTGAATACACCACGCCCTTGGGGTTTCCGGTGGTGCCGCTGGTGTAGCACATGGCCGCCGCGGAGCGTTCGTCGATGTCCTGTGGCCAGTCGTACGACTCGGGCGCGGCGGCGAGCAGGTCCTCGTACGAGTGGAGTTCCTTGCCTGCGTCGGCCAGCGCGGTCAGGTCGCCCGGGCCCACGACGATCACATGACGCACGGTCTTGAACTCACGCAACACCTTGGCCAGCAGCGGAACGAGGGAGCCGTCGACGATGACGACGTCGTCCTCCGCGTGCTCGGCGATGTAGATCAGCTGGTCGGGGAAGAGCCGGATGTTGAGCGTGTGCAGGACGGCGCCCATCGACGGCACCGCGAGGTAGGTCTCGAGGTGTTCGGCGTTGTTCCACATGAAGGTGGCGACCCGCTGGTCGGCCTGGACACCGAGCGCGCGGAGGGCTCCCGCGAGCCGGGCGGCCCGCTTGCCGAGGTCGGCGTACGTGGTCCGGCGGGTGCCGTCACCGGTGAAGGTGTCGACGTGGCTGGAGCCGAAGACGGTGGTGGCGTAGCGCATGATCGAACCAACGGTCAGCGGGTAGTCCTGCATAGTGCTCCACATGGCGCGCCTCCGACTCGCAGCGGTGTTTCAGAATCGGATTCTTGCCGTTGTGGCGCCTATTGTCAGTACCCAGCCGTGAGGATCATGAAATCAGCCCGTAGTGGGTCTTTCCAGCCGCTCCGGAATGCGCAGCACCTTGGGTTCCGGAGTTCTGGCGAAATCGTGTTCGAGTTCGGCGTCCACCCGCAGTTTGGCCATCGCCCGGGAGACCGTGCTCTTGACCGTGCCCACACTGATCCCGAGGATCTGGGCGACCTCGGTCTCGGACATGTCCTCGTAGTAACGGAGCATCACCGCGGCCCGCTGTCGTTCGGGCAGTCTGCCCAGGGCGCGGCCGAGCAGGTCGTGCAGTTCACTGCGCAGGGTGTGGTCGTCAACGGGCTGATCGGGCAGATCATCGGTGGGGTAGACCTCGAGCTTGCGGCGCCGCCACCAGGAGATCTGGGTATTGACCATGGCGCGGCGCACGTATCCGTCCAGCGCCGCGCGATCGTTGATACGGTCCCAGGCGAGGTAGGTCTTTGCGAGAGCGGCCTGCAGGAGGTCCTCGGCCTCGGTACGGTCCGTAGTGAGCAGCATGGCGGTACGCAGCAACGCAGGCCCACGAGCCGCGACATATTCGCGGAACTCTTCGTGCTGCGTTGCGCTCACGTCACCACCGACCCCGGGACTCAGCTCTGACGATCGCACGATGATCGTAATTCTGGTTCAACCAAAAAGCCATATTCGGGTCAACCTGGTGACGAAGTCCTGTACCAAGTGCATAAATCCTCACCCCGTGAGCCGACGAATTACGACATAAACGTCGACAGTGGCAGCCTCCAGGGTCAGTCTTGACACGCGGTCTAACCGGCCGCAGCGGTCCTGTACGAGAGCCCTGTACTAGAGCTTGGAGTGTCCGTGCCAGCACCCGGCTGCGACCTGTCCCACCGTCGTATCCTCCGTGAGGCCGTGCTGCCCCGCCCTGCGGTGGAGCGCTCGGGCAAGCCCCCGCTGCGGGCCCTCGCCGGCCGCATTCTGGATGCCAGCCCGCATCTGCTGGTGCTGCGCACCGGCGACGGCGGCGAACTCAGGCTGCCCATGTCGCAGTCCACCTCGGTGTGGTACGGCGGCCGATCGGGGCTGCAGGCCCTGCGCCCCGGGCGTGAGGCGATCGTCCGCCCCGTGGCCCGTGGCCCTGAGGTCGAGCGGGTCTGGGTCGACATCGTCCGGGTGACGGGCACCATCGCCTCCCGCGGCCGCGGGACCGTGGAGGTGGACCAGGGCCCGCACCGGCCCCCGGCGAACGTGGTGATCCCGCCCCAGACGCTCGGCAGGGTGCTGGTCCGCCATCCGCGGTTCGAGCCCGGCTTTCTCATCGACGTGATCGCGACGCGTTCGGCCGACGGCCCGCGGGCCGTACGGCCGGGCACGTCACAACCCGGCTACCGGGCCGACGACGTCGCGCCATCGGAGCTTGCGGGACCGGTGCCGCGCGTGCTGAGCGGCACCGCGACCTGGTGCGAGGGCACAGGCCGCGGTGCGGCCTATCCGGCTCTCGACCCGGAGGGGGACGCCGGTGGCTGTCCGGATGCACCGGCGGGCTGCGCGCCGCTTCCGTACCTCTCGCTGGGCAGCGACCTGCTGGTGCGCAACGAGTGCACCGGCCGGGCGTGCTCGGTCCCGGTGACCGAGTGCGGGTGCACGGCGGCTCGTTACTGCGATCGCTGCGTGGAGTGCGGAACGTCTCCACGCGGGCGGGTGGCGGAACTCACCGCGCTGAGCTTCGTCGACCTCGGCGGCGAGCTGGACTCCGGGTGTTTCAACGTAACGCTGATGGTGGGGTGACCGTGCTCGAAGTGCTTCGGGAAACACAGGTTCCGCTCCTGGCGAGCGTGCTGCTCGCCGCCGGCCTGTCGAAGGCGCTGCTGCGCGGGCCGGATCCACCCGCGGACGCGCAGGCGCACGTGATCGACATCCTGCGACACCATCGCGGGCTGACGATCATGGTGGCGATGGCCGAGGGGGGTCTCGGGGCCGCGTTGCTGGTGACACCACACCCCTTGGTACGGCTCGCGACGTCGATCTGGTTCGCCGCCGTCACCTGGATCGCGGGGGAGTTGAGGGCCCGCCGCCCGGAGGCCGGATGCGGGTGCTTCGGAGGACTTAGCACCACCCGGGTGGGGATCCGTACCGTCGTGCGGGCGGTGGTGCTGACCGGTGCCGCGATCGCGACGATGGGCGTCGGGCTCCCCGGCACCGAGGTGCTACGGCTGAGCCTGGGCTGGCGTGGGGTCGCCCTGCTTCTGGAGGTGGTCGTCCTGGTCGCTCTCTCTCCGGAGATCGGCGTCCTGCTCGCCCGGCGCCGCCTGCACGTGCCGTGTGAGTTGCGGACGATCCCGCTGCGGGAGACGTACGGGAGCCTGCACGCGAGCGGCGCCTGGAAGGAGTACCTGCCGGTGATCACTGGTCCGGAGCCGGTCGAGGTGTGGCGGGAGCTGTGCTGGCGGTTCCTGGTCTACGCCGGGGATTCCGGCGGCCAGAAGGTGAAGGTCGTGTTCGCCGTGTCGCTGCAGGGCGTGCGCCATCCGGCCATCCGGGCGGCGATCGTCGGAGCAGAGGAGAGCGACGTCGAGGACAGCGGCCCGAACCCCTTCATGGCGGTCCCGGTCTGACGGTTCGGGTGGCCGCCGTCGCAGCCGGCATCAGGCGCTGATCGCGTACAGAACGTCACGCAGTCCGGGGAGCGCCTCACGGTCGGCCCGCCAGACCAGCCGCAGGGTCAGGTCCGGGGTGGGGAAGTCCAGCCGGCGGAGCGCGCCACTGGCCATCTCGGCGCTGACGGCGAACTCGGGCAGCAGCGCGATGCCCAGTCCCTGGACGGCCCAGGCCCGGGTAACCGCGACGCTGCCGGACGGCACCCGCTGAACGCCGTCGCCCAGGATCCGTGTGCCTGCCAGCCCGAACGAGCAACTCGGCGCGTTGAGCAGCAGGCGGTGCCCGGCCAGGTCACTGCGGCCGAGCCGGCGGACGCCGTGCAGGGGATGGGTGGGAGCGGCGACGAGCGCCAGCGGCACCGGGTCGAGGTCGAGGAAGTCGACGGGCTCGGGCGGCGGGGAGAATCCCAGGTCGCCGAGTGCGTCGCCGGTGTCGAACAACAGCGCCGCCTCGAGTTCACCCGCCACCACGTCCTCGAGCAGCCGATCCCGGCTGCTCATCGGGTGGATCTCGACGGCGACGTCGGGTCTGCGCTCGGCCAGCCGGGCCAGCATCGCGGGCGTGTAGGTGGCGGCGATGGTCTCCAGCGCCCCCACCCGCACGGTCGGCCGTTGTCCGGCGACCTCGCGGCGAGCCTGCTCGGCCTGGTCCAGTAGCCTGCGTGACCAGCCGCCGAGCCGTTCCCCCGCGACCGTGAGCCGCATGCCCTTGGGCCCGCGCTCGAACAGCGCCACCCCCAAGGACTTCTCCAGGGTACGGATCTGCGCCGAGACAGATGACGGTGCCAGGCCGAGCGCGTTGGCCGCGTCGGTGACGGTGCGGTGCCGGACGACCGCTTCGAACGTCCGCAACTGCCGGAACTCCACGACGCCACCCTTCTACGCGCGCATTCTGCCCGGTGGCGGCAACCCGGGCGCTCGTTCGGATATTCCGAACGCCGCCTGCGGCTATGCCGGTGGAGCCGCGCGGGCGCCGGGCCCAGGGTGGGGGGATCGGTCCCGCACTGATCCGGAGATCCTGATATGCCTCCCCTCGCTTCCCCCGCAGCCCCCGAACCCCCGACGGCCCCCCGGCCGACCGCCATCCCTGATCGTCCGCCTAGGCGGACGATCGCATTGCTGGGGATCTCGCTGGGTTATTTCATGGTCCTGCTGGACATGTCAGTGCTGTCGGTGGCCGAGCCCGATCTGGCCAGGTCGTTCGGCACCTCGGTGGCCGGCCTGCAGTGGGCGGTCACCGGCTACACCGTCGTATTCGCCGCCCTGCTGCTGTCGGCCGGGGCGGTTGCCGACCGGTTCGGGGCGTACCGGGTCTTCCGTGCGGGCATCACCGTCTTCGGGCTGGGCTCGCTGCTCTGTGCCGCCGCGCCCTGGTTGTGGACCTTGGTCGTCCTGCGGGCCCTGCTGGGGGTCGCGGCGGCGGCGTGTGTTCCGGCCTCGATGGCGATGATCGCGCGGCTTTATCCACAGCCTGTGGACAGAGCCCGGGCGGTGGCCTCCTGGGCGGCGATCAGCGGTGCGGCGGTGGCCGCCGGGCCCATCGCGGGTGGCGTCCTGGTCGACCTGGCCGGCTGGCGCTCCATCTTCCTGATCAACGTACCGCTGGCCGCGGTGGTCCTGGCGCTGACCGCGGGCCGCCTGGCGCACTGCCCGGCGGGCGGACGGCCGATCGACTGGGCGACCCAGGCGGTCGCGTGCGGGCTGCTGGCATTGCTGACCGACACATTCATCGCGGCCGGGTCCTCGGCTTGGTTCCACACCTCGTGGTCCGGTGCCGGCACGGTGCTCGCCGGGCTGGTGTTCGTGGTCCTCGAACGGCGCAGCGCGGCTCCGGTGCTGCCGGCCGCTGTCCTGCGTGCCGGAGGGATTCCGGCCGGCCTGCTGGCCGGGGCCGCGGTGAACTTCGCCATGGCCGGTGCACTGTTCGTGCTGCCGCTGCTCTTCCAGCAGCAACGGCGGCTCAGCCCGATCGAGACCGGGCTGGCGTTTTTGCCGCTCACGCTGCCGTTCACCGTCAACCCACTGGTGACCGGCCGGATCGTGGCGCGGGTGGGAACCCGGTCGCCGGTGCTGGCCGGGCTGGGACTGCTCGCGGCGGGCGGTGCCCTCCTCGGCTATTCGGCGGCGGCCCGGTCGCCGTACGCGTTGCCGGCCGCGGGTCTGGCGCTCTCCGGGTTCGGGGTCTCGTTCGCGCTTCCCGCCCTGGCCACCGCGGTCGTCATGGCGGCACCCGAGGGGATGGCAGGGGCGGCGGGCGGGCTCTTCAACGCGACCCGTCAGGTCGGTGCCACCCTCGGTGTCGCCCTGATGGGGGCCTTCATCGGCGGGGCCGGCGACGGTGCCGCCGGGGCGCTGTCGCTGTCCGCCGCCGTCTGCGCCGTGGCGGCCCTCGCCGTGGCCCGGACCTCGCGTCCCTGACCGGGTCTCTGCCGCTATATAGCGCTCTCTTCGCTCAGCTGTAGATCATGCTAGATAACCCGATCGAGCGGCCATCGCGAAATCTACGGCTTTCTAAGCTGCGGGCTAGAGAGCTGTAGATCCTCGTGACAAGCGCGTTCGATCGAGTTGTCTACGGCTCTCTAGAGATCAGGCTAGAGAGCGGTAGATCGTTGTAGCGGGTGAGACCGGCTCAGGCGGGCTGAGCGCGGAGGAACTTGCCGAAGTGCGGGACCGTGAAGGCCACCAGACCGCGTTCGGCGCTGTAGATGAGGCCCTTCTTGATCAGACCGTCCCGCGCCGGGGACAGGCTGGACGGCTTGCGCCCGAGTTCGTCGGCGACGGACGAGGTGGGCACCGGGTCGTCACCGAGACCGGCCATCGCCCGCATGTAGTCCCGCTCGGCCGGGGTGGCGCGCTCGTACCGGCTGCCGAAGAAACCGACGGCGAGTTCGCTCTCCGCCTCCGGTGCCGCGACCTTGATGTCGGCGGCGGTGATCGGGGTCTCCGGAGCGATGTCCCAGGCGACCTTGGCGTACGCCTGAACGAAATAGGGATAGCCGTCCGCGGCGTCGTAGAGCAGATCGAGGGCGTCCTCCGTGAACGTGACCTCTTCCCGCTGTGCCGGTGCGAGGAGTGCCAGATCGGCGGAGTCCCGGTCGAGCCGGTCGATCCGGCAGTAGCGGAACAGCCGCTCGGAGTAGGACTTGCTGGCCGACAGCACCGCGGGCAGATGCGGCAGCCCGGCACCCACCACGATCAGCGGTCCGCCGGACTGGGACAGCTCGTGGCAGGCGGCGCACAGGGCCGAGACGTCGTCGGGCGGAATGTCCTGCATCTCGTCCACGAACAGCCCGATGCCGACTCCCAGGTCCGTGGCGACCGAAGCGGCGTCGACGAACAACTCGGTGAGGTCGATCTCCAGGTCGCCGGAGTCGGCTCGGCCCCGGCTGGCCGGCACGTCGATGCCCGGCTGCCAGCGGTGCACCGAGCTCTTCTTGCCGCTGCGGTCAGGCTCGGCCTGGGCGAAGGCCTTGAGCACGCCGAGGAACTCCTCGATCCGGTCCGGCGCCCGATGCCGCGGGGCCAGCTCCCGGATCGCCATGTGCAGCGCCGCGGCGACGGGCCTGCGGATCGACTGGTCCGGCCTGGCCTCGATCTTGCCGGTGCCCCACAGCCGCTGCATCGCCATGGAACGGAAGGTGTTGAGCAGCACGGTCTTGCCGACGCCGCGCAGCCCAGTGATGATCATGCTGCGCTCCGGGCGGCCACGGGCCACCCGCTCCAGCACGACCTCGAACTGCTGTAGTTCGCGGTCCCGGCCGGCCAGCTCCGGGGGGCGCTGGCCCGCACCGGGGGCGTAGGGATTCCGCACAGGGTCCACGCTCTCGGACTGTATTAGCTCATATAGCTGAGGCCGTAGATTTGGATAGACAGTCGTACGGCGTGTCGCGCGGCCACGTCGCCGTGCCGCACACCGCGCCGCCCCCGGCGCCGTGAAAGTCGCCATGATTGCCCGCCTCCCCAGGCGTGGCCGCACCAGCCCCGGGTCCGCTCCGCCGGAACGAACAGGTCGAACCCCTGTTCGATGATTCGAACACAGTAGCGCACGCATGGAAGCCGCGTCACGCGAGCGCCGGTAACCGATTCGAAAATGTTTTCGGGCGATCTCCGGGGCCGGGTAAGCGGCCGCGTCCCCGGATCCGGCGGTCCCGCGACTGTGGTGACTGCGCCGGCGAGGCATGATCCGCTCGCGCGTCCATCCCGATTTAATTTAACGTTCAATTATTAGATAGACTGATGGCATGTCAGAAACCCGCTGGCTCGACGACGCTCAACAACGCGACTGGCGCGCCTACATAGAGGGCAGTATCAGGCTGCACGACCTCCTCGATCAATCCCTCAAGTCCATGCATGGCCTGTCCAGCGCCGAGTACGAGATCCTGGTCCAGCTCTCCGAGGCCGAGGGCCGGCGGTTGCGGATGGCCGAGCTCGCTGAATACGCCAGCCAGTCGCGCAGCAGGCTTTCGCACACCTGCGGGCGGCTCGAACGTAAGGGGCTGGTTCGCCGGGAGACCTGCCCGGACGACAAACGCGGCGTGTTCTGCCGCCTCACCGACACGGGCTTCGCAACGCTGGAGAAGGCCGCTCGCGACCATGTGGAAACGGTCCGGGAGTTCTTCATCGATGTGGTCGAACCGGCGGACCTCGAAGCCGTCGGCCGCGCCTTCACCGCCGTCTCCCAGCAGGTCAGAGCCGTCCGTTAAGGGCTCACACCGGTCAGATAGCCCGCCGACAGCAGGGTCAGGATCAGCCAGCCGACCATCATTCCGAACCCGTACGGCCGCCACTTCCCGCCGACCCGCCAAGCCAGCAGGCTCCCCAGCCCGAAGGCCAGCAGCAGCAGGATCAGCGCCTGCGGAACCGGGCTGCTGGCCGCGGTCGTGGTCAGCGGCGCCCACATCATGATGCCGTCGACGAGCGAGAACGTGATGGTGCCGGACGTCGCCAAGGCCAGATCACGGCAGCCGGGCAGCTCTCGCGGCTGCAAGGCGATGCGGGGTCCTCGCTCGTCACGCGCGGGCTCCATGCCGAAGAGATCGTCTTCGAGGGACTTCTCTGGATCCGTCATTACGGGTTTCCTACCGTGGCTTTACCTTCACGCTAACGAAGACCACCCGTTTCGTCCCCCCAACGCACCGACGGACGGTGGGAACGTGCAACCCTGGAAAGATGCATCGAGTCATAACCGCCGCCATGGCCGTTGTGGCGGTCGCGGCTCCAGCGGCCGGATGTGGCCACGGAGCGACGGCGACCAGCGCCACACCGCCCGCGGTCGTCTCTTCGGCGTCCACCGGGGTCACCGCATCGGCAACACCCTCGGCCTCCTCGACGCCGTCCCCGAAGCCGACCGCGACGCCGTCGGGTTTCACCGCCCAGATCTCCAAGGTCTCCCGGGACACCGTGAAGTACTCCTGGCACCCCGGCTGCCCGGTGCCGGTCTCCGGGCTACGGCTGATCAAGATGACCTACTGGGGCATGGATCACCAACCGCACAACGGCCAGCTGGTCGTCAACGCCTCCGTGGCCGGCGATGTGGTCACGGTGTTCAAGAAGCTCTACGCCGGGCGCTACCCGATCCGCCGGATGGAGCTGGTCGACGTCTACAAGGGCAGCGACTTCGACTCCATCGAGGCCGACAACACCTCGGCGTTCAACTGCCGCAACGCCGAGGGCTCCAGTTCGTGGTCACAGCACGCGTACGGGCTGGCGATCGATGTCAACACCTGTGAGAACCCCTACGTCTACCCTGACGGCACGGTGTCGCACAAGAAGTGCGTGAAGTTCAAGGACCGCTCCCGGCGAGACCCCGGGGTCATCCACAACGGCGACCTGGTCGTCCGGTCGTTCCGCGCCATCGGCTGGGGCTGGGGCGGCCTCTGGAGCGGGGCCAAGGACTATCAGCACTTCTCGTCCAACGGTCGCTGATCAAGGCCCCGACGTGCCGCTACTCCTCGGCTGTCTCCTGGACGGGCACATTCTGGGCACTCGCCTCAAATCCGGGTACAGAGCCACATCGATGATCTTCCGCATGCGGACCTCGGACTTGTGCATCAGGTGGGAGTAAATGTTCGCTGTGACGGTCAGGCTGTGGTGCCCCCTCTAAGCTAAGGGTCCAGCCTGAATTAACCCCTGTCTCTGGCGCGTGATGTTGTGAGCTCGTGGTAGAGGTACGGCTTCAGCGCGCGAGTCTTGCGGTGTCTGTCCGTGGCCGTGCAAAAGTGGCCGTTGACAGTGTCCCCGGGGCGGTTGAGGAGTGCTCATCGCAGCTGAGCTCCTGGTACCAGATCTCTGATCCGGGATAGGACAATCGCAGAGTTAATCCGCTACGGACCTTTAAGGGAAGTTGGATCCCACGTTTAAGATCACCGGGGTCTACGCTGGCCAGGATCATCGCTGACAAGGGGAGGGATGACCATCCGGCGCTACTGGTTCGTCCTCACGGTGTTCGGCATCGTGACGGCGGTGTCCGTACCGCTCTACCTGAAGCCGGGCAAAGGCTGCCACCCAATGGCGGGTGGTGCCTGCGGAACCCCGGTGTCGTCACCGGAAGGACTACTCGGCGTCTATGACCTCGCCCATCCGGGTCTGGTGAAGCTCTACTGGCTGCTGGCCCTTCCGCTCGCGCTGCTGGCGATGGCCTTGTACTACCGCCGGGCCGGGGCCCTGCGCCGCCTCGGCATTCCACTGGCCCTCGCCGCTGCGCTCGTTGTCCTCTCGGCCGCGCTGACGCTCCGCGGCTGGAACGGCTTCCGCTCGACCAGGCTCGAACCGTTCTACCTCGCCGTCTTCCATGGCGGGACACCGCTGCTGGTCATGGCCTTCGTCCTGCTGGCGCTCGCGTTGACCGAACGCAGCGTCACGCTGCTGACCTTCGCCTTCATGTTCCTGGGCGTGGCAATCGTCGCCAACATCTACGACTCCTTCTTCCTGCTGCACAGCTCGGGACTACCGCTCGACGAGTCGCAGGATCCGCATGGTCTCCGCCAGGTTCCCAACATCGCCGTGCCGTCCGCCCTGCTGATCCTGGGCGGGGCGGCGGCGTTCCTGCTCGGGCGGAGGCGCGGGAGGATGGGGAGATGAGCGATCTTCATAGTGCCGCAGGACCCAGAGAGATGCGGTAGCGGGAGTTCACCAGCAGCGAACGCTCCTCGCTCACTTCGTGGACACATACCAGGCTCGCATGTGTCGAAGCGCGCTATTACCACATGATTAGGACGAAGAGCGCCAGAGGATGGGGTCAATCCCGGCTGGACCCCGACGCACGCTTCCCCTAGCCAGGTAAGGACCTGCTGCGCTGCTGTCCAGGTGAGTTTTGTCAGCTGAACCTTTGTCGGGTCTTGTAGTGGCCTTGCCTGGTATCGGAGCAGGTTACGGATATAGGGGACGCTCCTCCTCGCATTCGGTTGGAGGTCACGTGCTAGGGAGTCGATGGTCACTTGCGGCGCGTAGAGCGTGCGTGATCGGTTGGCTCACCGCGCTGATATGTGGGGGGGTCAGCGCCCTGGTAGTCGTGAGGGCGCATGAAAGGGCTGTGGAGTCCAACAGACATCGGGTCTCCGAGGCCGCGCAACATGTGGTGTTGCTGACCATACAAAATCGCCTGCCCAGTGTGGTGCCAGCAGACGGTGCCGTAGCGATCCAGGTGCTGAACGCGCGCGGCCAGGTGGTCGCGGCCACCCGGCAGCTTGCCGGTAAAGCACCGATGGCCACCTTCCGAGCACGGGGCGGTTCCTTGATCGCTGTGCGGGACGTGTGCCGCCCGGCCGGTCTGCAGGGCTGTATGACTGTCGCGTCGGCCCAGTTCTTGAAGCCGGAGGGGATGTGGGTGGCGTACGCGGCCAACCCCGTGCCGGCCGTGTCCGGGAACGCCGCGTTGTCTTTGTCCTTAGCGGGGGTGTCGGTGCTGCTGACGGCAATGGCGACCGCCGGGACCTATCGGTCGGTCGGCGGGGTACTGGCCCTTTTTGAGACCATCCGGGCTGAACTGGCCGAGATCACCGTCCACGACATCGATCGGCGGGTTACGGTGCCGGCGACGCATGATGAGGTCAGGAGGCTGGCCGAGACGGTGAACTCCTTGCTCGACCGGCTCGAGGCCGCCCTTGAGCGGTTACAGCGCTACAACTTTGATGTCTCCCATGATCTGCGTACGCCGATCACCTCGATCCGCCTCCTACTGGAAGAGGCGGTGATGTATCCCGACGACACCCAGTGGCCGCGCACGGCGACCAAGTCGATGGAAGAGATAGAGCGACTACATGCGGTCGTGAGCGACGTTGCCGATCTCGGCGCGGCTCGACGCCGGCAGCCACCTCCGCCACGTCCCGCTCGACCTCGCTGAGCTAGCTCAGGTGAAAGGCGATCCGTCTCTGTGCAAACTTTCTGTACGTCTGGCCCGAAAACACAACTCCGGCCAGCGCGTGGCAACATCCCGGTGGCGCTCTGCGCCGCCGGGATCGCTTGAGGCGTTCAGTTGGTGATCAGAGCATCAAGCGGCTTCTCCGTCGACGGGCTGGAGGGTGACCAGGTAGCCCAGGCGCTGCAAGGCGCGGATGTGATTGGCGGTCTGGCGGCGGTGGTGGATGCGGTCTCGTAGTAGTCGGCGCCGAGATCGGTATAGACGGCGGTGTCGGTCTTGGGCCGCCCGGGCAGATGCTTGACCTGCTTGGCATCGGCCAGCGTGCACTCCAGCCCCTCGGCCTCCAACCGGAAGAACGGCGCCTCACGGGCCGCTCTTGAACGTACGAAGTTCACGCACCAGTGATCGGCTGGAACGTCGCGCCGCTGGCCGATTCCCGACTTGCGCGGGGACCCCTCGCGGGGCCTCACGACGGCCGATTCCGGGCAGGCGGCGAGCCGCCCGTTCGCCGGCACAGGCTACGAGGCCCCGCCCCCGCGCAAGTCCGGAACCGTCCAGCTCCCACGTGCAAGTCGTCCGGGGCGAGCATCCCCGCCGTCGGCGCCCGCGCTTGGGATCGTGTGTCAGAAAGCCACTGGGTCACTGGTCCGGAGGGGGGTCGCAGACGGGGAGGCGCAGGACGAAGCGGGCTCCTCGTGTGCTGTCCTGGATGGTCAAGGTACCCTGGTGTGCTTCGGCGATCTGCCGTGCGATCGCCAGCCCCAGCCCGGTCCCTCCTTCATCCCGGTTGCGTGAGGTGTCCAGCCGGGTGAAGCGGTCGAAGACCATCTCCCGCTGTTCGGCGGCGATTCCGGCGCCGTCGTCAATGACCTCCAGGACCGCGGTCGGCCCGTCCGCTCTCACGATGACAGTGATCTTCGAGGTGGCGTGGCGTTCGGCGTTGTCGAGCAGGTTGACCAGCACCCGGGTGATCCGCAGCCGGTCACAATCGATGAAGACGTTCAGGCGTAGATCCTTGACGATCTCCATCCGGTAGATCCGGCGGTCCAGCTCGGCGCCGACCAACCGGCCCAGATCGGTCGCCTCGTGGGTGAGGGGGGCGCGGGCGTCCAGCCGGGCCAGGGTCAGCAGGTCGGCCACGATCGCCTGCAGCCGTTCAATGTCGGCGAGCACCATTTTCGCCGTCCGCGGCCAATCGGTGTCGTCGGGATACATCAGCGCCTCCTCCACCTGGGCCCGCATCGCGGTGATCGGGCTGCGCAGGTCATGGGAGGCGTCCGAGGTGAAACGCCGCAACTGCTGGTAGGCGTCTTCGAACCGGTCCAGGGTGTCGTTCACCGTTTCGGCCAGAAACCTGATCTCCTGGTGCTCGGGCACCGGGACCCGCCGGCCGAAGCCGGTGACGGTGATCTCCGCCAGTTCCGTCCGGATGGCGTTCGCCGGAGCCAGGGTCTTGGTGATCGCCCGGAAGGTCCCGGCGGCCGTCATCGTGGTTATCAGCAGGGACACGCCGATCACGAGGAACAGCGCTGTGGAGTTCCCGTACCAGGGGACCACCGGAACCGCCACATAGAGCAACCAGATCCCATCCGGCTGATAGACCTTGTACGAGAAGACGGTCATGCAGCCCTTCAGCCCGACCGGAGGGCACAGCGCCCGTACGGCGCGCACATCCATGCTGGTCGAACGGAACGTGGCCATCGGCGGCTTGCCGACAAGTTGCCGGGTCGCCGCAACCGCCCGGCCGTGTGCGTCCAGGACCTGAATCGCGTCGCCCTCGCCGCCCGGCAGCACGGACGGGAGGGGACCCTGTCTGATGAGGGGCACCACACGGTTCCAGGCCCCGGTAGCCCGCATCCGGGCCGCTCCGGACTCCTTGCTGCCCGCGAACAGGAGGAAGAGCACACTGACCCCGATGCACACCAGTACCGCGACAGCGCCGTACTCCAATGTCCTACGAGCCCGAATCGATGATCGGTTCCAGTTCAGCATCTGCCCCCCCGAAAGTGAGGTGCTCAGCTCCTACAAGCCACAGAACCGCGATATCTGGTCATAACGTCCCGGAGCGAGGCAAAGTTTGGGGTAGGTCGGCAAGGGACTGCAGCCTCCGGTAGGGGACTGACCTGGCGTGACTTGAGTCTCGGAGCCGGCCTGGAGACAGGGGGCGGGAACGGATGGTGGCGTTTAGACGGTCGCGTGGACGCGCCTTGACGCTTAAATGTCAACGAGCAGTGGGGCGAGTGACCAACTGGGTGACGACCGAGAGGCACACCCTGGCATCAACTGACCCGACCTCACAGCGCAAAGTCACGCAAGGTCACGGAACTCCCGGAAGCACTATCAGCACTTCTCGTCCAACGGTCGCTGATCCGGGCACGTTCGTCCACAGGCTGCGGATAACGCCTCATGCCGCTCGTCGACGCGCCGAGAATCGCCCCTGGCGGCCCGCTGCGGCTGGGGCGGGCCTCCCTGGTCACACCAGGAAAAAGACGGCCGCCACGATGACCACCACCACGATCGCGGCCACTACGCCGATGATCAGTTTGGTATTGGTCCCCTGTGGCTGCGCAGACCCGCGCTCGCCCTTCTGGACGAAGGCCCGGAACTGCTGCGTGTTCCCGGCCGGGTCAACCTCGTTGTCAGGCATGCGCATGAGAGTAACCGAAGAATTCCCCGGATATCGCCCTCTTTAGGGTGCACAGTCCAAGATCGGGGTGACCCAGTGTGGCCAGTACGGCCCCATGCGTCTACCTGCCACTACGCTCCGTCGATCGGTGATTCTCCAGCGTAACGCCGGGAACAGGCCGGATTTCTGATAAATGGCGGGCCGTTGCACTTATACCTAGAGTCATTCGCCCGCCCGTGGGCCTATGAATGGCTCCGCCGGACGGGGGTGAGGGCCGCGACGATCCCGAGGCCGATAAAGGTGCCGCCGACGACGTACCGCTCGCCGCGCAGGAACCGGGTGCTCCCCCGCAACCAGGGGCCGACCGTACCCGCCAGCAGCGCGAACGAGCCGTCCGTGCACAGGCCGATCAGCACGAAGACGACCCCGAACACGGCCACCTGGCCGGCGACCGCGCCCCGCGCCGGGTCCACGAACTGGGGCAGGAACGCGAGGAAGAACAGGGCCAGCTTGGGATTGAGGATGTTCACCAGGATTCCCTCACCGAACATGCGGGCCGCGCTCCGCGCCACCCCGGCCTCGGCCATCTCGAGTTCGGAGCGGCTCAGCAGCCGACGAATCCCCAGGTAGATCAGATATGCGGCGCCCACGTACTTCACCACCGCGAACGCCAGCGAGGACGACAACAGCAGCCAGGACAATCCGGCGGCACAGGCCGCCACCTGTACCAAGGTGCCCGTGTGGATGCCCAGCACCACCGGCACCGCCGCTCGTCTGCCGTGTCGCACGCCCTGGGACACGATGTAGAGCACCGCGGGGCCGGGCACCAGCAAGATCAGCACGGCGGCCCCGGCGTACAACACAAGAGTGGACAGGCTCGGCATGGGCCCCGCTTCCGTCTAGCACAGGAAAACCGTCAGTCCACTAAATGACAGACAAACTACGCTACGTCAACCAAATAAACCCATCAGCCAAAAACAGGTCCATAGAGCGCGCAGCGTAGTTTGCGGCTTTGTAACAAATCATGCCAAGGCGTATTGGACCTGTCCGTGAACCGGTGCCGGTATTACCCTTTCAGGACTACCGGCTCACGGCCGCCCGCCCACTCCATACCGCGGATCCCGTCACCCCGACCGATTCTCGCGCCCGGCCCGATCGGGTCCACCAGCCTCTGTGGCGGGCGCACAGACCCCTGGAGTGATCACTTGGATTCCCTTCATCGCACCGGCGCCATACTCCTGCTGGGAGCGGGTCTGGTCACCGGGAGTGCGGTCCCCGCCGCGCTGGCCGCCCCGGCGGACGGATACGTACGGCTCGCGCACCTGTCCCCCGACACCCCGGCCGTGGACGTGTACCTCTACTCCCTGGGCAAGAAGACGCCTCGCCTGGTGCTCAGGCACGTGGGCTACGGCGCGCTCTCCCCGTACCAGCGGCTGGGCTCCGGCGCCTACACGGTGGCCATGCGGCCGGCCGACGCCGCGGCCGCCAGCCCTCCGGTGCTGTCGACGAACGTCCGGGTCGCGGGCGGCCAGGCCTACACGGTGGCGGGCGTCGGCCCGTACAAGGGCATCAAGCTGCAGGTGCTGGAGGACTCGGCCAGCATCCCGGCCGGACGCGCGGGGCTACGCGTCATCGAGGCCTCGCTCAAGGAGCCCACGGTGGACGTCACCGCCGGTGGCCGCGGCGTCGCCAAGAACCTGCGCTTCGCGGGGGTCACGCCGTACCGCTCGATGCCCGCCAAACCGGCCACGGTCAAGGTGACCGGCGGATCCGGCTCTCCCGTCCACACGAAGGTCTCGCTCATGGCCGGGTCGATCCACACGGTCGTGGTGCTCGACGGGGCGTCCGGGCTGAAGCTGCTCGACCTCGTCGACACCGCCGGGGGGAAGGCGACACCGCGCGGTGGCATCGACACCGGGCTGGGCGGACTCGCCCCGTCGGCCCACCGGGGCATCGGATCGTGGAGCGTCGCCGCCGCCGCGCTGGGCGCGCTGGGCGCGCTGGGCGCGCTGGCGCTCGGCCTGGTACGGCTCCGCCGCCGTGCGTGAGCAGGTCTCGATAGGGGTTCCGGCCGTTCGGCTCACGGCCGTCGTGACGGGGGTCCTTGTGACAGTGACGGTTCTGGCGGGCTGTGGTGGGTCGTCCCGGGCGGCGACGGCCGACACCCCCCGCTGGTCGGCCGCGCCGGGGCAGGTCGCCGTCGAGCCGACCGCCACCCCCGGCCCGGCCCGCGCGGTGCCGGTGGAGGTGAGAATCCCGTCCATCGGCGTGCGGAGCCGGCTCGACCCGCTGACGATGGACTCGCAGGGGGTGCTGAACCCGCCCCAGGAGCCGGCCCGGGCGGGCTGGTTCTCGAAGGGCGTCCATCCCGGCGATACCGGACCAGCGGTGATCGCGGGACATGTGGACTCCCGTACCGGGGCGGCCGTCTTCACCAGGCTGGCCACGCTGCGCCCCGGCGCGGCCGTGATCGTCACCGACGCCGCGGGCCGGACGGTCACCTTCACCGTCGAACTGGTGCGCACCTATCCCAAGTCGGGATTCCCGACCAACGACGTCTATGGCCCCACCCCGAACGCTCAGCTGCGACTCATCACCTGCGGAGGTGGCTTCGATCGATCTCGCGGCCATTACGTGGACGACGTGGTGGTCTACGCCAGCGTGACCGACTAATGGAATGGCGGATATCGTCCTCGTTATGGCCGAGGTGCCCGGGCAACTGATCGCGGAACGGTACAGGCTTGTCGAAGAGATCGGCCGGGGCGGATTCGGCGCCGTGTGGCGTGCCCGTGACGAGCATCTGCACCGTGACGTGGCCGCCAAGCTGATCTTCCTGCCGTCCTACCTCAGCACAGATCAGCGCCAGGAGCAGAGCGACCGGAGCATGCGGGAGGCCCGGTCCGCGGCCCGGCTCGACCATCGCGGTGTGGTGGCCGTCCATGAGGTCGTCGAGGACGGCGGCTCCCCATGGATCATCATGGAGCTCATCCGGGGACGTTCCCTGGACGACATCGTCAAGTCCGGGGGGCCGCTGCCGCCCAAACGCGTCGCGGCCATCGGCTTGGAGGTCCTGCAGGCCCTCCGCGCCGCCCACGCGGCCGGGGTGACCCACCGCGACGTCAAGCCCGCCAACGTCCTCATCAGCGAGCACCGCGTGGTGCTCACCGACTTCGGCATCGCCACCATCGAGGGCGACGCCTCCATCACCCAGTCCGGCCTCGTCATGGGCGCCCCGGCCTACACCGCTCCCGAGCGGGCCCGCGGCGAGCACGCGGTGGCCGCCTCGGACCTGTGGTCCCTCGGCGCCACCCTCTACTTCGCCGTGGAGGGCCGCCGCCCCTACCCCGGGACCAACGCCAACGCGGTGTTCCACGCGATCCTCACCGGGCCGCCCGGACAGACCATCAGGGCCGGGGTCCTGGCTCCGGTCCTGGCCGGGCTGTTGTGCAAGGACCCGGCGGAGCGCTTCACCATCGAGATCGCCTCCGAACAGCTGGCCGAGATCCTCGGTGTGCGGCCGCCGGACTCCGACGGCGCCGCCGAGGACACCGCCCCGGGTTACTGGCCTCCGGACGCCCCGACCGACCCGCACCATGGGCCCCGCCCATCGCTGCGCAACTCATTCCGCCGCTCGCGCCGCCGTGCCGCCGCCGTCGCGGCCTTGCCGATGCTCGGGCTGGTCCTGCTCGGCGGAGTCGTGTGGGCCAACGTCAAGGGCGGTTCCGGCCCGGCCCGCGAGCCCATGCGCGCGGCGGGGACGCCCACGGCGCGTTTCGTGGCGACGCTGACCGGCTTCATCGGCGATGTGAACAGCGTGTCGTTCAGCCCCGACGGCAAGACCCTCGCGGCCGCCGGCGAAGACCAGGCCGTACGGCTGTGGAACGTCGCCGACCACACGCCCGCGGGCAGCCTCACGGGCCACGGCGACACTCTGTTCACCACGGCGTTCAGCCCCGACGGCAAGACCCTGGCGGCGGCCGGCTACAACAACCGGGTCGAACTGTGGCACACGGCGGACCACACCCCCAGCCGTACCCTCCGTACTCCGAGCAACGGCGTCGGCAGCCTGGCATTCAGCCCTGACGGGAAGACCCTGGCCGGCGCCAGCGACGACGCCGTACGCGTGTGGGACCTCGCCAGCGGGCGGGCCACGAAGCTCCCCTCCGGCACCGACAACGTGTTCACGACGGCCTACAGCAAGCACGGCACCCTGGCCATCGCCGGGACCCAGACCGTTCGGTTCTGGAAATCGGGCAAGACCCAGGCGATCACCCTGACCAAGGTCAAGTCGACGGTGAACGTGATGGCCTTCAGCACCGACGGAGTCACCCTGGCCTGCGGGGGCGCGGACGGCAAGGTACGGCTGTGGAGCACCGCCACCGGCAAGCTCCTCGGCATCGTCAGCGGCCAGGGCAAGAGCATCAAGGCCGTCGCCTTCAGCGCCGACGGTGCCCTGCTGGCCACCGCGGACGGCGACACCGTACTGCTGTGGAACACCTTCACCCGCGCCCGGCTCGCCACCCTCAGCCGGCACACGGGGCCGATCAACTCGGTAGCGTTCAGCCCGCGCGGAAGACTGCTGGCCACGGCCGGCACCGGCGTCGACCTATGGGAGACCAGCGGCTTCGCCGCCCGGACGCCTAATTGATCACCGGTGGTTTAGAAGCCATCTGAGAGGTGACAACCCGGGAGCATTCGAACGGGGCCTACAAGAGTGCCCCCGGAAAGGAGTCGGTCATGTGGCTCATCATCGCTGTTCTCCTGCTCGCCCTGCTGCTGGGCGGCCTGGGATTCGCTTCGCACGTTCTCTGGTGGATCGCCATCATCGTCCTGGTGGTCTGGGTACTGGGCTTCGTGCTCCGCTCGGCCGAGAGCGGCGGACGCCCTCGTGGCCGCTGGTACCGCTGGTAACCAGCCCACCACCCGTCCGATCTGACGGCCGTTCGGTGACACCGGAGCCTTCCGGCGTCACCGAACGGCCCCGGTTCCTCTCCCACCGCGCCCCGACGTCAGCCGGCAGGCGGCTCGATGGGCATGGCGCAGACCCACTTCGTACCGGTCGACGGGTACGACGATGTCGGCGGTCTCCACCGGCCGGTCCCCGGTATAGGTGCGCTGGATGAGGGCCTCGGGGGTTCGCGACGTGCGGCGCGGACGGCTCGGCCGCCCGCTATTGTTGTCCTCGATCCACTGGGAGGATTCGCATAGTGGACTAGTGCAGGCGCCTTGAAAGCGCCCAGGGCTGGTGACAGTCCTCGTGGGTTCGAATCCCACATCCTCCGCAACGAACTACGCGCCCTCGGCGGCGGTTTTCCGCGCGGGCCTGAGGCGCAGTAACGTGATCTGCATGTACGCGATCGTGATCCGCGAGCCCGGTGGTCCCGAAGTCCTGGAGTGGACGGAGGTCCCCGATCCCGTACCAGGCCCTGGCGAGGTCCTCATCGATGTCGTGGCCGCCGGGGTCAACCGGGCCGATCTGCTCCAACGCCAGGGCTTCTACCCGCCGCCGGAAGGCGCTCCGCCCTATCCGGGCATGGAGGCCTCGGGCCGGATCTCCGCGCTGGGTCAGGGGGTCACCGGCTGGCGGGTGGGCGACGAGGTCTGCGCCCTGCTGGCCGGAGGCGGTTACGCCGAGAAGGTCGCGGCCCCCGCAGGGCAGTTGCTGCCCGTCCCGAAGGGCCTGAGCCTGGTGGAGGCCGCGGCGCTGCCGGAAGCCGCCTGCACAGTGTGGTCCAGTGTCTTCACGACCGGCGGCCTCAAGGAAGGCGAGACCTTTCTCGTCCACGGTGGGGGCAGCGGCATCGGCACGCTGGCGATCCAGCTCGGCAAGGCCCGGGGAGCCCGGGTGCTGTGCACGGTGGGCAGCCCGGAGAAGGCCGCACGCTGCCGAGAGCTCGGTGCTGATGTCACCATCAACTACCGCGATGAGGACTTCGCCGAAGCGGGGCCGTACGACGTGATCCTGGACATCATCGGTGCCAAGTACCTGGAGCGGAACGTGCGGTCGCTCGCGACCCACGGCCGGCTGGTGGTGATCGGACTTCAGGGCGGAACGAAGGCCGAGCTCGACCTCGGCGCGATGCTGGCCAAGCGGGCCACCATCCATGCAACCTCGCTCCGCACCCGTCCGTTGGAGGAGAAGGCCGCGATCGTGGCCTCGGTCAGGGAGAATGTTTGGCCGCTGGTCGAGTCGGGATCCGTACGACCGGTCATCGACCGGACACTTCCGATGCCCAAGGCCGCGGAGGCTCATCGGATCCTGGAGAGCAGCGGTCACGTCGGCAAGATCCTTTTGGAGACTGAGAGAACATGAACCAGCCCACGAACGACGAGTCCGAGCAGAACCCCCGGGTGGTCGTGGTCGGACCGGACGGCATCGGGACCGGCGGAGGTGAGGAGCGGCCGATCACTGAGCTCATCGAGCAGCCGGCCAAGGTCATGCGGATCGGTGGCATGATCAGGCAGCTGCTCGAGGAGGTCAAGGCGGCTCCGCTGGACGAGGCGAGCCGGGCCCGGCTGGCCGACATCCATGCGTCTTCGATCAAGGAACTCGAGGACGGCCTCGCTCCTGAGCTGATCGAGGAGCTGGAGCGGCTGTCGCTGCCGTTCGCCGAGGAGGCGGTGCCCAGCGAGGCGGAGCTGCGGATCGCCCAGGCTCAGCTGGTCGGCTGGCTGGAGGGCCTGTTCCACGGCATCCAGACCACGCTGTTCGCCCAGCAGATGGCGGCCCGGGCGCAGCTGGAGCAGATGCGCCGCGCGCTGCCGCCCGGCCTGCTGCCCGCCAGCCCCGAGGAACAGCAGGGCCCCGCGGTGACCTCCGGTCCCTACCTCTAGGAATCACCTCTAGGAATCCCCAGGGAACAGGAACTCCAGCACCTGGGCGACGCCGTCCTCGTCGTTGGTGCCCGTAAGACCACCGACCATGGCCAAGACGTCGCGGTGCGCATTCGCCACGGCATACGAACTGCCGGCCCAGGTGAGCATCGGCAGGTCGTTCGGCATATCACCGAAGGCGACCACGTCGGCGGGCAGGACCCCCCGGTCCGCGCACAGCTCCGCCAGCGCACTCGCCTTGTCGACCCCCTGAGCGCTCATCTCCAGCAGCCCTCGTCCCGACGAATGCGTCACCGTGACCAGGTCGCCCACGGCCTTGGCGGCCTTTTCCATGAGCGAGTCCGGGTCGGCACTGGGATGGAAGGCCAGCAGCTTGGTGCCGGGCCGGCTCACCAGCGTCTCCCCGTCGACCGGCCGGCCACCGAGCGCCTCGGTGTCCCAGCGGCCCAGGTTGTAGCGGGCCTCGAAGACGAACCCGGCTCCGTACTCGACCGCGAAGGTGAAATCCGGGACCACCGCGCGCAGCCGCTCCACGGCCTCCGCGATCACCTCTGGCTCGATCAGCCGGGTCCGTACCACCGTCTCGGTGTGCAGGTCGTAGACCAGCGCGCCATTGGCGCAGATGGCCAGGCCACGGTGGGCGACGACGTCGGCGATCTCGCGCATCCACCGCGGCGGCCGGCCGGTCACGAGCACGAGCGTCGCGCCCGCCCGCTCGACCCGTTCGAGTGCCTTGACCGTACGGGCGGAGATCGTGCCGTCGGTGCGCACAATGGTGCCGTCAAGGTCGGTGGCGACGAGGCGCGGTGTGAGATCAGACATATCGGGTTCTAGTCTGCCGTGACGGGGCCGGTAGCCGTAAGAGGGGTCTTCGGTCCCTCAGCGCTTGATCGGCTCCAGGACCTCGCGACCCAGGTACTTCTGCAGGGCCTTGGGCACGCGCACCGAGCCGTCGGCCTGCTGGTGGTTCTCCAGGATCGCCACGATCCACCGGGTGGTGGCCAGCGTGCCGTTGAGCGTGGCGACCGGCTGGGTACGTCCCTCGTCCTCGCTGCGCGCCCGTATCGACAGCCGGCGGGCCTGGAAGTCGGTGCAGTTGGAGGTCGAGGTCACCTCACGGTAGGCGCCCTGGGTGGGCACCCACGCTTCGCAGTCGTACTTGCGGGCGGCGCTGGAGCCGAGGTCACCGGCCGCCACGTCGATCACCCGGTAGGGCAACTCGACCTTGGCGAGCATCTGCTTCTCCCAGTCCAGCAGCCTCAGATGCTCCTCGTGGGCCTGGGCCGGATCGCAGTAGGAGAACATCTCCACCTTGTCGAACTGGTGCACCCGGATGATGCCGCGGGTGTCCTTGCCGTATGAGCCCGCCTCCCGGCGAAAGCAGGACGACCAGGCGACGTAGCGTCTCGGCAGATCCGAGATGATCTCGTTCATGTGGTACGCCGCGAGGGGCACCTCGGAGGTGCCGACCAGGTAGAGCTGGTCGGCGGGCAGCTGGTAGACCTCGTCGGCATGGGCTCCGAGGAAGCCGGTGCCCTCCATCGCCTCGGGCTTGACCAGCACGGGCGGATACATCGCGGTGAAACCGGCCTCGATGGCCTGCTCCATGGCCAGGTTGAGCAGCGCCAGCTGGAGCTGGGCGCCGACCCCGGTCAGATAGAAGAACCGGGCTCCCGAGACCTTCGCGCCGCGCTCCATGTCGATCGCGCCGAGCTTCTCGCCGAGCTCCAGGTGGTCCTTGGGCTCGAAGTCGAAGACCGGCGGCTCGCCGATGTGCTCGAGCACGACGAAGTCCTGCTCGCCACCGGCGGGGGCGCCGTCCTCGATCAGGTTGGGGACGGTCCACAGAAGCGTGTTGAGCTCTTCCTCCAGCCGGTTCGCCTCGGCCTCGGACTCCTTGACCTGCTGGGACAGCTCCTTGGCACGGTCGAGCAGCTGCTGCCGCTCGTCACCGCTCGCTCTGGAGACCGACTTGCCGACGCTCTTCTGCTCCGCACGCAGCTGCTCGAAGGTGGTGAGGGCGCCGCGACGGCGCTCCTCCAGTTCCAGCAGGGTGTCGACGACGGCATCGTCCTCGCCGCGGGCACGCTGTGAGGCGCGCAGGCGGTCGGGATCCTCTCGAAGGGCTCGCAGGTCAATCACGTCTCTGAGGCTACCGCTCCGGCCCCCTGCCCGCCGCCGAGTATTCCTTTCATGATGTTGAGTCGTTCCCCTCGGAGGGGGGAGTCAACATCATGTGCGTGCCTCAGGCGGCGCCGCTGCGAAGGGACTCGAGCCAGGCGGCGGCCTCGGTGAAGTCGGTGTCGTGGGTGCCGCGGCGGATCTGCGGGGCGATCTTGTCGGCACGCGGATAGGAACCCAGGAAACGCAGGCCGGCGCAGACCCGGCGCAGGCCCATCAGTGCCTCGCCGGTCCGGGCGTCGGAGACGTGGCCCTCGAAGTCCATCCAGAAGAGGTACGACCCGAGCCCGGCGCCGGTGGGCCTGGACTGGATGAGCGTCAGGTTGATGCCCCGGACGGCGAACTCGGTGAGGATCTCCAGCAGCGCGCCCGGGTGGTCCTCCCCGAGGAACGCGACCACGGTCGTACGGTCCGTGCCCGTCGGCTCCGGGGCGACGCAGGGGCGCTGCAGCACGACGAAGCGGGTGACGGCGTCGGCGACGTCGTGGATCTCGGTGGCGAGCACCGACAGGCCGTAGCGGGCGGCCGCGAACTCACCGGCCAGCGCGGCGTCGTACAGGCCGTCGGCCACATGCTGGGCGGCTTCGGCGTTGGAGGTGGCGGCCCGCCACTCGGCGTCCGGAACGTTGGCGGCCAGCCAGCGGCGGCACTGCGGCTGGGCGTGCGGATGCGAGGCGACCGTCTTGACGTCGGCGAACGAGGTGCCCGGCCGGACCAGCAGGGCGAACGACACCGGGAGGTGGATCTCGCCAACGATCTGGAGGGGCTCACCGGTGGCGAGTTCGTCCAGCGTGGTGGGCACCGAGCCCTCGACCGAGTTCTCCAGCGCCACCACGGCGGTGTCGACCTCGGACCGCCGGAGCGCGTCCAGGGCCGCGGGCACCGTCGAAAAGGGCAGGTGCTCCGCGTCGGCGGCGTCCGGCAGGGTCAGCAGGGCGGCCTCGGTGAAGGTGCCCTGCGGTCCGAGGTAGGCGAATCGTCGAGTCATGGTAAGAGCAGCGTACGTGGTCGCGATCAGGCCCGTGCCGGGGAGGATGCCGGGGACGGAAACGAGGTCGGGGGGTCGGAGCGCCCGAAGTCGGGTAGCGGGTCACCCATCTGCACCACCGGGCCCTTGCCGAGCCGGGCCGCCCGCAGCACCTGGTCCTCTTCGGGAGACAGGGCGTCCACGCCGTAACCGTTGCGGACCACCTTGGCGTAGGTACGAGTCTCGGTGCGGCCGTTGATGGAGCTCAGCACGATGCCGTCGCCCACGGAGTTGATCAGAGCGAGCGAGAAGGACCGCTGACCCGACATCTCCTTCAGAGCGTCGTAGTGCACGATGGCGAGATCACGCAGCGACTGGTTGTCGACCGCCCCGCTGGCGACCTGCAACTGGCGGCGCAGGACGTCGGCGCACTCTTCGACGACCTGATTCACACGGTTGTGCGCGACCAGGGCGAACGACAGACCGGCAATGCCGGCTATCGCACCGATGATCGCCACAGTGACAAGAATCACGAGCTGAGCGTACCCACCTTCGCATGAGCGCGAGAGCCATCTTCATGATCAGCTTGTGAAATTTCGCACAAACCTTTGGCCATCCAGCTCCCTAGCACGAACACCAATATCACCGTTCCCAGCCCATAGGCGTCCTGCACGATGCGGCCTGCAAAACGCGTTATAGCGGCATGTTTAGGGCCGATCAGATGTGCTCCCCACCAGGGAATCGGAAGCACGTAGAAGAGCCAGACGACACCCGTGAGAACACAGCGGCGTATGTCCCGGCCGCTCCCCAGCAGAGCGCCGAGAACCAGCACCATCCAGGACAGATGGTGGATCCAGGCGACCGGGGAGATCAGCACGGCGAGCAGACCCGTGATCGCCACTCCGGTGAGTTCCGCGGTATAGACCGCGGAACTCTCCGGGCCCGCCGAGACCCTGATCGACTCGCCCAGTGACGAGGCCCTACGAGCGAACCGGAAACCGCAAAAGGCGATCAGGACGGCCAGCGCGACCCACAACAGAGAGGTGACCGCATCAGGCAAGTAGAGCCGGAGCAGCATTCCCTTGATCGCCTGATTTGTGGTGGCGTTATTCGCCCCCACTCTCCCGTTGTCGAACAGCGCGCCGAACCAGAAGTCGATCGAGTCCCCCGGGAGCAGCGCGAAGGTCCCCAGGGTGACCGCCGCGGCGGTCAGCAGGGCGTTGCCCGCGGCCTGCCGGCGGCCGCTGACGAGCAGATAGATCAGGAAGACCCCGGGCACCAGCTTGATCGCGGTGGCCAGCCCGATGAGCACCCCCCGCGGCCAGCGCGGCGAGGGAGTGAGGCAGTCGGCCGCACAGAGCGCCACCAGGAACAGATCGACCTGCCCGAACCGGATCTGGTCACTGACCGGCATCAGATGGGCGGTGGCTCCGACCAGGGCTCCGGTGGTGATCGGCCCCCAGCGGCCGGTCCGCCGGATCACCTCCCGGAAGGCGTACCGCACGGCGATAGTCAGGGCGGCGTAGACCAGGATCACCCACAGCCACTGGACCGTCGGCCAGGAGAGCAGGGCCAGCGGAACCGCCAGCAGCGCGGCGAACGGCGGATAGGTGAAGGGCAGCAACTGCGGGGGCTGGGTCAGGAAGTCGTAGACGGGGGAGCCGCGCAGGACCATCCATCCGCTGCTGCGGTAGACGTCGAGGTCGACCATCCGCTGGTCCGGCGGATTGGTCAGCCCGTGCATCACGATCGGCGCGATCACCGCCGCCGCGATGGCGATCCCGGCCGCCAGGATCGCGACGTCACTGATCGTCCTGCGTTCACCCATGCGGCAATTCTCCCGCAGCGACCCGACTAACCTGGGACGAACCGATGACGGAGGTGCAGTGTGGCGCGACGAGTGGCGAAGATCGCCGCCGTGCTGGTTACGCTGTTCGCGCTGCTCGGCGCCCTTCCCATGCCGTTCTCCCCGGCCGCGCTGGCAGGAACGTCGGCGGGCGCGGATCACACCGGCCCGGCCGGCGGCCGGCGGGTCGTCCTCCTCGGCATGCCCGGGCTGATCTGGAGCGACATCACCGAGACCGGCACTCCGGCACTATGGCGGCTCACCGCGCAGGGCTCGGCCGCCGCGCTCAGCGTCCGCACCACCACCGTCACCACCTGCTCCGTCGAAGGATGGCTCACGATCTCGGCCGGGCAGCGGGCCCGGCTGGCCCACGGAGACTGCGCGCTCCCGCCCGCGCCCGCGACCATCCCGGGTGACCCGGCAGCGACCGCGCCGGGGTGGGCGGCGATCCGCAAGGACAACGCGCAGACCTCCTACCAGGCCGAGGTCGGCCTGCTCGGCGACGCCGTACACCGGGCGAAGGGCTGCACGATGGCCGTCGGCCCCGGCGGCGTCTTCGGCGCGGCCGACCGCAACGGCCGGGTCGACCTGTACGCCCCCTCGATCGACCGGGTGCCGACCGGAGACTGGTCTCGTTGTGGCTTCACCGCCGTGGACATCGATGACGTCTTCCGTAGCTTCGTCACCGCCGGGACCGATGCCAAGGGCACCCAGGTGCCGGTGACCCTGAAGCAGCGCGCCACCGCGGTCAGCGCGGCCGACCGCCGGGTCGCCCAGGTGCTCGCCGCGATCCCCGCGGGAACGACGGTGCTGGTCGCCGGGCTCTCCGACTCCGCTTCGACCCCGCACCTGCACGTGGCCCTGCGCAACGGCGGTCCCGGTTACCTCACCGCGAACTCCACCCGGCGCCCGGGTCTGGTCACCCTCACCGACGTGACCTCCACCGCCTTGAAGGGGCTCGGGCTGGCACAGCCACCGAAGGCGATCGGCTCGGCATGGCGCACCCACGCCTCGGGCACCTCGCCCGGGGCGAAGATCCGTACCCTCGAGGACGAGGACGTCGCCGCCCAGGCCGTGAGCCGGATGGGCGGGATGTTCTTCGTCATGCTGTTCGGCGGCCAACTGCTGCTTTACGGGATCGCCGCGGTGGCGTTGCGCCGCCGCTGGGGCGGCGGGGCGAGCCGTCGGCGCATCCTGGCCGGAACCCATGTGGTCGCGCTGATGGGCGCGGCGGCACCCGTCGCCACCTTCCTGGCCAACCTGATCCCCTGGTGGCGCTCGGCGCACCCGGCGCCCGCGCTGCTCGGCTGCGTGCTGCTCGCCGTGGTCGTGGTCACGGCGCTGGCCCTGGCCGGGCCCTGGCGCCGCTCGCTCACCGGCCCCGGGCTGGTGCTCGCCGGGCTGACCGCGACGGTGATCGGGCTCGATGTGATCACAGGCTCCAACCTCCAGGTGAACGCCTTCATGGGCTACAGCCCGCTGGTCGCGGGCCGCTTCTACGGTTTCGGCAACATGGCGTTCGCGGTCTTCGCGGCGGCGGCGATTCTGTCCGCGGCCTGGCTGGCCGAACGGCCGCTGCGCGCGGGCCGGCGCGGACTCGCGGTCGCGGTGGCCGTGACCATCGGACTGGTCGCGGCGGCCATCGACGGCTGGCCGGGCTGGGGAGCCGACTTCGGCGGCGTGCTGGCCCTCATCCCCGCCACGGCGGTGCTCGGCATGCTGATCGCGGGCAAGCGCGTCTCCGCGGCGCGACTCGGACTGTTCTGCCTGACCGCCGTGGCGGCGGTGCTGGCCCTGTCGTTCACCGACTCGCTGCGGCCCGCCAGCCAGGAGACGCATCTGGGCCGGTTCTGGGACCAGCTGGGAAACGGCGAGGCCCTCGGGGTCGTCACCCGCAAGGCCGGGGCCATGGTGCACAGCCTCGGCTACTGGCCCTTCACGGTGATCGCGATCGCCTCGCTCTGCTTCCTGTACTTCGTGCTCAGCCGTCCGCTGGACTGGCGGGCCGCCCTGCTGGACCGGGCGTACTCCTACTCCAGCACCCTGCGGCCGGCGCTGCTCTCCGCCCTGACCCTCGCGATCATCGGCATGGTGATGAACGACTCCGGGGTGGTGATCCCCGCGCTGGTGTTCAGCGTCGCGGTCCCGCTGGCGCTGGCGGCATGCGTACGGGCTCTCGAGCAGGACGAGGACCTCGCAGACACCCCCACACCAGTGCCAGCAGAACCGCGGTCAGCACCCACGGGATGACCGTGGGCCGCACGACGGTGAGCAGCCAGTCCAGGCCGGCGGGCAACCGTGCGAACTCCGGCCCACGAGCCGGAAGGTAGGCCAGGCTCAGCGCGGCGGTGTGCGCCAGCACCGCCCATTCCAGGCGCGACCAGGCCCGCAGCGGCGCCAGCGCCAGCATCGCCCAGCCGAGCCCGTCATACCAGGGCAGCACGTACGGGGCCGCGAACAACCAGGCCAGCACCAGTGCCAGCGCGATCATCCGGCTCTCCGTCACCGCGCCGACGGAGGAGCCGCCGGCCGTCTCCGGTGCCGTGGCGGCCGGATCGAGATCATTGGGAATGGTCCGGGCGAACAGCCAGACCAGCGCCACGAGCAGCAGCATCGAGCCGAGCCGGATGACCCAGCGCTGCCGATTCACGCCCAGCGCGGCGTCCGGCAGGTGCCATGGAGAGGCCAGGGCGACCGAGTTGGCGGCTTTGCTGACCTGGTCGAAGGCATGCGGGCCGGCCAGCGCGAACGCCACCAGGACGACGAAACCCGCTCCGGCGAACAGCGCGGACGCCCGCAGCACGGTGGCGCGATCCCGGGTGACCCACCACTGGCGTAGCAGCACCCACGCGGGACCGCCGCCGACCAGGCCCGCGGGCAGCTTGATCGCGATCCCGGCACCGACGAGCGCGCCGGAGAGCAGCGTCCTGGCGGCCGACGGGAACCGGTCGCCGGGCCCGGCGGCGGTACGACTCCGTACCGCCCGCGACACCCGGGGGGCGAAGAGGGCCAGTGCCCCGACCGCGGCGGCGATGCCCAGGGTGTCGTTGTGAGCGCCGCCGACCAGATGGAAGAGCATCAGCGGGTTGAGAGTCCATAGCAGGACCCCCCGCAGTCGTTGCGGGCCTCGGCCGGCGCACCGGTACAGCATCAGGCCGACCAGGGCGAAGGCCAGCGCGTTGGTGACCGACAGCACGAAGACGGTGAGCCGGACGGAGGTGCCGCCGATCCAGGAGGCGAAGGCCTCCTGCAATGTCACGATCGGGCCGTACACCGAAGGGGCCCGCTGCCAGTCCTGCACGGCACCGAGGACCGGGTCGTGCGGCAGGTCCAGTGCCCTGGTGGTGTACGGATCGTGGCCGGTGACGACCATCCGCCCGTATCCCGCGTAGTTCAGGTGATCGGATGAGCCGACCGGGGGCATCAGGGCGAAGGCGGCGGTGGCGAGCAGCCCGGCGATCAGGAGGGGCCGTGCGGCGCACCGCCAGCCGCACCGGACGGCGTACAGGCACAGCCCCAGCCCGAGGGCGCTCAGCAGAACGCCGGCCGCCATCAAGGCGATGACCGGATAGGCGGAGGGGTGCACGGTCAGCGAGAACGGCGGCCCGGAGCCGGGCAGATCCGGCTGGACGGCCGACGGGCCGAGCAGCGCCGTCAGCAGGAAGCAGGCGAGGCCGAGGCCGAGGCCCGTCAGACCGGCCCTGCCCGGCGCCCGGCCGCCGGTCACGGAGACGTGCGGCGCAGCCGGGACAGCCGGGTGGTCACAGCGGGATCACGTACGGCCAGGGCACGGGCGACGTCACGGAACTGCCGGGCGCGATGCACCTGGGCCCGCCAGTCGGTGCCGGTGGCGCGGTGGGCGAGCGGCACCTCGACCTCGGTGACCCGCATGCCCTTGCGGAGCAGATCGATGGTGAGGGCGGTCTCGACGCCGAAGCCGGGCGCCAGCGGCAGTGCGGCCTCGAAGGCGGCACGGGTCAGGCAGCGCTGGCCGTTGAGCGGCTGGGTGGCGGTCCAGCCGGTGGCGCGCTTGATGCCGTCCCGGGAGAGCCGGACGACGAAACCGTGTCCGCCCAGCTTGACCGTCGAGGAGAACACGGCGATCGTCATGTCGGCCGCGCCGGAACGGACCGGCTCGATGAGCGGGGCGGCGTCACCTGCGGTGCCGGCCAGATCGGCGTCCAGGAACAGCAGGTGCCGCGAGGCACCGTCATCGAGCAACCGGACCGCTTCGGCCCCGCTCTCCATGGCGGCGCCCTTGCCCCGGTTACGGCCATGCCGGACCACCCTGGCACCGGCCTCTTCGGCCAACCGGGCCGTGGCGTCAGCAGAACCATCGTCGACGACCACCACGAGATCGGCGCCGGGCAGTTGACAGGCGGCCTTCACGGTCGCGGCGATGCGGTCCTGCTCATCCTTGGCCGGGATGATGACCGCAACGCCGGCACCCGCCGAGTGTTCAATCGGCTGCATAGACGCGATCGTAGTGCCGCGCGACCTCTCCGGCGGCCGGTTAGGTCACGTCCAGAGCCGGCAGGGCGTCGTGCACGTCGAAAACCGTGTCGAGGCCGGTGACCTGCAGGATTCGTTTGACTGCCGGCCGCGGTGCGGCGAGCTCAAGGGTGCCACCCTGCTCTTTGAGCCGCTTCATCGCGGCGAGCAGCACGTTCATGCCGGTCGAGTCGCAGAACTCGACCCCGCTGAGGTCGACCACCACCCGATCGACGTTCTCGCGCAGCAGCCCGGCAAGCACAGTCTGCAGGCGGGGCGCTGTGTACAGGTCAAGTTCGCCGCTCGCGGTGACGACGGCGTGACCTCCCTGAGATGCAGTCGAGACATTTAGCTCCACGAGCCGCACACTATCGGCCCAACGGCCAGGGAGCTAGAGAGTTCGGCGAGTCGGACCACGGCGGGCGGTCGCTTTGATATGAAACGCCCATAGATGATCCTCGTCCGGCCTGGCGAAGTCGTGTATTCGTCTCTCAGCCGGCACCGGAGTGCGGGAGGCTGGCGCCGTGCAACAGCGGCTTGGCAACTCGAGGGGAGTCGCCCAGGTCCTCGGTCGGCGACCGGAGACCCCAGCGACAAGGTCACGTTCCGGACTTGTGGCGGGATGTCCGTCATGAACGGCGACCGGCCAGGCGACATTCAGCGAAGCCGGCTCCGGGATCGGCTGGAGTCCATCCGGGTCCGCTCGGAGAAGTCGACCTCCTGGCGTTCCCCGGCGCAATACCTGGCGCGCTTGATCAATCGGGAGGGATTCGTCCCGATCCGGACCCGGATCGCTCAGGAGGACCTTGCCTTCCTCTCCACCGCCAGAGAGGACATGATCGCGTTTGCCGAGCTGGGACTACGGCTCTTCGAGCTGCATCAGCCGCTCGACAGCGGCGGGATCTCCAGCGATCCGGACAATCCGATCCAGCGCTGCCGGGCCTGTATGTGGCGCTGGCCGTGCCCCACCTTCCGTGCCATCGACGACGCGGTCGACCCCTGATCGCCCTGGTCAAGCCGGTCGGGCCGGTGGGTCCGGTCGGGCCGGTGGGTCCGGCCGGGCCGGGCGGGCCCGTCGGGACGGTCGGGCCAGCGCCGCGGATCGCCGCCGTGGGCCCTCAGCGGCCGATCGGCAGCCGGACGAAGAATCGGCAGCCCGGCCCCTCGTTGGTGACGCCGATCTCGCCGGAGTGCGCCTCGACGATGCCCCTGGCGATCGCCAGGCCCAGTCCGGCTCCGCCCCCGGGGGTGCGGGCCGCCTCGCCCCGGAAGGCCACGTCGAAGACCCGGGGCAGATCCTGCTCCGGGATGCCGCCACAGGCGTCGGAGACGGTCACGCAGGCCATGTCGCCGTCGGGCCCGTCGTGGATCTCACTGCGGATATCGATGACGCCGTCGTGCGGGGTGTGCCGGATGGCGTTGACGACCAGGTTGCGCACGGCCCGGCCGACCTCGATCGCGTCCACCTCCACCGGCAGGCCCGACCGGGCGTCGCCGTGGACTCGGACCCCCTTGGCCCGCGCCAGCGGCTCGGCGCCGGCCACCGCCTCGGCCACCAGGTCGTCCAGGCCGACCCGCTGGCGGGACAGCCGTAGCGCACCCGCGTGGATCCGGGCGAGTTCGAACAGGTCGTCGACCATCTCGGCCAGCCGGTCCACCTCGATGCGGATGCGGCCGTGATAGCGGCGCACGGTCTCGGCGTCGACCACGACCTCGTCCTCGAGCGCCTCGGCCATGGCCCGCAGCCCCGCGAGCGGAGTACGCAGGTCGTGGCTCACCCAGGCGACCAGCTCGCGGCGGCTGGTCTCCAGTGCCTTCTCGCGTTCGTGAGACGCCGAGAGCCGGTCGTAGGCGACCTTCAGCTCCCGCGACAGCTCCGCCAGCTCGGCGGGGAGCACCGTCGACGGAGGGCGGTACGGATCGGATCGTACGGCCTCGACCAGGGCGCGGTTGGCGGCGATCAGCCGGCGGCCCAGCAGGAAGGAAACCCCGGTGCCGATCAGGCCCGCGACGACCACCACGGTGAGCGCCACCGAACGGTCGTGCTCGGAGATCATCATCAGCAGAGTGATCACGATGATGCCGGCGACCGTGGCCAGCACGGTGGCGATCGCCACCACGGCCAGCTGGACGGCCATGGAGCGGCCGCGCAGCAGCTGCAGCAGGCCGAGCCCGACGGCGGCGACCAGCAGCGCGGCTCCGGCGGCGTAACCGGCCACCTCGATGAGCGCCTCGAACGGGATCACGCGGCCTCGCCCGGGTCGGCGGGCTCGTAGCGGTAGCCCACACCCCACACGGTGACGATCCGCAGCGGGGCGGTGGGATCCTTCTCGATCTTCTCCCGGAGCCTGCGCACATGCACCGTCACGGTCGAGGAGTCACCGAAGGACCACCCCCAGACCTGATCGAGCAGCTGTTCGCGGGTGAAGGCCTGCCTGGGGTGGCGCAGCAGGAACGCCAGCAGGTCGAACTCCCGGGCGGTCAGTGCCAGCGGATCACCGCCGAGGAGTACCTCGTGCGCGCCCACGTCGACGCGAAGATCGTCGTCGGTGAGCACCCCCGCACCGGCCGGGGTCAGCGAGCCACGGGCCCGGCGCAGCACCGACCGCACGCGCAGCGCCAGCTCCCGCGGGCTGAACGGCTTGGTCACGTAGTCGTCCGCGCCCGTCTCCAGGCCGACCAGCCGGTCGGTCTCCTGGCCCAGCGCGGTGAGCATCACGATCGGCACCGGGGAGGTCTCCCGCAGCCGGCGGCAGACCTCCAGCCCGCCCATGCCGGGCAGCATCAGGTCCAGCACGATCAGGTCCGGCGGATCGGCCCGCGCCCGGTCGAGCGCCTGACGCCCGTCGGCCACGCACTCCACCTCGTGTCCGTCCCGTAGCAGGTAACGGGCGACCACCTCGGCCACGGTGTGGTCGTCGTCGACGACCAGAATGCGGCCGGCGACGGGGCTGCCCGGCCCCGCTGCGGGGGTGTTCCCCTTGGCCGGCTCCTCCATCACACCTCTACGGTAGGTGCGATCCGGCCGGACGGACGCTCTACCGCGTTGAAGTCATGACCCTGTAAGGACTGCCCCAGATTTGAGTGCGGACGAACATGTCAATCGGGTAGAAATACCGCGATGACTGAGGATCACCAGGCGCCCGGCACGGCAGCGGCGCTGGCCGCGGCGCTGGCCGGCGGGATCATCGCCACCATCATCGGTGTCGGGCAGGACTACATGTTCGCCCACTTCCTGTCGCACGGCTGGCCCGCCACCGCGATCGCCTGCCTCATGATCGGAGTCATCACCGGGCTGCCCGCGCTGCTGACCCGGCCGGGCGGTGCCGTCGTCCCGCTCACCGCCGCCGTGCTGGCCGCGGCGAGCCTGCTCGCCGGGGACATCGCCTACGACCTGCTGTCGGCGCTGAGCGCTGACCGGACGCCGGACCCGCTCGGCATCGTGCAGGGATACGCGCACCAGGATCTGTTCTACCTGGCGCTGGATCTGCTCGCCCCGCTGAGCGCCGCCCTGGTGGTGGCCGCGCGGGTCAGGAGGGTACGAGCCGCCGGCCGTACCCGTCCGGACGCGGGGGGCTGGGGCCCGCACTGACCGTCATCTTCCGGGGCCGGCTCCCTGACCCGCCGGCGAGCGAGGGCGCAGGGAGAGCAGGAACGCCATGACGACGGCACCGGCGAGCTGCAGGGCCGCCATCGTGAGCAGCAGGCCGACGGCGCCGGCGCGGTCGGCCAGCGCGCCGGTCAGTGCCGCGCCAAGGGCCGCCGCCCCCAGTTTCAGGCTGCCGCCGGTCGTGTTCACCTGCCCCAGCCGAGCCGCGGGGCTCTCGCGCTGCCGGAGCGTGAGCGTCGCCGCGAACGCCGGCCCGTCACAGGCTCCCGCGACGGCGAAACACACGGTGCACCACACCAGGGTGGTCGCGGTGGCGGCGGCGACGAGCGCGACCCCGAAGGCGATCAGTCCGGCGAGTACCACCCACTCGGCGCGACGCGCGGACGGCCAGCGAGCGGAGGCGAGCGAGCCGCCCAGTGCCCCGACCGCGAAGGCCGCCAGGAGGTGGCCCCCCGCGGTGGCGCTCGCTCCGACGTGCCTGGCCAGCAGCACCGCGACGATGGGGATGCCGCCCATGCCGAGAAAGGCCACCGAGGTTCCGGCTGTGAGGGCCCGCAGGGTGGAATTGCGGAACAGCACGACGACCCCACCGGTGATCATGTCCACCCTGGCCGCCGGCGCCTCCCCGTACGGCGCCTCCGGGGCGGTCGGGGCGGATGCCTCCGGCGGCGTCAGGGATGGCCGGGATGGCTCCGGAGGGGAAGGGAACACCGACAGGAACGGCATCGTCAGGGTGCCCAGGACCGCGGCCCCGACGACCAGGGCCGCGCCCAGCTGCGGGCCGGCCCAGGCCGCCGTACCCGCCACGAGCCCCGGACCGGCGATGCCCGCCAGATTGTAGCTCGCCGATTCCAACCCGTACGCCCTGGTCAGCGAGGCCGGGGAGACGATGCGCGGCAGCAGGCTGGTCAGCGCGACCACGATCGGCTCGGTGCAGCCCACGGCGCCCGCGGCGAGCACCGCCAGCGGCAGCGGGACGTCACCGGCGACCAGCAGCAGCAACGCCACCGCCAGCGCGTAACCGCCCGCCAGCAGGGTGGCGAAGACCCGTGGGCGGCCGACCCGGTCCAGGGCATTTCCGAGGACCGGTCCGGACACCACGTAGGGCAGCAGCACCGCGGCCAGCAGAAAGCCGCTCGAAGCGGCGTGACCGGTCCGGGCCTGGACCAGCAGGACAAGGGCCGTTCCGGTTCCCTCGGCCGAGACACGCAGCAGGGTGGCGGCGGTGAAATGCACCGGATGCGCGAATCTGTCGATTCACGCATGGTACGGGCGCCGTCAGCCGGTGATCCGTCCCCCGCCCTTGAAGTTCTGGCGGTAGGAACCCCCGGTGATGTCGGAGATCTTGACCACATCACCGGTCTGCGGGGCCTGGATCATCATGCCGTTGCCGACGTACATCCCGACGTGATGGATGGTCGGGTAGAAGAAGACCAGGTCACCGGGCTGCAGGTTGTCGAAGGAGATCCGGCTGCCCGCCGTGAAGGAGTACTGCGCCTGGCTGGTGCGCGGGATCGACATCCCGGCCGCCTCCCAGGACCGCAGGGTGAGGCCGGAGCAGTCGAACGTGCTGGGCCCGGTGGCTCCGTAGACGTAGCTGTCGCCGAGCTTGGAGAAGGCGTACTGCAGCGCCTTGAGGGCCTTGCCGGTGGCCGGGCCGATGTAGGGCTGGCGCGTGCTGTCGCCGTCTTTCGGGATCCCGCCGGCGGCCGCGACCGCCTTCATCTGCTGGGCGATGTCCTTGTCGAGCTGGACCTTCTGGGCCCGCAGCGTGGCCATCGTGTGGTTGACGTCGGCCAGTGCCTGCTGGGCCTGGCCGTGCGCGAACTCCAGTCGCTGTGCCGAGGAGACGAACTGACTCAGCTGCGAACTCCGGTCCGTCGAGATCTTGGTGAAGATCGAGACCTGGTCCAGCACAGTCGATGGATCCTGGGCGGAGAGCAGCGTCTCCACCGCGGTCGGGTCACCGGCCTTGTAGGCCGAGGCGGCCATCTGGGCCACCGACCCGTGCAGCCGCTTGTACGTCGCCTGCTCGACCGTCACGGACTTCTGCATCGCCGCGAGCTTGTGCCTGGCCTGGGCCAGCGTCGTCTGGGCCTGGTCGTACTTCTGGACGAGCACGCCGACCTGGGTGTTGAGCTGGTCGAGCCGGTGCTTGACGGCCGCCAGCGACGGCTTGGGCTTGGCCGGCACCGCGGCGGGCGCCGCGATGGCGGGTACGGCGATGGCCGGCACCGCCAGCAGCGCGGCCAAGGTGAGGCCCACGGTCGTCAGCGTTCGGCGGTTGAACGCCCTGTCTGCGGTGGCCACGTTCGTGGCACGCCCCTCTCTTCCACGGCCGCCTACCGGGTTAGCTGACGGATTCGGGCGAGGAGGCCGCGCCCTACAGCGTTCCGGACGAGCCGGAAGCGCCGATTCACCCCAGGGAAGAATGGTTCCCCGGCTCCCTCACCTGCGGGCACGCACTGGGGGACGCGACCCGTAGATGTCGGAACTCGGCGGGAGCCCGATCACCGCCACCGATGGGGGGCTGGGGAGCGATCGTGCTCAGCGGATGAGATTAGCTCCCAAAGCACCCGTGTCACAACCGTTACATCGGGATCTCGTAAATTGTCCTATGTGACACATCAGCATGATGTACGCAGCGAAGTCGGGCCACTCCGGAGCGTGCTCATGCACAGGCCGGGTGCCGAACTGAAACGGCTCACCCCCCGCAACAACGACAAACTGCTCTTCGACGGCATCCCCTGGGTCGGCCGGGCGCGGGACGAGCACGACGCCTTCGCAGAGGCACTGCGGGACCGCGGCGTCGAGGTGCTGTACATGGGTGAGTTGCTGCAGGACGTGCTGGAGTACGAGTTCGCGCGCGAGGAGGCGCTCGCCGGGGTCGTGGAGGACCACCGGCTGGGCGATCAGCTCCGCCACGCCGTTGCCGGTCATCTGAGCGGCTTGCACCCCGAGGACCTCGCCCACGTCCTCATCGGCGGTCTGGCGCACGAGGAGCTCAAGCCGGGCCATGGCCTGGTATACGAGCTGATGGACCGGCATGACTTCATCGTCGACCCGCTGCCGAACCTGCTGTTCACCCGGGACTCCAGCGCCTGGATCGGGGACCAGGTGGCGGTGACCAGCCTGGCGATGCCGGCCCGGCGGCGGGAGACGGCGCTCACCGACCTGATCTACACCCATCATCCGCGGTTCGCCGGGGTCCGGACCGTGTACGAGCGGACGCTCGAGCACGTCGAGGGCGGCGATCTGCTGCTGCTCGCTCCGGGCGTGGTGGCGGCCGGCACCGGCGAGCGTACGACCCCCGCGGGCGTCGAGCGGCTGGCCAGGCGGGTGTTCGAGGCCGGTCTGGCGCATACCGTGCTGGCCGTGCCCATCGCCCAGGATCGGGCGACCATGCATCTGGACACCGTCTGCACCATGGTCGACGTCGACAAGGTCGTGATGTATCCGGCGGTGGCGGACTCGCTGATCGCCTATGCGGTGACCTCGGACGGAGGAGACCTGCGGGTCGCCCCGCCCCGGCCGTTCCTGGAGGCCGCCGCGGCGGCGATGGGCATCGAGCGGCTCAAAGTGATCGACACCGGGCTCGATCCGGTGACGGCCGAACGCGAGCAATGGGACGACGGCAACAACACCCTGGCGGTGGGTCCGCGGCTGGCGGTGGCGTACGAGCGGAACGTGGAGACCAACGCGCGGCTGGAGGCGGAGGGCATCGAGGTGATCCGGATCAGCGGGAGCGAACTCGGCAGCGGCCGTGGCGGCCCACGCTGCATGTCCTGCCCGATCTTGCGGGATCCCTTGTAGCACAGGGCTTTGGACGCTCAGGCGCTGCCGACGGGGGCGCGGCAGCGCCCGAGCTGAGCCGACCCTAGCGGGTGTGGTTGAGCAGGTTCACGGTGGGGGTGGCTGATACGTCGGGAATGACGGAAACCACCGCGGGTGGGCTGACCGAACCGCTCAGCGAAGGCGGCTGCGCCCGATGCGGCACCCGCAGGATGGCCCAGACCGTGGTCCCGCCGCCGTTCTCGTGCCGGACGCCCCAGCACTCGGCGAGGGTCTCGACGATGGCCAGACCCCGACCGCCCAGCGATGACAGCGTCGGACGGCTGCGGCGCGGCTCGGTGGCTGCTCCGCCGTCGCTGACCGCGACCTCGATGGAGTCGCCGTGCCGGGACCAGGCCACCCGGATCTGACCGGTCTCCAGCGGCCGCGCATGGCGCAACGCGTTGCTCAGCAGCTCACTGATGATGACCGTCGCGTCGTCGACCACGGACTCGAGAGTGCCGGACGAGAGCAGGTCCGCGCTGAGGTGCCTGCGGGCGACGGCGACACTGGACGTCGCGTGTGGCAGTAGTACCACGCTCACCCTCCACCTCCCTCTCCCTGGCGGTTCTCGCGTTCGAACACGTGTCCTTGACTTCCTGTACGACCTTGACTTCCTGTACGACCGAAATGCCCACATACATCAGACCGGAAACCCGGACGAAACATCCCGCCATCTACACAACGAGTGACTGACCAACTGGTCACGGCCAACCACCCCCTGAAAGTAGCGATAAGCGGACGGTTAAGATCTATCCACTGAGCGTCGGACTACTCCTTGGGGGCGCGTTCCGTCTGCCACATCGACACTGACACGAGCTCTGACCAGGCCATACTGGCGACCATGAGCCGGCTCAATCCACGCCCTCCACGGCGGCCCTGGGCAGCGCCAGCCGCATAGATGTGCCGCCCCCCGGGCGAGAATGTGCCGAAATATCGCCATGTTGTGCGACGGCCAGCTTTTTCACGATGTAGAGGCCGAGCCCCACCCCTCCGAAGCGGCGACGGTCCCCCGCCTCCCCCTGCACGAACCTCTCGAAAATCCGCTCATGGTCGCCGGGCGCGATGCCGACGCCCTCGTCCTCCACGGTCACCACGAGCTCACGCTCCTCGGCGAAGGCCCGCACCGACACCGTGCCGCCGTCGGGCGAATACTTGAAGGCGTTCTCGAGCAGCTGCCCCAGGATGATGTCGGTGGCCATCGGGTCCCCGCTCACCACCGGTAGCCGCGGTTCGATCGACATCTGCACGCAGTGCTTGTCCGACAGCGACCGGAACGCGCTCACCGCGCCCTCCAGCAGCCTGCCCAGCTCGAACTCCTCGATCGTGACCGTGAGCTCCTCGGCCCCCGCCCGGGAGCCCAGCAACAGGTGCTCGACCAGCCGGCCGAGCGATCGGGCCCGTTCCGCGATGGTCGCCACGGCACTGCGCCGGTCCTGGTCGCTCAGCTTGTCCCAGCGGTTGACCAGGGTGCTGGCGAAGCCCTGCACTACCGTGATCGGGGTCCGCAGCTCATGACTGGTGGTGGCCAGGAACAGGTTCTTGGCCTCCTCCAGCGCCTTGGCCGCGCTGACGTCCCGGAAGTCGATGACCAGCTCGTCGGTCTCCTCGATCTCCGCGCACAGCACGTTGAGCCAGATGCCCGGCTTCAGTGCGACGGTCAGCATCTCGCCGGGCTCCGGCTGCTGGAACGGCGGCCTGCGCCCGATCGCCGCCTCGGCCGACACCCCGGTGAGCGCGTGCGCCGCCGGATTCCAGCGCTGGACGAGCCCCTCGCGGTCCAGTACGGCGATGCCGTCGGCACTGGCGTCGATGACCGCCCGTTCATGTGCGCGCTGCCGTACCACCTCGCTGTACTGAACGGCGTTGCTGACCGCGACCCCGGCATGACCGGCGAACAGTTCCAGCAGCTCCAGCTCGACATGGGTGACCTTGCGGCCGGCGAACAGGGCGTACAGCGCGCCGTACGGCCGGTTCTGCACGTAGGACAATCCCAGCGCG
Source organism: Streptosporangiaceae bacterium (assembly GCA_025964695.1). GTDB lineage: Bacteria > Actinomycetota > Actinomycetes > Streptosporangiales > Streptosporangiaceae > Actinomadura_E. Next base: position 5,806 of record JAOPYK010000229.1, on the reverse strand, counting down.
ATGGTGTGCAGCCCGTCGAGCTCGGCCCAGATCAGATCATCGAGCCGGCGCTTCCCCGTGGCCAGCATGACGGTCTTACCGGAGCGCAGGATCTCGCCGACCAGGCTGGGCCTCAGCTCGGCGACGGCATTGCGCATGTGCTCGGGCAACCCGCGCAGGCTGACCAGCCGCAACGTGTTCTTTTCCGCGTCGATCCTGACGAACCCACCGGCGTCCGCCCCGGTCAGCTCGGTGAGGGCACCGGTGATCCGGTCGAGTACGGTGCCCAGATCCAGCTCGGCGTTCAGATCGGCCACGATGTCGTTGAGCCTGCGGACCAGCCGCGCCCTTTCGTTCATGTGATGCTGGACGACCTCGTCCTCGCGCACCGGATGAAAGACGCTGACCCAGCCGAGCAGGCGACCCCGCGGGTCCTGCAGCACGCTCGTGTCGATCCGTACGTCCACCAGCCGGCCGTCCCGGTGGAACCGCCGGGTCGCGATCGAGATCTGGCCGCCCTCCCGGATCCGCTCCTGGACCGCGTTGTACTCGGCCTTGAGCTCGTCCGGCACGATCGGCGGGATCCGGCCCAGCATTTCGTCCGCGGACCACCCGAACATCCGCTCCGCCGCGGGATTCCACACGGTCACCGCGAGCTGATCATCGACGGCCACGATCGCGTCCGCGGCACATTCGATCACCGCGCGGACGATGGGGTCGTGGACGTCTTGTTGCACGCTTGTCATCGTGCCATCGGATCTTGCGCCCCGACGCCCGAAGCACCACGGAATGTTTTCCCGGCCTCACCAGCGGCTTCCGTAAGATCGCCACATGGCCGCCGTGACCCCTACGCGCGGTGCCTGCGGCGGGCGAGGCCTCCGATCGCGCACGCGGTGAGTACGGAGACGGCGAAGGACAGGAGCGAGGCGCTCATCCAGTCCGCCGGGGTGAAGTGCAGCCAGCTCTGAATCCTGACCCAGCCGCCGCTCCACCAGCCGATGTCACTGGGGTGGATCAACTGGTAGGCGGCGAAGCCGATCAGCCAGGCGGCGATCATCCCCCAGCGGGACGGGGCCGAGCGGTTCAGATTCCAGTCACGGCCCCGGCCGAGCAGGAAGAAGTCGGCCACCAGGACCCCCAGCATCGGCACGAACACCGAGCCGATCAGGCCGAGGAAGCCGAAATAGCCGTTCATGTCCTTGAGCAGCAGGGCCGCACCCGTGATCAGAGCGCCCAGGACGATCGTGAGGATCCGCCGGTCCCACCGTGGGAAGAGGTTCTGGATCGACACCGCGGTGGAGTAGACGTTCGCGAACGACTGGTCCACCTCCCGGAGCACGAAGACGCCGAGGAAGACGGCGCCCAGCGCCACATGCAGGAAGGGGGTATAGGGATCGCTGGTGGTGGCCAGTGCCAGTGCGAACAGCCCCAGGACATAGGCCACGATCTGGGTCACCGAGTAGGCCACGCTGGCCGCCCCGAACGCCGCCCTGGTCGAACGGGAGTGCCGGGTGTAGTCCGCCGCCAGCGGTACCCAGGAGATCGACACGGCCAGCGCCGCGTCGACACCGACCCAGAACCTGTTCCACGAGCCCTGGCCCAGGTCGGGCAGCCCCTGGCGGAGGAACTGGACATAGAAGTAGCCCAGCGAGATCACGACCGCGACCGTCACGAACCGGCGCAGCAGCCGCACGGAGCCCAGCGGCCAGATTGTCAGCAGCGTGGTGAGCAGCCCCGCGGCGAGCACGAACAGCCAGCGCGGGGCGTGCAGCCACGCCGGCCCCGCGGCGAACACCTCATTGGCCGCCCCGGCGATGGTGATCAGCTCGAAGGTGCCCCAGCCGACCAGCTGGGCGATGTTGAGCGCGGTGGGGAGATAGGACAGCCGGGTGCCGAACAGCCCGCGCAGCAGCACCATCGCGGGCGCGCCGGTGCGGGCGCCCGGCACGGCGGACAGGCCCAGCATCAGCCCGCCGATCACCGTGCCGACGATCATGGCGGCGATGCCGGCCTCAATCGACAGCCCCGGCTTGCCATCGACGGGAGCCAGCACGGTGTACGCGCCGGTGAAGGCGAGCAGGCTGACCCCGAGGTTGGCCCAGAAGGCGCTCTGGTCCCAGAAACTGAGGACCTTGGGCGGGGCTTGGTCGAGGGTGTACGGAACCTCGCTGGCCGGCCGGCCTTGCACGATGCTCACGGATTCGGGCGCCACAGGGCCACACTCCCTACGCCGGCATTACCCGGACAGGTTCGTGCGGTCGGCGGCGCCATGACAGCCGCCCTCTCAGCCCGGCTCGGCCCGAGCTCCCGCGGTGATTCAGTTAGTAGATGGACGAATCGTACAGGCAGCGCCCGGCGCCCGGGATCCGGGTCAGGCCACGAAAGGCGTGGAGCCGGAGTCGTTGACCATCTGGCGGCCCGCCTCGGCCCAGCGCTTCATACCGCCGTCCACGTTGCGGGCCTGCCAGCCCGCGTTGTTGAGCGCGACGGTCACCTGTGCGGATCGGGCGCCCGATCGGCAGATGACGTAGATGTCCCGTTCACGCGGGATCTCGCCCGCGCGGTCGCTCAGCTCGCCCATGGGGATGTGCACGGCGCCGGGCGCGTGGCCCGCGTCCCATTCCTCGGGTTGCCGCACGTCGAGCAGGTAGGCCTCGTCCGGCACCTCGGCCGCGTCGATGGCCGGAACGTCTTCCCCGAAAATCATCACGATCCCATGGAACCGCGCGGGACCCCGTCGCGTCGAATCACCTATGAGGTATCGGACGTTCTTTTTCGTGCTGCCTGGCCTGGCCATGGCCATCGCGGTCACCGGCTGCGGATCACAGAAGGCCGACGACGGATCGGCCGGGGTCTCCTCGGGCGGTGCCGGATGGGCCACCAGCGCGACGTCGCAGTCACCGGCCCAGGCGCCGAGCACGACCACGCTGAGCGTGGTTTACAAAAAGTCGGCAAAGGCAGCGGTGAAGACCTGGACGCTGACCTGTGATCCGGTGAGCGGGGATCATCCCAACGCCAAGCTCGCGTGTGCGGAGCTGGACAAGGCCGCGGCCGCCGGGAAGGACCCGTTCGCGCCGACGCCCAAGGGCCAGGCCTGCACGATGATCTACGGAGGCCCCGATACCTCGACGGTCACCGGCACCTGGCAGGGCAAGAAGATCGACGCGCATTTCAGCCGCAAGGACGGCTGCCAGGTGACCCGCTGGGCCGCCCTCGCGCCATTGCTGGGTGAGCTGCCCCGCCCACGCTGATCCAGGAGCCGTACCAGTGGCTCATTTGAGCAGCCGGGACATGCGGCGGTCGGCCAGGGGTTTGCCGCCGGTCTGGCAGGTGGGGCAGTACTGCAACGCCGAGTCGGCGAACGACACCTCCCGTACGGTGTCGCCACAGACCGGGCACTTCTGGCCGGCCCTGCCGTGCACCCGGAGCCCGGTCTTCTTCTCCGCCTTGAGCTCACCGGCGGCCAGTCCACGCGAACGCTCGATCGCGTCCCGCAGCATCGTCACGATGGCCCCGTGCAGGGTCGCGACGTCATCCTCGGTCAGGGTGGCGGCGATCTTGAACGGGGACATCTTGGCCGCGTGCAACACCTCGTCGGAATAGGCGTTGCCGATGCCGGCGATCACCCGCTGGTCACGGAGCAATCCCTTGATCTGGGTACGGCGCCCGTTGACGATCTCGGCGAGCGCCTCCGTCGTGAAGGCGTCGGCAAGCGGATCCGGGCCCAGCGAGGCCACTCCCGGCACCTCGGCCGGATCCCGGACGACATACACCGCCAGCCCCTTCTTGGTACCGGCCTCGGTCAGATCGAATCCGGCGCCGTCGTCCAGGTGCACCCGCATGGCGATCGGGCCCTTGCCGCGTTTCAGCGGGGTGGTGGGCAGCTCGTCCTTCCACCGCAACCACCCGGCGCGGGCCAGATGGGTGACCAGGTGCAGTCCGTCGATGTCCAGATCGAGGAACTTGCCGTGCCGGCCGACGGCGGTGACCGTCAGACCGCCCAGCGCGGTGATCGGCGGGTCGTACGTCTTGAGCGCGGAGATGGCGACGACATCTATCTTCGCCACCGCGTGACCGACCGCGCGCTCCCGGAGATAACCGGCGAGCGCCTCGACCTCGGGGAGCTCAGGCATGTCTCCAGTATGCGGTCCCGGTTCGACCGAATCATGTGATCCCGGTGGTCACCATGACCGGTCACAGCGTGTGATTCATCATCCACATGCCTGTGGACAGCTGTGGAAAACTCTGTGGAGAAGTGACTGTGAGAGGGGATTTTCGCGTGATCTAAGGCCCATACCTGGACGTTCACTGACACATCAAAGAGCGAATAGTCCCACCGGGCTCACCCAGGGTGTGGATAACTTTCTGATAGCGGCTCTGTCAACAAGGCGCGTCCCAGAAGGAGACCTCATGCCGCATACCCGTCCGAAACAACTCGGCGGCGCGTTCGGGGTCAGGCCCCGCCTCGTCGATCATCTGGGCGCAGCGCCGAGTGAGTTCCGCGAACCCCGGGTCCGCATAGGTCTCCACCCAGCGTCGGTAACGCGGCTCCGCCGGCGGGTCCGCGGCCAGCTCGGCACCCAGCGTGGAATAGCCCCACATGCACGGATAGAGCGCCGCCAGCCCTTCCCCGTACGAACCGGCCGCGTTCAGCAGGAACTCGGTGTACGCCGCGCAGACCGGTCCCTTGACCGTGCCCTCAAGGTCGGCGCCGAACTCGGCGGCGAGCTCCCGGTGCAGGGACAGCTCCTCGTGGAACGTCGAATGCGCCAGATCGACGAGATCGCCCAGATGAGCCGCCGGGGCCTGCCAGGCCAGCCGGGAGAACACCCGCACGTAATCCAGCAGGAACAGGTAATCCTGCTCCAGCCAGGACCTGAACACCCGCTCGTCCAGATCCCCTCGCGCGATCCCCGCCACGGTCGGATGTGCCAGCTGCTCCGCGACCAGCGGCCGCCCGATCTCCTCCAGCCGCCCCGAAAGACTCATGCGGCAGAGTGTGTCAGGCCGCCATCGGCCGTCGTGACCAGACCGCCACCAGCGGTAACGTGGTGCCTGAACGTCACACGCGTGGGCGCGGGACCGTACCTCCGGCGAGCGGGACCACGGCCACGCGGAACGCCGGGCGCAGCCCCCCGGCACGGCGGGAGGTCCGAGGGGACATCCCTTCGGCGGAAAAGACAAAGGAGCCGGGCTTCGGAAGTTACGCTTCCGAACACACGGCTCCTGCTTCGGGTGGGCCCTCAAGCGGGCCTTCGAGGTGGGCCACCGACGAAACCCGCTGACCAGCTAGAACTTCGTGCTGCAGCCACGCTGATTCCACGCTAAGAAAGATCATCTTCCGGTCTGTGGTCCATGGCTGGTGTCGCCGAGGAGCGCTTCGTGAACGCGCCGCCCGCGCCGAGGCCCTGTTGTCCCAGACCGACCGTCCCGAAGGCGCCGAGGAGTTAGCGGCGGACGAGCAACCGCGGGACCCGCGATGACCGGCCAGCGCTCCGGCACCGCCGCTACCCCCGCCCGGGGCGGTACGGCCGCTCGGCCCACGCAGGCGTGGCGGGTGGCGCTAACCTGGCCCAGACCATGGGCCTGGCGGCCCCGGCCGGACGGATACCTGCCCTACCTGCTGGAGGATCCCGCCCGGGCGGCCGCCTGCCTGGCCGAGGACTGGACGGTCCGCGCCAGCATCAACGGGGCCGGCGGGCCGTTGTCCTACGACGCCGCCCACCACTGGTGGGAGGGTTACTGCGCCGCGGCCGGGGTGGAGATCGACATCCATCAGCTCCGCCACGCCCACGCCACCGAACTGATCAGCTCCGGGGTGTCCATC
>JAOPYK010000192.1 GCA_025964695.1 Streptosporangiaceae bacterium | reverse complement strand
CCCTGCTGGGGATAACCACCCTGCTGCGGGTATCCGGGCTGCTGCTGAGGGTAACCAGGCTGCTGCTGAGGGTAACCAGGCTGCTGGCCGTACGAGGGGGGTTGGTTCGACCCGTAGTTCGGGTCCTGAGGAGGAGGCGTAGTCATGGAAGGAGACGTTAGCGAAAGACCGGGGGTCGAGGCGGCCCGGAAAGCTGTATATCCAGCAAGAATCACCAGAATCACAGCAGCCCGCGACAGAACGTCGCGGGCCGCCCGATGATCGACGGACTGTCAGCCGAAGAAGACCTCGGCCTCCTTGTAGCGCTCCGGTGGCACGGTCTTGAGCTGGTCGGTGGCCAGGCTCAGGTCCACCCGGACGATGTCGGTGCCCTGCAGGGCGACCATCTTCCCGAAGTCGGACACGTGCACGGCGTCGACGGCGTGCAGGCCGAACCTGGTGGCGAGCACCCGGTCGAACGCGGTCGGCGTGCCGCCCCGCTGGATGTGGCCCAGCACGGTGGTGCGCGCCTCCTTGCCGGTGCGCTTCTCGATCTCCCCGGCCAGCCACTCGCCGATGCCGCCCAGCTTGACGTGGCCGAACGAGTCGAGCTGGCTGTCGCGCGTCTCCATCTGGCCGTCGAGCGGGTGGGCGCCCTCGGCCACCACGATGATCGGGGCATACCGGGTCTTGAAGCGGCTCTCGACGTACTCGCAGACCTTCTCGATGTCGAAGGGCTGCTCTGGGATCAGCACCACGTTGGCGCCGCCGGCCATGCCCGCGTGCAGCGCGATCCAGCCCGCGTGCCGTCCCATGACCTCGCAGATGAGCGCGCGGTGGTGGCTCTCGGCCGTGGTGTGCAGCCGGTCGATGGCCTCCATCGCGATCCCGACGGCGGTGTCGAAGCCGAAGGTGTAGTCGGTGGCGTTGAGATCGTTGTCGATGGTCTTCGGCACACCGACGATCTTGACTCCCTGCTCGTGCAGCTGACGCGCCACACCCAGGGTGTCCTCGCCGCCGATGGCGATGAGCGCGTCGACGCCGAGCCCGGCCAGGTTGTCCTTGATCCGTTCGATACCGCCCTCGACCTTGAGCGGGTTCGTCCGGGACGATCCCAGGATCGTGCCGCCGCGTGGCAGGATCCCTCGCACGGCCTGAATGTCGAGCGCGACGGTGTCGCCCTCGAGCGGGCCGCGCCAGCCGTCCCGGAACCCGACGAACTCGTATCCGTAGACCTGGACGCCCTTGCGCACGACAGCGCGAATGACGGCGTTCAGGCCAGGGCAGTCGCCTCCTCCGGTCAGCACTCCGACGCGCATGTATTCCTCCCCAGAACTCACCCGGCCAGACTAGTGGCACGGGTACGCTCGCACCGGGCATTGCGCCGATGATCTGGCGCGCCGCCCAACCATTATTGGTCTAGACCATAGACGGTCAGCGGGTCCTGCGGGCCAACGCACGGCGACTGCGCAGAATCCGGACCCGGCCCAGGACGTTGACGGCCAGGCCGCCGGGAAAGCGGGCCGGCCGGATCCCGCGTCGCCGCCGGGGCTGGTCCCCGCCCTGGTGCGCCCAGCAGGCCTCGCAGACCGCCAGCTCGGCGAGGGCCCCCGGGGTCAGTGACCCGCGATGGGCGCGGGCGAAGTCCCAGCCGTCCAGCCAGGAACCCCGGGTGGGCAGCGCCGACGCCCACCCGGCGAAGACCCTCGGCCATGCCGGGCCGTACGACCGCGCCAGCTCCGGCCAGGCCCGCGCGACCTCACCGGCCCGCTTGCGCAGCAGCGCCCGCGTCGCCGCCGCGACCCGTACGGCGTCGAAACCCGGTGGCAGCTGCGCTCCCGCGACCAGCGCGGCCACCAGCGCCTCCTGGGCCAGGCGCAGTTCGTCCTGGGAGCTCATGTCACCGGGGACAGTCCGGCGGCACTCGCGATGGCGTCGAGCTCCGACCGCAGGTCGGCGGCGGGCGGGTAGGAGCCGTCGCGTTCCAGCAGGAACCCGCGGGGCGGGCGGCGGGCGCACAGCTCCCTGACCAGATCCAGCACCTCGGTCCGGATCGGGTCGGTATGGGTGTCGTGGTAGAGACCGTCCTGCTCGGCTCCGCCCGCCACGTGCACGTAGGACACCCGCTCCAGCGGCAGCCCGTCGAGCAGCGCCAGCGGGTCCTCCCCGCGGTTACGGGCGTTGGCGTACACATTGGCCACGTCCAGCAGCAGCAGCGCGTCCGTGCGTTCCAGCAGCTCGGTGAGGAAGGCGGCCTCGCCGTATTCGGCGTCGGGCCAGTCGAACAGCGTGGCGATCGGCTCGATCGCCAGCGGCACCGGCAGCTCCGCGCAGGTGCGCCGGATGTTCGCGGTGAGCGCGTCGAGCGCGGCCCGGGTGCGCGGCACCGGCAGCAGGTGCCCCGCTTCCATCCCGCCGGCCCGCACGAAGGCGATGTGCTCGCTGACCAGCGGGGCGCCCGTCAGCTCGGCGCAGTGCGCCAGATGCGCGACCCGGTCCGGATCGACCGGGTCGGCGCCGCCCAGCGACAACCTGACCCCGTGCGGCACGACCGTCACCCCGCGCTCTCGCAGCGCGAGCAGCTCCGCGTCCGGATGATGCAGCGACTCGGCGATCACCTCGGTGAATCGCAGCCCGGGCAGCCCGGCGACGAACCCCGCGATCTCCGGGCGCCAGCCGATGCCGACTCCCAGCTCGGGCAGGTTCATCCGCCGCACCCCCCGCCACCGCCTCCGCAGGAAGACGACCCGCACGAGCTGGAACCGCAGGAGCTGGAGCTCGAGCACGAGCTGGAGCTGGAGCTGGTCCAGGAGGATCCCGACGACCCGGAGGACAGGCCGAGGCCGCGCTGCAGCTCGGACGCCTGGGCGAAGGCCGGGTCGAGGCTGAACAGCGCCGCACCGCCGAACAGCGCCACGCCGAGCGCGGCTCCCGTCGGGCCGTACGTCGCCCAGGACGGCGACATGGAAGGGCTGAGGACGCGGTTGCGGATCCGGGCCGCCGCCAGCGCCCGGCGCCCCGAGCCGGTGAGTCTCGGCGTCGTTATGACCATGCCGAGCCAGCCCAGCGCAACCATGACGACGGCGAGGACGACGAAGGTGACGGGCTTGCCGTTCTGCAGGCCCGCCCAGATCCGGGCCGCGCCGACGGCGAACAGCAGGGCGAGCGGCAGGGCGGCGAAGCGGGCCCGCGCGCGCTCCCCCGGACCGGTGGCCAGCCCGGCCCGGATCAGCCTGTCCTCGAGGTCGTCCAGTGCCTGCCGCACTCCCGGGTGCAGCGGCAGGGTGCGGACGTTAGTGTTCATGCCCTGGCCGATGGCCCGCACGATCGCGTCGTCAAGGGGGGTGAGGGTCATCCGCGGCTCGGCGATGACCTGGAGCTGTCCCCCGCCGATCGCGGTGATCACCTTGGCGGAGTACAAGGCGGCCAGAGAGGCGGCGATCACCCGCCCGGACCCGCCGACGAGGAAGGCAACCTCGTAGGGGTGGAGTTCGCGCTGTGCGGGCCGTCCCCGGACGGCCGCGTGCCGGAGCACCAGCGACAGCGCGAGCACCACCACGAAGGCGAGGAAGAAGATGCCCAGGAAGGACGGACCCGGGATTCCCCAGGTGTCGCCGGTAACGGCCAAGACCATCGTTGACTCCATCTCAACCATCGCGCGGGCCGGATCCGGCCCCACACTTTGACGCGGCCGGAGCCGGAAGGGTTCTCCTGCCTGCGTGCCTTCGTCCGCGCTCACCGCCGTTACTCGCGGGAGGGGCCGCCCGGCGGACGAGCGATCGTCGCCCACCTTTGCCGGCCGCCTTGCTCAGCGTGAGCCCGCCGGGGGGCCGGGTATGCCGACGACCGGCGTCTCAGTCCTGGTCGAGACCGCGTTCGATGGCATATCTGACCAGTTCCACCCGGTTATGCAACTGCAGCTTGTTGAGAGTGTTCTGGACGTGGTTCTGCACGGTGCGGTGGGACAGCACCAGACGCTGCGCGATCTGTTTGTAGCCGAGCCCCTTGGCGACCAGCCGCAGCACCTCGGTCTCCCGCTCGGTGAGCCGCGGGGCGTCCTCGTCCGCCCGGCTGGGCGCCGCCGCCAGCCGGCGGTACTCGCCCAGTACCAGCCCGGCCAGCCCGGGGGTGAAGACCGCGTCCCCGGCCGCGGTACGGCGCACGGCGTCGAGGAACTCATCCCGGCCCGCGGACTTGACCAGGTAGCCGGTCGCCCCGGCCTTGACCGCTTCGAGCACGTCCTCCTGCTCGCCGCTGGCCGAGAGCACCAGCACCCGTACGGCGGGCTCCGCCGCGGCGAGCCCGCGGGCGACCTCGACTCCGCTGAGATCGGGAAGCTGCAGGTCGACCACCGCCACCTGAGGGCGCGCCGCCGCCGCGATCCGCAGGGCCGTGCGGCCGTCGCCGGCCGTCGCCACGACGTCGTATCCGGCCTCTGTGAGGTCGCGGGCGACCGCTTCCCGCCACATGGGGTGATCGTCCACGACCATTACTCGAACCGCACTGTCCGTCACGATCGGCATGGTAAGGCTCACTCTTCGCAAGGATTGCCATAATCATCGAGCGAAACCTCGGCGAGACCGAACCGCAATCTGGTCGTAATAGGCATTTGCGTTCATACTCACAGAAGGAGCAGCTCCCTTCGGAGGTCTCGTGGTGAGAGGCGCTGTGCGCGCGATTCCTGTTGTCCTTCTGCTCGCGTTCCTGGGCACGTCGTGCGGTTCCCCGGGCTACACGTACGTCAAGAGCTCAAAGAACAAGACCTATTTCAAGGTCCCCGCCCAATGGCACAAGATCGATGATGCCGCGCTGAGCAAGGTGCTGAACGGCAACCCCGACTCGGCGACCGCCCGGGTGCAGAAGCAGATCGTCTGGACCGTCGCCTACGACGCGGCCAAGGAACCGTCGGTCATGCACCTGACGGGCCTGCCCTCCGACGACCCGGTGGTGCTGGCGATGGTGCGCCCGCTGACCCAGGCCGAGCAGGGCCAGGTCTCGCTGGACGCGCTGCGGAACCTCGGCGGGACCGTCACCGCCGAGGCCCGGCAGGCCGCCGCGCAGCAGGGCACTACGGACGACAGCTTCGAATGGCTCCGGGACCAGGTGCTCAAGCCCGGGGGCGGGCTGCGCGGCGTGCGGGAGGTCTACAACAGCTCGCCCAACCCGGTCAGCGGCCTGCTGACCACCGACAGAACCGTGCTCGCCAGCGATGACGGCCATCTGTATCTGTTCGTCATCCGCTGCTCGGCCCACTGCTACCGCACCCGCGCGAGTGAACTCGATGCGATCGCGCGCTCGTTCACGGTGAGGAACATTCCATGATCTTTCGTCGCAAGAAGAACGACGAGCCAGGCGGCCAGCCGATCACCGACGCGACGGGACCCGGGTCTTCGGACGATTACCCGGAGGGACTGCGGCCACCGGACGGCACATCCCCCGGCAGGGACGAGACCAAGCGCAAGCGGCTGTCCCTCTGGGACCGGTCCAAATATCTGCTGCTGCTCACCGTAGTGTGGTTCGCCCTGGTCTGGGCGACGATGGCGAGCTACGAGATCATGCCCTTCGGTGAGGCCCTACGGCTCCAGGTCCGGACGGGCTGGTGGGTCTTCGTCATCGCGGGGATCGAACTGCTCCGGCAGACCCACTTCTTCATCAGCGAGCGCTGGTCGCGCTATCACCTGTTCTGGACCGGGCGCGTCTTCGGCGGGTTCGAGCGCTTCAGTCACCGGCGCTTCAGCGCCTGGACCAGGTTCCGGCTCTGGCGGGTCTTCACCTGGGTGCTCTGGATCACGGTCTTCGCGGTGGTGGCGGGCAAGCTGCTGCACACCTCACCGCCCTTGGCGCTGTTCCAGGCGCCGGCGCTGCTGTGGCAGGCGATGCCGCTCCTGATGCAGCTCGCCTTCGGCTTCTTCTTCGTCGTCTTCCAGTTCATCGGGCTGTTCTGGTTCCTGTCGCGCGGCGGGATCGACGTCTACTACCCCGACGACATCAAGACCCGCTTCACCGACGTCTGGGGCCAGGACCACGTCGTCGAGCGGGTCAAGGAGAACATCGTCTTCCTGGAACGGCCGCTGGAGATCGAGGAGAAGGGCGGCTACGTCCCAGGCGGCCTGCTGCTGTGGGGGCCTCCGGGCACCGGCAAGACGCTCATGGCCGAGGCGGTGGCCGGCGAAACCGGCAAGCCGTACGTCTTCGTCGACCCCGGCGCGTTCATCCAGATGTTCTTCGGCATCGGAGTGCTCAAGGTCAAGTCGCTGTTCCGCAAGCTGCGCAGGCTCTCGCTCCGCTACGGCGGCGTCATCGTCTTCTTCGACGAGGCCGACTCCCTGGGCCGCCGCGGCTCGCTGGCCCAGGCCGGCCCGCCCGGCCAGGCGGGTCTGTCCGCCGGTGCCTTCCAGCCGGCGGCGTTCCAGCACGCGGGGTGCAACGGCACCGCCTACCTCTCCCCCGACGTGCGGTGGACGCTCGCCCGTACGGCGCTGTCACCCGGCGCGGCGGACACCGCGGCCGGCCCGCCGGGTACGGGTCGCAGCCGGTTCGTGGCGGGCGCGGGCATGGGCGGCGGTGGTGGCGGTGACATGGGCACGCTGCAGGCCCTGCTCACCGAGCTCTCCGGCCTGAAGAAGCCCCGCGGCCTGGTCAACCGGTACATCCGCCGGCTGGCCGGGATGCAGCCCAAGCCACCGCCGAAATACCGCATCCTCGTCATGATGGCGACCAACATGCCCGAGTCGCTCGACGAGGCGCTGCTGCGCCCCGGCCGCATCGACCGCATCTACAAGGTCGGCTACCCCTCCAAGCCCGGCCGGGTCCGTACCTACCAGGGCTACTTCTCCAAGGTCCGCCACGAGCTCACCGACGAACAGATCGACAAGCTGGCGACGATCACTCCGTACGCGACCGGCGCCACCATCAAGGACCTCGTCAACGAGTCCCTGATCACCGCGATCCGGGACGGGCGCGAGGTCATCGGGTGGGCGGACGTCATGCACGCCAAGCGGCTCAAGCAGCTCGGGCCGCCCGAGGACGTGGAATACATCGAACGGGAACGGCACGCGGTCGCGGTGCACGAGGCCTGCCACGCAGTCATGGCCTACCGCACCCGCCGGCACCTGGAGATCGACATCGCGACGATCGAGAAGGGCAGCGACTATCTGGGCATGGTCGCCAGCGTGAAGCCGGAGGACCAGTTCACCCGATGGCGGAGCGAGTACGAGGCGGACATCCTGGTGTCGCTGGCATCACTGGCCGGCGAACGGATGTTCTTCGGCCAGGACAGCTCCTCGGGAGTGTCCGGTGACCTCGAGTCGGCGACCACGGTGGCCTCGCTGATGGAGGCCCTGTGGGGCATGGGCAGCGGTCTCTCCTCACTGACCGCCCTGCAGGCGCTCGGCATCGCGGCGGGCAACCCCGGGCCCCGAAACGGCGGCCGGGGCATCGGCTTCGGTGCCGTGCCGAAGGGAACCGACAACCGGGCGGTACCGGGCAACCTCGGCGAACGGATCGAGGTCCTGCTGGCCACCCTGCTGGACCAGGCCGAGCGCATTCTCACCGACAACCGCCACGACGTGCTCGCGCTGGCGCACGCGCTCGAGACCCACAAGACGCTGACCGGTGACGACGTCATCGCGGTGATCGAGAAACGGCGGGGACCGCTGATCGACGGCACGCTCTACCAGGGCTCACAGCTGGCGGCCGAGCTGGAGAGTTACCACGACGCTGCCGTGTCCGCCCACGCGGGGCACACCAACGTGCGGCTCAGCCTGCCTCCCGTGCCGGAGGGCGAGAGCCCGCAGAATACGGGCGACGGGGTCGCCGCCGCCCGCACCTGATCAGGTGGCCTTGGCCGTGGGAGACGGTGACGCCGGTGACGGCACCGCGGGAGCGGGCTGCGCCGGCACCGGATACGCGGGCTGCCCGCCCTGACCCGGCACCGGATACGCGGGCTGGCCGCCCTGACCCGGCACCTTGCCCGACCAGGGACCGTACCAGCCGGGCCCGCCCCCGGGGAGCCCGCCTCCGTCCTGGCCCCGATACCGCCAGTTCGGGCCGTCGCCGCGCATGAACGGGCCCCCGTACCGGCCGTACTCGGCATAACGGCGGGGGTGATGGCCGTCGTCGCCGGACACCGCGCCGAGCAGGCCCACCACCGCGCCGCCGACGATCCCGCCGATCAGGCCCGCCGCGAGCAGTTGCACCGAACGACGGCCACCCGCCCGCCGGAGACGTTCACGGCGGCTCGGACCCGGTGCCGCCGCCACGGGTGCCGCCGCCACCGGCGCCGCTTCGGCGGGCGGCGGTGGTGCCGGGGACGACACCGGGTGGCCCGCGGGGTCGTCCGGCGGCCCGGCCGGCCCCTGCTCGATCTCGTCGGACATGATTCCTCCTCGTCACCCGCCGATGCTGCCGCCTCATCATGCGCCGACTGGCTTAAATCCCTCGTAAAGGTGTCGTCTCCGGCTCGGCTCGGCCGAGGCCGTCGCGGCCGAACCGGGCGTCCTGTCACATCGCTGACAACTTCGGGCGGTAAAGGCAGCAAGTCGGCCACATTACTTACCGGGCCGGTTCGGCCATGATTGCCTCCGCAGATGCACGTGCGGGCTCCAGGCGTCCTGATTCACCAGCCCGGACCGGGTACGCCTCCATCCCTGAGCCCCTGGGACGCATCTGCATCGTCGTGTCCGTAGTGGAGGTTCGGTGACCGTGCATCCAGTACCCGACCATGCTAGAGACCTTCTGGCAGAGGCCGTCCGTGCGGAGCGCCTCACGTTGGAAGCCGATCCGGCGGCCTCCTCCGGCGGCTTCCCTACGCCGGGCGGACCCGCCGCCGCGCGGAACGGTCCGCCTCCCGCGGACGGCGTCAAAGGCCGGCGCGGCCGTCGGTCGATCCCGATCATCGTGGCCCTCACGGCCTGCGCGGGGATCACCTACCTCGTCCTGTTCGTGCCTGCACCCCGCTACGGCGGCACGGAGAACTCCGGACCCCGGGTGGCGGCGCCGGCGAGCGATCTCGTCTCGGCACCGGCGGAGACCGGTGCCGGCTCGCCGTCCCCGGACACCTCACCCTCCGCGCCCGGGTCATCCTCCACACCCGGCCCGACCCCGGCCACCACCCCGACGGCGGCCCAGTCACACCCGACGACCCCGCCGCCGGCCCATCCGACCAAGGCTCCCGCGCATGGCGGCACACCGGCCGGGTCGAGCCGCGGGACCCTGGCGGTGGGCGACTCCGGCTGCCGGCACGTCGGCGCCGCCGGGCTGCCGAGATCCTGCACCCTCACGCTCACGGCCCGGGGCGGCACCGTCCGGTGGTCGGTGACGTCGATCGACCCCGGCATCGCCAGGGTCAGGGCCTCCGGCGGCGGCACCCTTTCCGGCGGCCGGTCCACGACCGTGACGGTCATCGTCAGCCCGACCATCGGCTGCTACATCCGCGGCGGTGGCAACGCCATCATCGGCTTCTCCCCGAGCGCGACCGCCAGCGTCACCTACGCCTGCTGGCACGTTTGACCTCCTCCCCCGCCTGAAGGACATTGCATCCACGCTCTAGGCCGCTGGTGAGCACGGTCCGCGTCTCGCTCAGCCGGCCGGGACGCTCATCTCGATCTCGGTTCCCTCTCCCGGGGCCGAGGTGATGGCGACGGTGCCACCGACGTCGCGGATGCGGCCGCGGATGGACTGGGCGATGCCGAGCCGGCCGTCCGCCGCTGCCTCGGCGGTCCGGCCCGGCGGGATGCCGGGCCCGTCGTCGCGGATGCTCACCGTGACGGTGTGCCCCGCCTCCTCCACGAGCACCCACGCCCGGGCGCCGGAACCGCAGTGCCGCGCCACGTTGTCCAGCGCCGCCCCGACCGCCGCCTGGATCTCCCTGGCCGTGCGCCCCGGCAGCCGTACCGCGGTGGCGGGGGCCGACACGGTCACCGTCATCGACGAGTAGCCCTGGAGCAGCCCGCGCAGATCCGCCCGCCCGCCGGCACCGGCGGGCTGGTCCGGCACCCGGATGAGCGCCCGTAGAGCGGTCTCCTGCTCGCCGGCCAGCCGTCCCAGCTCCGCCGCCTCCCCGCCGAGCTCGCCGCCCCTGCGCTGGACGAGCGTGAGCACCTGCAGCACCGAGTCGTGGATCCGCCGGGCCAGCCGCTCCCGCTCCCGGGTGGCGGCCTCGGTCTCGATCGCCTGGGCCAGTCTGGCCTCCGCGTCGATGCCCAGTTTGGCCACATGCCCGACCACCACCCCGGCCATGAACACCAGGACGATCCCGTTGAACGTGCTCGGCGTCGGCTTGAAGCCGAGACCGGCCAGTCCAGGCACGCTGATCCCGGTGACACCGATCACGGACGCCGCGACGGCGCCCCGGCGTTTGCCCCCCGACACCGCCCAGGCCAGCACGGCGCCCGCGACCCAGGCCATCGGCAGGGTGGGCGTCCCCCGGGCCAGCCGGTCGGCGGTCTCGACCCAGGTCGTGGACAGCAGGCACGCCGCCGCCACGGCGAGATCGGCGGCCAGCAGCCACCCGGTCCGGCGGGCCGGCACCCGGTAGGCGTAGACGGCGTAGCCGGTCCAGGCCACCATCACGGCGAGTACGGCCCAGCCACCGGCCTGGTGGCCGTACCTGCCGGAGTTCTGCACGATGAGGGCGCCGGCGTAGACGAGCGCCACCACGCGGAAGACGGCGACCGCCCGCCACAGCGGGACGTCGAACCCCACCGCGGGCTCCGGGGCACGCTCGGTCCGCACGGTGTCCCCGTCAGTTCCCGTCGCCCTCGTCACCGTCCGAAGCCGGCCGAGGAGCCTGGCCGGCCAGCTCCGCCTTGGCGTCGGCGGCGTACTTGTCGACGTACTCCTGACCGGAGAGCTCGGCGATGGCGTGCATGATCTGGTCGGTGATCGCGCGGAGCACCTCCCGGTCCTCGTCCTTGCCGTAGTAGCTGGAGAAGTCCATCGGCTTGCCGAAGCGCACCCCGGGCCGGACACCGACGCGCGGCCAGATCTGGCCGGGGGGCATCAGCTCGAATGTGTTGACCATCGCCATGGGGATCACGGGCACCTTCGACTCCAGGACGAGCCGGGCCACTCCGGTCTTGCCTTTGTAAAGGCGGTTGTCAGGGGCCCGGGTGCCCTCGGGGTAGATGCCGAGCAGCTTGCCCTCACGCAGCACCCGCAGGCCGGTGGCGAGGGCCTCCTCGCTGGCGTTACCACCGGTACGGTCCAGCGGGATCACTCCCACACCCCTCATGAACCCCTTGCTGATCAGGCCTTTCAGTCCCTTGCCGGTGAAGTACTCGCGCTTGCCGAGGAACACGATCGGGCGCCGGAGCGGGAGGGGACCAAAGAAGTGATCGGCGAACGACAGATGGTTACCGGCGAGGATGACCGGGCCCTCGGCGGGGACGTTCTCCATCCCCTCGTTCCTGGGACGCCAGACCAGATAGAGGAACGGCGCCAGGATGCCCTTGACCACCCACCAGAACACGTCGCCACCTTTCTTGTGACGCACTTCCCGTCACGAGCAGAACCGGAGATGATGGGACATCTTCCCATCTCGTGTCGCGCGGACCCACCCCCCATCTCGTCCCCCTGCACCGCGTGCGGGGGATCGGGCCGTAGGCTCAACGTTGAGTGTGTATTTAAGTCGACCGGAGGCCGTCATGCAGCTGACGCCAGGCCGTCCAGGACCGTCGAAGGAGACGACCCGGTGAGCCGCCGCGCTAATGGGCTGTCCGCGGACGCCTACACACCGCTGATCGACCTCGCCCCGGAGCTGGCCGACACCATGCTGACCGCGCTGCGGGAAGCGGGCATCGCCGCCTACGCCGCGGACGGGGAGATCGCGGAGCCCGGCGGGACCCTCGACCGGCTGTACGTCGACGCCACCATGGAGGCGGCCGCGGGGGGCATCCTGCACGACCATCTGGCGCGCCTGCGGGAGCAGCGGTCCGGGCAGGCGGGCGGCCCCGCCGGCGGGCTTCCCGAACTCGGAGCGGACGGTACGGGCGCGGGTGCCGCGACGGCGGAACGCGACGAGGACGCCATCTGGGCCGACATCGTGGCGTCGTTCGACACCGCACCGGAGGACGGCGCGACCCCCTGGCCCGACCAGGAGAACCTCGAGCCCGAGCCCGAGGCCGAGCCGGAGGGCCAGGACCGCGAGGGACGTCTCCCCATCGCGCGGCTGATCAAGTCGGCGGATCTCGAGGAGCCACCCGAGCCGCCCGAGGAGGATGAGGGCCACTACGTCCCCCCGATCCCGCCACCGCTGCCCAGCGGTGACGCGGTGACCCGGGGCGCCTGGCTGGCGCTGATCGGCGGCCCGCTCTACCTGCTGCTCACCGTCATCCTCGGCTGGGAGGTGCCCGGCTGGGCGGCGTTCACGGCGGTCGCGGCCTTCATCGGCGGGTTCGTGGCGCTCGTGCTGCGGATGGGCGACGACCCCCGGGATTCCGACGACGGCGCAGTGATCTGAAAGCGGGTCTGAAAGCCGGGCCCGAAGGCCGGGCCTGAAAACGGGTCTGAGCGCACGCGGGGAAATCAGGGGCGCGGTCACCGCAGGACGAGGTCGGCCAGCACCGGCCGGTGATCGGTGGCCGCCACGTAGTCGGCGGTCAGCGCCGGATCGACCGGCACTCCGCAGCCCGCCACCGTGATGCCCCGGTCGGCGAAGATCCCGTCGATGCGCTTCACCGGATGGCGCGCCGAGTACGTGTCGCTCTCCCCGGCGGGCGCCACCGCGCGGGCGTCCTGGAAGGTACGGGCGAGCATCCCCCACGCCGGTCCCGAGGGCTCCTCGTTGATGTCACCGGCCAGCACGACCGGGGCCGAGAAGGATCGGCGCACCCGGTCCAGCAACGCGATCACCTCACCCACGTGAGCACGGCGGGGCCTGTCCGCCAGGTCCAGGTGGGTACTGGCGGCGACGAGCCTGGCTCCGTCGATCTCGGCCACCGCGATCGCCAGCGCCCGCCGGTGCAGCCCGGGCACCCGGGTCAGCAGGTGGTACTCGTGATGGAGGACCTCGGCGCGCGGCCCGGCGAACACCGCCAGCCCGGCGGTCCGCCGGCCCGAGGCCACTCTCAGCCCGCACGACTCGGCGAGCCGCCGCCGTTCGGCCCTCCAGCCGAGAAAGCGTGGCACCTCCTGCAGGCACACCAGATCCGGCCGGCAACCACGGATGACCCGCGCCACCGCGTCACCGTCATCCCGCAGCGCCCGCACGTTGTAACCGACGAGCCGTACCCCGGTCACCCGCCACCTCCTGGTCCGGCACTCACCTGGGCTGGTCCGGCGCTCACCTAGGTCCGCGCGAGATCCGCCGCCCCGACGATGCCGGCGGAGGAGCCGAGCTCGGCGATGCGGATGTCGGCCTTGACCCGGTGGCCGCGGCCGGTGAGCACGGTCGCGAACGTGTCCCGGATGGGCTGGAGCAGCAGGTCCCCGGCGTCCGACAGCCCGCCGCCGATGATGAAGGCGCCCGGATCGAGGATCGCGGCCAGGTCAGCGAGGCCCTGACCGGTCCACTGGGCGATCGTGCGGAAGCATTCCAGGGCCGCCGGATCGCCCTCCCGGGCCGCCTGGGTGATCTCCGGGCCGCTGATGCCCTCGGGCGAGCCGCTGCCGAGCTCCAGCAGCCGGGCCGCCATCGCGGGGGCCACCCTGGCCAGGTCACGGGCCTCGTGCACGAGGGCGTTCCCGCTGGCGTACTGCTCCCAGCAGCCGCGGTTCCCGCAGCCACAGCGGCGCCCGTCGGGGACGACCCGCACATGGCCGAACTCCGCGCCTATACCGAACCGCCCCCGGTACAGCTTGCCGTCGACGATGATGCCGCCGCCGATCCCGGTGCCGAGGGTGACGCAGACGAGGAACTCCTGCCCCCGTCCGGCACCGAACCTGGCCTCCCCCCAGGCCATGGCGTTGCCGTCGTTCTCCACCACGACCGGCAGGCCGACCCGGCTCTCGACCTTCTCCTTGATGGGCTCGTCCCGCCAGGCGAGGTTGGGGGCGAACAGCACCGTCGAACGGGTCTCGTCCACGAACCCCGCCGCGCCGAGGCCCACCGCGACCACGTCTTCGAACTTGCTCTTGAGCAGGTCGACGACCTCGGCGATGACCTCGGCCGTCTCCTTCGGGTTGGTCGACGGCGTCGGGCGCCTGACCTTCTCCAGAATCTGCCCATGCTCGTCGACCACACCCGCGGCGACCTTGGTACCGCCGACGTCCACACCGATGGTCAGCGCCATGGGCTCTCCTCCTCATCCCGGACGAGTGATCACCCTCGCCCGGCTCCGTGCCAGAGGCTCAGCCGGCCAGCCGGCCGGCCGGCCGTGTTCCTCAATGACGTGTTCAGCCGCTGTCGGTGGGATTCCCGCCGGCCCCGGGACGTTCCTCCCGCGGGCGAGGGGGCGTGGGGGTGGCACGCTCCCGCTGAGCGGAGGTGTCCGGGTGCGGCCGGTCGAGCGCGGACAGCGCTTCCTGCAGAGCCGTGTAGAGCGACTGGCCGGCGTCCATCACCTGCTCGGTGAGGCCGGGGCGGGCCGTACGGGCCGCGGCGATGCCCCGGCAGATCGGGCAGTACCGGCACTCGGGAGCACCGGTGGCGATATGGGGGATGGGCGCCTCGTACGTGGCCTGACCCCAGACGTCGCCCGGCTCCGGGCGGGGCCGGGCGGGGCTACCGTCGCGGATCCGGCGGCGCAGCACCTCGAAGAGCTTCACGGCCTCGTCGAGGACGTGTCCCGGCTGCTCGGTCATCGGCACATCATCTACTCATCTAGTTCGGTCGTCGGCGTGACACCGTACCGCCCCGCGGCGATACCGGCCGGTACGTCAGCGTTCGACGTGTCGCTTCAGTCCCTTCAACGCCGCATCAATGATTATCTTCTCCGCCTTGCGCTTGAACATGCCGATCATGGGAATCTTGATGTCCACGGTGAGCTCATAGGTCACCCGGGTCGCCTCGCCGTCGGCGTCCTCGAGCCGGTAGGAACCCGTCATCCCGGAGAGCATCGTGCCGGGAACGGCCAGGCTCCACCGAACGGCGTCGTCACCGTCCCAGTCGTAGGCCAGGACATAAGTGTCCTTGATCGGCCCGGTCTCCAGGCTGAAGCGCACCTGGTCCGCGCGCCCGTCCTCGCCCTCCCCCACCACCTCGGCCGACTTGATCCCCTCGGCCCAGGTCGGATAGGCGGGGAAATCGGCGATGATCGTCATGATCTCCGATCTCCCCGCGTCGATCACAATGCTGGAGCTGGTCCGGTCCGCCATCGGCACGTTCCCTTCGCCTGGTTCCTCAAGGTGCCCGATCAGCGGGCCTGTGCTTTCGTCCCGCGGATACGGCACCGCGGAACGTCCCTCTACCAGCTCAAGACATAGGGCATCCCACTGGCCCGGAAATGCCCGACGTTGATGCATTCCGTGCGCCCGATCCGCGTCCGCCGCACGAGCGGCTGGTGGACGTGGCCGAAGAGCACGTAGCGAGGCTGAGTCTCGCGGATCACCTGCAGCACCGCCTCACTGCCACGCTCGAACCGGCGCGCGACCGTGTCGTACAGCAGCTCGGGCACCGCGGGCGGGATGTGACAGCACAGCACATCGACCTTGCCGACCGCGGCGACCTTCTCCGCGTAGGCCTCGTCGTCCAGTTCGTACGGGGTCCGGTACTCGGTGCGCAGGCCGCCGCCGACGAAACCGAAGGTGCGGCCACCGATCTCGGTCACCTCGCCGTCGAGGACCCGGTGACCATCGCGGAGGTGGTCGCCCCACATCCGCGGGATGTCGACGTTGCCGTAGGTCAGGTACGCGGGCGCGGGCATCACTTCGAACAGCGCGGCGTACTGGCGGCGGACCGCCGCCTCGATGTGCGGCCACGCGGGGCCTTCGAGCGAGCTCCACATCCGCCGGGAGAAGTCGCGCGCGTCGTCGAAGCGCTTCTGCGTCCGCAGCGCGATGAAGCGGTCGGCGTTGTCCTGGCCGAACAGATCCGCGAAGATCCCCTGCCCATGATCCTCGTAGTCGACGAACAGGATGAGATCACCCAGGCAGATGAACGCGTCGGCTCCGTCACCGGCGCGAGCGAGTGCATCCACATTGCCGTGAACGTCACTCACCACATGGATCCGCATGAACCAACCCTAAACGACGTAGGTATCGGCAGAACGGAGGAAGTCGAGCGGAGAATCTCCCGTCTGCGGAGGGGTTCTTGGCGACGAGCGGCGGCCGGGACCGAGCAGGTCCGCTCCGCGACCTCCCGGCTCCCGGCGCGGGGAGA
This sequence comes from Streptosporangiaceae bacterium, assembly GCA_025964695.1. GTDB lineage: Bacteria > Actinomycetota > Actinomycetes > Streptosporangiales > Streptosporangiaceae > Actinomadura_E. The sequence goes on along the minus strand of JAOPYK010000192.1, from coordinate 25,332 downwards.
GGCGTCCATGGGGAGCGATCGTACGACGGTCACGTGATCGTCTCGGCTGAGGGCGGGCGTCAACCCGCGGCCGCGATCAGGGTGCGCCACTCGCGCACCAGGCAGGCGCTCACCGGCCGCTCCCAGGAGCGGTCCGGCCGCACCGCACCTCCCACGTGGAAGGAGCGCACTCCGGCGGCGGCCAGTGGCGCGACATGCTTGCGGCGCAGCCCGCCACCGGCCAGGACCAGCCCGGCCGAGCCGGCGCTCTCCGCGGCCCGGCACACGAGCGCGGCCACTCCGGCGTCGGCGCCCACCGGCGCACCGGCGGTGAGGACGGCGTCCAGCCCGGACAGCTCGCGTACGGTGCGCCACGCCGCCTCCGGATCCGCCGCGTGGTCGATCGCCCGGTGGAAGGTCCAGGGCAGTGGGGTGATCACGGCGACGAGCTTGGCGGTGGCCCCCACGTCGATCCGTCCCTCGGAGTCGAGGAAACCGAGCACGAAACCGTCCGCCCCCGCCTCGGTCAGGCTCTCGGCGGCCCGGCGCAACCGGTCCAGCTCGGCGCCGTTGGTGCGGAATCCCGTGTTGGCCCGCAGCATGATCCGCAACGGCAGCGAGGTGACCTGCCGCATCTCGGCGACGACGACCGGGTCGGGGGTGAGCCCGTCCGCGGCCATGTCCGCGACGACTTCGAGCCTGTCGGCCCCGCCTTCCTCGGCGGCCCGGGCATCCTGAGCGGTCAGTGCGATGACTTCGAGCAGTGGCATGGGGTCCCCCGATTCTTCCTGGTCAAGCGTAGGGCACGAGTTCCGGCGCACACCTTGACGGGACCTACGCTTGACGCGACCGTTAGCAATTGCAGCGAGAACGAGACGCGTGTCACCGGGCAACGCCTACCCATCGGTACATGAACGCGGTAACGTCCGGATCCGCCCCTGCCAAGCGCAGTATGTGCCGTGCTCAACGAGGAGTGAGTGTGCGCGAGTTCAGTGTCCCCGCTCAGGTGGACCTGCCCGATTCCGCCAACCTGACCGACGCGCCTTTCACCCGGGCCGACGAGGACCCCGGGCAGATCATGTTCCGCCGCCTCGACGGCGGCGCCTGGAGCGCGGTGACCGCCGCCGAGTTCCGCGACGAGATCGTACGGGTGGCCAAGGGGCTCATCGCGGCGGGTGTCGAGCCGGGAGACCGGATCGCGCTGATGTCGCGTACCCGCTACGAATGGACCCTGCTGGACTACGCGATCTGGACGGCCGGCGGCGTGACCGTCCCGATCTACGAGACCTCCTCGGCCGAGCAGGTCGAGTGGATCATCGGTGACTCGGGCGCCACGGCGGTATTCGCCGAGACGGCCGAGCACGAGGCCACCGTCGCATCCGTACGCGACCGGCTGCCGGAGCTGACCCGGGTCTGGGGCATCGATGCCGGCGCGCTGGAGGCGCTCGTCGAGAAGGGTGCCGACGTCACCGGCGAGACCGTCGGGGACCGGCGTGGAACGCGGCAGGCCGCCGACACCGCCACCCTCGTCTACACCTCGGGCACCACCGGCCGGCCGAAGGGCTGTGAGCTCACGCACGGCAACCTCGTCTCGACCGCCCGCAACGCCATCCAGGGCGCGCTGGCCGAGGTGACCGTGGCGGGCAGCTCGACGTTGCTCTTCCTTCCCCTGGCGCACGTGTTCGCCCGGCTCATCCAGGTCGCCTGCGTCGAGTCCGGGATCGTCCTCGGCCACAGCGACGTGCACAGCCTGCTGCCCGACCTGGCGTCCTACCGGCCGACGTTCCTGCTGGCGGTTCCCCGGGTCTTCGAGAAGGTCTACAACGGCGCCGAGCAGAAGGCCGCCGCGGCGGGCAAGGGCAAGATCTTCCACGCCGCCGCGGACACCGCGATCGCCTACAGCAGGTCGCTGGACACCGGCGGCCCCGGAGCGGCTCTCAAGCTCAAGCACCTGCTGTTCGATCGCCTGGTGTACCGCAAGCTGCGCGCGGCGGTCGGAGGTCAGGTCAGCTTCGCGGTCGCCGGCGGCGCGGCCCTCGGCGAGCGGCTCGGCCACTTCTTCCGGGGGGTCGGCATCGTGATCCTCGAAGGCTACGGCCTGACCGAGACCACCGCCCCGGCCACCGTGAACCGGCCCAGCGCGATCAAGATCGGCACGGTCGGCAGGCCCATCCCCGGGGTCACCGTGCGGATCGCCGAGGACGGCGAGGTCCTGGTCCGCGGCATCAACGTCTTCAGCGGCTACTGGCACAACGAGGCCGCCAGCAAGGAGTCCCTCGACGAGGGCTGGTTCCACACCGGTGACATCGGCGCACTCGACTCGGAGGGCTACCTCAGGATCACCGGACGGAAGAAGGAGATCCTCGTCACCGCCGGCGGCAAGAACGTCGCCCCGGCGCCGCTCGAGGACCGGATCCGGGCCAACCCGCTGATCAGCCAGTGCCTCGTCGTCGGCGACGGCAAGCCCTTCATCGGCGCTCTCATCACCCTCGACCCCGAGGCCCTGGATCCCTGGAAGAAGGCGCACGGCAAGCCCGCGGACCTGACCGTGGCGGAGCTCCGCCACGATCCCGAGATCATCGCCGAGATCGAGGCGGCCGTCGCCAGTGCGAACAAGAGCGTCAGCAAGGCCGAGGGCATCAAGAAGTACCGCGTTCTCGACGTGGACTTCACCGAGGAGTCCGGGCACATGACGCCCAGCATGAAGATCCGGCGGCACGTCGTCGTCAAGGACTTCGCCGCCGAGATCGAGGCGCTGTACGCCTAGGCCGGCCGTTGTGCACCCGGCCGACCCGCACCGGCCGACCCGCACCGCCGACGCGCACCGGCCGGGGCCGGCAGCCCGGCCTCGTGGTGACGTGGCCTGATGCTCCCTGCTGGGTAGGGGAGATCGGGTAGAGCCACGATCGAGAAACGAGATCTCATGCGCATAGTGATCGCAGGTGGGCACGGGCAGATCGCGCTGCGGCTGGAACGGCTGCTCGCCGCGCGCGGCGACGACGCCGTCGCCCTGATCCGCAATCCGGGCCACCGGCAGGACGTCGAGCACACCGGCGCGCAGGCCGTCGTCTGCGACCTGGAACAGGTCAAGGCCGATCAGGTGGCCGGGCATCTGCTCGGTGCGGACGCCGTGGTCTTCGCCGCGGGCGCGGGGCCGGGCAGTGGTGTGGCCCGCAAGTTCACCGTCGACCGGGACGCCTCCGTGCTGCTGGCGGACGCCGCGGAACAGGCCGGAGCGCGCCGGTTCGTGCAGATCTCCTCAATGGGTGCGGGCCGGCCGCCCGAGCCCGGCAGCAACGAGGTCTGGGCCGCGTATCTCGAGGCCAAGACCGAGGCCGAAGACGATCTGCGGGCCCGCGACCTCGACTGGACGATCCTGCGCCCGGGGGGTCTCACCAACGAGCACGGCACGTGGCGGGTCACTCTCGCCGAACCGCCGGTGCCGCGCGGGTCGGTGACCCGCGACGACGTCGCCGCCGTGATCACGGCGCTGCTGGACACCCCCGGCACCGATCACCTCACCCTGGAACTGATCAACGGCGAGGTGCCCATCACCGAGGCGGTGCTTGCCCTCGCCCGGGGAGCCCGCGCTTGATGATCCTCCGGTCCGGGGCGGCCCGGACCGGAGCTCACACGGGGATGGTCAGCAGGTCGTCGCCGCCCGCCACCCGCACGACGAACCGGGTGATGTCCGCGGGGGGTGAGGCGACGCCGCCCTGGACCACGAGATGCGCCGGGGACCCGGGCACGCCGTATCCCTTGGGGGGGACGGCCCAGCCGGTCACCACACGCTTGCGGCCGGTTCTGGTGATGGCCACCAGCTCGCAGTCGAGTGGCCCGCGTACGCCGGCGAGGTCCAGCGACACCCGGGTGCCCCAGCCCTTGCTCTCCAGCGCCACGGTGCCGGTGGCGCCCGAGGCCTGGTTGGTGGCGGAGCGGTGCTCTCCGGCGCCGAGCTGATTCGCGGCGGGCGGCCGTGAGGCGGCCGGTGCGCCGGTCACGGCGATGCCCGCGGTGACGCCGCCCGCCAGCAGTACCACGGCCGCGGCGGCGCCCAGCATGAGCCTGGCGTGCCGGCTGTGCCGGTCGGCGGCCTTGCGGCGGCGCATCATGCCGACCAGGTCGTCAGGAACGTTCTGTTCGGTGATGCCGGGGTGCACGCCCATGAGCAGACCGTGCAGACCCGCGAACTCGGCCAGCTCGGCCGCACAGGACCGGCAGCGGGCCAGGTGCGCCTCGAAGGCCCTGCGGTCACGCTGCTCGAGCAGGCCGAGGGCATAGGCGCCCACGTCGGTGTGCTGGACCTCGGGGTTCACCCCTGTACCCCCCTCTCCTCGAGCGCGACCCGCAGCGCGCGAAGCGCGTAGTACACCCGGGACTTCACCGTGCCGACAGGCACGCCCAGCACCTGTGCGGCCTCGTTCACGGTACGGCCGCGCAGGACTGTCTCGGTCAGCGCCTCCCGGTGCGCCGACGAGAGCGCTTTGAGCGCCTCGGAAACGACCACTGTGCGCAGAAGATCCTCCATGCCGTCGGGGATCTGCAGATTCTCCAGGGGGCCCTCGCCCGCCTCCTTCGGCCTGGCCTCCTTACGCCGTTGGTGATCGATAACGATACGGCGGGCGACGGTCGCCAGCCAAGGCATCAGCGATTCCGCGTCCGGGTCGAGACGATCCATGCTCCGCCAGGCCCGGATCATGGTCTCCTGGACGACGTCCTCCGCCCACTGCCGGTCACCCGCGGTCAGCCTCATCACGAAAGCGATCAGCGGACGGTGGTAGAGGCGGTACAGCTCGGCCACGATCAGCTCGTCGTCGGGCTCGGAGTTCCGGCGGCGCAGCCAGGCCCGCAATCCGCGTGATCCGGGGGGTCTGCTGGAGGGGAGGCTCATCTCGGATCCGGCCGCGAGGTCTTGGTGGGGCGAGGGAGCGGTCGTCGGAACGATAGACCATGGTTCGGCCTGGAAGTCGGTGTTCTGCCGCATTGACGAAGAACCTCCACGCGGGTCAATGGCGGGGACGCGCGCCCGGTCGGTGCATACCGGGGCCGGCGCGCCCCCGCGGTCCTGGAGCCGGCCTGACTCAGTGGCCGTGGCCCGCTCCGCCGGTGGGCGGCGTCCCGGTCGTGGTCGGCGCCAGAGCGTTCTGCCGCAGTGCCATCGTCATGCCTTCCGTCGTCGTGTCGGGGGTCGGCAGGCAGTACGGGACGGGGGCGCCGGAGGGTTCAAGGAACCGCGGGAAAACCTGGGATTGGAGGGGCTGGCCCACGCCGGTCACCCGTACGTACGCCGGGCCGCACCGCGCACGGCGCTACCGCCCGGCGCCGGCGCACACCGAGGTGCCGCCCGGGCGCGGCGCCGGGGCAGGGCCGGGCACGCGGGACCCATCCGGGCGGGGAACCCTCTTGCGGGGAAAGGATGGGTCTCACCGCGCCGCCCGGCCCTGCGAACACGGCAGGCGGGAGCACGCCACTCCCGGATCCCGCCTGCCGTGTGTCTCATTCCGGCCGCTGGGTCAGCAGCGGCGGCCGCGGTTGATGCAGGACGCGACGCGGCTCATCAGCCGGTTCGACATGACGTTCTCGAAGTCGGCGTGGTCGGTGACCGGGTTGTGCAGCTGCTCGGGGAAACTGTCCAGCGCGATGGCCCGGCTCTGCGCCTGGCGCACGTTGTACGTCAGGACCATGTGCAGCTGGGGTACGGGGGTGAGACCGGCGGCGCAGGCGCCGGTGGCCGGGTCGGGGAAGACGACGTGGGTGCGGTGGTTGGCACTGTCGATGTTCTTGCCGTCCCAGCAGCTGGCGAAGTCCAGGATGCGCTCGACCCGGCTGCCTCGCGGGCACACCGGGTATTTGGTCGTGACCCGGTTGCTGAAGCCGGTGCACGTCCACTGTGCCCTGGCGTTGGCGCCGCCGTTGGTGGCGGACTTGGCGTCTCCGGTGATGACGCGCAGGAACTGCGGCATGGCCTTGACCTTGCTCACCGGGTTGCCGCGGAACCGGAGGGTCACCGAGGACGGCTGGAGGATCGTGCCGTTGTTGCCGTCCTGGCCCGAGGTGTCGCCTGGCGTGGTCACCCGCAGGACCGGCCAGAAGTACGCCGACTTGTCCCCGCCCCCGCATGTGGTGCCGGCCTGCTGCAGGCTCTGGTCGGTGGAGAAGCCGTCCGTGCTCAGGTTGCCCACGTAGTCGTGGGTGTGGTGGGCGCCGTTGGAGACCCCGGGAGCGACGATGAAGTTGTCAGGATTGCGGTGACCGTTCTGGTTGCGCCCGCAGCGCGAGACGAGCGACCCGCGGGAGGCCCTGCGTCCCGGCCGCGCCCCGGCCTGCTTCGGCGGGACTTGCCGGATGTCGATGAAGTCCGCGGGGGACGGCCCGGTCGGGACGGCCGCCGGGGGCGGCGCCGAGGTGGAGGGGGTCACCTGTGCCGAGGGGTCACCGGAGGGTCCGCTGGAGGGGTCACCGGTCGGGGCGCCCGAAGGGCCGCCCGAAGGGAAGGCGGAGGGATCGCTGGACGGGTCGCCCGATGGATCGGCGGACGGACCGGCGGGCGCTCCGTGTACATGGGCGACGGCCGCGACACGCACGGCGGGGCCGGAATGCGGAACCGCCGCCACTCCAATGGTCAGAACGGGCAGTCCCAGCAGGACCGCGAAGAAGAAATCGTTTCGTCGCACGAATGTCTCACCCTTTGCGATGTATTCAACGGAAGCAGATCAGCTAGCCGAGCGCCGAATAGTCGACGAGGCCAGTGCTCTCCAGATAGCCCATGTGCCGGAGCACGAAGGCCATGGCCCGCTGGGCGAACTCCCGGATGACGCTGTTACGCGTGTTCGCGCGGATCTGCGCGATGATTGCGAACACCTTGCCGTGCGCGGCCCGTAGCCGGTTCACGAACGTGCGGTCGTAGTCATCGCCGGACTTGGTCGTCAGCTCCGCCATCCAGCTCTGCTGATCGGCGTTGGGCCGGCTGGGCAGCACGACCCCGAGCTGGCCGGCGACTCCGCGTACGTCGTCGTCGAGCACCCCGTGCTCGGCGGCGATGCGGCGGCCGACGTCCTTGATCCTCTCGCTGTGCGCCCGCTGCTGGGCCTGCTGTCCCGTCGGCATCTCCCAGAGACCGGCCTGCCGGACCTTGACCAGCAGCAGCCGGTCACCGTCGTCGAGAGGGCCCCAGCGGGTCTGGGTCCGGCCTCCGGTCGACTCACCGTCGGCGGGGACGGCCGGCGGACGCAGGATGGCGTAGAACGTAGCGGCGACGAGGATCAGGCACGACCCGATCGTCAGGTAATGGCGAAGATTGGGACTCCTGAACCGAAAACCGCCCAGGCGCCGGATCCGGCGTTTGCGGCCGATCTCCAGACCCGCGACGTTCACAGGTCCTCCACCAACGCTGGGGCCATTTCCACGTTCCTTTCTCTCCGAGCGCCGAACGCCGTTCGGTTCCTGATACGGCTCTGCCACCGACGCTGCGGAGTACATCCAGGGGTACGCAGGTCCCGATACGGGAGTTCAGCGGATCAGTGTTTTTTTCTGCCGGAATCTCCGGTGCTCAGAGATTGCGTGCGGGCGGCGGCGAGACGGTCTGCGTCACCAGCCGGAGGGCGAGCGCGGGGCACATCGCCACGGCCCGCCGGGCATCCCGCTCGACCCATGCGGGCATCGGGGTGTTGAGCACGATGGGGTACCCGTGCCGGTCCAGATGGACGATCTCGGGCGCCACGAACGCGCACACACCGTGTCCCTCGCAGCGCGACCAGTCGATCGTCAGCCGGGAGGTCATGTCGCCGGCCGGCAGCGGGAACACGGCGGTCTTGGACAGACCGCAGGTTCCGTGGTCGCGGTGGATCTCGATGTCCCGGGAGAACACCTCCAGCGCCGACAGCACGAAACGCGCGGTGCCGTCCGGATGGCTGCACGCGCCGCGGCCACGGCCGATGCCCACCGCCCGCCGGACGGCCGGAACCCCGCCGGCCCCCTCGGCGAGCGCCGTCAGCGTGCGCACGATGTCCGGCAGCCCCAGCCGGCACGGCCCGCACTGCCCGGCCGACTCGGCGGCGAGATAGGCGGCGACCCTGATGACCTCCTCCAGCGGGCAGGTCCCCTGGCCGAGCGGCAGGATGATGCCGGCGCCCAGCGACCCGCCCACCGCCTCGAGGCCGGCCCGGGAGATCGCCGTGAGCGACACCGCGTCCGGCCGCAGCCACGCGCCGTGATAGCCCCCGATCAGCAGTCCCTGACCGGGATCGGCGCCGCAGGCCTCGAGGACGGTGCTCAGCGAGGTGCCCGCCGGCGCCTCGACGACGGTGCTGCCGGCGACGGTGAGCAGGACCGTGCCCGGTTCCCGGGGGGTGCCGGCGGAGGCGTAGAGATCGGAGCCGAGCGAGGCCAGGACCGCGAGCTGCGCGAAGGTCTCGGTGTTCGAAAGCAGGGTCGGATTGCCGTCGACGCCCGAGTGGCTGGCCCGGACCTTGCGGCCGGGCGGGATCGGCACGTCGCCGTTGGCGGCCCGCACCAGGGCGCCGCCCTCGCCGGAGATGAAGCGCTCGGTCAGGCGGGCCACCCGGGCCGGGACGGGCAGCTTGCGCTCGGCGATGGCCGCGCGGATGGACCGGTCCGCCGGGGTGTCCTCGACCACGCCGATGACGATCTCCTCCGCCCGCAGCGCCCGGGCGGCGAGCACCGCGCCGTCCAGCACGAGATGCGGGGCCCGGCTGAGCAGGAGCGCGTCCTTGGCGCTCCCCGGCTCCCCCTCGGCGCCGTTGACCATGACGACGGTCGGCCGGCCCGCCTCCGCGCTTCGGCTAACGGCGGCGAGCTTGCTTCCGAACGGGAAGGCCGCGCCACCCCGGCCACGCAGGTCGACCCGCTCGACCAGCTGGATCAGATCGCCCAGCGACATCTTGGCCAGGCGCCCGTGCATGGCGCGGTGGCGCTCCAGATCGAGCCGCTCGAAGCGGTCGAAACCCATGGTGAGGCGGGGTGTGCCCAGGACGACGACCGAAATCGTCATCGTTGCACCATCCGCGGGCGCTCGGCCACGCGAGCCGGCTCTTCGACCTCGATCTCCTCCCGCAACGGATCCACCGGGTTGACCACCAGCAGGACCCGGGTCAGCAAGGCCAGCCCGACGATGATCAGGCAGAGGACGTATCCCCAGGTGACCCAGCCCGCCGGATGCCTGCCCGCGACCAGGCCGTGCACGATCGCCACCGGCCACGCCAGGTAGGAGAGGGCGTGCAGCCCCCGCCACAGGCCCGGCCTGGAACTGTCGGCGAACCACGCGCGCAGGATCCCGGTGGTCATGATCAGCAACATGAGGTCGAACGCGAGGGCGCCCAGGCCCAGCGCGGTCGGGCGGAAGACGACCGCGTCGGCCGCCTTGGCGTGGCCGGTGAGGATCTTCACCACCAGGTGTGCCACCAGGAAGGCCATGGTAGCCATCGAGACCGCCCGGTGCACCGCCTGCGCGAGCACCCGCTGCCCGATGCGCAACAGGATGCGGTCCGTCGCGAGCAGGCCCACCATGATGGTGATACTCATCCCGACGAGGGCGAAGACCCCGGCGTAGAACGCCATGAAGCGCTGGAGCGAGGCCACGGCGACCGCGCCGGGCTGAGTCGCCGTCACCGCGAGCAAGATGAGGAACGCCGTGGCCAGAGTGGGCAGCGCCCAGCCCGGCAGGGTGGTTCGGTCCTTGTGTTGGATGTCCACCTGCAGATCTCCTGTCGTGTTCACGTGGGACCCGGGGTCGGGGTCGGAGACGGTGAGAGCGTGACGCTGGGCACCGGCGGTGGGTCCGCGGCGCCGAAGTTCGCCAGGCCGAGGCCGGGCATCACCTGCAGGATCCCGCGCTCGGCCCAGCCGATCAGCGGATGCGCCCGTTCCCGGAAGTTCCAACCGCCGATCGTGACCCCGTTGAAGGGCAGGTCTCCGGCGCCCTGCCGTAGCCCGAACCGCACCTGCGGCCGGGCCGCCGCGGCACCCCCGCACGGGCGGTCCACGCCGACCCGCCCCAGGAAGTCGCCGCGCTTGACGATGGCGCCATCACGTACGCCGGTCAGTTTCGTCAACTGGTAGTACTCGGTGGCCAGCCCGTTGTCATGAATGATCATCAATAGACCACCACCTGAGGCGGTGGTGCAGAATCTGTACAACCGCCCGTCTCCGGCGGCCAGCACCCGGCCGTCACCCCCATGGAAGGCGACGGCGCCGAACGGGCGGGCCCCCTGCGTCGCCGCGGTCATTGTCCAGGAATCACCCTCCCGCCACGGCAGCATGAGCTTGGTGGCATGTGCGGGACCCACGCTGAACCGGGCCAGAGTCCGGATCTCCGCGGCGGGGACGAGTCTCGTCGGCACCCGCCGCAGCAGCGCCCTGAACTCGTCCGTCCCGGACAGGCCCACCTGCCAGCGGCTTCCCGACCAGTGCGCCAGGAACAGCGCCACCTGGGGCATCGCCGACTGCTTGGCGGGTACCGGGATGGCGGTGGTGCCGAACGCCCAGGTCCGGTCGCTGGTGAACCGGGTGGCGCCCACCAGTGGCGGGGCACTCGGCTTTACCCCGTAGGCTTGCCGTGCCGCCGTTCCGCGCTCGGTCAGGGTGAGCGAGCGCACCTGGCCGTTCAGGGTCGCCACCACCGGCTGCGCGCGCCGAGGCGTAGAGGTACGCACCGGGTCCGGCCCGCCGGGCGACGGCCCTCCGGCCCGGGGGGGCCGCGTACCCGCCTCCGCGCTCGTGGCACTGCCGGTGAGCAGTGCCCGTTCCACAATGGCCGCAAGTGCAAAGCCGACCACTACGACCATGACCGTTCCGGTCATGGCCACCCGGTCCACCACGTTGACGTTCACCGTGGCGGCACGGGTATGCCGTCGATGGCGTCTCATCCTCCTCCTCCACTCAGGCGGAGTCGTCAGTGACGCGGTCCCTCAGCACGACGGGACGGTTGGCCCGTCTCGTCGCTGCTCCCTGAGGCGTCGTCGCGTCCCCAGGTGATCACCCGAGGACGTCTCAACAGCGGCGAGCATATGCCCCAGTAGCCACTTTGATGCTGGAAAGTTACAAAAAATCCGCGCCATATTCGCGGCGACGGGCCAGAACCTGCGCCGAAGCACCTACTCGCGGCCTCGATGATGCCACCACCCGAAGCCCGCGGACAGAGCGTTCTCAGCCGGAGCCGTCCGCGCCAAGGGGGAGCCCGGGGGACGTCGAGCGGAGCGGGACGGGCTCACTGCGGGTGCTCCGCCCGCCCGCCGGGCTCGTCACCGAGGAGCGCGTCCAGACGGTGCGCCTGACGGGCCCAGGTCCACTCACGTTCCACCCAGGAACGGCCCTTCTCGCCCAGGGCACGGGCCCGTACCGGATCCCGCAGCAAGCCGATCAGCGCCTCCGCGACGGCATCGGCGGAACGGCCGGCCACGACCATGCCGGTCTCACCCTCCAGCACCGCGTCGGGCGCGCCGCCCGAGTCACCCGCGAGCACCGGCAGCCCGGTGGCCGAAGCCTCCAGATAGACGATGCCGAGCCCTTCCACGTCGAGACCGCGGCGCCTCGTACGGCAGGGCATCGCGAAGACGTCACCCGCGTCGTGGTGGGCGGGCAGCTCCGACCAGGGCACGCTGCCGGTGAACCGCACCGAGCCGCTCACCCCGCTCTCGGCGGCGAGCCGCTCCAGGTCCCGGCGATAGGGACCGCCGCCGACCAGCAGCAGGGCCGCGTCGGGGACGGCGCGCAGCAGCCGCGGCCAGGCCCGGATCAGCGTGTCCTGGCCCTTTCGCGGCACCAGCCGTGACACGCAGACCACCACCGGACGGCTGGTCAGGCCATGCCTGGCCCGTATCTCCGCTCCCCCCGCGCCGGGCCGGAACAGCGACTCGTCCACGCCGGGCGCCAGCCGGGCCATCCGGCCCGCCGCGGCCGGAGACAACGCGCGGGCCATCCGGGAACGGGTGTACTCCCCCAGATAGGTGAGCACGTCCACGCCGTCACCGATCCGGCGCAGCAGCGATCGGGCCACCGGAAGCTGGGCCCAGCCCGCCTCGTGCCCGTGGGTCACCCCGACGAAGCGTTCGATCCCGTACCGCCGCAGTGCCGGGGCCAGCAGTCCCAGCGGCGCCGCCGCCCCGAACAGCGCCGAGTCGCAGCCCTCAGAGCGGGCGATCTGCCCGGCCCTGCGCAGCACCCCGGGCTCGGGCAGCATCAGCGAGGTCGGATGCCGGACGACCGGGAACGGCTGACCGGCGTCGAACGCCTCGGCGCCCTGCCATGACGGGGCGTACACCACCACCGAGCCGGGCGGCCTGCGCAGCGCGAGGTTGTGCACGAACGCCTGGATGCCGCCGGGCCGCGGGGGGAAGTCATTGGTGATCACAAGCGTCTTGGTCATCGCACCTCAGCATCGCACGCGCACGGCAGAAGGCCTGTCACCAGGAGAACCCGGTGACAGGCCTTCAGAGGCTTTCTCAGGGCCGATCAGCCCTTGGTCAGCTCTACCTTGTGCTCCTCGTGCTCCCCGGGCTCCTGCCCGCTGTCGATCTCGCCATGGCCGTTGCCGTGGCCGTTCTCCAGCGGGATCGGGATCGAGTCGAAGGTCCAGAACCGCGTCAGCCTCGCCCGCAGGTGGCCCAGCGGGCTCTTGACGGAGGGGATACCGCCCTCGTCGACCGCGGGCAGTTCGGGCTTGGCCTCCTCCTTGCTGAGGATGACGGCGGCCACCTCCTGCGGCACCGGCTTGTGGATCTCGATGTACTCACCGTTGGGCAGCATCTTGATGACGCCGCTCTCGAGACCGTGCGCCACCGCCTCCGCGTCCTTGCGCTGCAGTCCGAGGCAGATCCGCCGGGTGATGACGAAGGCGGCGATCGGCCCCAGGAAGACCGCGAACCGGAAGAACCACGTGGTGGCGTACAGCGACACATCGAACTTGTCGGAGATGATGTCGTTGCCGCCGGCCAGCCACAGCGTTCCGTAGAAAGTGACCGCGGTCATGCCGATCGCGGTGCGCACCGGGGCGTTGCGCGGCCGGTCGTTGACATGGTGATGACGCCGGTCGCCGGTCACCCAGCGCTCGATCCACGGCCACAGCGCCGCGCCGGTCATGACGATGCCGAGCGGCCCCAGAGCCGGGATCAACACGTTCCAGGGGATCGTGTGGCCCCAGAGATTGGTCTCCCAGTTGGGCATGATGCGCAGCGAGCCCTCGAGGAAGCCCATGTAGAAGTCGGGCTGCGAACCCGCCGAGATCGCGGCCGGGTCATACGGCCCGAACATCCAGATCGGGTTGATCTGCGCGAAAGTGCCCAGCAGCGCGATCAGCCCGAAGGTGAACAGGAAATACGCGCCGGTCTTGGCCATGAAGACCGGGTACATCGGGTAGCCCACGACGTTGTCGTTGGTCCGGCCCACGCCCGGCATCTGGGTGTGCTTCTGATGCCACATGATCATCATGTGCGCGGTTACCAGCGCCAGGATGATGCCCGGGATCAGCAGCACGTGCAGGGTGAAGAACCGGGGGATGATGTCCTGGCCCGGATACTCCCCACCGAACAGGAAGAACGAGAGATACGTTCCCACCAGCGGAATGGACTCGATCACGCCCGCGGTGATGCGCAGGCCGGCGCCGGACAGGGCGTCGTCCGGCAGTGAGTAACCGAACAGCCCCTCGACCAGGCCCAGCGTGAACAGGCCCAGGCCGATGAGCCAGTTGAGCTCACGCGGCTTGCGGTACGCGCCGGTGAAGAACACCCGCAGCATATGGATCATGATCGAGGCGATGAAGAGGATCGCCGCCCAGTGGTGCAGCTGCCGCATGAGCAGACCGCCGCGCACGTCGAAGCTGATGTTCAGCGTCGAGGCGTAGGCCTGCGACATCTGGACGCCGTTGAGCTTGGTGTACGAGCCGTTGTACACCACCTCCATCATGCTCGGCTTGAACCAGAGCGTGAGAAAGGTGCCCGTCAGCAGCAGGATGATGAACGAGTAAAGAGCGATCTCTCCCAACATGAAGGACCAGTGGTCCGGAAAGACCTTCTTCATGTTGCGCTTGAGGAAACCGACCGTACCGAGCCGTTCGTCCACGAAGGTGATCGGTGCGTCGACCGCCTTGGGCAGTGTCGCCGTCGTCTTGGGGGTCATTGCTGGGTGGCACCTCGCTCCCAGAAGCTCGGGCCGACCGGGACCTTGTAGTCGCTGGTGGCGATGAGATAGCCCTCCCCGTCCACCGCGATCGGCAGCTGCGGTAGCGCACGCGCCGCAGGCCCGAACAGAACCTTGGCTCCGTTGGTCGCGTCGAAGGTGGATTGGTGGCACGGGCAGAGGATGTGGTGCGTGGTCTGCTCGTACAGCGCGGCCGGGCAGCCAACGTGCGTGCAGATTTTAGAGTATGCGACGATTCCGCCGACGTGCCAGTTCTCCCGGCCCTTGACCGGCTTGAACTGCCCGACGGGGACATTGATCACGATGGTCGCCGCCTTGGCCAGCTCGTTCACCGGGTCGGCCGTGCTCTCGATGCCCTCGGGCACCACAGTGATCATGCTACCCGGCGAGTTGAAGTCGCCCGCCTTCAGCGGGCGGTTGGTGCCGTCGACGAGCAGCCGGACGCCGGGCTTGCCCTGCTTCCTGGCCTTGTCGACCGCATCGCGCCAGTAGGTGTGCCGCAGCTTGTCCTCCGGCAGCGGGCCGAGGTCGCGCAGCAGCAGCAGCGGGGCCAGGCCCAGCGGGGCCGCCGCCAGCAGCAGCGTCCGGCGCAGCAGCGGCCGCTTGGTGATGCCGCTGTCCTCGGCGCCCTCGATGAAGTTCTCGGCGAACACCTGCCGGTCGGCTTCGGAGGAGGCGAGCTCGTGCCGCTCCTGGACGATCTGCTTGGACGTCATGAGCCGGCGGACCCAGATGGTGACGCCGATCGCCACCGCCAGGAACGACACCGTCATCATCCCGCCGAGCACGAGGTTGGACTCACGTGCCCGGTCGATGCCGTGCATGCCGCCGTTGCGGCCGCTCCAGCCGATGAAGTAGACGATGAAGGCCATGCTGGCGAAGAACGCCAGCATGAAGAAGGTCGCGACCACTCGCTCGGCCTTCTTGGCCGCGTCCTCGTCGAGCTCGCCGGGCGCGGTGTCCGGGGCGGGCTCATCCGCGGCGAGCAAGGTACGGGACTCGGCCGGCGAGGGCGTGCCGATCACGCGACGAGGCCTGCCGTCGCGGGTACGGCCTTCGTCGCCGTTCTGGGGCTCTTCAGAGCTGCCATGGATGTCAGTCATGCTGCTTCTTCAGCTTCTTGGGCTTCTTCGCGGTGATCCACATCGCCGCGAAGACCAGCAGGCCGATACCGATGAGCCAACCGGCGAGGCCTTCCGCGACCGGGCCGATGCGGCCCAGTCCGTTGCCACCGGGGTTGACCTCGTCACGGGTCTGGACGACGTACGCGATGATGGCCCGCTTCTGTTCGGGCGTGATGGTGGTGTCGTTGAAGACCGGCATCGCCTGCGGGCCGGTGATCATGGCCTCGTAGATCTGCTGGTCCGTCGCGGCCTTCAGCGGCGGCGCGTACTTGCCGTAGGTCAGGGCCCCGCCCTCACCGGCGAAGTTGTGGCACTGCGCGCAGTTGGTGCGGAACAGCTTGCCGCCGAGACCCACCTGGCTGTTATCCGGGTTGGCCTGCTCCTTGGAGGGGATCGCCGGGCCGCCGCCGAGGGAGGCCACGTAGTTGCTCAGATCGGCGAGATTCTGCTTCGCCTTCGGGTTGAGCTTGGGGTTGAAGTCGGGCACGGGATCCTTGCGCGGCATCTGCGCGCCCGGGTTGGCCGCCGGCATACGGCCGGTGCTGACCTGGAAGTCGACCGCCGCGGCTCCCACGCCGATGAGGCTGGGCGCGATCGCGTTGCCCTTGGCGTCCCTGGTGCCCTCGGCGTTGAGCCCGTGGCAGCTGGCGCAGTTCTGCTCGAACAGATGCTGGCCATTGGCCTGAGCCTGCGCCGCGGCCTTCGAGTCGGCCGCTTCGGCACGATCGGTACTCGGTGAGAAACCGGCGTACACGACGCCGATGGCCGCCAGGGCGACCAGCACAACGGCGTAGCCCGCCCACGGGCGCCGTCGCCATGCGGTGAACCATTTCACGGATTGTCCCCGTTCCGGGCTACTTGATCAGGAAGATGACGCTGAAGAGGCCGATCCAGACCACGTCAACGAAGTGCCAGTAGTACGACACGACGATCGCGCTCGTCGCCTGCTCATGTGTCCAGCGCTTCGCCGCGTAGGTACGTCCCAGCACGAACAGGAAGGCGATCAGGCCGCCGGTCACGTGCAGTCCGTGGAAACCGGTGGTCAGGTAGAAGACCGAGCCGTAGGCCGAGGAGGAGAGCGTGAGGTGCTCACTCTGGACCTGCTCGGTGTACGAGATCGCCTGCCCGATGACGAACCAGAGGCCCATCAGCAGGGACACCACGTACCAGATCCGGAGCTTACGGACGTCGCCCCGCTCCGCCGCGAACACGCCCAGCTGGCACGTCACACTCGACAGCACGAGGACGACGGTGTTGAACGTGTCGAAGGGCAGGTTGAGCTTGGTACCGGGCCACTCACCGTGCGGCTCCGCCTTGGTGACGGACCTGATCGTGAAGTACATCGCGAACAACGCCGCGAAGAACATGAGCTCGGACGACAACCAAACGATCGTCCCCACGCTCACGAGGTTGGGACGATTGGCCCGAGCGCGGGGTGTTGTCTCTATCGCGGATGCTGTTGCCACGCCCAGCATTATTGCGTGCCTCGTACGCTGGTGGCGCAGGACCCCCCGTTAAGCACGCGGCACGCCCCCATCACAGTAGTCGTGTCCATGCCCGCGGGCTTCGTCACCTCCCGTACCGCATGAACTGCGGCCCCTCGGGGCCAGGGGGAGCGCGTGGCGGCCCGGTCCGGTCCCCGCGCAAGCCCCCCGAAGCGGTAGCATCCGATGCCATGAGCACCGCCGACGCCGTGATCAAGATCCTTGTCTACAGCGACAACGCGAACACCCGCGCACAGGTCCGGCTGGCGATCGGCCGCAGGCCGGCCGCCGACCTCCCGAAAGCCGAGTTCGTCGAGTACGCCACCCAGGCCGCCGTGATCGAGCAGCTCGACCGGGGCGGGGTCGACGTGATCGTGCTGGACGGCGAGGCCCGCCCGGGCGGGCTGGGCATCTGCCGCCAGGCGAAGGACGAGATCTACGACTGCCCGCCGGTGCTGGCCATCATCGCCCGCCGCGACGACGGCTGGCTCGCCACCTGGTCGCGCGCCGACGCCGTAGTCGGCCAGCCGCTGGACCCGATGGCCGTGGCCAACACGGTCGCCGACCTGATCCGGCAGCGCATCGCCACCCGGCTCCCCGTCCTCTGAGGCACCGGCTCGTCCCACCCGCCCCACCCCCGACCCGGGGGCTCCGCCCCCGTTCACTCCGATCGCGAGGGCACCTCATGGACATGCGCACGACCTGGCCCGCACTGCTCAACGCACTGCTCGACGGCGAGTCCCTGTCCGCTGAGGAGACCTCGTGGGCCATGAACGAGATCATGGCCGGGGAGGCGACCGACGCCCAGATCGCCGGGTTCGCCATCGCGCTGCGCGCCAAGGGCGAGACCGTCGCCGAGGTCTCCGGCATCGCGGAGGGCATGCTGGCCAACGCGACCCCGATCCGGGTGGCCGGTGACATCGTCGATCTGGTGGGCACCGGCGGAGACCGGTCGCACACCGTCAACATCTCCTCCATGAGCGCGGTCGTCGCCGCCGCCGCAGGCGTCAAGCTGGTCAAGCACGGCAACCGCGCCGCGTCGTCCTCCTGCGGAGCCGCCGACCTGCTCGAGGAGCTCGGCGTGGCCATCGACCTGCCCGCCGAGCGGACCGCGGCGATCGCCGAGGAGGTGGGGATCACGTTCTGCTTCGCGCCGCTCTACCACCCGGCATTCAGGTTCACCGCCAAGCCCCGCCGCGAGCTCGGCACCCCCACGGTGTTCAACTTCCTCGGCCCGCTGACCAATCCGGCCCGGCCACGCGCCCAGGCCGTCGGGGTCTTCCACCCGCGCATGGCCGGGGTGGTGGCGGGGGTGTTCGCCGAGCGCGGTTGCTCCTCACTGGTCTTCCGCGGGGACGACGGCCTGGACGAACTCACCACCTCCGGGACCTCCGCCGTGTGGGTGGTACGCGAGGGTACGGCGACGGAGACGATCTTCGACCCGGCGGACCTGGGCATTTCCCCCGCCACGCCGGACGATCTGCGGGGTGCCGACGCCCCCTACAACGCCGGGGTGGCCAGGGCCGTGTTCGGGGGCGAGCCGGGCCCGGTGCGCGACATCGTGCGGCTGAACGCGGCCGCCGCGATGGTCGCGGCGGGGGGCACTCCGCCGCCTGAGAAGCTCACCGAGGCGCTGCGGGACGCGTACGCCCGGTCGGGCGAGGCCATCGACTCGGGGGCGGCCGCGGCCCTGCTGGACCGCTGGATCAGCGTCTCGCGGTCCATGCGTTCCTAGGCTAGTCGCCGTCGGGCAGGCCCAGGGAGCTAGTCGCCATCGGGCAGGCCCAGGGAGCTAGTCGCCGTCGGGCAGGCCCAGGGAGAAGGCCGCCTCGAGGTCGTGGCGAGAGTAGGTCTGGAAGGCGATGTGGGTCGCGGTGTGCACGACGCCCTCGACCTTGTTGAGGCGTCCCGGGATGACCTCGGCGAGCTCTTCGTGCCGGCGGACCCGCACCATCGCGACCAGGTCATGATCACCCGTGATGGAGTAGACCTCGCTGACGCCCTCGAGCTTGGCGATGCTCTCGGCCACCTCGGGAATCCGGGCCACATCGGCCTTGACCAGCACGATCGCAGTGATCACAGTACGCCTCCCTCATTGCACACGATCCCGACCCTATAGCGATCCCCTCCCCCGGGTCGGCCGGGGATCGCGCCGCCCGGTACCGGGAACGCCGCTAGCGCCAGCCGGCCAATGCCGCGGCCCGGCGGCCGGCCCGGGAGTGCCGTGACAGCAGGCCGAAGCCCAGGCCGGCGACGAACCCGAAGATGTGGGCGACATAGGCGGTGCCGCTCTCCTGCTGGGAGGCGACGGCCAGCCACTGGAAGATGAAGAACTGGCCGAGGACCACCCAGGCGGGCAGCCGGAACGGCAGGACCGACAGCACCAGCGCGATGGTCCTGGACCTGGGGTACATGATCAGGTGGGAACCCAGCACCCCGGCGATGGCGCCGGAGGCCCCGATGAGCGGCACCGACGAGTCGGGATAGGCGATGGCGAACCCGTACGCGGCCACATAACCGCAGATCAGGTAGAAGATCAGGTAGGGCAGGCGGCCCAGCCGGTCCTCGGTGGCCTGGCCGAAGACGAACAGATAGACCATGTTGCCGAGCAGATGCAGCCAGTTGGCGTGCAGGAACATCGAAGTCAGCGCCGACAGCCAGGGGGTCTTCTCGTACGGCCGCGGACGGCACTCGGCCAGCACCTCACCGGGCAGCGGCTGCTGCGCGTTGCTGATCAGTTCCTTGGGTACGGCGCCGTAGTGGAAGCTGAACGCCGTCTGCTCGCACTTGCGGGCCTGGGTGTCCTGGGTCCATACGGCCCCGGCCATCGGGGACAGCAGGAAGACGATGACGTTGACGGCGATGAGCAGATAGGTGACGACCGGTGCGCGCCGGGTGGGCTGGTTGTCGTACAGCGGCAGAGCCACGACCGCACCTCCCCGCTCCGGCGGCGCCCCAGCCTAGAACGATCTCGCGCCCGGCTCAATCCAGCGGGCGGGTGTAGCCCCGCTCGATCCACGCCCGCATCCCCTCGGCGCCGTTGGCCGGGCAGCTCCAGACGCCATCCAGCTCGACCAGCCGCGCGCCGGGCACCTCGAGCCAGCGCAGGATGCACTCCATCTCCTCGGGGGTGGCGGCGAGCAACGGCTGCTCCCCCGTGCGCTCAAGCACGGTCTCGGCTGTGGCGATCAGCGCGTCGACGTAGGGGCGAGGCTGGGCGCGGGGTGGGATGACGCCGCTGGCGGCGAGCCGGCCGCGACGCACCACCGCGACCTCCCAGCCACCGGCGAACCCGGGCCGGGCGGCCACGAGCTGCGCGCATCGGGCCAGCGCGATCAGCCGCTGGCAGCGGGACGCGGCCCGGATGAACGCGGCCAGCCGGTCCCGCTGCGTCCCGGCCTCCTCGAAGCGAAGCTCCCCGGCCAGCCGCTCGATGCGCGCCCGAGCGGAGGCCACCACGGGCCGGGCGTCGCCCTCCATCAACGACCGGGCGGACTCCACGTGCCGGGCATAGCGATCGGTCGTCTCCCGGCCCTCGCACGGGGCACCGCACCGGCCGAGCTCGGCCAGGGCGCAGGTGCGTGCCCGGCCGGAGTCGATCAGCCGGGGGGTGAGCCGCTGGGTGCACTGGCGCAACGGCACGGTCTCGTGCAGGGCGGCCCGCGCCTCCTCGGCCAGCCGGGTCGAGCTGAAGGGGCCCAGATAGGCCGAGCCGTCGTCCCGGCAGTCCCGCACGATGGACAGCCGGGGGAAGTGCTCGCCGACGGTCAGCTTGAGCCACAGTGCCCGCTCGGGATGGCGCGACCGCCGGTTGTAGCGGGGCTTGTGCCGCGCGATGAGCCGCAGTTCGCGCACCTCGGCCTCCAGGCCCGTCGGGCAGACGATGGGCCGGACGCGCGCGGCGAGTCCCACCATCTCGCGCACCCGCCGCCGGGTCTCCGAACCGGTGAAGTACGAGCGGACCCGGGAGCGCAGGTCACCGCTCTTGCCGACGTAGAGGATCTCGCCGCGGGCGTCCTCGAAGAGGTAGACACCGGGTTCGCGGGGGATGCCGTCGGCGAGATGGCGTTTGGCCTGCTGCTCCGGGGTGGGCGCCTTGGCGAAGCTCTTGAGCTCCTCCAGGGATCCGACGCCGAAGGAGCCCAGCCGCTCGATCAGGCCGTGCAGCACGTCGACGGTGGCACGGGCGTCGGCCAGCGCGCGGTGCACGGGCTCGGTCGAGGACCGGAAGAACCGGGCGAGGGTGCCGAGCTTGTGGTTGGGCACCTCGTCCCGGGTCAGGACGCGGCGGGCGAGGTCCGCGGTGTCGACCACCGGGAAGCTCGGCCAGGGATAGCCCTGCCGGGTGCACGCCGCCCGCAGGAACCCGATGTCGAAGGGGGCGTTGTGAGCGACCAGCACGCAACCGCGCGCGAACTCCAGGAACGCCGGCAGCACGGTCTCCATGGTGGGAGCCTTGACGACCATCTGCTGGGTGATGCCGGTGAGCACGGTGATGAAGGGGGGTATCGGCATGCCCGGGTCGACCAGCGTGCCCAGATCTCCCAGATGCGCTCCGCCGCGGACCTTGACCGCGCCGATCTCGGTGATGGCGGACTCGGCCGGGGACCCCCCTGTCGTCTCCAGGTCGACCACCACGAACGTCACGTCGGCCAGCGGCGTGCCGAGATCGTCGAGAGTGCCCTGGATTCCGCCTCCGGTCGTCATGACCGGAACCGTACGGCGTGCCCCCGACATTCCGGTGGTGGCCGGGTGCGCACGGCTATCCTCGATTCGCCGCCTGTAACGATCGCCATGTGAGGGCAAAGGAGCGAGACCATCGACACCGGCTCGGAAGAACACCTCGACCGGCCGCTCCCCGAAGCGGTCCGGCAGCGTGTCGTCGAGGCTGCCGCCGAGCTGATAGGAACGCTCCCTTTCGACGAGGTCCCACAGCCGCTGCGCAGGTTCGCCCGGTTCGAGCCGCGCAAACGGGCCAAGCTGGCCGCCGCCCCTCTGGCCGCGCAGCTCGCCAGCGACACCGGCTTCCGCGATCAGGTGGCCACGCGGATGCGGGAGGCCAACCCCGAGCTCAGCGCGGCCCTGGAGGCGGGCAACGTCCCCGGCGCCGCCGATCCCGTGCACGTCGCCGCGGTCGCCTACCTGCTGCGGCCCGCGGGCTGGACCGGCCAGGTGGAGGCGGCCCGGGCGGAACTCGAGAGGTCCGCCTCGGCGGCGGAGGAGGAGGCGGCCGCCCGTGAGCTGGCCGCGCTCCGGGAGCAGCTGGAGGCCGCCAGGTCGGCCCGCGCCGATGAGATCGACAAGCTCCGCGGTGAGCTCCGGGACGCGCGCATCGAGGCCGCCGAGCTGCGGCGCAGGCTGCACGAGGCGCGCACCAGGGCCAAGGTGGCGCAGGAGCGGGCGGAGGCCCTCACCGAGGAGGCGGGTCAGGAGCGGACGGCTGCCGCGGCCGCCACCTCCGCGGCCGAGAAGGAACTGCGCAGGCTGCGGGGCCGGCTCTCCCAGGCCGAGACCGCCGCCGAGATCACCCGCCGGGCGACCCGGGAGGGCCGCAACGTCGAGGACGTACGGCTGCGCCTGCTGCTCGACGCGCTCGTCGACGCTGCCCAGGGCATCCGCCGCGAACTCTCCCTGCCGTCCACGATCGGCCGCCCGGCGGACACCATCGGCGCCATCGAGCCGCAGAAGCTCGCCCACCGCGCCCTCCCGGGCCGGGCGCTGTCGGACGACGACCCCCAGCTGCTGGAGCAGCTGCTGACGCTGCCCCAGGTCCATCTGATCGTCGACGGCTACAACGTCACCAAGACCGGGTACGGCGAGCTGCCGCTGGCCGACCAGCGGACCCGGCTGCTGTCCGGCCTCGGCGGGCTGGCCGCCCAGACCCGCGCCGAGGTCACCTGCGTCTTCGACGGAGCGGAGCTCGACGCGCCCGTCGCGATCTCCGCCCCGCGCGGCGTACGCGTGCTGTTCAGCAGGCCCGGGCAGACCGCCGACGAGCTCATCGGGCAGCTGGTCCGGGCCGAGCCCGAAGGGCGGGCTGTGGTGGTGGTCTCCTCCGACCGCGAAGTCGCCGACGCGGCCCGCCGCGCGGACGCGCGGCCCGCCTCCTCGGCCCTCCTGCTGCGGCGCCTGCGCCGCGGCTGAGCGCGTTTCTGTCGGTCACTCCTCCTACTGTCGGTCGCATCTCGAAGACAGGGAGAGACCATGCTGATCGAGTGCGCGACCTGCCGGATGCGAGGTCTGGGTTGCCCCGAGTGCGTAGTGACCGCGCTGCTCGGCGAGCCGGCCGGCGTACCGGCCGGTTTTCCGCCCGACATCGACGAGCGCGAGCGGCGGGCGCTGGCCGTGCTGGCCGACGCCGGGCTGATCTCCCCGGCGCGGCTGATGCGGCCGGATGAGCGCGCATCGTGACCCGCTGAACACAAGATGCGTGCAACTCGGCGGCAATAACAATAAGTCCTGGTGTTTCGGTTGTGACGGAGGTGGCTACTCACTAGTGTCATCCGCTGAGATAGCCGGATGAAAGGGGCGTGCCGCGTCGTGGTCATTGACGGTGCGCGCAAGATGTGCAGCGCGGCCTGCCTCGCACTGGTGGCGACACTCGCGCTGCCGGTCGGAACCGCACAGGCCGCATCCAAGCCCTCCGCCGCAGATGCGAAGAAGAAGCTCAAGCAGCTCAACGACCAGGTCGGTCAGCTGGACCAGAAGTACAACAAAGCCAAGGACGACCTTGCCGCGGCGCAGAAGAAGCTGGCGGCGGTGAAGACGTCCGCGGCTCAGGAGCAGGCCACCTACAGCGGGATGCGCCAGCGCGTCGCCGAGATGGCCGCCAGCGCTTACAAGTCCGGTGACATGACCGATGTCACCACGTTCCTGTCGGCCAGCAATCCGCAGACCGTGCTGGACCAGGTCGCCGTCTTCTCTCAGCTGTCCAAGAACCGGTCCTCGCAGCTCGGTCAGTTCCTGCTCTCCGCCCAGCGCCTGCAGCGTGAGCTCGGCCAGGTCAAGGAGTCCACGGCGCAGATCAAGGCACAGGTCAGCCAGATCAAGGGCCAGCAGGCCGTCCTGGACAAGGACGTGGCCAAGCAGAAGGCGCTGATCCAGCAGGCGGGCGGCAACCCCTCCGGCGGCAGCGGTGGCGGTGGAAGCGTCGGGGGCACCTATAACGGCCCCGCCACCGGCAACGCGCGGGCGGCCCTCAGTTACGCCTACGCCCAGCTCGGCAAGTGGTACCACTACGGTTCCGCCGGCCCGAGCACCTTCGACTGCTCAGGCCTGACGATGATGGCCTGGCGCCAGGGCGGCGTGTCCCTGCCGCACAACGCGGCGGCGCAGTACAACGCCACCCGCCACGTCTCGCGTGCCAACCTGCAGCCAGGTGACCTGGTCTTCTTCCAGGGGCTCGGTCATGTGGCGATCTTCGTCAGCGGCGACAATATGATCGAGGCCGCGCACACCGGCACCCAGGTCCGGGTCAGCACCATCTCCTCGCACGGCAATTTCCTGTCCGGCGGCCGTCCCTGACATTCCCCGCATGAGACGTTAGAGCGGGCCGGGCTTTGCCCGGCCCGCTCTATTTTTGCAGGTCACTTGCCATGCCTAGGGTTTTTGGTACTGTATGTCCGGTTGGGGCGCCTCCCATGCGTCACACTCCCATCGCCCGGCCCGGTCTGCTCGTGCACCTGCTCCGTCCCAGGAGTGCGGCGGCACGGCGGCCCGCATCCAGGGTCGGGCGAGACGATCCATTCCCTCACATCGCGTTCGCTTCGTCGTGATCGGAACCTCGAGAGGCCCCGTACAGGCCCCATCCCGCTCACGCCCGAAGCGGCAACGCCGAGTCCGCCATCGCGCGGAGCCGGGGACCCAAGCGGGTAGTCCCGGGGACCGAGTCCCCGATACCGCCCAGGGGTGAGTCGGCGCGCCTTCCTCCCACGCCAGGTGCGCCGTAGGGCGACTTCCAAGCCCGAATCCGTCAGCTAACCCGGTAGGCGTCTGGAAGAAGGAGACCTCCCCTGTCCCGCCACGCTCTTCTCGCGACCCCGCGTCCCGAGACCCCCAGCATGATCCCCCGCCGTATCCGGTCCGCGACCCCGGTCCCCGCCGTGACCGCCGGACGCCGGAATCCCGCCCTCAGCGCTTCACGCCCCGCCGGGCGGGAGCCTGACGCACCCCGCAGACCGGATCGCCACCTGCCCGGACGCCTTCGAACGCTCCGGACCCGTCTCGCCGGTCCGTTCCTAGGCGCCCGCCGCCCGAGCACCTGCCGTTCGAACACCTGCCGCTCGAACACCTTCCTTGGCGCGGTAGGCCCCTGCTGAGCGGCCGTCGCGCCCTCAGCCGGACCGCTTCCCCGCCAGAACCGACTCCTCAGTACCGATCCCAGCACGTTTCCCATTTCTGAATCAGTGGAGGCGCCCGTCCCGGGCGCCGACCGCCGAGTCCGCATACCCGCGGAGCCGGGGACCCACGCGGGTAGTCCCGGGGACCGAGTCCCCGATACCGCCCAGGGGTGAGTCGGCGCGCCTTCCTCCCACGCCAGGTGCGCCGTAGGGCGACTTCCAAGCCCGAATCCGTCAGCTAACCCGGTAGGCGTC
>JAOPYK010000129.1 GCA_025964695.1 Streptosporangiaceae bacterium | reverse complement strand
TCGCTGAAGCCGGAGTGGTTGCCGGTGATCGTCAGGCCGGTGACGTGCTTGCGCGCGAGTGCACCGATCAAGTAGCTCGGGTACTCGGCGGCCGTGCCGAACCCACCGATGTGCACGACAGAGCCGTTGGCGATGTCGGCGACGGCGTCGTCGAAGGACGCGTGAACCTTGTCGATGGGCATCTGCGCTCGATTCTGGAGTCGATGGCCTGTCCGGTGCCGCTACTTGTCCAGCCCGAGGACACGCAACGCGTTCTCACGCAGGAACTTGGGCCACACCTCGTCCCGGAACGGGACCTGCGGTAGCTCGGTCATGATCCGTTCGAGGGACAGGCCCATCGGGAAGTAGCCGGCGTAGATGATCTTGTCGCTGCCTCGGGTGTTCGCGTAGTCGACGATGTTCGGCGGGTAGTACTTCGGTGCGAACGCGCTGGTCGAGTAGTGCAGCCCGGGCCACTTGAGCATCAGCTTCCACGCCAGGTCGGTCCACGGCTCGCAGCCATGCCGGGTCACGAAGGTCAGCTCGGGAAAGTCGTACATGACCTCGTCGATGAGCTCCACCCGCTGCGGCTCCATGCGCAGTCGCGGCCCCGGGACCCCGGCCGTGCAGAACACCGGTATGCCGAGCTCGATCGCCTTCGCGTAGAGCGGGTACATCTTCTTGTCGTTGATGGCGACCTGGGGGAACGTACCGGCGGGGAAGACGCCCACCGCGCGGACGTTGTAGGTCTCGAACTCGCGGACGAGCTTTTGGATGGCCGGGTAACCCTCGTTGGGGTCGAAAGACGAGGAGGGGATGAACCGGTCCGGGTGCTGCTTGACGGCGATCTCCCCCACCCCGCCCTGGGCACCGATGCCGACCAGGCCGCGCTCGACGCCCCATTTGTCCATTTCGCCAAGGGTGTACGCGACCGGGTCCGCGACGTCGAGCTGCCCCTTCTCGGGGACGTCCTTGAACATGTACTCCGCTGGGAAGGTGAACTCCTCGGTGGATTGGCGGTCCTTGGTCTGCCGCGTGATGAACGCGTACGCCTCTCGCATATCCCGGTTGGGAAAGCCGATCATGGTGTCGATGATCCCGATGCCGGTGGGCATGCTCATCCGCCGCCTCCTCTGGAGCCAGTCGTGGCCACGTTGATGAACTGATTTTAGAACCTAGTTCTTGTTAGCGCAAGAGGCGAGTGCCCTCTTTACGTGGTGGGGGCCCCAATGTTGTACTTAGAATCTACATTCAGTCAAGCGCCCCAGAGTTCGGAGTGGTACGCATGCCGCATACACGCCACCAGCCCCTGGAAGGCACGCGGGTCGTGGATTCGACCGATGGACGCGGTGACCTGTGCGCCCGGCTGCTGGCGGATCTGGGCGCGGACGTGATCAAGGTGGAGCCACCGGGCGGCGCGCTCTCGCGGACGTTCCCGCCGCTGGGGCCCGACGGCACGAGCCTGTCCTTCGCTGTGCGCAACACGAACAAGCGCGGGGTGACCGCCGACCTGCGCGGGGAATCTGGACGCTCCTACCTCGACCGGCTGCTCACCGGAGCCGACGTCTGGGTGGACGGCCATGCCCCAGGTGCCCTCGCGGAGCTGAACCTCGACCACGCGGAACTGCTGGAACGCCACCCACGCCTGGTGATCGTATCGATCACCGACTTCGGCCTCACCGGCCCGTACCGCGACTTCGCCGCGACCGACGACGTGCTGCAGTCGATGGCCGGGCTCGTGGCCCGCTCGGGCGTTCTGGGCAAGCCGCCGCTGGTCGCCCCCGGTTCGTTGGCGTACGACACCGCGTCGACCATGGGTGCCTTCGCCGCTCTGGCCGCGCTCTGGCAGCGCCGCGAGACCGGGCGCGGTCAGCACATCGACCTGTCCGCCTTCGAGGCGGTGGCGCAGATCGGCGACTGGTCCCTGGTGAATTACAGCCACATCAGCGCGACCGGCGGCGTGTACGACGAGATGCGCAATGGCTCCGGCCCGGTGTACAGGATCTTCCCGTGCGCCGACGGCTGGGTCCGGACAGTGATCATCTCTGTTCGGCAGTGGCGCGCGATGCGAGCCTGGCTCGGTGAGCCGGAGTTCCTTCAGGACGAGCACTGGGACCAGCTCCTGCCGCGCATGTCCATCCAGGAGGACGTCCTCGACGAGCTGTACATCGAGTTGTTCAAGGATCGGACCAGCGCCGAGCTCGCCGACGAGGGACAGCGCCGCGGCGTGGTCATCGCCCCGGTGCTCAGCCCCGCCGAGGTACTGGTCACACCGCACTACCTCGACCGGGGTACGTTCGCCGATGTCGAAGTGACCGCAGGCGTGCGTGGCCCGCTCGCGTCGGGCTTCCTCGAGATCGACGGCATGCGGGCCGGTTACCGTCTGCGCGCTTCGCGGCCCGACGAGCACACCGGCGACGTGGACTGGCCCCGCCCGGATGTCCGGGCCGAGGCGATCCCCGCCCCGGCGGCCGCGGCGCCGCCGTTCGCGGGGCTGCGTGTGCTCGACCTCGGTCACGGCGGTGTCGGCGTGGAGGTGGGCCGCCTGCTCGGCGAGTACGGCGCCGACGTGATCAAGGTCGAGACGCGAACGTACCCCGACTTCATCCGCCTCGTCTCCGGCGGATTGATGAGCCCGTCGTTCGCCTCCTCCAACCGGTGCAAACGCAGCCTCGGACTCAATGCCAAGAAAGAGCGTGGCCGCGCGGTCATGCATCGGCTGGTCCGCTGGGCCGATGTGCTCATCGAGAACACCTCGACCGGCGTGATGGCGGCCCTGGGCCTGGACTACGAGTCCGTGCACCGGCTCAACCCGCGCCTGGTGATGGTGAGCAGTCAGTTGATGGGCTCCAAGGGACCATGGAAGGACTGGATCGGCTACGGGCCGATCACCCGCGCCGCCGGCGGTATGACGTACCTGTGGAACTTCCCGGACGGAAGCCCGCCACCCGGCAGCGCGGCTATCCACCCCGATCATTTCGTCGGCCGGATGTGCGCCGTCGGAGCGATCGCCAGCCTGCTGGCCCGCGCGGAGCACGGCGAAGGCGCCCACCTCGAGGTGGCTCAGGTCGAGGCCGTGGTGAACCTGCTGTCCGACACGTTCCTGCAAGAGGGGCTGAGCCCAGGCTCGGTGTCACCCATGGGCAATCGCAGTGATCGCGGCGCGCCGTGGGGCGTGTACCGGTGTTCCGGCGAGGAGCGCTGGTGCACGATCACCGTGCGCGACGACGACGATTGGCGGCGGCTGCGCGAGGCCCTCGGCGACCCGACATGGGCACAGGACCCATACTTCGCCACGGTGAAGGGGCGGCTGGCGATGATGGATCAGCTTGACGCCCAACTGTCGGCGTGGACGGCCGAGCGCTCGGACGAGGAGGTAATGAGGCTGCTGCAGGCGGTTGGCGTACCGGCCGGCCGGGTGGCCTACGCAGCCGATGTCTACAGCGACGCGCACCTCGCCGCACGTGGCTACCTGCGGCCGCTGGACCAGCCGGGCCTCGGCAGGATCATGTTCGAGGGACCCGCCTTCCACTCGGCGGCCATCCCGACGCCGCGGCTGTCCGGCGCGCCGTTGCTCGCCGAGCATACTCGCGAGATCTGTCACGAGATTCTCGGCATGGACGACGCGGAGATCGACGAACTCGTGGCGGACGGTTCACTCGAAACCACTTGATTCGGACCGGCCCGCGCCGCGCCCTCCGGCGGCTGGTGCGGTGCGGCTGGTGCGGCTCAGACGCGCCGAGCCCGCGCGGCGAGGAGGCGCTCCTGCCGCAGGCCGTCCTCGAGTGGGACGTCATCGGCGAGGCGCAGTGCGCGGCGCGCGATACGGCTCACCGTGGAGTCGGCCGAAGCCATCGAACGGGCGATGGCGCGGGCGTGGGCGTCCACATCGGTGGCGATGATGTCGATGATCCCGCGGCGCAGCGCCTCGTCCGCGGTCATGTTCTCCCCGAGCATCACCACGCCGACGGCCGCTCCCGGAGGGATCGTCCTGGCCAGGCTCTGCGTCCCGCCCGCCGAGGGCAGCATGCCGAGCCTGGTCTCCGGCAGCCCCAGCACGGTGTCGGCGGACGCGCAGCGCACGTCGCAGAGCAGGGACATCTCCAGGCCGGCGCCCAGCGCGTAGCCGTGCAGTGCGACGACCGTCGGCTGCGGGAGCTCCCACAGCGGCGTCCACGGATCGTGCGACCAGCGGATACGCCGGGCGGCGAGGACGCTTTCCGCGGTACCGAACTCCTTCAGGTCGGCTCCCGCGGAGAAGTGTTTGCCGTCGGCTGCGAGCACCATGGCCCGGACGTCGGGATGCACCGCGATCGCGGCGAAGACCTCGATCAGCTCGTCGCGCATCCGCAGGTCGTAGATGTTCAGCGGGGGATGGGCGAGCGTGAGAACGGCGACGCCGTCGTCGTCGATCTCCAGCCGCAGCCGCTCGTTCATCGGGTGGCCTGACCGCGCGTCCGGGTGGACATGACGGATGGGGCGAAGGGGGCACGTGGGAAGCCGGGGGTGGTGTCCCAGCCGTCATCGGCGAGTTCCGGATCACTGAGCAGCCGTGCCGCCAGTGCTGGATCGCGCCGCACGACCTGGTCGGACGCCGGGGAGAGATCCGCCAGCCGAGCGGTGCACTCATAGAGGGTCACTTCGCGGTGCGCGCTCGCTCCGCCGAGGCGCGCTGCGACGAGTGTCGCGAGGCACGTCGTGAATGCTGTCAGCCCGGCCAGTGCGTCCGGGTAGGCCACGACCGGCGCGGCGAGCCGGCCGTCGCCGACGTCGCCGAGCCCGCACATGGCGTGGATGCCTGGGCCGAATGCGACCTGCCACGGGTGACCGCCCGGGAACGCGGGCATCGAGAGGGTCGCCACCGCCGGATTGAGGACGCGCAGCCGGTCCGGACTGAAGCCGAGGTTGGGCATGACGCGCCGGGAGAAGTTGTCGATCACCAGGTCGGTGGAGCGCACCAGGCCGGCCAATTCGACGCGACCGGCCGCGCCGCGCAGATCCAGATCGCGGATCCGCTTGCGGCGGTTCAGCGCGCGGTACATCGGTGCGTCGTCCACCGTAGCGGAGCCGGCCGCTCGCATCCCGTCCGGACGGGCCGCGGACTCGATCTTGACGACTTCCGCGCCTGCCTCGGCGAGCAGCCAGGTGGCCAGCGGCCCGGCCCACATGGCGGTCAGGTCGCAGACTCGCACTCCGGCCAGCGGGGCCCAGCCGGCCCGCCGTGCCGACATCGTCCGCACCGTCCTGGCCGGCGTCGTCGTCACGACCGCGGACTGTCCGGCGCGGCGCGTTCGGTAAGGGCAGACCGGCAGGCGCCACGCCTGCCCCTCGTCGGCGACCCGCTCCGCCACCCGCTCGGCGCGTTCGATCGTGTCCAGCATCCGTGCGTACGCGGCGAGGTCGTCCGCGCCGGCCAGGTCCTGTGAGACATAGCCGTCGTGGACGGCCACCGGCCCACCGGGCTCGGCGTGCTCCACGCCGTACGCGGCGGCGAGGACCAGTGGCAGCAGCACCTGTACCGCCACAGCGCGCTCCTCGACGGCCACGGGCGAGCCGCCCAGCAGCGCGAGTAGCGCGGCACCGGCCAGTGTCACCCCGCTGGCATAGGCGAGGGTACCCGCCGGTAGGCCCGCGACCTCCCCGAGCGGGGTACCCACGAGGTCGGCGTGGGCACCATCGGGGCCGATCGTGATGTCGGCGGAAAGATCGCGGTGGTACTCGACCCGCGCGCCCAGCCGCTGCAGCAGTTCTCCGGCCGCCACGCTGCGGATTCCGCTGTGCCGCACGTGGGTGTGCAGCCCGGCGAGGGGGAGGGGGGTGATGTCCATGGCTACTCGCCGTGGAAGACGCCGGGCCGTTTGGCGAAGAAGGCGGCGAGCCCCTCGGCTCGATCGGCGCTGGTCTGCAGCAGGTGGTTGAGGTCACCCTCGAGCTCAAGCGCGCGCCGCATCGGCAGC
>JAOPYK010000100.1 GCA_025964695.1 Streptosporangiaceae bacterium | reverse complement strand
CGGCCATCCGCTCGGCTGCTCCGGAGCCCGGATCATGGTCACCCTGCTCGGCCGGATGCATCGCGAGGACGTCGACCGCGGCTTGGCGGCCCTGTGCGTGGGCGTCGGCCAGGGCGTCGCCATGCTGGTGGAGAAGGTGCGATGAAGACACTGCTGATCGAAGAACGAGACGATCGGGTCGTCGTGACTCTGCACCGGCCCGAGACGCGCAACGCGATCAACGCGGAAATGGTCCGCGAGCTGCACGCCGTCTGCGAGCTGCTGGAGTCGCGGCCGAGGCCGCTGCTGCTCACCGGCCACGCTGGTACCTTCGCGGCGGGCGCCGACATCGGCGAGCTGCGTTCGCGGGGCCGGGACGAGGCGCTGCAGGGCATCAACAGCCGGCTCTTCGACAGGCTCTCCCGGCTGCCGCTGCCGACCGTGGCGGCCGTCGACGGGCACGCGCTCGGCGGCGGCGCGGAGCTCGCCTACGCCTGCGATGTGAGGATCGCCGGGCCCGGCGCCGTCTTCGGGAACCCGGAACCGGGCCTGGGCATCCTGGCCGCGGCGGGCGCGTGCTGGCGGCTGGGTGAGCTGATCGGCAGGTCCGCCGCCAAACAGGTACTGCTGGCCGGCAAGACGTTGAGCGCCTCGGAGACGCACCGGCTCGGCCTGGTCATGGACGTGGTGGCCGAGCCGGTGCGGCACGCGCACCAGGTGATCGACCGAATGGGGCGTCTCTCCGTGACCGCGCTGCGGATGACCAAACTCGTCCTCGACGCGCAGGGCGTGCATCCCCTCGCCGACGACCTTGCACAGGCGGTGCTGTTCGATAGCCAGGACAAGCAGGATCGGATGTCGGCATTTCTCGAGCGGAGGCGATGATGGTGAAGAGCGTCGGTGTGATCGGTGGAGGCCTCATGGGCGGGGGCATCGCCCAGATCTTCGCCGCGGCGGGCGGCCGGGTGGCAGTGGTGGAGAGCGACGCCGATGCCGCGTCGGCCGCACACAGCCGGATCCGCGCCGGACTGCACAAGGCCGTCGAGCTTGGCAAGCTGGCCGACGCAGCGGAGGCGCTGTCACGGATCTCGCTGCTGACCCGGATCGCCGACCTGCCCGGCGACGCGGATCTCGTCGTTGAGGCCGTTCCGGAGATCCCCGAGGTGAAGATTCAGGTACTCACCGCTGCTGAGGCAGTGGTCTCCGACGACACGATCCTGGCCAGCAACACCAGCTCGCTGTCGATCGTCGAACTGGGCGCCGCCCTGCGCCGTCCCGAACGTTTTCTCGGCATGCACTTCTTCAACCCGGTGCCCGCCTCGAAACTGGTCGAGGTCGTCACCGCGCCGCAGACCGCCCAGCCGGTCCTGCACTCGGTGGTGCAGGCCATCCGGGCGCTGGGCAAGACCGAGATCGTCGTCAGGGACTCGCCCGGCTTCGCGACCAGCCGACTGGGCGTGATGCTCGGCCTGGAGGCCATCCGGATGCTGGAGGAGGGCGTCGCGGACGCCGAATCCATCGACCGCGCGATGGAGCTCGGTTATCGCCATCCCATGGGCCCGCTGCGCTCCACTGACCTGGTCGGTCTGGACGTACGTCTCGCCATCGCCGAATACCTGCACAGCACCCTCGGCGATCGCTTCGCTCCGCCCCAGCTCCTGCGTGACAAGGTCGCGGAGGGCAGCCTCGGCCGCAAAACCGGCCGAGGTTTCTACGACTGGCCCTGATCCTGAGACGAAGAGGCCCCGGCGGCCTTATACGACCGCCCGGGCTTCTTCGCATACGGTCAGGCGCCGGTGAACTCCGCGGGACGCTTGGCGAGGAAGGACCCGACCGCATTGCGGTGATCTTGCGTGAGGCCCAGGCGGGCCTGTGCCTCGGCCTCGTGTGCAAGGGTCTGCCGCCAGTCCATCGCGATGGCCCGTTTGGCTTCGGCGTAGGCGAGGGTGGGACCGGCGGCCAGGCGGGCGGCGAGTTCGGCGACGCTCTGGGCGAAATCGGCCTTGGCCACCACGCTGTTGACGATGCCCCAGTCAAGAGCCTGCTCGGCGGTGAAGGTCTCGGCGAGCAGGATCAGCTCGGCCGCGCGGGTGGCGCCGGCCGTACGGACCAGGCTGGCGGTCCACGAGGGCACCGCCCCGACCTAAGGAGCACGTGAGCTATGAGGCCCGCGCGATCATGCTCAAGATCTATGAACTGTCGCTAATCCCCGGGCTTTTTCAGAACGAGGCGTACGCCCGATCACTCATGGAGGACGCCGGAATCCATGACCTGGAGGAGCAGCTGGCGGCCCGACTCTCGCGACAGGAGATCCTGAACCGTACGCCTCGGCCCCTCGGCGGACGAGCCGGCTAGCGCGCCACGCGGTAGCGGAGGTAGACGACTCTCGAGCTGAAGGTCCGGGTCTCGACGAGTTCGAGATCCACCCGGCGCTCGCGCTGGGGAAAGAACGGAATGCCACCGCCAACCAGCACCGGGTAGACCCTGGCCCGGTACTCGTCGATGAGACCCAACGCAGCCGCCTCGGCGGCGAGAGTCGCGCCACCGATCGCGATGTCGCCCTCCCCCGGCTCGGCTCGCAACCGCTCGATCTCCTCCGCCAGGCTGCCGGAGGCCAGGCGGGCATTGCCCTGCACCGTCGACAGCGTGGTGGAGAACACCACCTTTGGGAGCGGCTTCCAGATCGCGGCCCACTCGAGCATTGAGTCGTCGAGCGACGGATCCTGGTCGGCGGTCTCCCAGTACAGCATCGTCTCGTACAGCCGTCGTCCCAACAGGTGGACGCCGACCTCTCGTATCTCGTCGGTGGCGAAGCGAAAGACGTCCTCGTCGGGCGCAGTCCAGGCGAAGTCGTTGTCCGGCCCGACGATGTAGCCGTCAAGTGAGACGCCCATCGAATAGGTCACTCTGCGTATCAGAAGTCCTCCTCGGTAACGGGCTCGACACTACGACCACCGGACGCCGCAGGACTCATCGCGGCTCGCGAGATCCCCTGGGCCGAGTCACCTCACGAGATCATTTCGTTGAAAAACTTCAGTGAGTGCTGACACCGGTTGTCGATTGGCGGCGACACCGTCCGGTGTTGGCGGAGAGTGATATCGCTGAGTTTGATACCACTTGGGTGCTTGCGGTGGGACTCTGGGGGTGCTCTGCGTGGTGTGGGGGCGCCGGTGCCATTGAAGTCCAAGGTCGATCTGTACGCGGCGATCCGCCGTGATGCCCGGGCGGGGTTGTCGAACCGGGCCTTGCAGCGCAAGTACGGGGTGGGCTTCCGGACGGTGAAGGCGGCCATGGGGTCGGTCTGGCCGGAGCCGCGCGAGCAGCTGCCACCTCGCAAGACACGGATCGCTGCATGGGCGGATCGGCACAAGCCTCCGGCAGGCTCAGGTGATCACCCGGTAGGACAGGTGGTGGGCCGACGGGGTGGACACGATGCCGACCTGCTCCAGCCGCAGCCGTTTCGCGTCGTGCGCTGGGAACAGCCTCGTGCCGGCGCCGAGCACGATCGGCGAGAGGTGGATGTTCAGCAGGTCCACCAAGCCCGCGGCGAGGAACTGGTGACAGACGGCGCCGCCCCCCATGACCACGACGTCCTTGTCGCCCGCCGCCGCGCGGGCCTGGTCCAGGGCGCTGTGCGGCCCGTCGGTGACGAAGGTGAAGCGGTCGCCGAGCCGCCATGTCTTCGGTGCCTGGTGGGTGACCACGAAGACCGGTGGTGGCGCGTTGCGGTCGGCACCGTAGCCGACCGACTCGTTCCAGCCGTGCGGGCCGTCGACGACGTCGAACGTGCGGCGGCCCATGATCACGGCGCCGGTGCGCGCGGTCATGTCGTCGAGGATCCCGCCGTCCTCGGGCGTGCCGGAGAACACCCAGTCGTGCAGGGGTTCGCCGTCGACGCCGAGGCCGTGGGCGATGTCCGCGCCGGGCGCGGTCACGTATCCGTCGAGCGACATCGTGATGTCGACGATCACCTGGCCGGTCATCGGGCCAGCACCTCCTCCAGCCGCTCCATCGAGTCGCGCAGGCCGTGTTCCATGCCGCTGGCGACCATCGCGTCGCGGTTCTCGACCGTCGTGTACACGGTGCGGCCGTGCACCCGGGTGCGGCCGCCGCCGAGGTCCTCGAACGTCATCGTCTCGAGGCTGACCTGGTTCGGCGCGCCCTCGTACTCGAACGTCTGGATGATCAGCTCGTCCGGGACCACATTGTGGAAGACGCCACGGAAGCCGTACTCGCCGCGGTCGTCGGCGTGGATGTAGTGGTAGCTGCCGCCGGGGCTCGCGTCGAACTCGAACAGCTTCATCGTCATGCCGCGCGGGCCGAGCCACTGCGGCACCAGGTCCGGGTCGGTCCACGCCCGGAACACCCGCTCGCGGGGCGCGTCGAACTCCCGGACGACCTCGATGAACGGGGTGCCGGGCTGGGCGGTGATCGTGGTCTCGTTCATTTCTCCTGCTCCTTCATGGTTTCCAGGACCGCGTCGAGCCTGCGGTGCCGCCGCTCGACCTCCAGCCGGTACGTGTCGATCCAGCTGGTCAGCTGCTCCAGCGCGGCCGCGTTCAGGTGACAGGGACGCCGCTGGGCGTCCTTGCTGCGGGTGATCAGGCCCGCCGCCTCCAGCACGTGGATGTGCCGGGAGACCGCCTGCTTGGTGATGGCGAACGGTTCGGCGAGTTCGTTCACGGTGGCGTCGCCGCGGGACAGCCGGGCGACCAGCGCGCGCCGGACGGGATCGCCCAGCGCGGTGAACGCGCGGTCCAGCCGCTCCTCCACCTCGTCAACCGCCATGCTTATCAACCAATCTCTTTATCAATCGATATGTTGACTATAGGCACACCGGTAGGCGGCCGTCAACAGTCAAAAGAAGCCATCAGACCAGTCGCAGAACGCCGGTTCGGTCGCCGGCACGCCGACCTGCCGAGCCACGTAGTCCACCGCGGCGTCGGGGATCTCGCTCCGGCTGCGCTGAGTGGATGCCGCTGTCGCGCGGAGCCCGGAAGGTGGGAGCGACAGTCTCAAGGAGCCGCAGAAGGCGGCGTCCGGCGGCCACCACGCCTATCTATGCGACCCCAATGGACACCGTTGGGAGATCTGCCACAACCCAGGTGGGTCGGTGGCCGAGGACGGC
>JAOPYK010000069.1 GCA_025964695.1 Streptosporangiaceae bacterium | reverse complement strand
GTTGTAGGAGCACATCACCGAGCCCACGTGCCCCTGCTTGACCGCGGTCTCGAACGCCGGCAGGTAGATTTCGTGCAACGTCCGCTCGTTGACGTCGGAGGAGATCGTCATCCGGTTGGTTTCCTGGCTGTTCGCCGCGTAGTGCTTCACGGTGGCGATCACGTTCTGACTCTGGATGCCCTGGATCTCCGCGGCTGCGGTCTGCCCGGACAGGTAGGGATCCTCGCCGGCGTACTCGAAGTTGCGCCCGTTCATCGGCACCCGGGCGATGTTCACCCCCGGCGCAAGCATCACGTCGATGCCTTTGTGCCAGGCCTCCCAACCCAAACCGGCGCCAAACCGGTGCTGCAACGACCGGTCCCAGCTGGCCGCCTGCGCTATGCCGGCCGGGAACGCCGTGGTATTCACCTGCCCATCAGCCACTCCAGCACCGGCGTCGTTGAGCACCAGATCCGGGATGCACAACCTGCTGATGGCCGCGACGTGCCCAGCAGTGCCGTAGTAGGCCACCATCGTCGGCTCGGCGCTGTGCAGCATCGAGATCTTCTCGTCGGTGGTCATCGCCGCGACCAACTCGCCCGCCCGCAGGTCCGGCGACTGCGTAGCATCCTTCCATGGACACTGGGTGGCGTTGGCCGCTGCCTTCGGCGCCGCCGACGGCACCGCCCCGACCCCGCCGACCATGGCAACCAGCCCCAGAAGCGCCGCGCGTCTACGCAGCCGCCCACCCCGATGAGCCCCCACCAGCATGGGTCTCCTCCTTGAGCCGGAAAGCTTGAACCGGAAGTATGCAAGAAGTAAACGCACTTTCGAAAGTAATTGCGGACGTTAGCCGCCGCTGTTCGCACGAGTCAACACCTCGAAACGGCAAACTATGAGGAGACCATGATGCCGTTGGATCGACGGGTTTCCGCATCCCACAGGGTATTCAAGGTCCGGAAGCTAATGTCCTGCGCCTGGAATTCGCTGTAGATACGGCTCAGAGGAGTCGAGGATCTCTTCGGTGGTCTTCTTCCACACGAACGGTTTCGTGGTCTTCCTTCCAGTCGCGGATCTGTTTCTCCAGTGACTGGACGCTCTTGTGGACGCCGCGGCGGATCATCGGGTGACACCGGCACCGCGACCATCGAGGTGGAGCTGTCCGGAGACCGGATAGTGGGCCGGCTGATCCCCGAGCAGCAGGTCGACCTCGAGGTCCGCGGCCAGGACCGTACGATCACCGTGCGCGCCGACCCGCTCGGCCGGTTCACGGCCGGCCCGCTGAGCGCCGGACCGGTCAGCCTGCGCCTCGATACGAAGCCCTCCAGATTGCGGCAGCCTAGGCAGCGTCTCGACACATCAATCCCTGAAGTACTGGCCGGAACCGGACGAAAAACCAGCAGGCAAGGGCCATGTCCGGCGACTTATTTTATGCCTTAAATTGTGGCCGCGGACGCATGCGTTCCGCCGCCCCGTCCGCACGCCGCGGGCGGAGCTCCGCCGAGACCAGAGGCAGGCCATACTCCCGATGCACATTCGCGCGGCGCGAGGCCGCATGACCGGCCCGGGGCACCGTCGCCCCGGGCTCCTGTCCCGCCGGGTGGTGGGCGCCGTCGCCCTGGCCGTCGCCCTCCTGGCCGCCGTGCTCCCCGGCGGGGTCGCTGCCGCGGTGCCGTCGGCCGGCGCGGACCTCGGCCCGAACGTGCTCGTCTTCGACCCCGGCATGCCGCAGTCGGACGTGCAGGCGGCCGTGGACGCGGTCAGCCAGCGGCAGGTCGACAATGAGATGGGTACCCAGCGCTACGCCCTGCTGTTCAAGCCGGGCGTGTACGGGTCCGTGGCCCATCCCCTCAAGTTCCAGGTCGGCTACTACACCGAGGTCGCCGGCCTCGGCCAGTCGCCGACAGACGTGACGATCAACGGCTCGGTCGACGTCTTCAACCGCTGCCTGGCGGCGAACAACTGCATCGCGCTGGACAACTTCTGGCGCTCGCTGTCGAATCTGTCGATCAATCCGACCGGTGGGTCCGGGTGCCGCACGAACACCGAGTTCTGGGCGGTGTCGCAGGCCGCGCCGTTGCGCCGGGTGAACATCACCGGCAACACCACGCTTATGGACTACTGCACCGCCGGGCCGCAATATGCCAGCGGCGGCTTCATCGCCGATTCCGCGACCGCGAAGTCGATCGTCAACGGATCCCAGCAGCAGTTCTACACGCGCGACAGCAGCATCGGCGGCTGGAGCAACGGCGTCTGGAACCAGGTGTTCTCCGGAGTGGTCGGCGCGCCGGCGCAGTCCTTCCCCAAGCCGCCGTACACGACGCTGGCGACCACCCCTGTGTCGAAGGAGAAGCCGTACCTCTACCTCGACGGCTCCGGCGCGTACAACGTCTTCGTCCCGAGCGCCGAGCGGGACTCGAAGGGCACCACGTGGCAGGCTGGTCCGACCCCGGGCCGCTCGTTGCCGCTGAGCACTTTCTTCGTCGCACACCCCTCGGATCGGATTGCGAAGATCAACTCGGCGCTCGCGCAGGGGCGCAACCTGCTGCTCACCCCGGGCGTCTACGACGTCGCGCGGAGCATCGCGGTCCAGCGCGCCGGCACCGTCGTGCTCGGTCTGGGCCTGGCGACCCTGACGGCGCAGGACGGCGCCGTCCCCCTCACCGTCGCCGACGTGCAGGGCGTCGACATCGCCGGCCTGACCATCGACGCCGGGCCGGTCGAGTCCCCGGCGCTGCTGCGGGTGGGCACGCCGCACGCCAAGGGTGGGCCGCACGTGGCCAGCGCGGCCGACCCGACCGCCCTGCAGGACGTCTTCTTCCGCATCGGCGGGCCGCACCTGGGCAAGGCCGCGACCAGCCTCGAGGTCAACAGCGACCAGACGATCCTCGACCACATCTGGGCGTGGCGCGCCGACCACGGGACTGGGGTGGGGTGGACGCAGAACACGGCCGACACTGGCGTCGTCGTCAACGGCGACGACGTGACCGCGACCGGCCTGTTCGTCGAGCACTACCAGAAGTACAACGTCGTCTGGAACGGCGAGCGCGGCCGGACGGTGTTCTTCCAGAACGAGCTGCCGTACGACGCGCCTGACCAGGCGGCCTGGCAGCACCACGGCGTGAACGGCTGGGCCGCCTACAAGGTCGCCGACCGCGTGCAGACGCACGAGGCGTGGGGCCTGGGCAGCTACATCTACACCAACGTCAACCCGAGCCTGCACGCCGCGAACGCCTTTGAGGTGCCGGTGGCGTCGGGGGTGCGGATGCACGACCTGGTCACCGTTTCGCTCAACAAGGCGGGGACGATCGACCACGTGATCAACGGGGCCGGTGACCCGGTGACGCCGACCTACCAGGGACCGAGCGACGTGGTCGCCTACCCCTGAGCCGGGGCTGATCCGGGGTCGTGCGGACGGGCCCCGGATGCAACGCGGCTGCAATGTTGCCGCCTTCCGCAGACGCGGAGCCCGAAAGGTTCGGGCTCCGCGTCTGCGGTGTTTCCCCGCCTCTGTGTGGCATGGTGCGTGCCGGTCGGCTCCGCGCAGGGGCGTCAAGTCAGGTTTTATGGTCGATGAGGACGATCAGTTTGCCGCGGGTGTGCTTGTCGACCAGGTCCTGGTATGCGTGTGCGCCGTCGTCCAGGCGGTACCGATGGCTGATAGCGGCGGGCAACGTTCCGTCGATGGCCCGTGCGGCCAGTTCCTCCAGGTCGCCGGGGCGAGCGACGGCAAAGATGGTCTCCACGGTGAGGTCGTCGCGGGCGAAGGCGCCGGGGTCGGGGCTGGGGTAGGCGATGTTCAGCAGCCGTCCGCCGGGCCGGATGGCGCGGCCGGCATCGATGAGGTCATTGCCTGCGAGGGCGAGGTTGATGATGGCGTCGATGCCGGTGGGGTGGCGCCGCAGTGTCTCGGTGATGGCGTCGCCGGCATGGTGGTCGATCACCTCGTTCGCGCCCAGGTCACGGACGTATTGCTCGTCGGCTGGTGTCGCGGTGGCGATCACGTGGGTCTTGGCCGCGGCCAGGAGCGGAACCGCCGTGCTGCCCACACCGCCTGTCGCGCCGATGACCAGGACGGTTTCGCCGGGCTGGAAGCCACCGGCTCGCAGCAGCGACAGCGAGGTCAGGCCGCTGATGGCCAAGGTCGCGGCATGTTCGGCGTCCAGGTCTGCAGGGCGCAGTGCGAGGCCGGGGGTGTCGGCGTCGAAGACCGCGTACTCGGCCATGGTGCCCGTGGTCAGAGAAGGAGGAGAGGAAAGCAGTGTCGCCATGGCGGCTGTCGCGCGGGGGAGGCCGAGGCCGAACACCTGGTCGCCGACGGCGAATCGGGTGACCTCTTCCCCGATCTGGGTCACCGTGCCGGCGAAGTCGATACCCGGTATGTGCGGGAACTCCAGCGGAGCCATCTCACGCAGCACCCCGCTGAGAGTCCTGAGATCAGCGGGATTGAGCGCGGTGGCCGTCACCCGTACCTGGATCTGACCGGCCCCGGGCCGGGGTATCGGCCCGTCTTTGACCGTCAGCACTTCTGGGGCCCCGTAGTCCTCGGCGACCACGGCCTTCATCGTCTCGGTCATCGCTGTTCCTCTCTTGGTCTGTTTGTCTGTGGGCACCTGCCGAAACTAAACGGACCATCCGGTCATGTTGGGAACGTAGCACGAAACGGACCGAACGGTCAGCTTGCGGTAGGATGGCATCCGAGAGCGCGGGACGGGGGAGAGATGACGGGAACATCACCGCCGAACGGGTTGCGGTCCGATGCCGTCCGCAACCGGCGGCTCCTGCTGGATGCGGCTGCCGCGGAGCTGGCCGAGCATGGTGTGGACGCCTCGATCGCCCAGATCGCGGCTCGGGCCGGGATCGGCAAAGGGACGGTGTTCCGCCATTTCGCCACCAAAGAACAGCTGGTCGCCGCGATCCTGCAGGACAAACTCGACGAGCTGGCCGCGACCGGCACGTCCCTGCTGGACTGCGCCGACCCGGCATCCGCCCTGCTGCAGTTCATGACCGCCGGCGTCGAACTGCACGCCCACGACCGCTCCTTCTGCCAGGCGGCCACTGGAACCACCCGCAGCGATCCCACGATCCGCGCCGCCAGCGACCGCCTATCCAAGGTCGCCCAAGCACTCACCGACCGAGCCCGCCAGCAAGGTGCCGTACGCGACGACATCACCGGACACGACATCGTTCTACTGATCGGCGCCGCATGCCAGGCCGCCGCACCGGTAGGCGACGCCGCCCCGGACCTATGGCGACGCTACACAAGCCTGATCTTCGACGGGCTACGACCCGAAGCCGCACACCCCCTACCCCACCCCGCACCAACCAGCGCCCAGTTCACCACCCCAGCCACCATCAACGAACCTACAGAAACCACGACCGAGGACCAGAAGCTCGATGCCCGACACCGCCAGCCCGAGAGCCACTCAGCCACCTAAAAACGATGTGCGGACCGTGTTCGAATAGCCCGACCGCGACGCCGTTTTCGCCCAGCACCGCCGGCTCGTGGCTGCGCTGGAGACCGAGTACCCGGCCGCTGCCACGCACCTGGACGAGGCCCGTGAGGACCTCCTGGCCTTGGCTGCCTTCCCCAAGTCGGTATCGAAGCAGATCTGGTCCAACAACCCCCAGGAGCGCCTGAACAAAGAGGTCAGACGCCGGACCGACGTCGTCGCCATCTTCCCCGACCGGCAAGCGATCGTCCGCCTCATCGGCGCAGTGCTCGCCGAGCAGAACGATGAATGGGAGGAAGGCCGCCGCTATATGGGCCTGGAGATCCTCGCCGAATGCCGTAAGGCCGCCACCACCAATCCCGACGCCACTGTTACTTGTGGTGCAGAAGTGACTATTGATGCAATATCTGCTTAAATTGGAATGGATCACGCGGTGGTCGTCTCATACACCACCCGCTTGGACGTGGCCGACAGCTTCAGTAACGGCAGAGAGATGCCACCGAACCGATGGGAAACACTGGATGATTCGCAAGCTCGCGATTACATTTTCCGCTGCGGCGGCCGTGCTGGCCGGCGGAGCCGGACCGGTTCTGGCAGACGGGGTGGTGCAACCCCGGCATCACATCACTTGTAGCTGGTGGAACGGCCCCTCGGGCATATCGAAGGGAACGCCCTGGTCACCGAGGAAACCAGAAGTCCGTGGGTACGCCCTCGTCCGGTGTTCGGACAGGCTCGACGAAGCCAACACCGCTGCCCAGATCCAGATCCTTGTTGGAGCGGACTGGAAGAATCTGGGGTCGCCGACCGTCAGTCACAGCACCGGTACGCAGAACAGCGACGGTACCTACTCGATCTACGTCCTGGACAAGGCCACGATGAGGACCGGGGGACATAAGTACCGGACGATGATGACCCACTTCGGCCTGCACGGCAACATTTCGACGCTGCCCACGCACTACTCTCCCACGAGGTATCTGCGGCGATAGTGATGCACGTGATCCTCCCCTTCTGCGGCCGGTCTTCAGCGGTTCCTCCTGAAGACCGGCCGCAGGATGGGGCCTGTGGGGCGCTCACTCCGTCCGTGCATGCAGCCTGACGTGCATGGTTGGAGTTCTCGGCAAGCGCAGCGTCGCTTTGCCAAACCGCCACCCGCCACCCGCCACCCGCCGGAGGCTGCAGTCCCTTGCCGACCTACCCCAAAACTTTGCCTTGCTTCGGGATGTTATGGCCAGATATCGCGGTTTTGGCCTGTAGGAGGTGAGCAGCTTACGTTCGGGGGGTCAGCTGTTGAACTGGAACCGGTCATCGATTCTGGCTCGTAGGACATTGGGGTATTCTGCTGTCGCGGCACTGGTGTGCATCGGGGTTAGTGTGCTCTTCCTCGTCTTTGCGGGCGGCCAGGAGGCCGATGCGACCCAAGCTCGGGCCACCGGGGCCTGGGATCGAGTGGTGCCCCTCATCAGACAGGGTCCCCTCCCGTCCGTGCTGCCGGGCAGCAAGGGCGAGGCGATTCAGGTCGTGGACGCACACGGCCGGGTGGTCGCGGCGACCCGGCACCTCGTCGGCAAGCCGCCGATGGCCACCTTCCGTTCGATCGACAGGGACGTGCGCGCCGCACGGGTGCTGTGCCCTCCGGCCGGGCTGAAGGGCTGCATGACCGTCGTCTCGTACAAGGTCTATCCGCCGGATGGGATCTGGGTGCTCTACGTGGCGGTTCCAGTGGTCCCCTGGTACGGGGACGCCACAGCGCTGTTCTCTGCGATCGGCGTGTCCCTGCTGATGACCGCGATGGTGGCCGTCGGGACTTTCCGTGTGGTCGACAATGACATGACTGCGGTGAACGCCATCCGGAGGGAACTGGCGGAGATCACCGCCACCGGCCTCGACCGCCGGGTCCCGGTGGCCAGCAACAATCAGGAAGAGCTCAAGCTTCTGGCCGAAACGGTGAACGACACCCTGGACCGTCTCGAGGGCGCCTACCGGCAGCTGCGGCGGTTCACCTCGGACGCCTCCCATGACCTGCGCAGCCCGATCACCGCCATGCGAGTCCAGGTCGAAGAAGCGAAACTCCACCCCGACGAGACCGACTGGCCCAAAATGGCCGATGCCCAGGAGGCCAGCCTCGACCGGCTTCAGGCGATCGTCACCGACCTGCTAACCCTGGCCCGGCTGGACGCCCGCGCCCCCCTTGCCCACGAGGCGACCGATCTGGGCCGGCTGGTCGACAGCGAACTGGACCGCCGGACCTACCGGGTGGAGATCATCAGGGATTTCCGCGAGAACGTCTTCATCAACTGTGACCGGCTGCAGATCATCCGGGTGCTGGTCAACCTGCTCGACAACGCCGAACGCCACGCCACCTCAAAGATCACGGTCATCGTGCGCGCCGGCGGATCCATGGCGACCCTGGAGGTCATTGACGACGGCGCCGGTATCGCCCCTGAACACCGGGAGGTGGTCTTTGACCGCTTCACCCGGCTGGAGGCCTCACGCGACCGGGATGCAGGGGGGACCGGGTTGGGGCTGGCGATTGCACGCGAGATCGCCGAAGCCCACCAGGGCACCTTGACCCTCCAGGACAGCGAACGCGGAGCCCGCTTCGTCCTGCGCCTGCCCGTGTGCGATCCCGCTTCGGACCGCTGACCCACGTGGCTTTCTGAGACACGATCCCGGGCGCAGGCGCAGGCGGCGGGGATGCTCGCCCCGGGATCACCTGCAGGTTGGAGCTGGACGGTTCCGGACTTGCGCGGGGGCGGGGCCTCGTAGCCTGGACTGGCGGACGGGCTGCTCGCAGCCTG
Organism: Streptosporangiaceae bacterium; assembly: GCA_025964695.1. GTDB lineage: Bacteria > Actinomycetota > Actinomycetes > Streptosporangiales > Streptosporangiaceae > Actinomadura_E. The sequence continues at coordinate 26,583 of JAOPYK010000069.1, read as the reverse complement.
CCCGGAATTGGCCGTCGTGAGGCCCCGCGAGGGGTCCCCGTGCAAGTCGGGAATCGGCCAGCGGCACCGTCGGATGCTCCGCCGCGGCCGCGGTGATGGGTGGGAAGAGCACATACGGCGGCTCGACGGTGACTTCTGACGCCACGGCTCGGACCCATCCCAGGAATGCCGTCGTGATTTCGGGGTAAGCCGTGCTGGCCGATCTACGAATGGGATCGGCTCGCCGACCAGGTCACCGGAGCACCGCGACATGAACTCCTCTTCAGCCCCCTCCGAGGTCGTCTGGGACCCTGGACCGCTCACCCGGGCCCAGCGCACCGGTGTCGCCTGCGTGTCCTGCCACAAACGGTGGCCGCTGCCGCAGGCGCGCGTTGGGGTACTCCCCGACCAGCGGCCCGTGTACGCCTGCCGAGGATGCGCAAAGGTTCCGTGGGCGTCTCGGTCAGTCGAGGTGCCGTGAGGTTTTGGGGACGCCGTCGGCTACACCGATCTGGGCAAGCAGCATCGGGTGTTCCGGTTGGTGTTCGTGTCGCTCTGCCTCGCGCACTTCTCGCGCACTTCTCGCGGGCGGCAAGCGTGGCGTACTCCTCGTCCCTGTCGGTGAGGAGCCGCTGGAGGAGCGAGCCGCCGATACCGCGACCCCGGTGAGAGTCGTGCACCAGTAGCTCGGTGAGCGTGAACTTCGAAGCACCCAGGATCTCAGGAGAGGTTTCGGTGGCGTTCGCCCGCCATGTGACGCGCGCCAGATCCTCGGTGTCGGGCAGGCTCGCAACCGGGTCCGCCCCGCCATTGAACCGGCCGTGCCGTTCGGCTTGTTCTGCTACAGCATCACGGTGCTCTGGTACGCCACCGCCGGACTCCACGCAGCCGACGCGAAAGAACGCCGGGCACGGGCTCGCTGGTACGCCACCAAGGCCGAGCCGTCCTTCGACGACATGATCGTCAAGCTCCGCCGCGTGATTATCGCCCACAGATTCCGGCACCCAGGCACCGACCTGCCAGAACCCGAAGATATCCGCGCAGGCCAGCTGCCCCGGGCAGCCGCAGGAACATGATCATTCAGAAGTGCGAAACACGAGGGGTGTGCGTAGGCCGGTGATTGATCTGCCCGTCGATCTTCCTTGGGGGCGATCAAGGGACTACAAATGCACCATAACCGTCTGTTCCAGTGACTTCCGGTTCGGAGGTCGGTTTGCCCTATCGTGGAGGATTTCTTGAGGCGTTCCCTGGTACTGGCAGTAACGGCGGCACTGGCCGTCGCTGCTGCTTTCCCGTTGGCTCCCGCGCAGGCCGCATCGAGCCCCAAGTACGACATCACGACCCTGGCAGGCAAGGTGGCGTCCCTGCACGGGACGGCCGGTTTGCAGATCCGCTTCTCGTCGTTCATTGAGGAGGAGGCCGCTGACCCGGGGCTGTCGTCGGCTCCTGCGGCCCCGATCTCCCCGACGTTCGTGCCGGGCAGCCCGCTGGATGGCAGTTCGGTGCTCGCCCCCGCCGTCACGGTGAACCAGGACACGGCGGGCGCTCCGCAGAACGAGACGGCGATCGCGGTCGATCCCAACAACCCCAACCGCGTCGTCGCATCCGCGAACGAGTACGCCAGCAGAACGTGGACCTGCACGATCTCCGGTACACCGTGCAGTGCTCTCGGCGACGGGTACTCGGGTACGTACGCGAGCAACGACGGCGGTGCCACCTGGTGCTGCACATCCTCCGATCCGACCCACCTGGGGACCCTCATCCCCGGGGTGACCCGGCTGGCCGGCGGTCAGTACGACGCCGGCGGCGACCCGGCGGTCGCGTTCGACAGCCGGGGCCAGGTGTACTACGCAGGACTCGGGTTCAACCGGTCTAGCGCGCCGAACACCGTGACTGTCAGCAAGGGCACGTTCACCGGCAACGGCAGCCTCAACTGGGGCGCGCCGACCTTCATCAACCAGACGACATCCCCTGCTGTCTTCAACGACAAGGAATGGATCGCGGTCGACTCGCATGTGTCCAGCCCGTTCCGCGACCGCGTCTACGTGACCTCGACCCGCTTCATCTTCAACCCGCAGACCGGCGCATACGTGCAGTCGCCTATCGCGTTCGTGTCCTCCAGTGATGGCGGGCGGACCTTCACCACACCGAAACTGATCTCCGGCAACGTCCTCTACGGGCAGGGGTCGCGTCCAGTCGTCGGACCAGATGGCACGCTGTATGTCTTCTGGGACGGCGCGAAGAGGCAGGATGCGCTGGACTCCACCTATATGGTCAAGTCCACCGACGGCGGTGCCTCCTGGAGCACACCGGCCGCCGTAGCCCAGCTCGCCGACAGCAACCCCCTGCACGATACGGCCTTCCGCGTCAACAGCTTCCCGGCCGCTGCGGCTGCACCCAACGGCGACCTGTACGCGACCTGGACGACCATCTCCGGCGGGGCCTCGACTGCCGTCTACAGCAAGTCCTCCGACGGCGGGACAACCTGGACCTCCCCGGCCCGGGTGTTCACGTCCGCCGTCCGCACGCCGACCGGGTACCCCGCCAGCCAGCCCGGCGGCGGAACGTTGTCCGCACCCAGCCCCGCCGGACCCGTCGAGGACATCTTCCCCGCCGCCGGAGTCGGCCCCGACGGCCACGTTTACCTCGGCGCCTACCGCGGTGACACGGTGTCGCCGTGGCAGACCTGCGCGTCGTCGCAGCCGCCGCCTGTCGGCCGGATCAGCTGTGACGTGCTCGGCCCGTACATCCACAACACCCGTCTCGACTACGTGGCCACGGACGTCATCACCGGGGTCACCAAGACGATGAGCACGCACCCGATCAACACCCGCAATGGGTTCGGCGGCGGATTCTTCGGGGACTACACCGACCTGACCGTTGGGTCGGACGGGACGATGCACGCGCTCTTCACCGACAGCAACAACCAGCAGAAGGTCGTGTGGTTCTACGGGGCGCAATTCGTGCCCACCCCGATCAACCAGGAGGACGTAGTCACCGCGACCGGCAGGTTCTGACTCGGACCGGAGACCGGCGTCGCGTCTTCGCGGCGCCGGTCTCCGCGCTTTGAGATGGGAGCCTATCGGCGCCGAAAACTCGGTCACCCTATGCGAGCTGGGTACGCTGCCTGTAGGGCTTCAATATTCGAGTTTGGGTTGTGGCCTGGAGGTTCGTGCCGATCCGGAGTGGTGATCGTCGTGCGGCGTAGCGGCATTCGTTGATCAGGCCCCGAGGAGTCGTGCCCGGTGAACGGCGACGTTGCCGCCGGTCGAGAGCACCTCGGGCGGGGGGAGTGGGGTCGTTAGGCCAAGGACCGGTGTGGACGATGGCCGTTGAAGTGGCTGGTGTAGATCTTCAGGATCGCTTCCAGATGGCGTTGGGAGGAGATCAGTAGAAGGCGGGGGCCACACTAACGGCTCGGAGATCGGGACGTCAGCGCGGAAGTCTGCGCCAGATCGACCGAGGAACCAGCTTCATGAGGGCGGCGAGGACGGCCAGGCGCCGCGGCACCCAGACCGTCCGCCCGTTCCCGGAGAGTGCGGCGGCGACGGCCGCTCCGACGGCGGGCGCGGTGGTGGCGAGCGGTGCGGCGGGCATCCCGGCGGTCATCGTACCGATCACGAAACCCGGGCGGACGAGCAGGACACGTACCCCGGTTTCGTGCAGCGAGTCGGCCAGTCCCCGGGCGAAGGCGTCCAGACCGGCCTTGCCGGCGCCGTACACGAAGTTGGCCTTCCGGGGCCGGATGGCCGCTATCGAGGAGAGCACCACGATGGTGCCGTGTCCTTGCGCGCGCATCCGGTGGGCGACTGCCAGCAGTGTGGTCACATGTCCGGTCAGGTTGGTCTGCATCATGACGCCGGCGAGCCGTGGGTCGGTGTCGAGTTCAACCTGTGGGATCAGCATGCCGGCGGCAGAGATGACCAGGTCGAGCTCACCTAGGTCGAACAACTCGTCGATGAGGGCCTGATGGCCGACCACGGCGGTGGCGTCGTAGCGGACCGTACGGACCGGGCTTGGAATCGCCTTGGCCGCGGCGGTCAGACGCCCCTCGTCCCGGCCGGCCAGGATGATCTCCGTCTCCTCCGGCAGGCGCAGCGCAGCGATGATCTCCAGCCCGATCTCGCTGGTCCCGCCGAGCAGCAGGATCCGGGCCGGTCGGCCGTGCGCGCTCAGCGTCATCCTGCCTCCTCCAGCAGCCCGAGCCGTCGGCCGAGGTCCGAGCGCAGGACCCTGGCGGGGTCGAGCGCGGCCCGGGTGGCGCGCCATTCGGTGAGCGGCCCGTACATCGTGTTGAAGGCGGTCCGGCCCAAGCGGGCGTCCTTGGCCAGATACAGCCGGCCGCCGACCTCGGCAATCCGCTGGTCCAAGCCGTCCAGGACCGTCCGCAATGACGTTCCGCCGTCCGGCATGTCCACTGCGAGGGACCAGCCGGGACCGGGAAAGGACAGTGGGCCGCCGGTAGCAGGCCCGAACCGCTTAAGTGTTCCGAGGAACGGCGCCGCCCGGTGCCGCCGCAGCGCGTGGAGTACTTCTGCGACCATCGTGTAGGCATCCTCGGGAACCATGAACTGATATTGCAGGAACCCATGCGGGCCGAGGGTGCGATTCCACCCTGCCAGCGCGTCGAGTCGGTGGAAGAAGGTCGGTAGATCCTGGACGGCGATGTCCTCGGTAGGAGCTCGCCGGAACCACAGGGAGTTGAAGGCGCGTGCGGTCAGCGGGGTGACGGGGCCGAAGGGCAATGCCGGCGCACGCGGCACCCTTCCGATCCTGTACACCAGACCGTCCTGCTCGTGCCGCGGATCTGGCGCGTCCAGATGATCGGCCGCCTCCAGCACCCCCCGCCCGAACGAGCGGCCGGTCGCCGTCGTGTCGATCCAGGCGACACCGTACCGGCCAGAGTTGGTGTCCAGCGCCGACATCAGGGCATCGAGGTCCAGCGCACGTCGCCGGGCGACCCGCAGCAGTGCGCTGCGGATGCGCGTCAGCCGGAGGGTGACGGCGGTGATGATCCCGGTAAGGCCCATTCCGCCGACCGTTGCCCGGAACTCCGCCGGGCTGCCGCACGGGGTGATCACACGCCGCCCACCTGTGCCGTCAATCAGCTGGATCTCATCTATCCAGGCCGAGATGGCGCCATCGCAGAGTTGGTTTTTCCCGTGTACATCCGCGGCCACGGCGCCGCCGAGGGTGAGGTGGCGGGTGCCCGGCAGCACTGGTGGCAGCAGGCCATAGGGAACCAGCCGGGTGAGCAGCTCGGTGAAGGTCGTCGAGGCCGGTGCGGTCACCGTGCCGGCGCTCGGGTCGATCTGGATCGGCGGACCGGTGCCGGGCATCAGCACAAGACCGCCGGCGTTCTGCGCGGCGTCGCCGTAGCTCATCCCGGCTCCGCGACCGATGACGCCACGGCTCGGCCTGCGGGCCATCAGGCCGGCGATGCGGTCGGCGTCCAGCCCTTCCACGACGTGGACGCGGGCCGGCGAGATCCGTCCCCAGCCGGTTACCACCCGGTCGCGGCCGGCCGGGTGCCGCTCCGTCGAGTCAGGGATCATCTCAGAGTCCGATCACGAACAACAAGAGCCAGGTCAGTTCGCAGCCGACCATGAACGGGTCCTGGAGGAGGAGATCCTCGACGGCTGCCAAGTCCTGTCTCTTGGTGAGCCGGTTGAAGCGGACCAGCGCCGCGGCGAGCGGCAGAGTACTCGCCAGGTGCCAGGACGCCCTCCACTCGGTCGTCGCATCGAGTGCCCACAGCAGATAGGTCGCGCACACGGCCACCGCGACGCACCGCTGGGCCGTCCGGAGCAGGGACGGCCGGTACCAACGCAGTGACGGCCGGTGCAGTGCGGCCGCAGCCAGCCCGGTCCGTTCGAGATGGCGCTTGGCGATGGCAACCAGGAACGCGCCCAGGCTGCAGACGAGCAGGAACCATACTGATGGTGGAACGTGGGTGGCCGCCGCGCCGCCGAGCGCACGCAACACGAAACCCGAGGCGACCAGGCCCAGCTCGACCACCGGGAGGTGCTTGAGCCAGGCCGAATAAAGGAGGGAAATGGCCAGGTAGGCGCCCACCACGATGGCCAGGCCCGGCGAACCGATCGAGAGCGCCAATGCCAGGGCCGCTACCGACCATACGGCCGCCACTGTGAGCGCATGCGTCGTGGGCAACTCGCCTGCCGCGACCGGCCGACGGCGTTTGAGCGGATGCAGGCGATCGCGTTTGGCGTCCAGCACGTCGTTGACCGAGTAGACCGACGCGGAGGCCAGAACGAACACGCCCGCCGCGGCCAGTCCGTACCCGATCCCGTCGTCACGGCCCAGCGACGCGCCGGACAGTGGTGCGGCGAACACCATCAGATTCTTCGGCCACTGGTGCGGCCTCGCGGTTCGGAGCACGGCCACCGGCCATCGCAGCCACGCCGCGGGAGGGGCGATCACTGCCGCCGGGTCGGCGCCCGTCACCGTGTGTACACGGCCGTGAAGTCACGGCTGCTCGGCGAGTAGTAACGGTCAGCGGGCCGCTGCTGACCCGCGAGGAACTTGACAGGCGTCGGGTTCGCGGGATCCGGTGAGGGCGTGTAGTACATATACGACATCCATGCCGGATTGATGTCCAGTTGCATGGCTTCGATACAGTCCGCCTCCTTGAGCAGGTTGGCAAGCGAGTGCACTGACAGCGCCGGGCCGTAGACGAACACGAGCCGCCCATCGGTGGTCACCCCGACACCCGACCGCCATACGTGGTAGGCGCCGCCGAGGGTGAAGCCCCAGCCGCCCTGCACGTTCTTATCGACTGAGGCCGGGATGGACCCCTGGTCGACGATGAGGCGCAGGTTCTGCCGTACTCCGACGACGGCATCGGTCATCGAGACGTCACGGCCCCAGGCCCCGACGGCCACGTGCCCGTCGCGGTAGAACACCAGCGACGCCGCCGAGGAGGTGAGGGCACCCTTGGCCGCACCGTTGAGATAAAAGCCCCCGCCCGAAGCGTTCAGCTTGAACCCGCCGTTGAACGTGGCCAGCAGCCCGGTGCGAGACCGGGGTGGGATCCAGGTTGGGGTCCGCCAGTGCCCCGCCCCCGGTTCCTGCGCGCCGGGGTGCAGTTCGAAGCGGGTCAGCCGCTGGTCCATCGACACGATGCCCGCCAGGTAGGAGGTGTGCACCGCGTCAGGGCGCAGTCGCGTACCGAAGATGGCGGGCGACCCATGCACGGTGGCCAGCACGCCCCACGCACCCTCGCCCGGCAACGCCGGCCCTGCGGGTGAGGCAAGGAGTGGCGGAATGCGCGTGGCCTGGGCCCGGGGGTTCGCGGACATCGGCGTGGTGCTGTCGTTGACCGGTATCGACGGGCTGCCGCCGATCTTGGGCGGAGTGTAGGTGGCCTGTTCGAGCAAGGTCACGGCCGGCCCAAGATGGTGATCGCGCGCCCATTCGGCGACCCGCGCGGCGATGCTGTCCCCCCCGGGGGCGGTGAGAGCACGCCCCATCGACCAACTGAACCAGCTCAGGAACATGCAGAGCAGCATCAGTCCCACCCGGGTACGCGGCGAGGCGAGGCGGCTTAGCACCCGCACCCGCAGCGTCTGGCGAGAGCCTCCCCTGGTCCGTTCGCCGGGGCAGGGCTCCGCCGTGGTCTTCACCGTAGGGTTCTCCTTCGCCTGACGGCCGTCCGGAGGCTGCGGGCCATGCGCCAAGCCCACCTCGGGTCTGCACGGATGATCCGGGCCCTGCGTGCAGTCTCGGTCAAGGGAGGTTAAGAACCAACCGGGCAAGAGGTAAAGATTTCGTTAGCGCGTGGCGGATCGCTGCCGCGACGCTCGCGCGACAGTAGCCAAGAGCATCGCCGCCTGGTCGCCGGCAGAGGTAGACGACGGCGACCTGTAGGACTTCAAAATTTGTAGATCTTCAGGTCGGTTTCCAGATGGCTTTGGGAGAAGATCAGTAGCCGGTCGGTGCACCCGCGGCGGACGCTCAAGATCCACCGCTCACGGCCGTGACCGTGGTCCCAAGCTGCTCAGCGACCTCGGCGGCGCTGAACTCCAGTACCTCGGTGGATCAAGGCAGACGCAGGTCGGCGCCCGATTCCTGCCTCCGTAGCCGTTTAGACGAGTGGAGCAGGGAAGAAGGGGACGGAGCCTGTCCACACAATGGCGAGCAACGGGGGAGGGAGTTGAGTTAGTGATGGCCGCGACCGGATGTGGGCGGCCGGCTCGCGGGGGGACCGCTCCTGCGAACGGTTCCGAGCCGGTGGGTGCAAGAACCCTAGGTCCGACTGCGCGACATCCGCACCCTGCTCCACCACCAGCACGACCGGAGAACAATTTCTGATAAGGAAAGAGGCATCACTTGATCGCCTGGCTCGCTCTCATCCCCGCGGTCATGGGACTCCTAATGATCATGGAAAGTCTGGAACACCGTCTTCTACGCGGCAAACCCAACACAGACCGATCACGAACTCCAACGACAAAGAACCGTCCGACCACAACAGAACCCAACGCATCCACTGACAGGACCGGGTTCTGACCCACTGTCGATGACGTGGTGACAGAGGTGGAGCCCGGTCAGTTGTAGTGGATTGCTGGGCTCGCTCCAGGTTTGGTCCAGGGCAGCGTCCGGCTGCGCGCTGGTCAGCTCGCCTCACTGGGACCAGCTCGGCGGTCGCCGAGGCTTGGTGACCGGTCGTGGACACCCTCTGATCTTCTACAAAACCGTCGAAGGAACGTACGCTGCGCCTGTCTGTCCGAGGTGTGTTCCCCAAGGCGGTCGTCAATGAAGATTCCACGTCACGTCTTTTTTGCCACGGCACTGTTCGTGGCCTTGGCTCTACCCGGTACGGCCGGGGCCTCGTCCTCCTTCCCGCAGGGCGCGCAGAGTGACACCGCCTACGCGGCGAGCTACTTGGCGAACCACGTCCGTACGGTCGATGCGACCGCGCAGCGCCTCAGTTGCTACCGGCCTGAGGTCCCGTACTTCACCAGCAACGGCCCTGTCGACGGCTACACCGGGATGACCTCGTGCCCCGGTGCGACCACGGGCGAAGATGTCGGCACGACCCCGTACGCGACCCAGGCGGGCAGCAATCCGGGTTACCCGGCGGCGACGCCGATGGAGGTCAAAGACCACTCGGAGTCCGACATCCGCGTCGATCCGACAAACCCGCGGCACCTGATCGGGTCCTCGAAGTGGTTCGTCAGCGCGGAGGGCTACAACCACTTGCTGGGCTTCTATGAGTCCTTCGATGGAGGTTCGACCTGGCCGGTGCAGGGACACGTCCCCGGGTACGAGGGCTGGACCGACAACACCGATCCGGTCGGCGCGTTCGACGGCTACGGGAACTACTACGAGTTCGTGCTGCCGTACCAGTTCTTCTACGACGCCGGCGGGTCGCACGACTACAAGACCAACACCAATCAGGAGCCCAATGCCGCGCAGGCCGCCGAGGTGGTCTCAGTGTCGGTCCGCCCACACGGCGCCACGGCCGCCGGCCAGTGGATCACGACTCGCGGCGGGAAGCCCGACATCGTCGCGGCCTACGACAGCAGGGGTAACGAGCCGGACAAGCAATGGATCGCGATCGACAGCAACCCGGCCAGTCCGCACTACAACCGCGTCTACCTGATGTGGGTCGACTTCCACAGTCCGACTCCCGTGCCGTACATCTCCTACGCCGACGCGCACGCCGACGGTTCGCACACCGACTGGTCGAGTCCCGCCCGGCTGCCGACCGGCAACATGCAGCCCGGCGGGAACACCTACCTGCTGCCGCACGTCGCACCGGACGGCACCCTTTACACCACATTGACGGCAGCGCCGGTCACCAACGGCCACGCAACCGACACCATTGGGGTGGACGTGTCCACCGACGGCGGGGCGAGTTTCACCGGCCCGGCCATCGTGGCCTCCGCCATCACCCCGCCCGGCGCCACCTACGCCAACACCACCTTCCGTGACGGCATCGAGAACACCTTCACGGTCGGTCCCGTCACAGTGAACGGGCACTACCCGCTCTACACCTCCTGGGAGGACTACAGCAGCGGGGTGACCAACATCTTGGTGTCCACCTCCACCGACGGCGGCCAGACCTGGTCGGCGCCGATCCAGGTCAACGACAACGCCTCGCCCGCCGACGAGTTCCAGCCCAACCTCAACGCAGCGGCCGATGGCACGGTCAGCGTCGCGTTCTACGACCGGCGGCTGGCGTGCCCGGCGAGCGGAAGTAGCGAAGCGACGGCGGCCGGGTTGTCCCTGGACACCGTGAACCCGAACTACACCGGCGCCCTCCCGCCTTACGGCGCGGCCAACTACTGCGTCAACTCCAGCATCCAGTTCTACTCGCCGGCCTTGGCCCCCAAGGGCCACAACATCCGCATCAGCCCGCACAGCTGGGACCCGCAGCTGAATTCGCCGCACTCCAGCAGCGCCGGCAGGCCGACCACGTTCATCGGCGATTACTTCGGCAACAGCACCGTCGGTTCCACGTCTGTGACGACCTCGGTGAGCACCTTCGACGACGGCACCAACCCCCACCACTACCAGCAGCAGATAATCGCCTTCACCCCCGTCCCCTAGATCGGATCTGCAGTGTGCGCCCGGGGCTGCGCGTCACGGCTGGCATTGCGCCCGGGCCCCGCGCCCCGGGCGCACTCCCAGCGGCATCTGGCGGCGCAGGCGTGGTCCGCTACACCACGGAGCGGACGTGAGCGACTTCACCTATCTGGGTTCCGGCGAGACGAGTACGACACCAAGCGCTTGAGATCCTCCGCAGCCTCTGATCAACCCCCGGTCTCATGACCGAAGACTCACCCATGTGGTGTGATGGTCCCGCCGATCAGTGCATAAACCCACTGTGCCGATCCGGTTACCCGAGCCTTGACAGCTCGGCACCGAGGCCGACATTCTCAGCGATGATCATGAGCTGCTTGAGGAAGTCCTGGAACTTGCGCGCGTTCACCTTCCGCCGGCCTTCCTGGAACTCCAACGTCAAGTTGATGTGGAGTGCTGACGGGCAGATGCCTGTCCGTTGCCCGCCAGATCTTCGACCATGACGCTCATACGGGCCCCGATCTTGTGAGCAATAGCGCAGTGGACGCTCCGCTTTCCCTCTCGCAGGGAGGCGGGGCGTTTCGCTTGCCTGCCACGCAGGCTGCGCCGAGCAGACGTGTGAGGATCAGTTGAGCGTGTGCCGCTCGAAAACTCGGCCGGGGCTTTGACCTGGAGATTCGCCTGCGAGCGGTTGCTGTAGCTGAGACCCTCGCGAGGTGCCTCTAACGCTGGCTTATATGATCATCAGGTTTGTTCTCGCTGCGGTGGTGGTGCTGGTTCGCGGTGTTGTGTCCAAGGACGCCGCTAGCTGGCCAGCGTCAAGGCGCTCCTCGACTGCCCTGGTCACGACGAAGCCGCCGAGAGCGTGGCCACCCGTGTTGACGGCGATGACCGTGACGACCGGCTCAGGACGCTGATCCGGAGTCGGGGCCGGCGTCGATGCCCTCCAGCCATCGGAAGGCCGTTTCCACGTCGGCGTACCGGGGGATCTCGCGCTCCAGGCCGGTCATCTTGAAGACGTGGGTGACGCGGTGGTGGACGCCGACCAGGACGAGCGTCTTGCCGTGGACGCGGGTACGGCGCAACACGCGGACGAAGGTGTTGAGGCCGGAGGAGTCACAGAAGGTGACCTCGGCCATGTCCACGATGAGCGCGGTCCGGGTGGTGTCCAGCGCCTGGAGGAGCTGTACTTCCAGGCGCTCGCGATTGGTGAAGTCGATCTCCCCGACCAGAGTCGCCACCGCGTAGGCGGTCAGGCGGGTGAGCTGGATGTTCAGCGCGGACTCCATGGCCATCTTCCTCTCGGCTCTCCCACGTACGGACGGGCGGGTACAGCTGACCGTCGAGACCGAAGACCGTAGCCGCGCGGCGCGGCGGGCCCACCGCCCCGGCGCCCGGATCCTCTGCCAAAGGAACCCCAGAAAATCTGTCCTGACGATAGTAGAAAATCACGGCGGGCGTGACTATAGTTCCTGTCGTCGCAAGGAAACAAGCCCATGAGTCGCGACAGAGGATAAACTGCCTGAATCAGTTGATGGCGCAGGGCGGACCCACCGGGACCGGTACAGGAGAAGAGCCCCGTGCGGTGCCCGGCTGCTCTGCGGTCCGCCACGGCGGACGGTGCCCCACCCCGTCGGGCCCCGGTGCAGATCGGCGCCGGGGTCCCTATCGGCCTTTCGGAAGGATCAATGGATCAAGCTGAGAGTTCGTCGGCCGCCGCCCCGTCCGGCAACGCCGAAGACAAGTTCGATAACGACGACTACCCCGCCTACAGCATGGGCCGCGCCGCCGAGATCCTCGGCGTGACACCCGCGTTCCTGCGCAGCGTGGACGCGGCCAAGCTGATCTCACCCCAGCGCTCGGACGGCGGCCACCGCCGCTACTCCCGCTACCAGCTCCGGCTGGCCGCCAGAGCCCGCGAACTCACCGACCGCGGCACCCCCCTGGAAGCGGCCTGCCGCATCATCATCCTGGAGGACCGGCTCACCGAGGCCCAGCGCATCAACACCCAGCGGCAACAGTCCCGCCAAACCGGCCAGTCACCACCTTCCTGACCCTTTCGTTGCCGGAAACTCGGTCACCTTATGCGGCCTGGGAGTGTTCGTGTAGCAGGCCGCAGAGTTGGGTCTCGTTGAATGACTTTGATTCGGCACCGACAGGCTTGGCCGTAGTCAAAAGGCTCAAACGCCGCCAGGTCGTCAACAACCTGATCAACGAATACCGGAACGCCGCTTAGATCAATACGAAAAACCGCAGTTGAGCGGGCTGAAATCGGGTTTTCGCACCCATGGGAGCCTCGTTAGATTAGAGGACGAGGGCGACATGGTCGATCTCGACCATTTTACTGGCTTCGTCGACTTCGTACAGGACGCGGTAGCCGTCCGGCCTTCAAGCGCCGTAGGTCTGAAGACCCGTATGGGAAGGACTCTGGCGGTCTTGGCTCTTCGGCGAGCCGGTCGACTGCTTCCCAGAGTGAGGCGACTCCGCCGGGATCGTCGGACAGGAACCCTGCGGCCAGGTCGAGAGCTCGGATATCCCAGTTGATCTGGTAGGTCACTGGCCGGGCATCCCCAGGCGGCGGCGAGCCTCGTCATGGGACATGTATTGAACGGTCCCCAAACCTCTTGCGGGCCAGGTGGTCGGCGTAGGCATGCGGAAATCTGGTCCGCGGCTCGAAGCACCAATCAGCGGCCCTGAAATCGGCTCCCGGCGTCAGACTGTTTTACGGGGTCAGGCCCGCCAAGCAGAAACGACGTCAGCGAACGACCGCGCCCCATCGTCATCCACCAGGCCCCGTGTGCGCAGGAAGATCCCCCACGATCACGCCAACAGATCAGGCGCTCGCACACCGCCGGCGAACGCGACGAACTCCGCGCGGTACTCACAGTGCTGGGCATGCCCGGCGAGCGCGTCGACTAGTAGCCAGAGAGGTGGCCAGTTACGGGAGCGTGACTCGCGTGTCGTTGATACGCCCTCGGCCCGGAGGGCCATCGTCGGGAATTTCTTCGACCACAATCTGCTCGTTGGCGCGCAGCGCGACGTTGTGCTCGGTGGGGATCACGTAAGCGCGGGCGAAGAAGGTGTCTATTTGCGCCTTGTGCAGGTGGCCGGCGACGGCCCGGTCTCCTTGGACGGCCATCACGGCGTGGATGTGAGGCTTGCCGTCGATGATCTCGCCGGTGGCGGTCATCTCGGCTGGGAGAGGATAGCTGGAATAGGTGTGCGCGGTGGGGTCGCCGGCGGGGTTGGTGGACACGGTGAAACTGTCGACGGCGCCGATGAGGGTGACGATGGCGGCGTAGGTGATGCCGTGTTCGGCGGCTTGTCTGGTGATGGATTCGATGAGTTCGGCGTTGCGGACTTCTAGGACTTGCATGTGTTCGCCCTCCTCAGAGTCGAACTGTGCTAATCTCGGCCGCTTATGGACTGCCATCCCACCCGGGCAGACGTAACTTCGGCTAGGCGGCGGCGTTTTCGAAGACCTTGACCAGCTCTGCATCTAGCAGCTCAGGAACGTTTAATTGCGCCATTTCAGGAAATTTGCTGAAGAAGGCGGACTGCTGGTCCACGTCGATGCGTGTTTGTTCACCGTCGTGCTGGGAGACACAGATACGCACCGGCGCTCCGAGGCCGGCGGCGGCGGTGTACCGGAACAGACCTCGGGCGGTGACGGCGTTGCCGACCAGGTAGAACTTGGACTCGATAGGGATTCCGGCAAGTCTCATCGTCGGGCCCTGCTCCATTTCCCAGAAGATGGAGAACTTGCTCGGCGCCGAGATCTCATCGACATAGGCCTCTAATCCTTCACGGTCTGCATGTGTCACGTATTCCATCAGCTTTGGGACCGAGAAGCGCTGCAAGCTCGACTCGATGGCCCTGGTCACCGCGAAGAACGACTTCTCGGAGCGAATCGTGACAAGGACCCCGTCGAATTTCCAGCGCTCCAGGGTGCGCGCCTGGTAGCGGCGCCTGAGCGCGGCCAACTCCTTGGCCCGCGCCGCGCCGACCCGCTGCGCGATCCGCTGGATTCCCCCCATCAGCGGGTGCAGCCACACGGCGGCCTCCACCGAACCCGGTTTGGCCGATTTCGCGACCGCCAAGCGCAGCTCATCTGCCGCCCCTGGGCCTCGGGCTGCGTCTGTGACGGGCATCAGGAGTCACCTCACTCTCGTCAGCTTACTCCTAATTAAGGAGTCAGCCATGGGCTACGATAACACTTGACTCCTGATTAGCAAGTCAGATGGCGGAGGGAACGTCAATATGTCACGCAGCGCAACGATGCCGCCCTGTCCGATCGGACGTGCAGTTGAGGTCCTTGGCGAGCGCTGGACGCTTCTGATCATGCGGAACGCCGCCCACGGCACGACCCGGTTCGAGGACTTCCGGGCCGACCTCGGCATCGCCGACAACGTACTGTCCACCAGGCTGGCCAGGCTGGTCGATGCCGGACTACTGACCCGGGTGCCCTACCGCAATGACGGCGGGCGCACCCGCCACGAGTACCGGCTCACCCAGGCCGGCGCAGGCGTGACGCCAATCTTGCGCGCACTGGCCGACTGGGGCGCACATCACACCGCGCCAGACGAGCCGGCCGAGCCCATGCAATTTCTGCACCAGGAGTGCGGCCACCGCCTCACCAGCCCCGAGGCCTACTGCGAGCACTGCCAGCATCCGGTACAGCGCGAAGACCAGGTATGGCTGAGCCCCTGGCGCCTGAGCACGCCGTACTCGCTTGCCGAACCGGTCACCCTGGGAACCTGAATCGCCACTCTCAAACGGGAAGTGCTGCACGGTCCGGGCAAGCGTCGCTGGGCCGGCGAGGCTGAGGCCCGTCAAGAAATCTTTCGGTGGATCGCCCGCTAAAACCCCTGCCCTTACCGAAAACCTAATCCGCCTGGTGGGGCGGGTACACGGGTCGGGGGGGTGCTGTACGGCTGTGCGGCGGGGCCGGATGATCAACCCTCTGCGGTTGCCGTGAGGGCCATGGCTCAGGGCCGATAGCGAGCGTGCATGAGACCGCCATCCCACTCGAGAGTTCCACAGGGTCGCACTGCAACCTCTGCCGCGCTGGTGTACACGGCAGCGGGGTCGCCCCGGTGGAAGGTGATCCTTATCTGGAGCAAGCGTGTAGAGCGGGCTTTCAACGTACCGATGTCTACATTGTCGCTCCCCCAGTACTTCTCGCCCGACCCACCGAACCACCGGACGTGGAGGGTGTGCCACAGCCCCTTGTCCAGCCGCCAGGCCAGCGATGGAGTGGGGGCCCAGCGCGAGGTCGGCGACATGAGGGCGTAGTTCAAAAGGGCACCAGGCCTGGAGTGGATACTGAGATTGCGGATCGTCGTCTTCATCACGGCCGAGTGACCGGCACCGTGTGCGACGGGAAGATCACCAAAGTTGTCAGCCACCTTGACTCCGACTCCGGTACACGATGCCGCCAGCAACTGGTGAGCCGTCTCGGCTGCAGGTTCGGCATAGGACGTCGAGTTCGGCAGCAGGATTGCCAGCGTCGCAGCCGTAATCGCGAGCGGGCGCATGCTTGTGCGCAGGAGAAGGGATGCATTTGCAATCATGATCGCGCAACTGTCCCAGATCTGATGATCTCTGTCTACCTGGTCATCGCGGGCCTATCTGGGCGACCCACGCACGCGCAGGTCGAATGCATTAACGGGATTTACGCACCCGCCAGGGCATCCTCCACGAGTACAATACGCCGCATGAGCTGCGCGGATGTGGTTATCGGCAAGCGCAGCCTTGCCGCCAGTTGCGGATAACCGATCTGCACAGTGCAGCTCGGCGACCTGGAACCATCCTCCGTATTCGTTTTGGTCCGGAAGTCTGATGTCGCGGGAGGAAGGCCCGCGTCGGCTCATGTGAGACTCCACGCAGGACACGGCGATGACGGAGCGCGAGGCCACCCGCGCGATATGCCGCCAGCTCTGTCACTGGCCGCTGCTCGTGGCCAACGTGGTGTCGATGAAGGCCTGGGTCGCGCCGGTGACGGGGCCAGCTCGATAGACGACCCACTGCGGGAGCTTTTCCGGAGGCGAGAACCGGTAGACCTCCGCACCGGACCGCCTGGCGAAATCAGCCCAGCCGTCCGGCATCAGGCCGGCACCGATTCCCCTGAGCACCATGGGCAGCACCACGCTCCGGTCGCCGACCTCCACCGCGATGGTCATGTCGCCGACCGTGGCGGCGAGCCGGTCGAACAGGGCGCGGACCGCCGTCCCCGGCTTGGTCACCACGAACCGCATGCCGCGCAGCGCCTCGAAAGTCACCGTGGGCCCGGCGTCCGCCATCGTGTGCGGTGGTACCACGAGCAGGAACTCTTCGTCTCGTAGGTGATGTGCGACCAGCCCCTGGCCGGTGGGGCGCGCCGCGCTGCCGCAGACCCCGACCTCGCAGCGGCCCTGGAGCACCATGGCGACCACTTCCGCCGCGGACAGGGCGGACGAGGTGCTGATGGTGACGCCAGGATGACGCTCGCGGAGTTCGGCGACGATGCTCGTCACGGGCTCCAGCGCCGAGGATGAGGTCGCCGCGACGTCCACCCTGCCCACCGCTCCGTCGCCGATCGACCGCGCCGTGGCACGCAGGGCTTCGAGATCGCGGAGCACGAGCCTCGCCCGGTGGGCCAGCGTTTCCCCGGCGTTGCTGAGCACGACGTTGCGCCCGACCCGATGAAAGAGCGTGACCCCGAGTTCGTGTTCGAGTTTGCTGATCGCGCGCGACAGCGAGGGCTGGGCGACGTGCAGCGACTGCGCGGCGGGGGTGTATCCGCCCTGTTCCACGATGGCCACGAAGTATTCGAGTTGGCGGCGTTCCACGGCGTCCTCACGAATTGATCGATAGCGATCGGCTATCTGAATGGTGTCATAGATGTCTTGGACGCAGGGCCAAGTGGCGGTGTTCACTCTCTGCAAGAGCCTCTGAGAACTGGTGGGACCTGCATGAGGTGAGTCGAGGACGCGCCCGCGAAGTGGTCCCGCGTTCTTGGCCAACACTGACAACGTGACGGAGAGGACCAGGTTGTTCACCACCCGACCGACTCTGCAGGGCACCCACGGCATGGTGTCCTCCACCCACTGGCTTGCCTCCTCGACGGCCATGGCGATGCTGGAGGACGATGGCAACGCCTTCGACGCGGCGGTCGCCGCCGGGTTCGTGCTGCACGTGGTCGAACCGCACCTGAACGGACCTGCGGGCGAAGCACCGATGATCCTGGCCTTGGCCGGCAGTCGGCCCCAGGTCCTTTGTGGGCAGGGCCCGGCACCCGCCGGAGCGACCATCGATCACTACACGTCGCTCGGCCTGGACCTTGTCCCCGGCACCGGTCCGCTGGCCGCCGCCGTGCCCGGCGCGTTCGACGCCTGGATGCTCCTGCTGCGCGATCACGGCACCAAGCGGCTTTCCGAAGTACTGAAATACGCCATCGGTTACGCCGAGCACGGGCACCCCGCCGTCGAGCGGATCGGTGCGACCGTGGAAACGGTACGGGAGCTCTTTGAAACCGAGTGGACCACATCGGCCGAGATCTATCTCCACGACAGTAAATCCCCCGCTCCCGGTGCCCTGCTGCGGAATCCGGCGCTGGCCGATACCTGGCGGCGGGTCATCGCGGAAGCCGAAGCTGCGGGCCCCGGCCGAGAGACCCAGATCGACGCGGCACGCCGCGTGTGGCGCGAGGGCTTTATCGCCGAGTCTCTCGCCGAGTTCGCGGCACGCTCCACAATGGACACCTCCGGCGAGCGGCATGCTGGCACCCTCACCGGTGCGGACCTCGCCGCGTTCTCCGCGACCTACGAGGACCCCGTCACCTACGACTGGAACGGGTGGACTGTGGCCAAGCCGGGCCTGTGGAGCCAGGGCCCGGTGTTCCTGCAGCAGCTCGCCCTGCTGCCCGGCACCCAGCTGGACTACGGTACGCCGGACTACCTGCACACCCTCATCGAGGGCATGAAACTCGCGATGGCCGACCGTGAGGCCTGGTACGGCGACAGCGCGGACGTGGCGCTGGACGCGCTGCTCTCCCCTGACTACAACGACGCAAGGCGTGCCCTCATCGGAGAGCGGGCTTCGTTCGAACTTCGGCCAGGCAGCCCCGACGGCCGGGCTCCCCAGCTGAGCAAGCATGCCCGGTACGTCGCCGAGAACGGCCCGGTGGACCTGCCACCGGTCGCCGGCGCCGGTGAACCGACGGTGGCGAAGGACGGTTTCACCCGAGGGGACACCTGTCACCTGGACGTGGCCGACCGCTGGGGCAACATGATCGCGGCCACCCCGAGCGGCGGCTGGCTGCAATCCAACCCCGTTGTGTCCGGCCTCGGCTTCCCGCTGGGCACCCGGTTGCAGATGGCCTGGCTCGAGCCCGGGCTGCCCAACTCCCTGTCCCCGGGCCGGCGCCCGCGTACCACTCTCACACCATCCATGGCACTTCGCGAAGGAGAGCCGATCATGGCATTCGGAACTCCCGGTGGTGATCAGCAGGACCAGTGGAGCGTGCATTTCTTCCTCGCCGTCGCACTGCGGGAGAAAGTACGCGGCGGGCTCGACCTGCAAGGCGCGATCGACGCGCCAAACTGGCACAACGAGAGTTTTCCGAGTTCTTTCTATCCGCGCACGATGAGGCCGGGAAGCGTCACAGTGGAATCGCGAATCGGCGACTCCGCCATTGCCGAACTCCGGCGCCGCGGGCACGAGGTGACGGTCGGCGAACCATGGTCGGAGGGCCGGCTCTGCGCGGTCGCTCGCGACCCTGAAACCGGTGTTCTGTCAGCAGGTGCGAACCCGCGCGGCATGCAGGGCTACGCCGTCGGGAGATAGCCGACGGTAATAGCGAATAACGAATAGCGGTCCGAGTTCGGACCGCTATTCGTTATTCGCTTTTCGTCATGCTATTTCATAGAATAAAAGATCGTAACAGTAATTAACCTCTCCGAAATCGTGCACAGGAGGATAGGAACTACCGTCGGCGTCACCCGAAACGAAGCGCTGGGAGTTTGGCCCCTCTTGGTCGCCAGATGCCCTTTGAAAAAAGGACGCTCCATGCACACCCGCAAGCTCATGGGCGCGCTCGCCGCCTTCCCCCTCGCCCTCGCCGCCGCGTGCTCCGGTGGGGGCACGACCACGTCGGCCCCCTCGGTCACCGGGGCCGCGGCCGACAACCGGCCGGTGAGGAGCGGTGGGACCCTCAGCATCGCGCTCTCCGCGGACCCCGACACGCTGGATCCGAGCACGTCCACCACCTTTCTCGCCCGGGAGGTGTTCACGTCCTTCAGTGAGAAGCTGTACGACATCGACGCCGACGCGAAGCTGGTGCCCCAACTCGCGACCGCGCTTCCCGAGGTCTCGGCGGACGGTAGAACGGCAATCATTAAGTTGCGTACCGGCGTCAAGTTCAACGACGGCACCGTCTTCGACGCGGCGGCCGTGAAGAAGTCACTCGATCGCCACCGCACCTGGAAGAAGTCGTCCCGGATCTCCGACCTCGCCGCGGTGCAGAAGGTCGACGTGATGGATCCGGCCACCGTTAAGCTGACCTTGTCCCGGCGGTACACGCCGCTCAGCGCGCAGCTCGCCGACCGGGCCGGGATGATCATGTCACCGAAGGCGCTGGACGCGGAGGGCGACAACTTCGGCACGAATCCCGTCGGCGTGGGCCCGTTCAAGTTCGCGAGCCGCACCTCGGGCAACCAGATCGTGTTCGACCGCGCTCCGGACTACTACGATGCGGCCAAGGTCAAACTCGACCGGATCGTCTACAAGATCATCGTGGATCCGAACGTACGGGCCGCGAACCTCAAGTCCGGCGACGTGCAGATCGCTGACAACCTGGCCACCACCACCGTGTCGGGCGTGCAGTCCGACCCGAATCTGCGCGTGGTCTCCGGTGGAGGCCTGGGCTACGCCGACATCGACATCAACGTCGGTAACGTCAACGGCTCTACCGAGAAGCCAGGCCAGGTGGGCACGCCGCTGGGCAAGAGCCCCGAGCTTCGCCAGGCGTTCGAGCTGTCCCTGGACCGTAATGTCATCAACAAGACCGTCTACAACGGGCTCCACCAGCCCGACTGCGCCCCGCTCCCGTTGAACAGCGCGTACCGGTCGAAGAGCCTGACCTGCTCGACCCGTGACGTCGCCACGGCCAAGCAGCTCGTCGCGAAGTCGGGGGCGAAGACACCGATCCCGGTGACGCTCACCGTGCCGTCGGACGCGGCCAACATGCGGCTCGGCCAGGTGATCCAGCAGATGAGCAAGGAGGCCGGCTTCAACGTCGCGGTGCAGCCGATCGACTACGCCACCTCGGTGGCGCAGGGCGCGGCCGGCAAGTTCGACGCCCTGCTGCACAGCTTCAGCGGGCGCATCGACCCGGACGGTGATCTGACCGGCCTGGTCACCACCGGCGGAAAGCAAAACTACGCCGGGATGTCCGACACCGGGATCGACGACCCGGTCAAGCAGGCCGCTGCCACGACCGATCCCGCGCAGCGCACGGACCTGTACGGCAAGGCGATCCAGCGGGCCGCCGAGCTACGCGGGGTGATCTACCTGTACCACAACCGGTACTACCTCGGCGTGCGGAAGAACATCGCGGGCATCCGGTACTACTCGGACGGGCTTCCGCGGCTCGCCACCGCCGGATACACGGCGCAGTAGACGATGACCCTGTTCATCCTGCGTCGTATCGGCGCGGCGGCAATCGTCCTTTTCCTGGGCAGCGTCCTGGTCTTCCTAGGGGTCAGGGCGCTGCCCGGCGACCCGGCACTCGTGCTCGCCGGGCAGGACGCCACGCCGGGGACGATCGCCGCCATCCGTCACGAGTACGGTCTCGACAAGCCCGTGCCGGTGCAGTACGCGCATTATCTGAGCCAGGTGTTCCAGGGCGACTTCGGCCGCTCCACCCAGGACCGGCTGCCGGTCGGCCACATCCTGGCCCAGCGGCTGCCGGTGACGATCGAATTGTCCGTGCTGGCCATGCTCGTCGCCATCGGGGTCGGCGTCACGGCCGGCATCGTCGCCGCGGCCAGGCGTGGCCGGTTCGCCGACTACATCGCCACCGGCTTCGGCCTGATCGGGCTCTCCGTGCCGCACTTCTGGCTCGGGATCCTCGCCATCCTGCTGTTCTCGGTCCAGTTGCACTGGCTGCCCGCCTCGGGATACCTGCCCTTCACCGGCGACCCGGGCGGCAATCTGGAGCGCATGCTGCTGCCCGCCCTGGTACTCGGCACCGGGTTCGCAGCGGTGCTCATGCGGCAGACTCGTTCGGCGATGCTCGAATCGCTCTCCGCCGATTATGTTCGTACGGCCCGGTCGAAGGGCTTGCCGGAGCGGGCGGTGATCGGCGTGCACGCCCTGCGCAACAGCCTGACCACGGTGGTGACCGTTCTAGGGCTCCAGCTCGGCGCGCTGATCAGCGGCGCGGTGGTGACCGAGCAGATCTTCGTCATTCCGGGCTTCGGCAAGCTCACCATCGACGCCGTGCTGACCCGCAACTACCCGGTCATCCAGGCCGTCGTCCTGGTCACCGTGGCCGGATACATCGTGGTCAACCTGCTCGTCGACATCGTGTACGCGCTGTTGAACCCGCGGATTCGGCTGTCGGGGGTGGCACATGGCTGACCAGCTGCTCGCCGTCTCACCGGCAGGGCAGATCCGCGTGCCGCCCGGCCGAGCCCGGCAGACCTGGCGGCGGTTCCGTAGGCGACCGGCGGCGATGGTGGGGCTCGTGATCGTCTCCGGATTCCTTATCCTGGCGATCGCCATCCCGTTCCTGACCGCCGACCCGGCCGCCCAGGACTACACCGCGACACTGGCACCGCCCTCGGCCGCGCACCTGCTCGGCACCGACGACCTGGGGCGCGACGCGCTTGCCCGGATCGCTTACGGGGCGCGGGTTTCGCTCGAAGCGGGGGTGCTGTCGATACTGCTGGCAATGGTGGTCGGCATCCCGGTAGGGCTCGTCGCCGGGTACTACCGGCGTTTTCTTGACCCGGTTGTGATGCGCCTGGTCGACGTCGTGCTCGCCTTTCCGTTTCTGATCTTCGCGGTGGGCATGGCCGCTATCCTGGGCCCGTCGCTGCGCAACGTGATCATCGCGCTCGGCGTCCACCAGCTCCCGGGAATCATCCGGATCACCCGAGGCGAGGTGCTCGTCATCCGCGAGATGGACTATGTGGCGGCGGCGGTCGCCGACGGCGCCGGGGATGGACGCATCATGTTCCGGTACGTGCTGCCCGGTGCGACCAGCGCCCTGATCGTGCAGGCCACCGTGGGTATTCCCACGGCGATCATCGGCGAGGCCACGCTGTCCTTCCTGGGCCTCGGCGTGCAGCCGCCGACCCCGTCATGGGGAGTGGTGCTCACCAGCGCGCAGCAGTTCCTCGACCAGGCGCCATGGCTGGCGATCTGGCCCGGCCTGATGATCGCGCTCGCCACGCTCGGGTTCAACCTGCTCGGCGATGGCCTGCGCGACGTCCTTGACCCCCGGAGCAGCCGATGAGCCTGCTGGAGATCACCGGCCTGCGGGTCGGCTTCGACACCGAGGACGGTGAGGTGCAAGCCGTCCGGGACGTCTCGCTGAGCCTGGAACGCGGCGAGATCCTTGGGTTGTGCGGAGAGTCGGGCTGTGGCAAGTCGGTCACCGCGATGTCGGTACCTCGGTTGCTGCCACCGGACACCACCCGGCTGTCCGGCTCGATCCGGCTGGACGGGCGTGAGCTCACCGGGCTGTCCGAGAGGCAGCTGCGAGAGATCCGCGGCAAGGACGTGTCCGTGGTGTTCCAGGAGCCGATGACCTCGCTCAACCCGTCTTTCACGGTCGGTTACCAGATCGCCGAGGTGCTGCGCAGGCACGAGCACATGTCCCGCTCCGCCGCCCGGGCCCGTGCCGTCGAGCTGCTTGAGCTGGTGGGTATTCCCGCGCCGGCGCGGCGGGTCAGGGAGTATCCTCACCAGCTCTCCGGCGGCATGCGCCAGCGGGTCATGATCGCGATCGCGGTGGCGTGCTCGCCAAAGGTCCTGATCGCCGATGAGCCGACCACGGCGCTTGACGTGACGATCCAGGCCGGCGTGCTCGACGTTTTTCGTGATCTTCGCGACCGGCTCGGCACCGCGATCATCTTGATCACGCACGATCTCGGGGTGGTCGCCGACATCGCCGACCGCGCGCTCGTCATGTACGCGGGCCGCGTTGTCGAGCAGGCTCCGGTGACCGGGCTGTTCGCCCGTCCGCGTCACCCGTACACGGCGGGACTCATGCGCGCTTTGCCCTCGGCCGCGGTCTTGGGCGACGACGGGCGCCGGCGGCTCTCCGAAATCCCAGGCCTGGTGCCGCCACCGTTCGCGGATCCGGAAGAATGCGCCTTCCATCCGCGCTGCTCGCGAGTCCAGGCCGGATGCGAGGCTACGCGTCCCGCACTCGAGGCGTACGGCGGCGGACATCTCACAGCCTGTTTCCACCCCATCGAACCGGTGCCGACCAAGGGAGGCGGCTCATGAGCGTGCCTGTTCTCGAAGTGAACGACCTGGTGAAGCACTACCGCGCCCGGGGACGCGGGGAGGCCGTGCGCGCCGTCGACGGAGTCTCGCTGTCGATCGGGCATGGCGAAGTGCTCGGCCTGGTCGGTGAGTCGGGCAGCGGCAAGTCGACGATCGGCAAGTGCGTCCTGCGCTTGACCGAGCCCACCGCGGGCTCCGTCCGCCTCGCCGGCCGTGACATCACCCATCTGTCGCGGCGCGCGCTCCGGCCGCTGCGCCGGGACGTGCACACGGTCTTCCAGGACCCGTACGCCTCGCTCAACCCGCGTTTCACCGTCGGCCAGATCATCGGCGAGCCGCTGCGCCGGCACCGGATCGCGCGCGCCGGGGAGGTCGGCGAGCGCGTGACGGCGATACTGGAGCGCGTCGGCCTACGCGCCGAGATGCGCACCCGCTATCCGCATCAGCTGTCCGGCGGGCAACGTCAGCGGGTCGGACTCGCCCGCGCCCTGATCCTCGAGCCCAAGCTCGTCGTGGCCGACGAGCCTGTGTCGGCGCTGGACGTCTCCGTGCAGGCCTCGGTGCTCAACCTGGTCGCCGACCTGCAGAAGGACATGGGCTTCTCCTGCCTGTTCATCACCCATGACCTGTCGGTCGTGGAGTTCCTCGCAGACCGGATCGCGGTGATGTACCTCGGTCAGATCGTGGAGACCGGTCCGACGAAGAAGATCTTCGCCGAGCCGCAGCATCCCTACACGCAGGCGCTGCTGTCTGCCGCGCCCGAACCCGACCCGGTGCGTCAGCGGGGGCGGCGGCGCGTCGTGCTCAGAGGTGAGGTGCCGAGCCCCCTCGACCCGCCCTCCGGCTGCAGGTTCCACACCCGCTGCCCGCTGGCGGTCGACATTTGCCGTACGGAGACACCGAGGCTGGTCGCGGTGCGAGGCGAGGACCAACCAGTCGCCTGCCACCTCGTCACGTCCGCCGAGGTGCCCGACATCACGAGTGGAAGGGACTAGCCGTGTTCACTTCCCGCCCCGAGTTGACCGGTGACGTCCACATGGTGGCGAGCATCCAGTGGCTCGCCTCCGCCGTCGGGACGAGTCTTCTCGAAAGCGGCGACAACGCACTCGACGTGGCGCTCACAGCCGGTTTTGTCCTGCAGATCGCCGGCGCGATCGAGCGCCGCGGCGCCGGATCGGGTTCCCGGCGCCCGTGAAACCCGAACAACGGTGGACAACTCCCGAGCGGACGAGGCCACGAAGTGCCTGACCGAGCGCGGCGGCTCGTGCCGTGCGCGCGGATGGTACCGCGTGGGCGTGGGGCGATAACGCGAAAGGAGAGCTGGGCAACGGGACGACGACGCCTAGCTCGGTGCCGGTGCCGGTGCCGGTGCGGGTGAGCGGTCTGACCGGTGTCGTGCAGGTCGCTGCCGGCTACGACTCCAGCCTGGCGTTGCGCAGCCACAGGTTCGTCGCCATCGGTACGCCCACCCCGAAGGTCTCCCTGGCCGCCGGGAACCTGCCGCGGGGCCTGAAGCTGGCCGCCAACGGCACCCTGTCCGGCAAGCCCACCCGAGTCGGCACCTACAAGTTCACCCTGGCCGCCACCAAGGGAGTCGGCACCCCGGCCAAGATCGTCGTGTCGGTCAAGGTCGGCAAGGGTTGATCACCAGGTACGGCGGTACGGCGGGCACGTCACACGACGTCCTCGCCGTATCGGCGGAGCCACTGCACCCTGAATCCGTTTCACATCCGGAGTATTTGCCGCTGTATGCGATGATTCCGTCCATGGCGGTGGCGGTGGCGGTGGTCAGCCCACTTTTCGTGGGTCGGCAGGGGGAACTTGAGATCATCCGCTCTGAGCTGACCCGGGTCGCTGGGGGCGAACCCGGGTTCGTACTTGTGGGTGGCGAGGCCGGCGTCGGAAAGACGCGCCTTGTCGAGGAGGCCATCGACAGTGCCACGGAGGCCGGATTCCGGGTGCTGTCGGGACGGTGTGTGGAGCTCGGGCCTGAGGGGCTGCCGCTCGCGCCGCTGGTCGAGGCGTTGCGCGCGCTGGCCAGGTCTGCGTTGCCTGATGAGCTGGAGTACTGGCTAGGACCGGCACGCGGACCACTCGCCCAGCTGTTGCCGAGCCTGCACCCCACGCTCGCGCCCGGTGGGTCCGCGGTCGGCCAGATCGCCCAGCTGCCCGAGCTCGTACTCGATGTGATCGAGCGGGTCGCCGCCTCCCAGCCGCTGCTGTTCGTGGTGGAGGACCTGCACTGGGCCGACCAGTCCACGCTCGAGCTGCTCGCGCACCTGATCCGCGCGCTCCGCGAGGTGCCCGTCCTGGTCGTGGTCACCTACCGGTCGGATGAAATCCATCGGCGCCATCCGCTTCGGCCGCTGCTCAGCGGCTGGGAGCGGATACGGGCGGTACGGCGGCTGGAGCTGGCCCGGTTCGACCGCAGCGAGGTCACCGCCCAGGTCACCGCGATCCTCGGCCGCAGCGCGGAGGCCACGCTGGTCGACGTGGTGCTGGACCGCTCGGAGGGCAACGCCTTTCTGGTCGAGGAGATCGTCGCCATGGTCGGCGTGA
>JAOPYK010000066.1 GCA_025964695.1 Streptosporangiaceae bacterium | reverse complement strand
TTGTTGCGATGTTGGCCATGTTGTCGGCTGTGATGGCCGCCTGTTCGTCCGAGTGTCGCAAAG
The DNA here is from genome assembly GCA_025964695.1 of Streptosporangiaceae bacterium. Lineage (GTDB taxonomy): Bacteria > Actinomycetota > Actinomycetes > Streptosporangiales > Streptosporangiaceae > Actinomadura_E. The sequence goes on along the minus strand of JAOPYK010000066.1, from coordinate 6,290 downwards.
GGGTGCGGGCCGTCCCTCCCGGGGGTAGGACGTGGCCGTGCGCTTCGGCATCTTCCTGCCCTCCGGCCAGTGGCCGGGGCAGTCGCACGGAGAGGTGCTGGACCGTACGATCGCCGCCGCTCTGGCCGCCGAGGCCGCCGGTTTCGACGACGTATGGCTGGCGGAGCATCACTTCATGTCTTACGGGGTGTGCCCGTCGGCGACCACGCTCGCCGGGTTCATCCTCGGCGCCACCTCCCGCATCGATGTGGGCACCGCGGTCAGCGTGCTGTCCAACCAGCACCCGGTCGCCCTTGCCGAGCAGGCCGCGCTGCTGTCGCTGGTCTCCGGCGGCCGGTTCCGGCTCGGGGTCGGGAGGGGCGGGCCATGGATGGACCTGGAGGTGTTCGGCACCGGGCTGTCCCGCTACGAACACGGCTTCGCCGAGTCGCTGGACCTGCTGCTGACCTGGCTGGAATCCGAGCAGGTGTCCTGGTCCGGGGAGTCCTTCCGGTTCCGCCCGGTGCCCGTGGTGCCCAGGGCCGCCACCCCGCCTCCGGTGCTCGTGGCATGTACGTCTCCGGCCACGGAGGCGCTGGCCGCCGCCCGTGGCCTGCCGATGCTGCTGGGCATGCACGTCGGCGACCTGGAAAAGGCCGCCGCCATCGCCCGCTACAACTCACTCCTGACCGCGGAAGGGACGCCGGTCCGGCCCGGCCACTCGATCGACCACATCGCCACCGGCCTCGCCCACGTCGCGGGCAGCCGTAGGGAGGCGGTGGCGACGCTCACCCGGGAACTACCGCGCTGGCTCGGGCCCGGCCTCGCCGGCCACGTCCCGGTGGACGACCGCCCGCGTTCCTCGAGGGACCCGGCGCAGTACACCCGGGAGCTCTGCGATCTACATCCAGTCGGCACCCCGGACGACTGTGTGGAGTCCCTGGTGACGACCGTCGAGCGGACCGGCATCCGGCACCTGATCCTGTTCGTCGAGGGCACCGGCGACCCCCTGGAGAACATCAGCCGCCTCGGCACCGAGGTCATCCCCCGGACTCGCGCTCACTTCGAGTCTCGCTGAGGCGACGAGGTCATCCACCGCCCAGGCAAGTTCGGTCGCGGATAGCGGTCGGTCGGTAACGTCAGGTGAACGCAGCGTTCTGTCACCTGTCTGATGGCACTCGACTTCTGCGAGCGAAAGGCGGCCGCACTATCTCTGCGCCGCTCAGCCGAGGTCAAGAGGGCGGCCCATGACAATGTCGTCGACGAAGGTGCCCTCGATGAGGAACTCCCGCGGAAGCACACCCTCGACGGCGAAGCCCAGGGACTCGTATAGCCGCCGGGCATTGGTGTTCACCGACAGGACCCGCAGGGTAACGCGGATCGCTCCCTGCCGCCTGGCCTCGTCGAGGGCGGCGTCGAGCAGGGCGCGGCCGAGGCCGCGGCGGCGCTCGGTGGGGTCGACGGCGAGGCCCTGGATCTGGCGGACGTGAGCTCCGCTCGGCACCGGGATCGGCTGCACCACGCGAACGAATCCGATCAGCCGGCCGTCGCGCTCGGCCACCAGGAACTGGTCCGGCAGATGCCAGTGGTCAAAGAACGCCGAGCCCTTCTCGGGCATCGGGGTGATCGCATTGTCCGGGGCCCAGGTACGCCGATCCAGCTCGGTCAGCGCCGCCTCGTCGGAGCGAGCGGCGGGCCGGATCCTGATATCGCTCACCTAACCAGTCTGCCCGGCTGATCCCCTTTCGGCAGCCTGATCCATCCAGTCCATCCAGTCCATCCAGTCCATCGGGGCGTGCCGGCCGCTCCTGTCCGAGCGGCGGCGGGTGTCGGCGAGCACGGCACGGCGGCACCGCAAGCTGAGTAGGCTCCATCAGCGTGCGTCTCGTCATCGCGCGGTGCAGCGTCGACTACGTCGGCCGGCTGACCGCCCATCTCCCCATGGCTCCGCGGCTGATCCTGCTCAAGGCGGACGGATCGGTGTCGATTCACGCCGACGACCGGGCGTTCAAACCGCTGAACTGGATGAACCCGCCGTGCTCGCTCCGCGAGGAACCCTTCGATGAGGATGGCGCGATCGCGAAGTGGACGGTCACGCACGGCAAGTCCGGCGAGAAGCTGATCCTCACCATCACCGAGATCATTCATGACCACTCCCATGAGCTGGGGCTCGACCCGGGTCTGCAGAAGGACGGCGTCGAGGCGCATCTGCAGGAACTGCTGGCCGAGCACATCACCACGCTGGGAGACGGATGGACGATGATCCGCCGGGAGTACCCGACCGCGATCGGACCGGTGGACATCCTCTGCCGTGACAAGGGCGGCGCGACCGTGGCGATCGAGCTCAAAAGGCGTGGCGACATCGACGGCGTGGAGCAGCTGACGCGCTATCTCGAACTGCTCAACCGGGACTCGCTACTCGCTCCGGTGCGCGGCATCTTCGCGGCCCAAGAGATCAAACCGCAGGCCAAGGTGCTCGCCCACGACCGCGGCATCGAGTGCGTGACCCTCGACTACGACGAGCTGCGCGGCATCGAACGGGACGGAACCCTCTTCTGATCCTGGTGGCACGTACCTGACAGAGGATGACAGCCGGGTGGCGGCAGGCTGACAGGACCCGAGAGGACGCTGGTCCCTGTCAATCACCGCTCGGACCTTCGAGGAGGGCCCGTGACCACTCACGCTGACGCTCACCGGCCGCCCGGCAGTCCGAGAAACCCTGCACCGATAGGCTGCCGTCCATGCCGTCCGCGCGTACCGACAGCACCCGGGACCGGATCGTCGAGGCCGCCGACGCCTGCTTCGCGAGGTACGGCGTAGCCAAGACCACCGTCGAGGACATCGCCGCGGCGGCCGGGCTCTCCCGGGCGACCGTCTACCGGGCGTTCACCGGCGGGCGCGACGAACTGATCCTCGCGGTGGTCCTGCGGGACTTGGCCCGGTTCCTCGACCGGCTGGCGGAGCGGCTGGCCCGCCAGAACTCGGTCCCGGACGGGATCGTCGAGGGGGTGCTGGACGCCGTCTCCTTCGTCCGGAGCGAACCGCAGATGGCGCAGTTCCTCGTCCCCGAGGCCGCCGGGCACACCCAGGCGGTCGTGGCGGGGGCGGCCGAACGGGTGCTGGAACTCTGCTGCGACCACGTACGTCCTTACTTCGACCTGGCTCAGCGGGAGCGACTGCTGCGGAACGACGTGGAGGTCGAGGGTGCGATGGAGTTCCTGTTCCGGATCATCTCCTCGATGACCGTGATGCCGCTGCACCGCGACGAGGCGGCCACCCGGCGGTTCGTCGAGATCTACGTGGTGCCCGCGCTGGTGGCCTGATCGGATAGCGTCGGGGCTCGATGGAGTCAAGGTAGGACGCGGAAGGACACGCATGGGCACGGTGCAGGAGATGCGGAACGACCGGTCGGCCGTCCAGCCAAGCCCGGTGTTCCTCGGCGTCCTCGGGGCGTGTGCGCTCTTCGGGCTGATGACCTGGCGATACGGACCCATTTCGTTCACCAGTCCACCCGGGTCGTACGCCGCGCCTCGGCTCGCGCTGTTCGGTTTCGTGTTGACGGGCTGGGTCGTCTCGCTGTGCCTGCACGAGTTCGGGCACGCGTACCTGGCCTATCGGTCAGGTGATCGCAGCATCCCGGGCAAGGGCTATCTGACGCTCAACCCGCTGAAGTACGGCGACGTCATCCTCAGCTTCGCGATCCCGGTGCTGTTCGTGCTGCTCGGCGGGATCGGCCTGCCCGGTGGCGCGGTCTGGATCGACCGCGGGGCGATCAAGGGCCGGTTGCGGCACAGCCTGATCTCCGCCGCCGGGCCGATCGCCAATGTGATCTTCGCGGTCGTGCTGGCGGTGGCCGTCAGCAACCTCGCGAGCGGCGCCCACGGCTACTTCTGGACCGGCCTGGCGTACCTCACCTTCCTCCAGGTCACCGCCGCACTGCTCAATCTGCTGCCGATTCCCGGGCTGGACGGATTCGGCATCGTCGAGCCGTACCTGCCGCGCAAGTGGGTGCAGCAGGCCAACCAGATCGGCGGCTACGCGTTCTTCGGCCTGATCGCGCTGCTGTGGATTCCGGCGGTCAACAAGGCCTTCTTCAGTGGCATCTTCCATCTCACCGACCTGCTGCAGGTCAACCAGACCCTCATCGCGTTGGGCGATTATCTCTTCCGTTTCTGGCGCTGAGCCGGCTCGTCTGTCCACCGAACGATGGACAGCGACATGACCGGGCGGATGATCGCCTGACAGGCGATCCGGCCGGACAGTGGGTCCATGACCGCAGTTCATGTAAGAGATCTTCACAAACCGGGGACGGAGGTCGTGCTGCTGCGGGCGGCCCAGGAGTCTCTCGCGAACATCCGCAAGCACGCCGCGGCCCGTTCCGCGAGCGTACGGCTGGAGTACGCCACCGAAACCGTACGGCTCGAAGTGCGCGACGACGGGGTCGGCTTCGAGCCCGGCGTGTCCGACTGTACGGCCGCGGTGACGGCGGCGCTGGAGCGGGGAATCCTGCCGCGCCGCCCTGAAGTAAGTGAACGTTTATTGCTCGCCGGTGCCCGTTTGATTTACTGTTCGGTAATCCGAAATCGAATTCCATGCAGGCTGCCCCGGGAGGTCCCAGATGTCCGTGACAACGGAGGCCGGGAGCACGACGTTCGAATCGCTCAACCCCGCCACGGGTGAGGTCGTCGCCGAGCACCCCGTCCATGGTGAGAAGGCGGTCGGCGAGGCCGTCGAGCGCGCTCGCGAGGCGGCGGTGTGGTGGGCGGCGCTGGGCTGGAAAGCGCGGCGGCTGCGGTTGCTGAACTTCAAGGGCGCACTCACCCGCAACCTCAACCGGATGGCAGAGCTGATCCACGAGGAGACCGGCAAGCCGGTCCAGGACGCGCAGCTCGAGACCGTCATGGCGATCACCCACCTGGACTGGGCCGCCAGGCACGCGCAGAAGGTACTCGGCCCGCGCTCCATCTTCCCGGGCGTGATGAACATCAACCAGAAGGCCGTGCTGGAGTACCGGTCGCTGGGCGTGGTGGGTGTCATCGGGCCGTGGAACTACCCGGCGTTCACCCCGATGGGCTCGATCGCGTACGCCCTCGCGGCCGGCAACGCCGTGGTGTTCAAGCCCTCGGAGTTCACCCCGGGCGTGGGCGTGCTGCTCGCTGAGCTCTTCGCCGACGTGGTCCCGGAGCAGCCCGTCTTCCAGGTCATCACGGGCCTGGGCGCGACCGGTGCCGCGCTCGCCCGCAGCGGGGTGAACAAGATCGCGTTCACCGGATCCGGGCCGACCGCCAAGAAGGTCATGGCGGCCTGCGCCGAGAACCTCACCCCGATCGTGGCCGAGTGCGGCGGCAAGGACGCCTGCCTGGTCGACGAGGGCGCGGATCTGGACGCGGCGGCCGGTGCGGCTGTCTGGGGCGCCATGTCCAACGCGGGCCAGACCTGCATCGGCGTGGAACGCGTCTACGTGGTCGAGAAGGTCTACGACTCCTTCGTGGAGAAGCTCACCGCGGCCGCCAAGGATCTGCGGGCCGGGGACGACAGCGGCGCCGCGTACGGACCGATCACGATGCCCGGTCAGCTGGACATCATCGAGCGGCACATCCAGGACGCGCTCGCCAAGGGCGGCAAGGCGGTCGTGGGCGGTGCCGAATCGGTGCGCCGTCCCTACGTCGAGCCGGTGGTGCTCACCGACGTACCCGACGACTCGTCGGCGGTCTGTGAGGAGACCTTCGGCCCGACCATCACCGTGCACAAGGTGAAGAACCTGGAAGAGGGGCTGGAGAAGGCCAACCAGACCACCTACGGGCTGGCCGGTTCGATCTTCTCGGGCGACAAGTCCCGCGCGATGGACGTCGCCCGCCGGATGCGCAGCGGAATGACCTCGATCAACGCGGTGCTGGCGTTCGCCGCCATCCCGGCGCTGCCGTTCGGCGGGGTCGGCGAGTCCGGCTTCGGCCGGATCCACGGCGCCGACGGACTGCGGGAGTTCACCCGTCCCAAGGCCATCACCAGCCAACGGTTCGCGCCGCCCATGGAACTGCTGACCTTCGACCGCACGGACAAGACAATGCAGCGCATCCTGCAAGTCGTCACCATGCTGCACGGCAAGCACTACAAGCGCTGAAACACCCCGCTGACCAGCGGCGGACATCAGCCGGACCCGGCTGAGGGCACATTCTGGGCACTCTGCTCAGTGATCTTGCCATCGGCCGGGTCCAGGAACGCGCCGCGAGCGCCTGACCTTTGGGCTGCTGATTGTTCGCATCGATGGGGTAAGCCACGGGGCCGGGCGATCGGCTGAGGTTCAAGACGAA
>JAOPYK010000061.1 GCA_025964695.1 Streptosporangiaceae bacterium | reverse complement strand
CTGTGCCTGTGACCGATAGATGGCCCCTGTGATCGATAGTTGGCCCGTTGCGGCTCTGCGATGATGTCCGTATGGAGGAACAGGGGCCGGTTCCGTCGACGCCGCTGATTCTCGGCATCGACGACCTGCGGCTGCTACCCAGGGCCACGCGGATCGCCCGCACCAGCAAGGAAGGCATCCAGCTCCTCAAAGAACACCGAGACCGCCTGATCGACGAACTCTGGCTCGACCACGATCTGGGCGGCGATGACAGCATCATGCCCGTTGTCACACTCCTGGAGGAGGCCGCCTTCAACGGGAACCCGTTCCAGATCGGGATGATCTTCGTTCACAGCGCCAACCCGAGTGGCGCTGAAACCGTTGTCCGCGTTCTCACGCGGTGGGACTACCGCGTCCGACGAGCGGTCGCATGATGACTCAGTCGCCCGATACACCCCAAAACGCAATCTCGCGCGGGACGCCGTCCTCGTAGAGGACCATGCAGTGGCCGCTCCACTTCGGAGTCTCCTCCAAGTCGTCCAGGGCCTCGAAATCCATGCCGTCGAAGTCCGCAAGGCTTGGTTGATCGGAGCCGAACCCAGCGCGGATTGCGGTCACACTCAACGGCCGGACGGTACCGAAATCGTGCTCGTCCTCAGCGGCGATCACCCGATCAACGTCTAGCACCGAATGGGTCCCGCAGGTGCCCATGAACTCCCAGTAGACCTCGTTCTCCAACAGATCATCCGGCGAGGCCGGCGCAGGCAGCCCCCACTTCGTGGGGCCGTAGTACTCGCCAGACGCCAGCACCTGGGCTCGCACAGTCCGCAGCGCGGCCCCGAAGTCGCTCTGATACGGCGTGACGTACCTCCAGCCCGATGCACCCACGTGTTGCCTCTCTCGCGCTGCCCCAAACCGGCGTCACAATGCTAACGGGGAGCTCTGACACCACGACGCTGGCCCTTAGCTTGCCGTTTATGCTGCCTGCCCGAAACGGGCAGTGAGGGTCGTCTCGCGTCTGACGGTTTTCCCCACGTCATGGATGGGTGCGGGGCGCTGATTCTTGGAGCCCACAGGCCGTCCAGGACCGGGCTTGCCGGGTTTTGGTGCGCTGGTCAGCGTCGGGGCACTTGGCGCGGATGTTGCGGAACCCTCTGCGGACCCGGGCCGGGGTGAGCCGTCCGGGCTCGGCGGGGCGTTCCCAGGGGCGGCGCAGGTCGTCGGCGAGGGGGCGGGCGAGGCGAAGCTGGGTGTGGACGGTGATGATCAGCCTGGTCCATCAGCCGGCGGCCTCCGGGCTGCGTATCTTCGGTGCGATCCAGCCCAGGACCTGCTTGAACAGGCGGAAGGTGTGTTCAAGGTCGAATCTTCACAGGAACGCCTGCCAGAGCCGGTCGACGTCGGTGGTCGTGGCGCCGGTGCCCGACCACCAGAGCCAGACCGGCTTGGGGTCGCCTCCGCCGGGCAGGTGGTCGACCTGCAGCCGGATCACCGTGCCCTCGATGATGGGCAGCTCACCCTGGTGCTCCAGCCAGGCGGCGTCTGTCCGGCATCACCCAGCAGGCGCGCGGCGTGGCCGCGGACCACTTCGGCTGCGACGAGAGGAGCGTCGAGGTGGGCAAGACCACGCTCACGACAGCCGAGCCCGGGGAATACCGCGTGGACGTCGAGGCGCGGAACACGGCCTGGTGAAGCTGGTGACCGCTCGCCGAGCTTCGCCCTGAGCGGAGCCCGGTTCCACTGACAGCCCTCCCCTTCGGGGGAGGGCTGTCGCGTTTCTGCACTCACCGTCCGACCTTCGGGCATAGCCCGGATCTGGGCCAACTATGACCTCCAGTGGCCAACTATCGCCCCCAGTCTCAACACCTGCGGCGCCGACTCCTGACTCAGTTCATCGCCGGGCGTCATCACACTTCCCGGAGTGCGGTGTCGAGCATTTCCACGAAGAAGTCCGCGCTCTCGCGGGTCAGACACAGCGGCGGCTTGATCTTCAGCACGCAGAGACGGTCGGAGGTCGGCTGAACGATGACCCCGAGCTCGCGCAGTCGCTCGCAGATGGCCGCTGTCTCCTCTGCCGCGGGGGTGAGCCGCTCGCGGTCGCGCACCAGCTCCACGCCGAGGTAGAGGCCGGTGCCGTGCACGGCGCCGATGAGTTCGTGGCGGTCCGCCAGTTCGAGCAGCCGGGACCGCAGGTGGGCTCCCACGGTGCGCGCGTTGTCCTGGAGTTTCTCCTCGCGCAGGATGTCCAGCACGGTGAGGCCGACCACCGAACTGACCGGGCTGCCGCCGGCTGAGGAGAAGAAGTAGCCCTGTGAGCTGTAGCGCTCCGCGATGTCGCGGCGGGTGATGACGGCCCCCAGCGGGTGCCCGTTGCCCATCGCTTTGGCGACGGTGACGATGTCCGGGACGACCTCCTGCTGCTCGAAGCCCCAGAAGTACTCGCCCAACCGACCGTATCCGACCTGAACCTCGTCGGCGATGCACAGTCCTCCGGCTTCACGGACGGCGTCGTAGACGGCCGCGAGGTAGCCGTCGGGCAGTGCGATGCCTCCGGCATTGCCGTAGTACGGCTCGCAGATGAAGGCCGCGGGGGGCAGTCCCCGGCCGGTCGACGCGCGTACCTCTGCAGCCGCCTCCGCGCCGTAGCGGGCCGCGGCCGGGCCACGATGCGTTCCCCGGTAGGAGTTCGGGGCGGGCAGGGTGTGCACCCAGGGGGGCCGGGTGCTTAGGGCGTTCGGGTTGTCGGCCATCGAGGTGGAGATCGCGTCGGTCGCGTCGGACCATCCGTGGTATGCCTCCCGGACGGCGACGACGTCCCGGCGGCCGGTAGCCGCCCAAGCCAGACGCAGGGCGAGGTCGACCGCTTCGGTGCCGCTGTTGACGAGGAAGACCGTGTCCAGTGGTTCGGGCAGGGTCGCGCTGAGCCGTTCGGAGAATTCGACCACCGCACCGTAGTGGAAACGGGAGTTGGTGTTGAGCAGATGCCATTGCCGCGCCACCGCCTCGGCCAGGCGGGGATGGCCGTGACCGAGCACAGCCACGTTGTTGACCATGTCCACGTAGGAGCGACCGTCGGTGTCGACCAGATGATGGCGCCAACCGCGCTCGATGCGGGGCGGAGCCTCGTAGTAGAACTCCTGCACGGCGGCGAACGACCCGTCACGTCGCTCGAGCAGATCGGCGGCCGGGGCCTCATTGCCGAGCGGCGCCACGCCCAGCAAGGCGCTGGGGTCCGGGCAGACGGCTTCCCAGCCGGCCGCTACGTCGGATCGTACGAAGGCCGGCGGCATGAGACCGGTCAGGGTGCACAGCTGCACCTGCAGCGCAGGGGTGCCCTCGGCGTCGCCGAGGAGCTGGCCGGGTCCAACCTGGTCGCCCGGCGACACCGCGGGGCGCAGTCCGCGCAGGAGCAGATCCATACCAGCCGACCTGAGCACCAGTGCGCCATCGGCACCGCTGTCGATACGGGCCGACCACGGGGCATGAACAGGGGTCTGAGCAGCCAGATGGACGTCCACCGCCAGCGCGGCAGTGGCAGGCGGACAAGCGCTGTTGACACGTGAGCGGGTCATTCGGCGCTCGGCGTAGCGGGTGACCACCGCGGGTGCGCCCTCCCGTAGCAGGGCTTCACCGAGGCCGCGCTCGGCACCGGGCTCCGTCCAGCGCCCCGCGTGAAGCAGCTCGCTCGTGGCCGAGAGATCCATGGACACGGCCGGCCCGCTAAGCGAGGGGAGCAGAGCTGCCTGGGGTCGCGGACACCGCACGGTGGAGGCCGGCCGGCCAAGTGCCCGCCGCAGCAGTTCGGTCATTACCTCCATCGGCACCGAGACCGCCTGCTCGAAGATGGTCCATTCAGTCTCGGAATTGCCGAGGACGTAGTCGTTAGAGGCGTCGATGGACACCTGGTGGTGTCCGCTGACGACCAGAACCGCGGCGCGCAGGACGACGAGCGGCCAGAGGACCTCGATCTCCGCAGGTGACAGCGGTTGGTGCTGGTGGAACGCGAGCACGAGCGGCACAACCGTCGCGGGAGTCGCTCCGCTGTGGTGGAGCACCGAGGAGCAGGTTATGGCGAGCTCTGCTACCGCCCAGCTGCGCGTCATGTCACCGAAGTCGATCACGCCCACCGGGTGCGGCCGACCCTGGGCACCCGCGCGGCTGATGACGTTGTCGTCGGTGATGTCTCCGTGGATCACCTGGAGGGGCAGTGCGTCGGCGTGCTGGTCAAGGATGCGTCGGGCCCGCTCGGTCGCTGCGCAGATCGTGGCGGCCCGGTCGCCGTCCCGCACGTGCCCACACAGCCGTTCCACGACGGCTGCTGCGTGGCGCAGGTCCCACTGCAGGATCCGTTCCGCGCCCGGGTGCTCGAAGTCGCCCAGCGCTCCACTGACCCGGCCCGCCAGTTCGCCGACCGCTCGGACGGTATCGGGCGAAAGATAGGGCCTGCTGCTCAAAGGTTGCCCGGAGAGGTAGTCGAGCAGCCTGACATACAGCCGTTGGCCCGTGATGGTCGTCTGCTGAACCGTCAGGCCGTCGATGCCCCTGCGCGAGTGAGGTAGCAGCGTAGCGGACTCGCGGACGGCGACATGGGCCACGGCCTCGTCCTGGGCCAGCAGTTCCGAGGACGTGAAAGCCGGGTTCGAGAACTTAAGGACGTGTCGTGCGCCGTCCTGGCAGGTGATCAGGAAGTTGGCGTCCTGCTGGCTGCCGAGCTCCCGCACACTGCCATCGACGGCGAACAGTGCCTGAGCCGCCTCACGTGCCTGCCGCGCGGTGACCGCCGGGGTGGGCAGGCCGTCGTCCGCGAAGAAGTCGAAGGTCGTCCGGGGGGTCACGCGTGGTGCTTCCGTGTCGACTCTGACAGGCGGCGGCCAGTTTTCGGTCGTGTGTTGTTCATCGGTCACCGGTCCTTGGGTTCTGCGTCACTGCGGGGCGGGCGAGTGGCCGGCCATGGCGCCGGTGCCGCCGAGGCAGAAGTCAATGTACTCATAACCGTCGATATCCGGCACCCCGGCATCCCCCGGGCACGTCCAAGAGATCAACGGCTTCGCCGTCGACCCCACCCACTAGGGGACGAGGAACCGGTCGCATGCTTCTGGAGGCTGCCCAACAAGAAGCGACAGCCGCGGAGCCCGGCGTGGCCACGTCAGGCCTTGATCAAACCCTTGGAGATCCTTGCAGGCGCCTGCCGTGGGTCTCCCGGCCTCTGGGCGCGGGCGTTCTCACGTCGTCTTTGCAGCCCTCTCCGGGCGGCAAACCCACTGTTATCGTGGTGTTAGGTGCAACTCTAAGTTTGAGGTGCACCAACGAGGGGGTTTGCTATGGCTAATGCATGGGAGATCAAAGACCGACTATACGAGGCGATCAACGGGCACGACCTGCACCGAATACTCGAGTACTACAGCCCAGGCGCCGTTTTGGTCACCCCAGAGGGCATAGCAGAAGGACATGAGCAGATCGCCTGGTTCTACGAACACTTCTTTGAGGGCTTCCCGGACCTGCGCATGACGCCATGGTACAAGGTCGCCTGCTCCGATCCCGCAGTCACCGAATGGATGCTTACCGGCACCCTTACGGGGCCCTTACTTGCGCCTGGTGGGCACGTTGTGGAAGGAACGGGCCAGCACATCGCCGTCCGCGGTTCCTGTGCGGCCCACATCGAGAATGACAAGGTCATCACGCACCGGGAGTACTACGATCAGCTGGAGCTGTACAGCCAGGTCGGCTTCTCCCTGATAGCTGAGCCCGCCCCCTGATCTTCCCTTTTCATTCCTCGTTGCTGAACTGGCTAGCGGCGTCAGAGGCGATCCGGTCGGGTGGCCGGGAGGAATCTCGCCCCAACAGATCCGTACGTGCACCTCGCTCACCCATTTCCAGTGCGCGAACATCCGGGGATACCGCTCAGCGATCTCCCGCATGCACTCGAAGGCTCTCCGTTTCTTCTTCAGTCGTTCGTACTTGTCGCGGATCCAGTGCACCAGGTAGGCGTTGACGGCGCATCAGGAGGGGATGCGGCGCCGAGGGTCAAGCAGCGATCGGGCAGGCTGGACCGCCATGGTCTGGACGTTGCTGTTACGGCCTGACACGCAACCCGCTGGGCGCGATGCTGCTGCGAATCCGCGGCGATGCAGCCACGGACATCGACCATGGCCTCGTCGAGCTCTGAAAACACTCCGATCAACTGGCGGAGTGCGGCGCGCATCGGGCATCCTCGACGAGCCACGGACGACAGGCTGCCAATCCTCTGTATTCGCAGGTCAGAGCACTGACGCGCAACCCGTTCCTAGTCCGACGGTCGCAGGTTCAAATCCTCCCGGGCGCGACCCATGGGACTCGGCACACTATCCAGCCTGAAAACTCGCACGAGCCTGCCGGAGGCGCCGGGAGCGTCCGGATCTGGCTCGACTCGCCATCCACGCGCCCATACATGGTTAGCGCCTATGTGCGAAACACGGCTGCCAGCGAAGTCGGTGGCAGCTATGAACGTCGCCTCGCGGAACCCGGCATCCCCGCCGAAAGCGGCGCCGCCGAACCAAGCGTCCCCGCTGAACGTCGCCTCGCGGAACCCGGCATCCCCGCTGAACGCCGCGCCGCCGAACCAAGCGTCCCCGCTGAACGTCGCCTCGCGGAACCAGGCGTTCCCGTTGAACGCCGCGTCGCCGAACACGGCATCCCCGCCGAACGCCGCCCCACTGAATACGGCGTATCCGTTGAACGTCGCCCCACCGAACCCGGCATCCCCACCGAACGTCGCCCCGCCGAAAACGACGTTTCCGTTGAACGTCGTGTCGTCGAACACGGCATCTCCGCCGAACGCCGCGTGGCCGAACACAGCATCTCCGCCGAACGCCGCATGATCGAACACGGCATCCCCGCCGAACGTCGCGTCGTCGAACACGGCATGCTCACTGAACGTCGCGTCGTCGAACCTAGCGTCTCCCCGGAAGTCTGCGTTGCGAAGATCCACCCTCACAGCTCGGCATTCAGCCAAATCTAGTTCGATGAGGACGGCATCTCTCAGATCAAGGCTAATTCCATCCCAGAATCCGGCGGGCCGTTCTTCCTGGTCAGCGGGCCAGGTCAGATGGCGTTTCAGGATCTGCTGTGCGGTGCGCCGGACATCGAGTTCAAGCCGGCGAGCTGCGACCTGCTCATCGCTGGGCCCGTCACCCCGTCCAGCGGCGCCTGCGATGTTAGAAGAATCCTGCTCGTCGGATTGCGCTTGGCCCAGTGTGCGCCGGAAACGCCCCGTCGGAGGTTCATACGGACCCCGCAGATAAGCGCAGATGCGATCTACAACCGTCTGCCGAAGGTCGGCGTAAGCCTGTGCAAGTCGCTCCAGGTCGGTGAGTCCGCCAATCCGTACTGCTGCCTTGTCGCTGCCGAGTTGTTCGCTGGCCTTGGCGGACAAGTCGGTGATCTGCCGGGCGATCGCGTCATCTCGGGCTGCCTGGTCGGCGTCGAGCTGGCGTTGGAGCAGAGCGACGGCAAGGTGCTGGCTGATCTGATCGACTGCCAGTTGGCGGCGGTGCTCTCGCTGGCTCAGGCGGAACCGATGGACGCCGGCGAACGCGGCCAGGATCGCCAGGACGCCCGCCGCGCTCTCCACGGGTCTCGGGAGCGAGACGGCATTCGATACCCCAGAGTCGTCAGGTACACATGGGCGGTCCATGGCGACATTCCATACTCAGGACGGCCAGTTCGAAGGGACATCTGCAAAACGGGTCCTGGATTCCAGCATCACTACGGGAGGCGACAGAGCGCTTGGAGTGTCACTCCCGATCGAGGCGACCAGCCTGGCGTCGCCCCGTCGCCCCGTCGC
>JAOPYK010000029.1 GCA_025964695.1 Streptosporangiaceae bacterium | reverse complement strand
CCAGCCGAAGCCAGGCAGGCCCGTCTCGATGGCGGTGAGGCTGAGCACGTCCTCCGGGTGGGTGGCGGCCAGCCGGAAGACCGTCGCCCCGCTGATGTCCTGCCCGGTCAGGTGGACCGGGCCGAGGCCGAGGTGCGCGATCAGCTGGTGCAGGTCCTCGGCCGCGGCCCTGCTGTCGTAGTCGCCTGGCGCGGTGTCCGAGTCACCGAAGCCGCGCAGGTCCACGGCGAAGACCCGGTGGCTGGCGGCGAGCAGGGGGATGAGCTTGCGGAAGGCCCGCCAGGTCTCGGGGAACCCGTGGACCAGCAGGACAGGGGATCCGGTGGTCCCGGCGGCGGCGTAGTGCAGGGTCGTTCCGTTGACGTGGGCGCGGTGGTGGGTGATCCCCGGGACGGCGGGGCTCGCTGGTGCGATGGTCATGCCTCTCTCCTCAATTCGACAGCTCGGCTGTCTAATAATAGGCACCCTGGCTGTCTTTTGTCGATGGTCGTATCCTTCTGCCATGTCTCGCTCTGGCGCCGATCTCGCGCTGCTGCTGCTCGGGGGCTTCCGCACGCTCGTGGACGCCGCGAGCGTCGAGCTGGCCGATCGTGGCTACGAGGACGTGCGCCCCGTCCACGACTTCGCCATGCGGGCCATCGCCGCCGGAGCCGACAGCGCCTCAGAGCTAGGCCGTCGCCTGTCGATCACCAAGCAGTCGGCCGCGAAGACCGTCGCGGTCCTGCAGGAGCGCGGATACGTCGCCCGCGACACCGACCCGCGCGACGCCCGCCGCAAGCGCCTTCAGGTGACCGAGCTCGGCTTCGACGTGCTGCGCCAGGGCGAGGCGATCTTCGACGAGCTCCGCGATCAATGGGCGCAGCGGATCGGCGCCGCCGAGCTGGAGAGCATCGAGGATCACCTCACTGCGCTGGCGGGCGCGCAGCCCGTGCGCTTCGACACGCCCGGATGGATTGCCCGCGACGTCGGCGAGCCGGCCTGAGCTAGGGGGCGAACAGGCAGGACTCGACAGCAACTGCGTTGCGCTGTGAACGGGCATGTAATGGCCGCAGGTCAGGCTTGCGGCCTCGCGCAGGTCCCCTGGCCCGTAGCCGGCCCCGCGCCTAGACACGCGCCGGAAGCTGGCCCTCGGCCACCGTCTCGCAGCACGGGCACCCCGCCGCCTGGGCGACACACTGGATGACCTCGGGCTCTGGCGGCTCGATGTCCTGTCAGCCCTCCTGGCCAGAAATCGTGTGCACATGAAACAAATGGCCAACTACCGTGCCCCGGCACAGTCACCCAAGCTGGCAGTAGTGAACATTCCGGCTGCAAGCATCCAGGCCATCAACGTTCGGCGTGGCCAACTACCGTGCTCCGGAATGGCCAGCTAGCGTGCTTCGTCACATCAGAGATCCTCGATCGATCCTCCGGGCGAGCGGGTACGCTCCTGCCTGCTCGCCCGGGACCATCTGCACTGCGAGCTGGACGATTCCGACTTGCCCGGTAATTGGCCTACAGTCGGGGGTCGTGGACCAGCCGGAAGTCTCGGAAGGCCTCCCCGTCCCACAATGCGGTGAAGTGCCGGCCCGGCAGCTCGTTCGCCGGCAGGCCGGCGTCGGCCGCGATGTCGACGGCCGGCACCCGCAACGGGGCCTGCAGCGGATGCCATGGGGTCACGACCTCCGACACACCCCCCACGGTGATCACTACGCGGACGGGTACGCGGGAGGCGTCGTTCACTGGTCCTCCAGGTCGGGAGTTGGGTTCTTGCGGGGGCGGCCGCCGCCGACGCCGCGGCCCGGCCGCGAAGCCGGGACGGCGGCGATCACGGACCGCCTCCAGTGGACGACCCCGCCCACCTTCACGGGCTCCGGTAGCCGCCCGACGTCACGGTCCTTGCGTACGGTCGCGTCCTTCACGCCGAGCAGCTGGGCGGTGTCGTGCTCGTCGAGCAGGTCATCATCGTGGCTGGCGGGCGGGAGCTCGGGCAGCGGCCGCATGTCCCGGTACGCCTGCACCTGCTCGCGGTCGTAGAGCAGCTTGCGGCGGCCCGGGTTCACCGGCGCCGGGAACCCGTGCGACCCGGAGATGGCGTTCCGGAACGTCTTGACGCTCTTGCCGAGCAGCTGCGCGGCCTCGACCGCGTCGACGACTGGTCTGCCGCGCGGGATCACGACCACTCCGAACCGAGCTCGTCGACGAGGACGCTCTCGTACGGCCTGGTGGTGTCGGGGTGGAACACCAGGACGGCCAGCATCTTGCCGGCCTGGTCGCGGATCTCGAATTCGTGGCGCAGCTCCTGCGCGCCGGCCGCGCCGGCGGCGGCCTGGTCGTGGCGGCGCTCGCATTCGGTGTTGAGCCGCTCGAGCGCCTCGTCGAGCGTCGCCGCCTCGGCGAGCAGGCCCGGCGGCCCGCTGGTCTCCCATATCTCGAACATCTCGCGCTCCTTCCTCTGAGGCTTCACTGTGGGCCCGCGGCGGCCTGCGGTGAAGACTGCGGCCAAAGTGTGAATAAGCCCCGGAAGGGCGGGCCCCTGGTTGGGGCCCGGAAAGAGCGGCTCGCGGAGCGGGACTCTCACCACGAAGCGGGCTCCGGACACTGAGTTCGCCTTGCGTCTTGACCCAACCTGGTAGGGCCGGACCCCGCAGCGTCTGCACGTCGTTACCGAAGCTGGTTCATTGGGTACGGTGATGTTGTCAACGTCGGCTGAAATCTAGATCTGGCTCACATAACGTGAGGGCAGCGAAAAGATCTTCAACGGTTGCAGGAGGCCGCGCGAAGCCGGGCCATGAGTGTCGCGATGGTTCGCGTGCTACGTCGGCGTTTCAGTGGTCGAGGTCGTATGCCACTGGGTGGCGTGGCTGGTAGAGAGAAAGTTCGGACCCGCTCGGCAGCCTGATCGACGCCCGCGACCCCCAGCCCGCGTTCATGATCGGATGGGAGACCTCGACTCCCTTTGCGGTCAGCATTGCAAGCGTGGTCTCGATGTCGTCGCACATCAGATAGAACTCGTGTTTGGCCTCCCCGTCGGTGGGATGCACTCCCACCTCGGCGGGTGGCAGCTTGAAGATCAGCCAGCCATCGCCAGCGTCGACGCCGGCAAAGCCGAGCACGTCGCGGATGAACTCGCGGTCGGCATCCGCGTCCCGACTGTAAATGATCACATGCGTGCCGTTGATCATGTTTCCTCCGGGTTCACGGACGAATGCCAGGCACGAGCCTCAAGAGGGCCCACTCGCGTTTGCGGCGAAGACTGATCTGCAGGTTACGCCAGCTCGTCCGTCCATGCGCGGCAGGTAAAGATCTTTTCGTTACCATCACGTTATTTGGCCAGAGCCCAGATCCGACTCTTGGCGCCATCTACCGACGGCTGCTGGCTCCACTCTGACAAGCCGGATTCATGTTCGCGCGAGTTCTGGCCCCACCTGCGTTCCGCGCTGGCGAGGGTTTGCCGTGCGAGCGTCCGTAGGCCCTGGCCGGGACGGCTCGGCGGCTGCGAAAGTAGGGCGTCGGCCCGTCGGGGATCCATGGTCTACCGCCCAGCTCGGTGAGGGTGTGAGGGCGGCTAAAGGCGGGTCGCGGCCCGGACCAGCCCGGCGAGGGCTAGGGACCGGCTGTGCGGCGGCCATGCGATCACCGTTGTCACTGTTGGGGCGTCCAGGACCGGCACGGTGGCGAGGTCGCGGCGCGGATGGGCCCGGCACGAGTCCGGCAGGACCGCCGAAGCCCGGCCGAGCGCGATCAGCTGGTAGAGCTGCGCATGGTCTCGGGCCTGCGGGCCGGGACCGTCGGGGTAGGTGCCGTCGGGGCCGGGCCAGCGCGGCATCGGCAGTCCGGGCAGCGCGGTGACGTCGGCCATCCGCAGGTGGGCCCGGCCGGTGAGGGGGTGCCCAGCCGGCAGGACCACGACCTGCCCCTCGGTGCACAGTTCCTCGGTGTCGAACCCGGCCGTCGAGTCGAAGGGCAGGTGTAGCAGTGCCACGTCGGCCCGCCCGTCGCGCAGCAGCCGTTCCTGCTCGCCGATCCCGCACAGGAGCACGTCGACGGTGACCGCGCCTGGTTCGGCGGCATACGCGTCGAGCAGCTTGGACAGCAGTTCGCTGGACGCCCCGGCCTTGGTGACGAGGATCAGACCGGGATGTCCGGCCTCGGCGAGGGCGGCGCGGCGGGTACGGCGGTCGGCGGCGTCGACCGCGTCGAGGGCCGCCCGGCCCTCGACCAGCAGCACCGATCCGGCCTCGGTCA
Organism: Streptosporangiaceae bacterium; assembly: GCA_025964695.1. GTDB lineage: Bacteria > Actinomycetota > Actinomycetes > Streptosporangiales > Streptosporangiaceae > Actinomadura_E. The sequence continues at coordinate 8,003 of JAOPYK010000029.1, read as the reverse complement.
GCGCGACGGTGCGGCTGGTGCGTTCCAGCAGCGTCACCCCGAGCCGCCGTTCGAGCTGCCGGATCGCCCGTGACAGCGGCGGCTGCGCAATCCCGAGGCGCTGCGCGGCCCGCCCGAAGTGCAGCTCCTCGGCGACGGCGATGAAATACCGCAACTCCCGCGTCTCCATGCCGCCACGGTATCCGGCGGGCGGCCCGTGCCGCGCCGCCGGGAACCGGCGGTGAGGTGAGGCGGGGCGACGGGGAAGCCGGTGACCCGGATCGATACCGGGAAGGTATCGCTGCCCACCCAAACGGTGTTGGAGGCCCCGCCGGGGTAGGGGGCAAGATCGAGGTATGAGCGAACAGACGATCGCGCTAGTCACCGGCGCGAACAAGGGGATCGGGTATGAGATTGCGGTGGGCTTGGGCGCCCTCGGCTGGAACGTCGGCGTCGGCGCCCGGGACGCAGAGCGCCGGGAAGCCGCCGTGGAGAAGCTGCGCGCGGCCGGCGTCGACGCGTTCGGCGTGCCGCTCGACGTGACCGACGACGCGAGCGTGGCCGCCGCCGCAGAGCTGGTTGAGGAGCGCGCCGGCCGCCTGGACGTGCTCGTCAACAACGCCGGCGTGACCGGCGGCATGCCGCAGGAACCCACCACGGCCGACCTCGCGGCCGTGCGGAGGGCCGTGGAGACCAACGTGATCGGTGTCATCCGCGTCACCAACGCGATGCTGCCGCTCCTGCGCCGCTCGGCATCGCCGCGGATCGTGAACATGTCCAGCACCGTCGGCTCCCTCACCCGGCAGACCAATTCCGCCGGCGAAGACGCCACGGGCCCGCTGTCCGTCGCCTACGCGCCGTCCAAAACCTTCCTCAACGCCGTCACCATCCAGTACGCCAAAGAACTGCGCGACACCAACATCCTGATCAACGCCGCCTGCCCCGGCTACACCGCGACCGACCTCAACGGCTTTCGCGGCGTCCGCACCCCCGAACAGGGCGCAGCGATCGCGATCCGGCTCGCGACCCTGCCCGACGACGGCCCGACCGGCGGGTTCTTCGAGGACGCCGGGGTGGTGCCTTGGTGACAGACCGACGCCCAAGTGATGTCTTCGCAGAAAGCCGAGCGAAGCGAGGACATACGACGTTGACCTGCGGTAAGCGACGGCCGTCATCGGCAACGAGGCGGGGCAGGGATATCACCGCGTATTCAAGAAGGCGATTCGGCTGGGCCGGACCGACCCGCCGAAGGAAGTGATCAATCGGTTGGTGACCACTGCGGCGGCAGCTCGCCACAGTGCTCGCCGCCCACGGAACCCCCGGACACGATCATCGGCGAGGAACTGCGGCGGATGCGCGACCTCCGCCTCGCCAAGACCGCCAACCGCAGCGTCGTCGGCATCATGAACGAGTTCACCTACCTTGCCGAGGCCTACCACGGTGACGCCCCGGTGCCGGATCTGCCAGGTCTCGCGATGCGCCTGGCGACCACACCCTGTGGCCCCCTCTACAGCGAACACGTAAGTCCCGACCGCGAACTGGACGCGCTGCTGCGCTCCATCGCACCTCCAGCGAGCTGACCGTGCTGTCTGCGGCGTCGGCGGCTTTAACGCGTCGCACGGCAGGCGTCGTCGGGGGCAAAGTGTGTGGTGTGCTCACACCGCCGCGAGGCCTATCCGACAACGACCTGGTCTCGGCGCTGGCCGACGGCTGGAACCTGGACGTCGCGTCGATCGCGTACCGACCGGTCGGCTTCGGCAGCCATCACTGGTCGGTCATCGACACCTGCGGCACTCGGTGGTTCGCCAACGTCGACGAACTAGACGCCCATGTACAGGCCCCTGAAGAACCGCCGTCGCAGGTCCTGCATCGTCTGCGCGCTTCATTCACCACCGCGATCGCGCTCAGCGACCACGGCCTCGACTTCGTCGTCGCACCGATTTCCGCCCACGACGGCCGGCCGCTCATTCCGCTGGGAGATCGCCTCGCAGTATCGCTCTACCCCTTCATCGACGGTCAGAGCTTCCACTGGGGCGAGTACTCGGACCCAGACCACCGCGACGCCGTACTCGACATGATCGTCGCCGTCCACACCTCGCCCCGCACCACCTGGCGCGACGCCGCCCGCGACGACTTCACCATCGCCCACCGCGCCCATCTGGAGACCGCACTCACCGGCCCCGGCACCTGCGGCATCGAGCACAGCGGTCCCTACACCTCTCGCGCCGCGAACCTGCTAACCGCCAACGCCGCTCCCATCCGCCGAACACTCAAGAGCTACGACGCCCTGGTCGAGGAAGCTCACTCATACGCCGATCGCAGCGTCCTCACCCACGGCGAGCCCCACCTCGGCAACACCATGCTCACCCCCGACGGCTGGAAACTCATCGACTGGGACACCACCCTGGTAGCACCGCCCGAACGCGACCTGTGGACCATCGACCCCGGAGACGGCTCCATCCTCGCCGCCTACCACCAAGCCACCGGCGTCACCCCGATCCCCTCGATGATCGAGCTCTACACTCTCCAATGGGACCTCACCGAACTCGCCGTGTACTGGAACCAGTTCCGCAACCTTCACTACGGCGATGACAACGACCACGAAGGCTGGCAGGACCTGCGAGAACGGATCCAGCGCATCAATCATCGACCAAGCTGACCGACAACCGCCTCGTCGACGTCCACGGATCGTCAATGTCCCTGCGACGGCCGGTCGAGATCGGTCCCCGCTGCCCAGCAGCCCCGCCGGCGACAACAACCCCACGCGCCGGCGAGGCGCGCCCACCGCCCACCGAATCTTTGTTGCCTGACGCGGCACTAAACTTGGACTATTCGTTGTCTTGTGCAGTTCGTGTTTATAAAGGTAGGTTCGGCGCCGTGACCGCATCCCAGACTCCGACCCCCGCCGAGGAGCTACGCGGTGCCGGCCTGCGGGTGACGGCCGCCCGCGTCGCACTGCTCGAGACCGTCCGAGACGGTGACCACCTCGGTGTCGAGTCGATCGCCTCCGGGGTGCGCGATCGCGTAGGCCATATCTCCCTTCAAGCCGTGTATGAGGCCCTTCACGCGCTAACCGCGGCGAGACTCGTACGCCGCATCGAACCGGCTGGCAGCCCGGCCCGGTTCGAGGGACGCGTCGGGGACAACCACCACCACGTCGTGTGCCGATCGTGCGGTGTCGTCGCTGACGTCGACTGCGCGGTCGGCGAGGCGCCCTGCCTGACCGCGTCCGACGACCACGGCTTCTCGATCGACGAGGCCGAGGTCATCTACTGGGGCCTGTGCCCCGACTGTTCCACCGCCCGCAGTTCCTGAGCACCGTGATCCGCCTAGTCCGGAAGGATTTCCATGTCTGAGAATCATGATGCAATCGTCGTAGACGCGAAGACGGAGGGCGGAGGTGGCTGCCCGGTCGCGCACGGGCGGGCCCCGCACCCGACTCAGGGCGGCGGAAACCGCCAGTGGTGGCCGGAGCGGCTCAACCTGAAGATCCTCGCCAAGGACCCCGCCGTGGCCAATCCCCTCGGCGAGGACTTCAACTACGCCGAGGCGTTCAAGACCCTCGACCTCGCGGCCGTGAAGCAGGACATCGCGGAGGTGCTGACGACCTCGCAGGACTGGTGGCCGGCCGACTACGGCCACTACGGCCCGTTCATGATCCGGATGGCGTGGCACAGCGCGGGCACCTACCGGATCAGCGACGGCCGCGGCGGCGCCGGGGCCGGCCAGCAGCGCTTCGCCCCCCTCAACAGCTGGCCGGACAACGGGAACCTCGACAAGGCCCGCCGCCTGCTGTGGCCGGTCAAGAAGAAGTACGGCCAGAAGCTCTCGTGGGCCGACCTCATGATCCTCGCCGGCAACGTCGCCCTGGAGTCGATGGGCTTCAAGACCTTCGGCTTCGGCGGCGGTCGTGCGGACGTCTGGGAGGCCGACGAGGACGTCTACTGGGGCCCCGAGTCCACCTGGCTCGACGACGAGCGCTACACCGGCGACCGGGAGCTCGAGGACCCCCTCGCCGCGGTCCAGATGGGCCTCATCTACGTCAACCCGGAGGGCCCGAACGGCAACCCGGACCCGCTCGCCGCGGCCCGCGACATCCGTGAGACGTTCTACAGGATGGCGATGAACGACGAGGAGACGGCCGCCCTGATCGCGGGCGGTCACACCTTCGGCAAGACCCACGGTGCGGGCCCGGCCGACCACGTCGGCGCCGACCCCGAGGCCGCCCCGCTGGAGGACCAGGGCTTCGGCTGGAAGAACAGCTTCGGCACCGGCAAGGGCGGCGACACGATCACCAGCGGTCTCGAGGGTGCGTGGACGGCCACCCCGGTGACGTGGGACAACAGCTTCCTCGAGATCCTGTACGGCTACGAGTGGGAGCTCTCCAAGAGCCCCGCCGGCGCGCACCAGTGGAAGCCGAAGGACGGCGCCGGGGCAGGTACCGTCCCCGACGCCCACGACCCGTCGAAGAGCCACGCCCCGACGATGCTGACGACCGACCTCGCGCTCCGCATCGACCCGGTCTACGAGCAGATCACGCGACGCTGGCTCGCGAACCCCGAAGAGCTCGCGGACGCCTTCGCCCGGGCGTGGTTCAAGCTGACCCACCGCGACCTGGGCCCGGTCGTGCGCTACCTCGGCCCGGAGGTCCCGGCCGAGACGCTGCTGTGGCAGGACCCCCTCCCCGCGGTGACGCACGGGCTCATCGACGCCGAGGACATCGCCTCCCTCAAGAGCCGGATCCTCGCCTCGGGCCTGTCGGTGTCCCAGCTCGTGTCCACCGCGTGGGCGTCGGCCTCGTCCTTCCGCGGCAGCGACAAGCGCGGCGGCGCCAACGGCGCGCGCATCCGCCTCCAGCCGCAGAGCGGGTGGGAGGTCAACGACCCCGACCAGCTGGCGGCGGTGCTGCGCACCCTGGAGGGGATCCAGGAGGCCTTCAACGCCGGCGGCAAGCAGGTCTCGCTCGCCGACCTGATCGTGCTCGCCGGTGGTGCCGCCGTCGAGCAGGCCGCCAAGGACGCCGGCTTCCACGTCGAGGTCCCTTTCACGCCGGGCCGCGCGGACGCGTCGCAGGAGCAGACCGACGTGGAGTCGTTCACCGCGCTCGAGCCGACCGCCGACGGGTTCCGCAACTACCTCGGGAAGGGCAACCGGCTGCCGGCCGAGTACCTGCTGACCGATCGGGCGAACCTCCTGACCCTGAGCGCCCCCGAGATGACGGCCCTCGTCGGTGGCCTTCGTGTCCTCGGCGCGAACTACCAGCAGTCCACGCTCGGCGTCTTCACCACGACTCCCGGGTCTCTGACCAACGACTTCTTCGTCAACCTGCTCGAGCTGGGCACGACGTGGAAGGCGACGTCCGAGGACGCGAACACGTTCGAGGGTCGCGACGCCGCCACAGGCGAGGTCAAGTGGACCGGCAGCCGTGTCGACCTCCTCTTCGGGTCGAACTCCGAGTTGCGCGCGCTCGCGGAGGTCTACGCGAGCGATGACGCGAAGGAGAAGTTCGTGAACGACTTCGTCGCGGCGTGGGACAAGGTGATGAACCTGGACCGGTTCGACCTCGTCTGATCATGACGTCCAGGTCGGCCCGCGCCGGCCGACCTGGACGTCCTCAGTCCGAAGGATCTCGACATCGCCCGCCTCCAGCGCGACGTCCAGAGGGTCGCGGTCGAGCAGGAGGCGAGCCGGTGAGCGTGCCCGCGCGATTAGCCGGCCTCCGGACGGCACTGCGGGCACAGTCCCCAGAACCTGACATCGGCCTCGTCGACCAGGTAACCAGCGTCGTCCCCCGGATCCAGGCAGGTCGAGGGGAACGCCACCCAGCCGCGAACGGGTGGGCGCTGATCTTCTGCTGCGTGATGCTCGCGGACGGGTGCTGTTGGTCGACCCGTCGTACAAGCCGGGCTGGGACCTGCCGGGTGGCATGTCCGAAGCGAACGAAGCTCCGGTCGAGATCGCACGCCGCGAGCTCAAGGAGGAGTTGGGCCTGGACACGCCTGTCGGTGCGTCGATCTTGGTAGAGCTCGCCTTGGTTAGCGCGGCGGCAGGGGCCGCACCAGCAGCTCGACAAAGAGCCGCGGCCGCTCAGGCTAGCGAGCGGCTGTCGATCAAGGCGCGGTGTTTGGGGCAGAATGCTACGCATGTCTAAGACAGTGAACCTGCCTGATGGTACTGCGCTGCCGTTGATCGGTTTTGGGACCTGGCAGCTGCGGCCCAAGACGGCGTACGAGTCGGTGCGTGCGGCGCTTGAGATCGGTTATCGGCATGTCGACACCGCGACGTTGTACCAGAACGAGTCGGACGTCGGCAGAGCCGTGAAGGACAGCGGCTTGGACCGGGAGCAGGTCTTCGTCACCACTAAGCTCCGCCCGCAGGACGCGCGGCATGCCCGTCGTACCCTGGAGTCGAGTCTTCGGCTGCTCGACATCGGCTACGTGGATCTCTGGCTGATCCACTGGCCGACCGGCCGGGACGAGCTCGTCTCGACGTGGCAGGAACTTTTGTCCGCCAAAGACGCGGGACTGGTCCGCAATGTCGGGGTCAGCAACTACAGCCCGGCTCTGATCGATTTGCTGACCGAGGCCACCGGACAGCAGCCGGCGGTCAATCAGATTCCGTGGAGCCCGGCGCAGCACGACCCAGCCCTGCTGGAGGAGCACCGCGGCCGGGGCGTGGTCGTCGAGGGCTACAGCGGACTCAAGAACACCGACCTGCACAACCCAGTCCTCACCGAGATCGCCCAAAGGCACGAAGTTACTCCCGCCCAGGTCGTCCTCCGCTGGCATCTGGAACACGACATCGTGATCCTCCCCAGGTCCTCGCGTCGTGAACGCATCGCCACCAACTTCGACCTGGAAGGCTTCGACCTCACAACCGAAGACGTCACCGCGATCGACACCCTCACCCGAACCGGCTGACCGAAGATGGCGGGTGAGCCCCGTGTGAACTCGGAGTTCATGTACCTGCCCTCGGCGAAGGCTTACCGCCGCCGCTGGAAGACCCGCATTCGGGGAAGATCAAACTCTCTACGGTTCGAGGGATGAGGCCGCCCTGGCGAGGCGTGCATCATGACTCAAGAGCCTCTCAACGTGAATTCCGCCCCCTCCATGATCCGGAGGGGGAGGAATTCATGCATGCGAGCGTCCCTCCTGGCTGTTGGCCCATCGCAGGAGCACGTCCGCGTGGCAGCGCTCGTCCGGGCCGCACGCGCACACCAGGTCTTTGCCTGCGAGCTCGCGGCGTGCGTCGGCGACCCCGAGCGATTCCCGGCCTTCCCCGGTGACGAGCCGTTCGGCGATCAGGTCGGCCTCGAACAGGTCGATGGCCTCGTCGCGGGTGTACGGGCCGTACGGCTGAATCTTGTACGGATTCGACCACCGGCCAGGACGAGTGACCATCACAGCACCCTCGGGTTTGCGCCATCCTCTCAGGTGGCCGCGGCCCGGTCTCTGGTGACGAACGGGCATCAGCACTCCTCCACGGTGCGGGCGACAGCACGGCCGACATCCTCCCATCAGCGATCCAAGGCCGGCCGACCCCTATGAGTGCCTTCCGGTGTGTCTCCTGGAGCCACTGCCGTGCCGGCGTCCGCCTGCCGGCGCGGGTGTGGCAGCACGCTGGGGACATCGGCCCAGGACGGGCGAACGGTCCTGGACCCGGACGCCGCCGGCCCATCGCGCGTTTCGCAGAAACAGTGCGCGGCCAAGACTGGGAAAAGCCCGCCCAGCGCTGGGACCGCCCTTGGAGTTTCACACACCGACGCGGACCCCTGGGAGGAGTCAGGCGCACCCGGGACGGCGGGCGTGCACCACAGCGACTACGGTCGAGGTATGGATTACCGCAGCCTTGGACGTACCGGTAGGCAGGTCAGCCCGCTTTGCCTGGGAGCAATGAAGTTCGGCGCGTGGGGCGAACCGGACCACGACACCTCGATCAAAATCATCCACCGCGCACTGGACGCCGGAATCAACTTCATCGACACCGCTGACGTCTACTCGCAAGGGGAATCGGAGGTCATCGTC
>JAOPYK010000005.1 GCA_025964695.1 Streptosporangiaceae bacterium | reverse complement strand
GATCGTAGGCGAGGCGCCGCGGAGCCGGGATCAGGATTCGCGGAGGGTGATGTTGAGGCGGCCGCCGTCCATCCCGAGCGCGGGGTCGCCGGTGCCGGGCAGGATCCTGGGCACCCCGTGGAACGCGAGCCGGGCCGGGCCGCCGAACACGAACAGGTCCCCGGACTCCAGCCGCACATCGGTCCACGGCCGGTTCCGGTTGCGGGTGTTGCCGAACCGGAACACACAGGTGTCACCGAGGCTGACGGACACCACCGGGGCAGGGCTGCGCTCGTCCCGGTCCTGGTGCAGGCCCATCTTGGCGGTGGCGTTGTAGAAGTTGACGAGCGCGACGTCCGGGCGGTAAGTCCCGGCGTCCCCATACGCCTGCCCATACGCCTGCGCGACGGCGCGGCGGCCCAGCTCGCCCAGCCAGGACGGGAACGGCTTCACCGGCTCGCCGTCCACCGCCGGGACGTAGCGGTAGGGCACCCACTGCAGGCCCAGGCAGACCGTACGGACCGACATCACGCCGCCGCCGGGCAGCCGGGTCTCGCGCATGCCGGCCGGGGGCCGCGCCCACACCCGGCACGCCTCGACCAGCCGCCGCTGCTCGCCGGCGTCGAGCCAGCCGGGAACGAGGACGGCGCCCGGCATGATCTCAGCCCGGGGACGAGGGATCAGCGCGGTCATACCTCCACGGTACGGCCGGGGGCAGGGCGGTCGCCTTGGCCGCAGAGAATAGCGCGCGCGGCCGGGGGTAGGGCACCAACCAACGAGCAGGGGGGCCACTCATGAGCTGCGTGCACATCATCAACGCGGGCGATCCGCCGCCGCGCCCACCCGACGGCTGCGCAGAGTGCCTGGCACTGGGAATGCGATGGGTCCATCTTCGCAAGTGCCTGAGCTGCGGCCACATCGGCTGCTGCGACTCCTCCCCCGGCAAGCACGCCACCGCGCACTTCATCGCCATGACCCATCCGGTGGTGCGTTCCTTCGAACCGGGTGAGGACTGGCGGTGGTGCTACATCGACCTGGTGGCCGGCTGAGCACGCGCGGGCCCGCGGCCACGGTGCGGTCCCCGGGACCGTGTGGCGGGCCAGGGTGTGGAACTTGAGCTTTCAATCACTTTGACGTAGATTGCCAATGAGCTTGAATGTTCAAGTTTTTCGGAGGCGCCCTATGACCACCCAGACCCCCGCCCGCATGCCGGCCATCTACCTCAGCCACGGCGCGCCGCCGCTGGCCGACGACCGGCTGTGGACGGCCCAGCTCGCCGCCTGGTCGGCGGACCTGCCGCGGCCCCAGGCCATCCTCATGGTCTCCGCGCACTGGGAGGATGCCCCGCTCACCCTCGGGGCGACCACCACCGTGCCGCTGGTCTACGACTTCGGCGGCTTCCCGCAGCGGTATTACCAGGTGACCTACCGCGCGCCCGGCGCGCCCCACCTCGCCGACCGGGTCCGCGCGCTCGCGCGCACCCCGGTCCATGACGCCCCCGACCGCGGCCTGGACCACGGCGCCTACGTGCCGCTGGTGGAGATGTACCCCGGCGCCGACGTGCCCGTCCTGCAGATCTCCATGCCCACACTGGACCCGCACGGACTGTACGAACTGGGCCGCCGGCTGGCACCCCTGCGCGACGAGGGCGTGCTCATCGTCGGCAGCGGCTTCTTCACGCACAACCTGCGCAGCATCGATCCGTCACTGGGCACCGAGCAGGCACCCGGATGGTCGAAGGAGTTCGACGCCTGGGGACGCGAGGCGCTCGCCGCCCAGGACGTCGACGGCCTCCTGGACTTCCTGCACAAGGCACCGTCCGGCCGGATGGCGCACCCGCGCACCGAGCACTTCGCGCCCCTGTTCGTCACCCTCGGCGCCGCCGAGCACGACCTCGGCACCCAGCGGCAGGTCATCGACGGCTTCTGGTATGGCCTGGCGAAACGGTCCGTGCAGTTCGGGTGACCTACGCCTCCGACACGTCCAGGCCCAGCTCGACCGTGAGCGAACCGGCCCGCCCCTTGGGCGCCGCGACCTGCAGCTCCAGGGTGCTGCCACCCCGCAGGTCCTCGACCGCGCGCGCCGGGATCTCCGCCTCCTGCTGGGCCGCGACCGGGAAGTAACGCATCGGGCTGCCGTCACGCACCAGCACGACACAGACCATGTCGTCGCTGCGGTTGACGACATGGAAGCGCACGGCCCGGGCCATGCTGCCGCCGGGCACGGTGTACCGCAGTCCCGCGTCCACCGCGAACGGCTCGTGCAGCCCCCTCCCCTCGAACGCGTACACGCCCCCCAGGTCGTGGGCGCCGGGGTTCACGGCAGGTGTCCCTTCGCGTGATCGCACACCTGCCATATTTCGGTGTCATCGTTACCAGGAGGTAGCCTGCACGTTACGCTCCCGTGCACCTGGATCCGTTGTCCCGAAGAACTTCACGGGCACTACCATCGCCGCAGCGCCAAGATCCTGTTCGGCGTGGTCAGCACGGAGAGAACGAGATGGACGATCATGGGCGGCGGCAGCGGCTACCTGCGGGGCTGCGTCAGCTCTTCGCCGACGGCGGCGCAGGGCGGACCCTGGCGACCCCGCTTCCCCCCGGCGGCGTGGTCTGGCCCGACCCGGACTGCCCGCAGCGCCAGCCGGTGGTCCGTCCCGCGTTCTGGCTCACCGGCGAACCCGTCACCGGTGAGCTGTGGGCCCGGCTCCGGGCCGAACACGAGCGGTCGGGGCTGTGGCCGGTCCTGCTCGACGACTCCACCCAGCCGTGGGCGGCCGGCCAGGTTGCGCCCGAGCCATCGGCCGACATCGGCGGTTACGACGCCACCGCGTTCATGACCGAGGTGTGGGCCGACTGGGTCGAACCCCACGATGACGACTTCGACGACCTGGCCCCCTTCTACCGGCACTGCCCGGGCCTGGCCGAACCGGGGGAGCCGATGGCCGACCCAGGCACCGTCGCCGACTGGCATGCCCGCCTCCTCGCCGACGGCACCACCCCGCTCGGCCTGGCCGCGGTGGGCCGGGGCGCCGATGCCCTGGCGGTGATGGGCTGGCAGGGGGCCCTCAACCACAACGAATGGACCGCGCCGCTGGCGGCAGTGGTGCGCAGCTGGGAGGACCGTTTCGGGGCACGGGTCGTCCGGATGGGCTTCAACACCCTGGACGTCAGCGTCGCCGCGCCGCCGCTCACCCTGGATCACGCCGTGCACGTCGCCGCCGAGCACTGGACGTTCTGCCCCGACAACATCGTCCAGGGGCCCGGTACCCTCATCGGCTACGCCGAGCAGATCCTCGGCAGGAACGCCTGGTCGTTCTGGTGGGACTGACGCGTCCTCAGCGGGCCAGCTCGGCGCGCAGCAGATCCAGGCCCATCGGCCCCAGATCCAGGGCGTCCCGGTGGAAGGCCCGCAGATCGAAGGCCGCGCCCTGGCGGCGGCGCGCCGCCTCCCTCTCCTCCAGCCACACCCGCTCCCCGACCTTGTACGCGATCGCCTGCCCGGGCAGCCCCAGATACCGGTCGATCTCGAAGTTCACGAAGAACTCGCCCTCGGGCCCACAGTGCCGCGACAGGAACTCCGCGCCCAGATCGCGGTTCCACCGCTCTCCCTCGTGGAACCCGGTGCCCTTGGGGATCTCGAGCTCCAGATGCAGGCCGATGTCGAGGATCACCCGCGCCGCCCGCAACTGCTGCCCGCCGGCCAGCATGCCCAGATAGTGCGCCGGATCGGCGTAGTAGCCGAGCTCGGCCATCAGGCGCTCCGCGTACAACCCCCAGCCCTCGCAGTGGCCGGGGAACAGCTCCGCCGAGACCCGCTGGAACCGGTTGAGCTTGGCGGTGTTCAGCACCGTCATGCCGAGCTGCAGGTGATGGCCGGGCACCCCCTCATGGAACATCGTCGCCGGCACCGACCAGGTGACGACCTCCTCGGTGCCCACCGGGACGGTCCACCACACCTGGCCCGGCCGGCTCAGGTCCTCGGCCGGGGCCAGGTAGTAGATTCCGCCGCTGTCGGTGGGCGGGATCCGGCACTCGATCCGGCGCAGCTCGTCCGGGATGTCGAAGTGCACACCGTCCAGAGCCGCGATGGCCTCGTCCGCGAGCTCCTGAATCCAGTCCCGGAAGTCCTCCGCGCCCGTGATCCGATGGGCGGGGTCGGCGTCCAGAGCGGCGAAGACCGCCTCCATCGGTTCACCGGGCGCCAGGCTCGCGGCCGTCGTCCGCATCTCAGACTCGATTCGGGCCAGCTCCTGCCACCCCCACGCGTAGGTCTCCTCCAGGTCCAGGCAGGTGCCCAGGAAGTTACGGACCTGCAGCGTGTAACGGTCCCGGCCGACCCCGTCCCGCCGCGGGGCGTGCGGCGCGAGCTCACCGGCCAGGAACCCGCCGAACGCCCCCAGAGCCTCGGTGGCCGAGCGCACGGCCCGGTCGAGGTCACGGTGCAGCGGCCCGTCCCCGTATCGCCGCACGAGCATGGACAGGTAGCCGGCCGTCTGCTCGCACTGCCGTGCGCAGATCCCGACCTGCCGGACCGCGGCGACCCGGCCGTCCCGCCGGGCCAGGCCGAGGGTCTCGGTGAGGCCCGCCAGCGAGGCGGGCAGCGCCCCGATCCGGGCGCACACGTCGGCCCACGGGGTGGCCGGTCCCTGGTCGAGGAGCTCGATGGCCTGCCGCAGGCGTTGCAACGGCCCGTCCAGCCCGTTGAGGGAGGCGTCCAGGACGCCCGCCTCGCTCAACGCCAGCTCCACCTCCAGGCGCTCGCGCAGCACCGCGGCGGCGACGCGCTCCGCCTCCCCCTCGACGGGGGTCGCGCCGAGCTCGGCGAGGGTACGGCGGGTGAGCTCGTCGCGGGCGGCGAACCCGCCGGGGCCGTAGTCGGTGAGCCGCCCCTCGTACCCGGCGATGCCCATCATCGCCGCCCGGCACGGATCGTGCCCCGCGAAGTCCTCGACATACCGGTCAGCGAGATCATCCAGGGCGGTCATGCACCCACCGTACGTGCTGCGCGTCGCGCCTATCCCGCGGATCCGCGGCGCCGGCGCCGAATCCACATGACCGGTAGCGCCCCGGCGAGGCCGAGCGCCGGCGGGACCGCCGGCAGCACCACCCCGGCCGCCGCGGACCCCCCGAAGGCCGCCGGGATCGGCAGCGTCTTCCACCGGCCGACCGGCCACAGCACCACGAACGCCCTCCCGATCACCCGGTCCACGGGGACCATGCCGCCGCCCTCCTCGCTGAGGTGGTAGCGGGAGTCCGCGGAGTCGGAGCGATGGTCGCCCATCACCCACAGCCGCCCCTTCGGCACGGTGACGTCGAACTTCTGCTCCGAGGGAACGTCCTGCTCACCGGTCTCGGGATCGGTGTAGAGGTAGGGCTTCTCCTCCAGAGGGTGCCCGTTGACCATGAGGCGGCCCTGCTTGTCGCAGCACTGCACGTGGTCACCGCCGACGCCGATGACCCGCTTGATGAAGTCCTTCTCGCCCGGCGCCACCCCGAAGGCCCTCCCGATGACGTTCAGCACCTTGGAGACCGGGTTGGACGGCCGGGCGAAGTTCCCCTCGGGGTTCCACGACGCCGGCCCGTCGAAGACCACGACGTCACCGCGGCGGACGTCGCGCGTATGATAAACGATCTTGTTGACCAGGATCCGGTCACCGACCTCGAGCGTGTTCTCCATCGACCCCGACGGGATGTAGAACGCCTGCACCGCGAACGCCTTGATCACCAAGGCCAGCACCACGGCGATACCGATCAGCACGGGCAGTTCCCGCCAAAAAGAGCCCTTCTTGCCCTTGCCCTTCGTGGCCTCCTCCGAGCCGGACCCCGCCTGGGTCGCGTCCGGCACGGCGCCCCCGGTATCAGAACGCACGTCTCCCCCATCGTCGGTCATCCGGCTGACCCTACTGAAGATCGCAGGACTTCTGGGCACCCTCCATGGCCTCGATTGGTTCAAGAACCAGGCACAACAGGTAAGCGTCGCGCCGACCGCCGCCCGTTCGAGGGGAAATGCCCGGCAAGTCCACCGGCCCGGACAGAGACGTCAACGGGTCTCGGCCGCCAGCGGGGCACCCAGACCGACCGGCACGAGGCCCGAGACCTGCTCCAGACGGCGCCCCACCCCGGTCTCATTGCCGAGCACGCTCGCCACCCATGACCGGCGCCCCTCCCGCAGGGACCATCACCGTGCTCGGACCGGAACCAGGACGATGACGACGGCGGCGCCCACGAACGCGAGGAGACCCTGCAGCATCCCCCCATGCTGATCCGCGGCCCCCATGCAGGCAACGCGTTTTCGCGCCCTACAACGGGGCCCCGCCGCCTGGACCACCGCCGCTGTCACGGGGAGTGGGCGAGCGCGGCGTCGGGCTCGGCGACCCGGTACCCGGACTCGGCGACGGAGAAGGGGACCCCGAGCTCGGGATCGGGCTCGGCACCGGCGTCAGCGACGGCACGTCCGTGGGAGGCGGCGGCTTGGGAAACGGCGTCGACGGCCGGCACGCGAACAGCACCGTCAGCAGCAACGCCAGCAGGGCCAGCAGACCCGCCAGGAACAGGACCGTCCCGGCCAGGCCCCGCCCCACCGGCCGCGCACCCGGCAAGGCCACCGGCTCCGGCCCCGCCAGGGCGGGCTCACGCGACCCCGCCCAGTGCGGCTGGAACTGCGGGCCCCGACGGCCCCGGCGCCCGTGAAGACGCCCCTCGAGCAGCACCGCGTCCAGGAACCTCTCGGCCCCCGGCCGATCCGGCTCCCGCAACGTCGCCACCCAGGGAGCCGGGCCATCCGGCTGAGCCCCCGCCACCACGTCCAGCTCACCGGTGATCGCCGCCCGGAACCGGTCCCGCGCTGCGGCGTCGGACGCCGCACCCCGGTTGAGCACGGCGACGCTCACCTGCCGCCCATGCGGATCCACACCCTGGTAAACGATCCCGGCCGGCGACTCGCTCAGCCGTGCCGACAAGCGGAAAGGTCCAAGCTGAGAGGGGTCCCCGGGCGGCGACGGCCTCGACATGCGCGTCACCCTAGTACTTCCCCTCCCCGCACCACGTCACGCCGCCACCGCACCGGCCCGCGCACGGGACCCGTGTCGGGGGGGCCGAGCCGATCCCGTCGCATAGGGTCAGGAAAGCGCACGCATTCTTCGGCACGAACAGTGAGGCTCTCGATGACCGCCGTCGCCCAGGACACCGAACAGGCCGCCGCGCTCCTCCAGCGTACGGTCGCCGAGGTGAAGAAGGTCATCGTCGGTCAGGAGCACATGGTCGAGCGGCTCGTCATCGCCCTGCTCGCCAACGGTCACTGCCTCCTGGAAGGCGTCCCGGGCGTCGCCAAGACCCTCGCCGTCGGCACCCTCGCCAAGGTCGTCGGCGGCACCTTCGCCCGCCTGCAGTTCACCCCCGACCTCGTGCCCTCCGACATCGTCGGCACCCGCATCTACCACCCTTCCACCGAGCAGTTCGACGTCGAGCTCGGACCCGTGTTCGTCAACTTCGTGCTCGCCGACGAGATCAACCGGGCGCCCGCCAAGGTTCAGTCCGCCCTGCTGGAGGTCATGGCCGAACGCCAGGTCTCCCTGGCCGGCCGCACCTTCCCGCTCCCCGCGCCCTTCGTCGTCCTGGCCACCCAGAACCCCATCGAGTCCGAAGGCGTCTACCCCCTCCCCGAGGCACAACGCGACCGGTTCCTGATGAAGGTCGACGTCGCCTACCCCGGCGCACACGAGGAACTGCAGATCCTGCAGCGGATGAGCGTCGACCCGCCCGAGGCCACCCAGATCCTCGACCCCGAACAGCTCATCGCGCTCCAGCGGGCCGCCGCCGAGGTCTCCGTGCACGAACTCGTCGCCGACTACATCGTCCGGCTCGTCATGGCCACCCGCGAGCCCGCCCAGTACAACCTCCCCGACCTCAGCAAGAGCATCGAGATCGGCGCCAGCCCCCGCGCCACCCTCGGCCTGGTCTCCTCCGCCCGCGCCCTGGCCCTCCTGCGCGGCCGCGACTACGTCCTGCCCGAGGACGTCCGCGACGTCGCGCACGAGGTCATGTCCCACCGGATCATGCTCACCTTCGACGCCCTCGCCGACGGCATCGACACCCACGAGGTCGTCGCCCAGCTGCTCGCCGCCGTCCCGCCACCCCGCGTCGTGTGGAACCACGGTCAGGGCCCGCGCGCGTGAGCCCCGACCGCAAGCTCGCCCACCTCGCCCCCGAGCGATCACTGCGGCGCCTCGAACTCAAGGTCACCCGCCGCCTGGACGGCCTGCTGCACGGCGAGCACCTCGGCCTCCTCCCGGGCCCCGGCACCGAACTCGCCGAGGCACGCCTCTACCAGCCCGGCGAAGACGACGTCCGGCACATGGACTGGTCCGTCACCGCCCGCACCACCGCACCCCACGTGCGGGACCTCATCGCCGACCACGAACTCGAGGCCTGGGCCCTGGTCGACCTGTCCGCCAGCATGGACTTCGGCACCACCGAACTTGAGAAACGCGACCTGGCCGTCGCCGCCCTCGCCGCCGTCGGCTTCCTGACCGTACGGCTCGGAGACCGCGTCGGCGCCTACGTCCTGCACCACGGCGCGCTGCGGCGCGTCCCCGCCCGCACCGGCAGAGCGGCGATGTACGCGCTGCTGCAATCGATCCTGGACGCCGAGCGCACCCCAGCCCAGACGACCGGGCCCAGCCTCTCGGACGCCATCACCGGGCTCGCCCGCGGCCAGAAGCGGCGCGGGCTGCGCGTGATCATCTCCGACTTCATCGACCCCGCCGACCTCACCGCGGACCAGCCCGCCTGGGAACGTCCGCTGCGCCACCTCGCCGCCCGCCACCAGGTCCTCGCCGTCGAAATCATCGACCCGCGGGAACTCGACCTTCCCGGCGTCGGCCTGGTGCAGCTCGCCGACCCGGAGACCGGCGCCGTACACGAGGTCATGCTCTCCCCCCGGGTACGCGCCGCGTACGCCGCGGCGGCCGCCGCGCAACGCGAACGCACCCGGCAGGCGCTGCGCCGCTGCGGGGTCTCCCACCTGGTGCTGCGCACCGACCAGGACTGGGTCACCGACGTCGCCCGCTTCGCGCTACGGCAACGCCGGGTCGCCGGGCGCACCAGGAGTGGAGTGGGCGCATGACCTTCCTGTCCCCCGGCCGGCTCGCGCTGCTGATCCTGGTCCCGCTGCTGATCCTGGTGTACGTCCTGCTGCAGCGACGCCGCAAAAAGTACGTCGTCCGATTCACCAACCTGGCCCTGCTCAGCCAGGTCGCGCCCAAGCACCCGGGCTGGCGGCGGCACGTCGCGGCCGGCCTGTTCCTCACCATGATCGCCATCTTGGTGGTCGGATTCGCCCAGCCCGCCTCCAGCGTCAAAGTGCCCCGTGACCGGGCCACCGTCATGGTCGCCATCGACGTGTCCCTGTCGATGGAGGCCACCGACGTCGCCCCCAGCAGGGTCGAGGCCGCCAAAACCGCCGCCAAGAAGTTCATCCAGGACCTCCCCGCACGATTCAACGTCGGCGTGGTCAGTTTCGCCGGCAACGCCAGCGTCATCGCGCCACCCTCCGCGGACCGCGAATCCGCCATCGCCTCGATCGACCAGCTCCAGCTCGACCGGCGCACCGCGATCGGCGAAGCCGTGTTCACCTGCCTGCAGGCCATCCGCTCCTTCGACGCCCAGGCCAGCGCCAACCCGCCGCCGTCGCACATCGTGCTGCTGTCCGACGGCGACAACACCACCGGCCGCAGCGTCACCGAGGCCATCGACGCCGCCATGGCCGCGCACGTGCCCGTCTCCACGATCGCCTTCGGCACCCCCTACGGAACCGTCACCATCGAGGGGGAGACCACTCCCGTCGAGGTCAACAAGCAGACCCTGCGCACCCTCGCCGAAGGCACCAAGGGCAAGGCCTTCGAAGCGGCCGACGGCGGCCAGCTATCGGAGGTCTACAAGAACATCGGCAGCTCCCTCGGCTGGAAGACCGAACACCGCGACGTCTCGTCCCGGTTCATCGGCCTCGCCCTGCTGCTCAGCCTCGCCGCCGGAGGCGCCTCCCTGGCCTGGTTCTCCCGGCTCCCCTGACGCGGCGGCCTCCCTGACCACACGCGTGATCTGGGCGGATCCCCGCGCCCGGACCGGCACGGTCCAGAACCCGGTGCCGATGACTGATACGGTCGGCCGACGTGGGAGAGCACTATTTCGCCGAACAGCCGACGGCCGCGAGCCGGCCGGGCAGCGTCGACCTGGTGCTGCCCGATCTGCACCTGCGGCTGGAGACCGACCGGGGGATGTTCTCCCCGGACCGCGTCGACCTGGGCACCCGGATCCTGCTCGAGACCGTGCCCCCTCCCCCGCACACGGGCGACCTCCTCGACCTCGGCTGCGGGTACGGGCCCATCGCGCTCACCATGGCCAGGCGCTCACCACAGGCGAAGGTCTTCGGGGTGGATGTGAACGCCCGGGCGCTCGCGCTGGCGGAGCGCAACGCCACCGCCGCAGGCCTTGACAATGTAAGGTTCAGCTTGAGCGGTGAGCTCGACCCGGCACTGCGCTTCACCGCCATCTGGTCGAACCCGCCGATCCGCATCGGCAAGCCCGCCCTGCACGAGCTCCTCACCACCTGGCTGGACCGCCTCACCCCCGACGGCCGCGCCCACCTCGTGGTCCAGAAGCACCTCGGCTCCGACTCCCTGCAGCGGTGGCTCACCGGCCAGGGATGGGCCACCGAGCGTGTCGCCTCCCGCTCGTCCTACCGGGTCCTGGCCGTCTCCGCCCGTACCGACCCCGCCCGTACCGACCCCACCCGTACCGGCTCCGCCGGCACGGATTCCACCAGCACAGAGGACACCGCGTCATGACCGCGCCCGACTCCCCGCCCGGCACCCAGGACCGCAGGCAGCTGCGGGCCACCGACGTCAAGCGGCTCAACCGCACCTGGCGGCGGCGCACCGAGGCCCGGCTCGGACTGCTGGTGGAATCGGTGACCCAGCCGTTCAACATCGGGTCGATCGTGCGCTCCGCCGCGGTCTTCGGCGTCGAGCACCTGTGGCTGGCCGGCAACGCCACTCCCCTGACCCACCAGAACGTCCGAAAGACGGCACTGGGCACGGAACGGCTCGTACCCTGGGATCACGCCGGGACCCCCGCGGAGGCGGTGCGGGCCGCACACGCGGCCGGCTTCCGGGTGGTGGCGATCGAGCTCACCACCGACGCGGTGCCGCTGCACGAGGCGCCCCTCGACGGTGACGTCTGTCTCGCGGTCGGCGGCGAGGACCACGGCTGCTCCCCCGCCCTGCTGGCGGCCGCCGACGCGGTCGCCTACATCCCGCAGATCGGCCGGGTCGGCTCACTCAACGTCGCGGTCGCCACCGCCGTCGCGCTGGCCGAGACCCGCCGGCGCGAATGGGCGGCGCCGCACGACTAGCGCGCGTTCACCGCCATGAACGCGGCGAACTCCTCCAGGGAGATCTTGCCGTCGCCGTTCTGGTCCGCCTGCACGACGACCTCGACCGCCCGCGCGTCGGTGATCTGCTGGCCCAACGCGCCCATCAGGCTCTTCAGCTCGGCCGCCGAGATGAACCCGTCACCGTCGATGTCCACCAGCTCGAACGTCGCCTTGTACTCGCTCGCGTCCGCCATGTCACGCCACCTCTCGATTCCACGACCTTCCGGGCCAGAGGAACCTAGCACCCCCGCCCAGGACGGTGCGCGGGTATGGGATTTGATGTGCACATCGCCCCGCGCCTTGACGTTGTAAGGTAACTGAGAGTACACGGGATCGCGCAGCGCCAGGCCAACCGCCATACTCGGGAAGGTGCCGAGTTCGCATGAATTCCTCGATCACCCGGGCCCCATCCCCTTCGCGCACCGCGGTGGCGCCAAGGGCTACCCCGAGAACTCGATGCCCGCGTTCCAGCGGGCCGTCGACCTGGGCTACCGGTATCTCGAGACCGACGTCCACGCCACCGCCGACGGGGTCCTGGTCGCCTTCCACGACCGCACCCTCGACCGGGTGACCGACCACAGCGGCCGCATCGCCGGCCTGCCCTATGCCGAGGTGGAGCGGGCGCGCATCGCGGGCACCGAGCCGATCCCCCGCCTCGAGGACATCCTCGGCAGCTGGCCGGACGCCCGCGTCAACATCGACGTCAAGGACGAGCCGGCGATCGGCGCTCTCGTCGAGACCCTGCACCGGACCAAGTCCTGGCACCGGGTGTGCATCACGTCCTTCTCGACCCGGCGCCTCACCCGGCTGCGCGCCCTGCTGCCGCAGTTCACCGACGAGGACGTGTGCATGTCCCTCGGTCCCCGCGGCGTGATGGCGCTGCGCGCCAGATCCTATGGCGGCCCGGTCAGCAAGCTGGTCCGGCTGGCCGGCACCGGGATCGCCTGCGCCCAGGTCCCGCACGGGCTCGGCCCGGTGCCGTTCGTGACCAGGACCTTCGTCGAGCAGGCCCACATCCTCGGCCTGAAGGTCCACGTCTGGACCGTCAACAGGCCCGCCGAGATGGACCGGCTGCTCGATCTCGGCGTGGACGGCATCTTCACCGATGATCTGCTGGCGCTGCGGAACGCACTGGACGCCCGCGGCCTGTGGCACAGCGGCTCACCCACGGCGATCTGAGCCCGGCGCCTTTACACAGTAAGCCGCCTTGGCCTCCCGGTGGTCCACGATCCGCGCCGTACGGCCGACGACGCCGCCCGTGCGGCGGGCTGAAGCGGCATGAGAGCCCATGAGAGCTCATAAGAGCTCACCGAGGACGTCGCAGGGCGGTGGCGAGGTCGCCGAGGTGCTTCGAGACAGGGCCCAGGGTGAGCAGGCCGCTGGCCGCCCCTGCCAGCTCCGCCGCCGCGGGGATGAGCTCGGTGTGGGCGCGCTCCATCGTCTCCCGGTCGCCGACGGCGATGGCCGCCCGCGCGGCGAGGCACCACAGGGCCTCGAACAGCAAGTCGCGGGGCGGGTCGGGGACCTGGCGCAACGCCGCTGCGGCGGCACTGCGGCGGTCTTGGGCCAGCAGCACCAACGGGCGGGCCCATGGCTCGTAGGGCCCCCAGTCGGTGCGCTCGCCGGCTTGGGCGGGCCGTGCGTGTCGCAGGCGCAGGCACAACAGTGCGAGCGGCAGCACGCCGTACTGCAGTCCGGGCATGCCGGCGCCGTCCAGCCGCGCGGCGGCGTCGCGATAGGCCGCCTCCACCTCGGCCACCGGTGCTTGCTCCGTAGCAGCGAGCCGCAGCGCCCGGTACCACTGGGCGAACACGCCCACCAGCGGCAGCTCGTGGCGCTCGGCCAGGCGGTCCGCGGCGGCCGCGTGCCTGTCGGCCGCCGGAAAGTCCGCGAGCGCGCTGCGGGCTTGGAGGCGGATGAGGTGTCCGAGCACCTCGAAGGTGACCAGGCCATGCCGGGCGGACAGGACGACCAGCTCGGCGCCGATCTCGTCCCGGCGCGGTGCCAGCCCCGCCCGGTGGAAGGTCTGCATGAACACGCCGTTGAGGGCGAACACCAGTAGCGCGGGATCGTCCAGGCGGCGGGCGATCTCCTCTGCCTGCCGGGCCGCCTGGGGCCCGCGCCCTGCGCGGGTGCCGCGCGACTCCAGGGCGATCGTGGCCAGCAGCCGCGACCGCGCCGCCTGGTGCGCACCGGGCGGGAGTGCGGTCAGAGTGCGTTCGGCCGCCGCCACGATCTGTGCCGCCTGCTCCGGGTCGTCCGAGCGGGTCCAGATCGCCGGGACGTCGTACGCACCGATCACGCGGGCGGTCAGTTCCGCGTCGCCCAGCTCCTCCGCCGTCGCGATGGCCGCCACGCGGTACCGGCGGGCCGCCTCCAGGCCGCCGCCCCCGGTCACCGCGAGATTACGCAGCAGACCCACCGTCGACTCCAGTCTGGCCCGGGCACCGGATGCCACGGTGCGGTCGTAGGCGGCGGCCGCCTGCGCCCACACCCGGCCCGCCGCCGCGGCCGGGGCGGCGGGGTCGAGGTGGCCGGCGTGGTCGAGGATGTCCGCCTCCAGGCGGCGCAGTCCCGGGCCCGGATCCACTCCCAGCTGCTCGACCAAGAGCGTTCGTGCCCGGCGCAGCACCGCCAGCGCGTCACCCTGGCGGCCAGTGCGGTACAGGGCGAGGGCCAGCAGACGCCAGGCGTCCTCGCGCCAGGGGTGCTCGGCCACGTGCGCGTCCAGATCCGGCACCGCCTCGGCCGCAAGGCCAAGGGCCAGGCGAGCCTCGGCCCGACGCTCCACCGCCTGCAGCCGCAGCTCCGCCAAGCGGGAGCGCTCCGCACGGGCCCAGGCCTCGTCGGCGAACTCGGCGTAGGCGGGCCCGCGCCACCACCTCAGCGCCTCCTCCAGCCGCGCGAGCGCGCCCTCGGGCGGCAGCGTCCCGGCTGCGGCCACCGCCTGCTCGAAACGCCAGGCGTCCGCTGCGCCCGGCTCCGCGCGCAGCGCATACCCCGGCCCCTCGGTGACCAGCAGCCGGGCCGCAGTGCGGGGCGGGCGCTCGGGCTCCAGTGGACGGGGTCGGCGGTGTGGCGGGCCTCATCGAGGATCCGGTCCTGGCGGAGCTTGGACGGTGTGGGTGCCGGGAACTCTGTCATAGGTCTGATCTGGGACTTTGACCCGCTCGGCGGGTGCGGGCGCCTCGGGCCTCGGCGTACCGATGCGGTTCCGGCGCAGTCAGCCGGTGGTGACCGGCAGGTTCAGCGCCTGGCCGGGGTTACCGGTGGTGACGGTGACCGGGGCCGAGGCCAGGCCGGCGCGGTAGTTGAGGTCGCCGCTGGCCAGCATGATCCGCACCGCGTGACCGGTGGCGAACCGGTGCACGATGGCCGGCAGGGTGATGTGGATCGGGTTGCTCGGGTCGGCGATGCGGACGGGGGCGATCAAGTTGTGCACCAGGCTTTCCGAGCCGTTCGGGGCCACGTCGTAGACCTTGGCGAACAGCACCAGTTGGCGGGCGGGCTGCCCGCTCGGCACGGCGGTCGGCGCCTGCACTCGCACGTCCAGCGTCGGCTGCCCGACCACGGCCAGGTCCGATGCCAGTGGTGCGCTGGTCCAGACGGCGTAGGTACCCGGCTGGTTCTCGTCGGGCGGGATGTTCGCCGAGAACGCGTCGAGACCGGAGGCGCTGGTGGGGAAGCCGGCAGGTGGGGTGACGAAGCTCTGCGTGCCGGGCTGGATGCCGGCCGGGTCGGTGACCAGCGCGCCATTGCCGGACAAGTAGAACGTCCGAGGCGCACCGACCGGGTAGCTGCTCGCCGAACCGTATGCGGGGGTGGCGATGCCGGTGTAGTTCACCCAGTCGCGGAAGTAGCTGAACGCCGGATAGGGGTCGACCGGGCCGTGCTTCAGGTACTGGTCGAACCAGCTCACCACCCGCGCGACCTCGTACTGGGTGGCCGGATCGGGATTGGTCAGGTCCAGCTCGCCCGGTGCCGGGGTCAATCCGGAGTGGCCCCAGGACTGCCAGATCATCTTCACCGGGGTGCCCTGTGCGGCCAGCGTCTGGTAGGTGGCGACCGCCTCGTTGAGGTTGAACAGCGTGTCATTCTCACCCTGCGCGAGCAGCACAGGGATCCGGATCTGCCTCAGGTAGGTGGACACCGAGGCGTGCCGCAGCAGCGCGAGGGTGTCGGTGGTCGGGTAGCCGAGCGTGCCGCTCTCGGCCAGGTCGGAGCAGAGCTGGTCGGTGACGGTGGGGCAGCCGATGACGCGGGAGGGGTCGTACTGGAACCCTTCGGCGCTGTCCAGCACGGCGCCCTCGAAGAAGAACAGCAGCGGCCAGGTCAGCTTCGTCACCCCGGGTGTGGCCGAGGTGACGCCGGTGGTGAGATCGGTGTTGTTCGGGGTCAGCGAGTAGGACAGGTCGTTCCAGGTGATCAGCGGGATCAGCGCGTCGATCCTCGGGTCGACCGAGGCGGCGGCGAACTGGACCTCGCCGCCGTACGAGCCGCCGATCATGCCCACCCGCGGGTCGTAGGCGTCCTGCCGGCCGGCGTGGTCGATCGGGTCGTGCACCACATAGTCCAGGCCGGCGACCGGTTGGGTGTGTGCCGCGTCGGCGTAGGCGATGCCGTCCTCGCCGCCGAGGAAACTGACCAACTGGCGGGCGGCCTGGCCGTCCCAGTCCGGATCGTCGAGGGTGATCTTGCAGCCGGACCCGCCGAAGCCGAGGCCGGAGTAGGACAGCACGACGTAGTCCTGCGACGCGAAGTACCTGGCGAGGCCGGCCTGGTCGTCCTTGGACCCGCCGAAGCCGTTGGTGGTGAGGATGGCGGGAACCCGGTGCGTGCGGCTGACGTCGGACGGCGTGTACATGTCGCCCACGATGTCGCAGTGCTCGGCGCCGCCTGGCCCGACGGCGACGGCGAAATGCAACGTCCGCACGGTGTAGGTGACGTCGCTGCCGATGGCCGCCGCTGTGGGTGTTGACGTGGCGGCGAGCAGGACGAGCGCGGCCAGGGGGGCCAGCAAGCGGGCGAGGGTTCCCATCCGGACTCCTGTGGACGATCGAATCTTCAGACAGTGCCGTGCCGAGTGGTCGAGCCGGGTGAGGGTGGCCCCTCACCCGGCCAGGAACCCTGTGAGGGGCTCCCTCACAGGCGCCGCGGACTAGTTAGGGGCACCAACGCGGGTGCCGGATTGCTGGACGGCGTACCCGGTGTAGGTGCTGGAGCCGCCGAGATCTGGTGAGTCGTGGGAGTAGGCGATATGGGCCCACCCGGACTGGTCGGTGTCGACGCCGAAGTCGTCGAGCAGTTGGCGGCCGCCGGTGCAGCTGACGCCTCCCTCGCAGATACTGCCGTTGTGGACGGGCATGAGCTGGCTGGTCTTCCAGCCGGAGACGGACTGTGCGGGGTTCTGCGCGAAGTAGACGTACCAGGTCTGGCCGCTGCCGGAAGTTGGCGCGCCGTAGTAGACGAGGTCCTCGCCGGCCGAGGTCGCCACGATCCACGGCATGACCGCCTCGGACGTCGTGCTTACCGGAGCGGAGCAGGTCCAGGTGTTGCCGTGGTCGGTGGAGCTGGCCACGTACACCGCCTTGCCGTTGGACACCGCGTAGAACAGGGTTCCGTTCGGGGCCACCGACACGTTGGGGAACTGGTTACCGAGCCCGTTGCCGCCGAACTGCGTGCTGCACGGGATGGGTTTGTCGGTCCAGGAGTGCCCGCCGTCGCTGGAGACCGCGAGGAACGCCTCGTCGTAGGTGCTTCCGCTGGAGGTACTCGGTGCCACGAAGGACTGGTAGGCCCAGAACCCGCCGGCCGTCGGCGAGGAGTCGGCGTGGTCGATCGCCATGTTGCCGAGCTGGTTGTTGTTCGCCTTGTAGTCGGTCGCCGGGATCGCCGTCGCGATCTGGGTGTAGAGCAGGCCGCCGTTGTCGGAGCGAAGCACGTCGATGTTGTTCGAGGCGACGTCGTGGTAGGTCAGAAGCGAGGTATCGGCTCCGTACGCCGCGATCCACTCCCGGTCGTCGATGGGCAACCCGCCCTGCACAGGTGTCTGAGAGAACGTCTTGCCGTCGTCATTGGAAACGGCCACGTTGACCGACGCCAGGTTCAGGCTGGCGACGTACAGCCGGTACGTGCCGGCCGAGGAGCGTACCGGGGCGAAGGCGGTATCAATGTCGCCACCCGATGCCCCCACCATGTTCACCGCATTCGGCTGTCCGGAGTAGGTGAGCTGGCACGCCGTGGCCGACGACGACCCGCCGACCTGGGTCGCCCGCCACAGCTCACTGCCGCCGCCGAGCCCACGTTCGGAGCCGACCTCGACCAGGTCGGCCTTTGAGACATGCACCGACGGCTCACCATCGCTGTTGGTGCCGCACCCAGTCGCACCGATCGTCTGGTCCTGCAGCTGACCATAAGAGAACCCGCCCACCGTGCCTGCGCCCGTGGCGGGTTTGGGCCGAGCGAACACCGGGCCGGTGCTGGTAGGTGCCACAAGCAGCAAACCGAGAGCGACGATTCCGACCCGACGTAGAGCCATCTCCACGATCATTCCTTCCGTTGCAACTCACCGCATATAGCGATCTATTGGACAAAAGCGTCACTAAGGCAGTCATCGATGCGGTCTCGACGTAGCCGGCGACGCGGAGGTCTGGATCAGACGGTCAGGGCGCTCTCCCGTTGGAGCCGAGCTCCCACTGCCCGTCAGTGGCCGATCACCACGTTGTCGAGGTGTGCACCGTCCCAGCCGCCGGTTCTGGAGCAGAGTGGTCCGCCGGCGCCGGAGCACAGCTCATCGGAGTGGAATCGGAACCGCACCTGCACCGGACCGCCGGGGGAGGTGAACGCCACGGCCTTGGTCTGCCAGGCGGGCCAGCCGTCGCTGCGCCCCGACAGTGTGGTGATGGTCGTCCAGTTGGTTCCGTCTGCCGACCAGTCCACGTCGACGCCGTCGTAGCCGGGTTCGGTGTCGAGCTTTTGGGCGAACTGCACCACGGTGGTGCCGGCCTGGGTCGTGACCCGCGGAGAGATCAGCGATGAGTTCATCTGGTCGACATAGGACAGGCCGCTGAGCGCGTATGCGTTGCCGGCGGAGTCATCGGCGCCATTCTTTTCTCCCGGCGCGCCGCGACTCCAGGTGATCGGCCCGGTGGTGGTCCAGCCCTGCGACCCCGATTCGAAGTCGTAGCCGGCGTAGGGCTGGGTGATGGTCGGCGGCGGGGTCGGGGTCGGGGCGGGGGGCAGGTTGATCTTCTTGTCGAAGGCGTAGGTCCACACTCCCCGTCCGTACGCGGCGACCACCGCCGTGTCAGGGTCGCCGGGCTTCAGTTCGATGCTGGATATCGGTCCGGTCGGCAGGTCGCTCAGCGGGGCGAACTGCGAGGTGTCGGTGTAGGCTCCGCGCGGATTGGACGCGAAGGCCCCGACGTCAGTGCCGACCAGTAGTTGCTCTCCGCGCAGCGTCACCCAGGTGGCCGGCGTGTCGGGCAGGTTGCCGGAGATGTCGTTGAACGTCTGGCCGCCGTCGATCGACCGGTACAGGTGCCCGGTGCCCAGCGTGGCGTTGGTGTCCCCCACCGCGCCCGGCGGCACCCAGCGGCGGGTGTAGCCGCCGACGGTCACGAACACGTTCTTTCGGTTAGCGGGGTCGACCGCGATCGCGGTGATGTAGCGGTTCGGCAGCCCCTTGGCGGGCACGATGTGCCACCCCTTGGAGGTGCCCTTGGCCGGCGGCTCCGTCCCGCCCACATTGGTGGCCAGCCCGTTTTGGAACACCTCGCTGGTCGGGGCGAGCTTGTTCAGGGTGTCGCACTGCCCGCAGAACCCGACGTACGCCGCGTCGCCGCGGACCGCGACCGCGCTCATCGAGTTGTCCGGGTCGGTGCTGCTCGCCGTGGCGCTCGCGTTACCGGGGTGGCTGCGGGTACCCAGGTTGAACACCTGCGCCCATTGCGTGCCACTGCCGTCATGGCCACTGGCGGTGTCCGGGCCGTGCGTGGTCTCCACAACTTCGCGGCCGGCGGTGAGCAGGTGGCCGGCATCCGTCGGGTCCATGGCGAACGGGTTGGAGAACTTCGAGGCGGTCAGCCCCGGGTCGATGCTCTTCCACGTCGTGCCGCCGTCGGTCGTGACGCTCATCGCGCCGTAGGTGTACTCCTCGTAGGCGACCT
Organism: Streptosporangiaceae bacterium; assembly: GCA_025964695.1. Classification (GTDB taxonomy): domain Bacteria; phylum Actinomycetota; class Actinomycetes; order Streptosporangiales; family Streptosporangiaceae; genus Actinomadura_E. Next base: position 9,106 of record JAOPYK010000005.1, on the reverse strand, counting down.
TGGATTTGTCGGGATCGACCGCGGTGAAGAACCCGTCGCCGCCGTACGTCTCGTACTGCTTGCGGGTGACCGGGTCGATCCGCAGGTTGCCGTTGTCCTGCAGACCGCCCCACACGGTGCCGTCCTTGGCAATCGCGGCGTAGTACGGCAGCAGGGTGCCGAATCCGTCGTTGTCGCCCGGGCCCCAGTGGGTGTTGTCCAGCTCGGTGTCGGTGTCCTGCTCGAACCGGTACCGGTAGGCTCCGCCGTCGTTACCGACCAGGAGCCGCACCCCGCCCGGCGTACTGGAGTCAGGCACCCAGATAGCGGCGTGCTGGTCGGGATGGGTGGTCTGCTTGTCCGGGGCCAGCGGCTCCCGGTCCGTCGGGCAGGCCGGCAGGCCGAGGTTGAGCAACATACAGCTCGAGCCGCCGAAATACTTGCCGACCACCTTGAAATGCACCGGGACCGACCCGTCCAGCGGTTCGATGCTGGTCTCCGGCGCCCAGATCTCCTCTAGCCCCATCACCAGCCGGGTCGGGACACCGGTCGGGCTGGCCCGGGTCGGGTCGGGTCGGACATAGAGGTTGTACCAGCCCTGCACCCCCGGCTGGTAGCCGATCGCGGTGCCGGTGCCGAACAGCGCCGAGCCGCTCGCGGGGTCGGTGGCCAGCTCGGTGCCCGAGGCGAGTTGCTTCCACGTGGAGCCGAAGTCCGTTGAAACATACAGGCCGTTCAGAACCGTGGTGCCCAGCGGTGGTTTGACGTTGGTGTCGGAGACGTCGACGCCGATCACGCCGCCGTTGTTCAGGAGTTTGGCGTCCTGCACCATCGCGTAGAGCACGTCATGGTCCTGCTTGTCTCCGGTGGCGGCGCCCAATTCAACCCGCCCGATGTTGTCCTGCGGGGCGAACCCGCTCGGGGTCAGTTTGGCGAACGAACCCGGCGTGCCGGTGGCCGACCGGTAGAGGCCGTTGTTCGGCGACTGCACCGACCCGTCGGGGTTCTTGCGGTTCCCGCCCCGCCAGCCGATCGTGGCCAGCACCGTGCCCGCCGGGGAGTCGGTGGCGATGCCACCGGGGGTGACCACGACCACATCCGTGACGACGTTCGCGAGCGCGCACTGCGGCATCCCGCCCGGTGAGACGTCCGTCACACCCGCGCACGGCCCGGTCGGCAGCTTGGCGTCGTCATACGTCTTGCCGCCGTCGGTGGATACGAAAAGGCCGAGCTGGGTGGCCGCGTAGACCTTGGCCGGGTCGGCGGGATCGACCGCGAGCCGGAAGCCGAGCGCCCCGTCCGGTATGCCCGTGGCGCGGGTCCACGTCACGCCACCGTCGGTCGAGTAGTAGGCGCCGATGCCGGTGTAGGCAGCGGCGCCGAACGTCGGTTCGCCGGTCAGCGCCAGCAGGGTGCCGCCGTTCGCCGTGCTCCACGCGACCGCGCCGGTCACCGTGGTAGGCAGGTCGCCGCTGGCGTTGCGCCATGTCTTGCCCCAGTCGGCCGACGACCATATCCCACCGGTGCCGACCGCGGTGAACAACCGCTTCGCGGCCGGATCGTAGGCGAAGTCGTCCACCCGCCCGGAGTTGTACACGAGGCCGAGTCCATTCACCTCCGGGTACCGCGGGTCGTTCACGACCAGCGGTCCCGTGCCGTACGGCGTTCCCGTGCCCGAGGTGCCGTTGACCGACCCGGACTTCATCTTCGTGCGCTGCGCCACGCCGGCGCTGTAGGCACCCTGCGCCCACGCCCCGTACGGCGCCATCCGCGGCATTGCCTGCGTCCCGGCCATGATCGCCATCTCATTGAGCGACTCTGGCCGCTTCGCGCGTACGCAGTACGAATCCCACCTGCTGACCGGGACACCGGCAAGGGGCGGGAGTTCACGGCGCATTTCACGCTCGAACTCCTGGTCCTTATCCGCAGTCCGCTCCTCCTTCGACGCGCTCTCGTGGCTCATCTCAGCACGCACCTCGCGTGCCACCCCGGCGACGGGGCGGTAGCCGGGCGCACAGCGGCCGGCCGCCGATCCAGAATCAGCGGTGACAGCCACAACGCCGCAAAGGCTCAGCGCGACGAGCGCAGTGGCGGCGCGGAGTGGGGTCCAGTAACGCCTCAAGTTCATGGAATCCTCAGACTGCGTGGATCGCGGGGGAGCAGGGGAGCAGGGGATGAGCCCAGTAGCCAGATCCGAAAATTCCGGTATCTCTGTTTACGCCCGACATATACGCATGAGACCCCAGGCCGGTTGCGAGCCCAGCCAAGGTTTTTCAAGAATCTCTGGCCTGTGGGTGCCCGTTTCGCGTGCCCAGATCGCTGCCGCAATCGAGCTGTCCGCCGATTCCGGCGCGGCCCGGCCCTCAGCGAGCAGATTGTCCTTGGTCGAGTCACGCAGCCCTGCGCTGGTGCCGCAGTGGAGTTGACATTGATCACGGTGGGCACGCAGCGCAGATCCGCATCACTGCAGGTCACGAGCTGGATGAGGTTTTCGGCACCCACACGCGTCCGGCTGGATCGAGACCGACGGGCAGCGCACCGAGGTCACCCCGGACACCTGGATCAGCACCCGGGACCACTCGTGGGGCGTCCGGTACGACGTCGGCCCGCCCGCCACCGACCGCGGCGACGTCAACCGCTTCCCCTCCGGCGTCGGCTTCATGATGGTGTGGCTGCCCGCCCTCCTGGAACGCCCCTACGGCTCCCGCTACGGCGTCCACCTGCACTTCACCCTCGTGCAGATGCCCGGCTTCGAGCAGAAGACCGTTACCGCCGGAATCGAGCATCCCGACGGCCGCGTCGAACCCGTCCACGACGTCCGCCCCGACCTGCGCTTCGACCCCGTCAACCGGCGGCTCCTGGGCGCCACCCTGCACGCCACCATGCCCGACGGCAGCAGTAGACCCTTCCACCTCGAAGTCATCGGCGACACCGGCGTCCACCTGGGCGCGGGCCTGTACTTCGGGTTCGACGGCCACCACCACGGCGAATGGCGCGGCGAACTCCACCTCGAAGGCGAACGCATCCCCGACTGCCGCACCCCCGAGGCCGCCCGCCGCCTCCACCAGATCAGAGACACCGCCGTCCGCGTCACCGACCCCGTCGGCGGCGGCACCGGCTGGGGCAACCGCCAGCCCATCGCCGCAGGCCGCTGGCCCGACCTGGGACTGCCCGACGAACCCTGGATGTGACCCAAAACGCTGAGACCGCCGTCAGCTGACGGCGGTCTCAGCAAGCGGGTCAGGCAGTCTGCACCCAGATCGGCTGCCAGTCCACGAGGTCGTGGTAGCGGCGAAGCTCGGCGAGCCCGGACACGTTGCCCAGCCAGCCGGAGTACGGCGGGTTCTGCTCGTCGAATCCGCTCTGCACCATGGTCAGGCGGGTCTTGCCGTCGGAGTCGGCCAGCTCCCAGGTCGTGACCCCTGGGCCGCCCCAGTCGACGGCCACCCGGCTGCCCGGCTCCAGGTCGACGACCTTCGCGGCATGCCCGGACTCGAAACCGCCCATCGAATAACGGCCGCCGACCCACGGCTCGATCCCGATCGGGAACCCGAACCAGGCAGAGACCTTCTCCGAGTCGATGAGCGATTGGTACACCTGCTCGCGCGGAGCGTCGATGAGGGCCTCGTCGCGCATGACCGGCGAGGTGAAGTCGGCCTTGACGTTGAGGCCACGGCCCTCCAGATGGTCGACGAGGTTGGCCAGGGACAGGCACCAGAACGTCTGCATGACGCCCCGGATGCTGGACCCCGACATCTGCTCCTCGCGGTCGTAGTGGCTCTGCGTCAGCGACACGATCGTGCTGTCGGGACCCTCCTCGGCCACGGAGATCTCGACGGTCGTATCGACGCCGTCCAGCGGCCACACGAACCGCAGCGTGCTGTCGTCGGCGTGCAGGACCCGCTGGCGCGGGGCGTCGCCCTCGGGCGTGTGCCGGCCCCAGAACTCATAGCGGCCCGGCAGGTCGACCTCGGCGAACTCGGCCAGCCAGACCCGGAGCTCGGCGGCGTCCGTCAGGGCGTGCCTGACAGACTTGAGCGGCGCGGACACCCGCGCGCGCAACGTCATCGGTTCAGTCATGAGGGGTGCTCTCCTTCGGGTAACAGGCCACGGCCAGCTTGAAGGCATCGCCTTCGGCGCCGCCGTAGCGCGTGAACAGGTCCTGCAGCACGGTCTGAAGGTCGGTCAGGAACTCCTGGCGCCGCTCGGCCGGTACCCGGATCTCCCCGGACACACCGAGCGAGGGAAGCTCCCCGGCCGCCGGGTCGAGCGCGGCGACATCGGCCTGGACCTCTTCCATCAGGTCCAGCAGATGACCCAGGCTCAGCGTGTCCCGGGTGCGGCGCAGCCCGATCCGGCCGACCAGGCGCGGCGACAGCCAGTACGAACGGGCGCTCGCCTGGTAGACGCCCTCCTGGATACCGCGGACCTTCCGCTCGGCGACCTTGGTCACCAGGCCCGCGTCCACCAGCTTGCGCACGTGGTAGTAAACCCGCTGCTGGGTCTGGTCCAGCCGCTCCGCGACCTCGGTACAGCTGCGCGGCTCGGCCAGCTGCCGCAGCACCTCGATGCGCTGCGGCTTGAGCAGGGTCTCGGCCTGCTCGATCTCTTCCAAGTACAGGACGTCTCTCATCTCAAAAAACAGTCTGTACATAAAAATTTCCCTTGTCAATAGTCCGCGGCGGAGCACGCAAGGACCCGAAAGGGGATTCAGCGGAGGGCGGCTTCGATGATCTCCAGGCCGGTCACCGCGTCCTGCAGGGTCACCGGGGGCGCCGCGCCCTCGCGCAGGCTGCGCGCGACCCCGGCATAGAACTCCTGGTAGGCACCCGCCTCCGTGGGCACCGGCCGGACGTCACCGGGAGGGTCCACTCGCGGAGGCGGCGGGTGAGGATGGGGCGGTCCGCCAGTGCGGGGGCGATGGTGTCGGTCCAGGTGGTGTAGGCCGGGGAACGTAGGAGCTGGGAGGCTCGATGGTCGAGGTGGCGGAGGACTGCTGAGTCGGCCATTCCTGGATCCGGGTCGCGGAGGACGGTTGCGATCAGGTCGGCTTCGTGTTCCGGCGGGATCTGGGCGAGGTCGTCGAGGTGGTGGTTGGAGCGATGGTGTTCGGGGGGTTCGTCGGGGGTGGGTTGCCATCCGCCGTAGGGCTGGCCCGTCACTTGGTTGCTCCTGTGGTGGCTGGTCGGGCGGCGAGGGCGGCGTAGGCGGTGGAACGGGAGATTTTCAGGGTGCGGGCGGCTTCGGTGACGGAGGCACCGTCGTTGACGAGACGGCGGAGGGTGGCGAGTTCGGCGGGGCCGATGACGGAGGGCCGGCCGGTCTTCTTCTTGCCCGGGAGCATGCGCCCTTCGCTCTCGCGGCGAGCCGCGGCCGCGATCCCGTCGGCCTGGCGTTCGGCACGGAGCTCAAGCTCGTACTCGGCGGCCAGGGCCAGAACGCCGAACATGAGGCGGCCTTCCTTGGTGTCGAGGTCGAAGTTCTCGGTCAGGCTGACAATTCTCACACCGCGGTCCCGCAAGTCGTTGACGGTCGTCAGGACGTGGGCGGCTGAGCGGCCCCACCGGTCGGACTTCCAGAACTTCACCGTGTCGCCGGGCCCGGCGACGGCCAGGAGCTCGCGCCACTGCGGCCGCTCGACACCGCGCTTGCCCGACAGGGCCTCGGTGAACATCCGGTCGTAGCCGGAGGCCTCGATCGCGTCGATCTGGAGCTGGGGGTTCTGGTCGCGGGTCGAGACCCGCGCATAGGCGTAGACCCGGCCGTCGGCGGGTGGGCCGAGGTCGGGGAGCGCCACGTCGGGGTACAGCTGCCGGTAGCGGGCAGCATTGGCGTGCACGTGCGCTCGGCCGGTCTCGTTGATGAAGGCGTAAGTGCCGCGGGGCTCTCTGCCATCCGGGGTGCGCCGGTCGACCAGCGGCCCCTCCGGCGTCGGGCGCCGGTGGACGTCGAGCCGGACAAACTCCCGGGCGGCATCACCGCGGATCGCGAAGCATCCCTCCTCACCCGCGAGGTAGGCCTCGACGAGCCGCCGCCACAGCTCCTCGGGCAGCAGTCCGCTCGGCGGCCCCTTGGCCATCTGCGCACCTCCTTGGCGTCCGGAAAGGTCTACCTTTCTAGACACCGTAGCGACCTGGGGCGATGCCGTCCAGAAACCTCAGTCCGAAAAGTGTGGACGTTGAGGCTGGGGCGTTACCGGAACCCGAGGCGGCTATCGGTAGATGTCGGAAGAATCGCCGGTGTGGATCAGCGGAACGACTCGGCGGCCGAGGTCGTGTTCCAGATGCGAGTGGTGCTGGCCGGGATCAGCCCTATGGTGTGGCGGCGCCTGCTCGTGCCCGCGACGACCTCGATCGCCGATCTGCACGAGATCTTCCAGCGCGCGTTCGGCTGGAGCGATGAAGGCCTGCACCGCTTCACCGTCCACGGGGTGGAGTACGGGTGCTGGCGGCCGGGGTCGGCGGGGTTCTCCACCGATGGCCGCCAGGTGCGGCTGTCGCGGTTCGGGCTGCGGGTGGGCGAGCGGTTCACCTACGACTACGACTTCTTCGCCGGCTGGCGGCTGCAGGTCCGGGTGGAGCAGATCCTGCCCCGCTCACCGCGCCGCCGGTACCCGGCCTGCACCGGCGGCGCCCGCCAGGCCCCGCCCGAGACCTGCCGCGGCATCCGCGAGTTCCTGGAGCTGCGGCTTCGCTGGCCCCTGGTGGTCGTGGCGGGCCGTCTCGCCGAGCTCCTCGCCGACTTCCTCGACTGCAGCGACGACCGGGCGCGGGCGGCGGAGTTCCTCGCCGAGCATCGCGACGAGCTGACCGCGCTGAGCGGCCTTGCCCGCCTGGACGATTTCGACAAGAACGCGCTCACCACCGCCCTGCACGCCCTGGATCTGACGACCATCCGCCTCCCGGAGGACGAACCCGCGTGAAGATCACCGTTCAGCTCGTCATCGACGCCCAGGACGGCACCCCGCCGACCGTCGAGCACGTCACCGCGATCGCCCGCGACGACCTCGCCATGTCCACCGCCGGGCTGGCGCTGGCCGAGGCGCACGAGGTGCTGTCCGGTGTCCAGCACCACCTGGTCGCCGCCCAGGTCCAGGCTGCCGTCGATGCCGAACGGAACTGCGCCCAGTGCGGCCGGGCCCGTGCCCGCAAGGACACCCGGACGATCGTGCTGCGCACCCTGTTCGGCACCCTCCGCCTGGACAGCCCGCGCCTGAAGGCCTGCCCGTGCTCCCCGTCGACGAACACCGCGGCGGCCGCGACGTTCAGCCCGGTCGCGGCGGCGCTGCCCGAGCGCACCAGCCCGGAGCTGCTGCTGTGGGAGGCCAAGTACGCCGCGCTCACCTCCTACGGCGCCGCCGCCACTCTGCTCGCCGAAGCCTTCCCGCTCGGCCGACCCCTGCACGCCACCACCATCCGCCAGCAGGTCGAGCGCACCGCGACCCGCCTGGAGGACGAACTCGGCGAGGAACGATTCAGCTTCATCGACACCTGCCCCCGCGACCTGGAGACCATGCCGCGCCCCGACCTGCCCCTCGTCGTCGCCACCCGGTCTCCTCCTCGACCTCTCGTGCCGCCGCCATCGCGCCGTCTTCCCCGTCGTCGGCGTAACCGCCGGGTAGCTCCCAGACCCATCGATCCATGTGAACCGGTGCCGCCATGTCAGCAGCACCTGCTCGGCGGCATCGTCGAGCACCACGGTCATCGCGCAACGGCGCATCCGCAGGACGTACTGACCGAAACGCACCCCGTTGGGCAGCTCCACCGACGCCACGCTGAGCTTGATATGCGGCGTGTCGTCTACCAGCCGCTCACCGTGGACAAACCACTTACTGCGCTCCGAAGTGCTCGCCATACCTTGACGTTATCCACGACCGACTGCCGTGCGTAGGGTGTCGCCGGGTCAATGGAACTCGTGCACGACCTCGATCGGGCCGATGATGTGAGCGTTGAACTCGTCCAGCTCTTCGGCTGGGACCCACAGTTCCAGGATCGTTCGGCCGCCGGCCTGCTGGACGGGATAGCGGGCCAGGAAGTCCGACTCGACCTCGAAGCGGGTGACGAAGCCCACACCGTCGTTCTTGACGTTCCAGTCCCTCGCGATCTTGATCGCGTAGTCCTCGTTGAGTACTGGATAGAAGATCGGCTGCTCCGGCAGTCGGGGCGGCCAAGCCCGCCACTCCAGCGCGCGGACGAGCTCCAACTCCTTGGGGCCAGTCGGGCGCCACAGGGTCGTCGTCGCGATGTCGCTGGTCATGAGCGTGGACCGCCTTCTGGAGGGATAGCTACCGAAATGGCAGGCCAGAACGGCGGACGATACCGGGTGCAGCGAGCCCCACCCAACCGGTTTCCGGCAACGCCGACCACGGCTCAACACCCCCGCAGTCTCGCCAGAACGATCGACATCAGCCGCTAATGACGCATACCCACCCCAGCCGCCAGCAACGGCTGGGAACCGTATCCATGGTGGAGCATGACGTGGGGATCATCGAGTGGCCGACAGGGTGAGCTTCTGGAGGTCTGATCCGGTGAGGCCTGGCCAGCCGTGTACGGTGTCGCGCCAGGTCTGGGGGATCGCCTCGCTTCCCCAGCGGGCGCCGAGGAGGGCGCCGGCGATCGCGGCCACGGTGTCGGTGTCGTTGCCGATCCGCACGGCGGCGTACAGCGATTGTTGCAGGTGCTCGGTGCCGTGGCCGGGGGCGTGGACGATCGAGGACCAGGCGGCCTGGAGTGCCTGGACGACGAACCCGTTGGGCATGAACGTGCCGGGTGGCCGGGCTTCGGCGTCGGTGAGCCAATCGGACCATTGGTCGCGGCGTTGAGCGGGTAGCAGGCGGAGACCTTCTCGTACGCCGTCGAAGCTCCCATTCAGGACGGCTCGGCGGATGCCCGAGCACCACAGCACGCACGCGTCGCCGGCGAGGTCGTCGAAGTGGGTGAGCCCGCTGACCGTACGCGCTGCCTCGGCCATCGCCGCGGGGTCGTCGAGGTAGGGGAGTGTTACGGCGGCGGTACGCATGAGCGAGCCGTTGCCGGCGGTCTTCTTGGTCTCGCGGTGCAGTTTGGCGGCGGCCGCCCGCATCGTGGAGGCATGACCTCCGAGTTCGGCGGTGGTGGTCAGTACTCGC
>JAOPYK010000120.1 GCA_025964695.1 Streptosporangiaceae bacterium | reverse complement strand
CACTGAGCTTCTACACCAAGACCCTCGGCTGGGAGGTCCGGGCCGACGTCACGATGGAGGCGTGGTCGTTCCGCTGGGTAGCGGTCGGCCCGGTCGGCCAGGACGACGTCGGGCTCGTGCTGATGCCCGTTCCCGGCCCTCCGATGCTCGACGGCGCGAGCAGCAAGGCACTCGCGGACCTGGTCGCCAAGGGCGCCGGCGGGACCTTGTTCCTGGAGACCGACGACTGCCAGGCCGCCTATGACGAGCTCTCCAAGCGCGGCGTCATCTTCAACGACCCGCCTACCGTCCAGCCTTACGGCATCGACACGTCGTTCCGGGACCCGTCGGGCAACAACATCCGGCTGACCCAGGTTCTGGAGTTCGACCCGGACCGTCACTGACGGTCCGTCGCCCGCTTTGACCTGGGGTTTTATAAGCCCCAGGTCTTCTTTTCATGCCCTGTTCATGCCGGTTTTTTGGCCCGTGCTCGCTCCTTGCTTGCTCGCCGGTCGCATGTTGGGGGCCGGGGCGGCTAGTCAGCTGCCGCGGTGCTGGCCCGAATGGTGCCGCCCGCACTGCGTCATGGAGACCTCGCTGCTTACTCAAGACCCTCGCGAGCTCCGTCGGCGGTCAGACCAGGCCGTGCTGGAAGGCGGCAACGACGGCCTGGACCCGGTCGCGCAGTTCGAGTTTGGCGAGCAGGCGTGAGACGTGGGTCTTCACAGTCGCCTCGCTGACCACCAGCAGGGCGGCGATCTCAGCGTTGGCCATGCCTTGCGCGATGAGGCGCAGTACCTCGATCTCTCGGTCGCTGAGAGCGTCGAACCGGGGCGGCGCTTGGGGGGTGATGAGCGCGGGCAGCGCTCGCCTGATGAGGTTGCGGGTAATGGCGGGGTCGAGCAGCGCCTCACCGCCGGCGACGACGCGCACCGCGTGGATCAACTGCTCAGGTGTGGCGTCTTTGAGCAGGAAGCCGCTGGCCCCGGCGTGTAGTGCCTGGGCGACGTGGTCGTCGGTGCCGAAGGTGGTGAGTACGAGGATCTTGCAGCCACGCAGCTGGCGGGTGGCGGTGATGCCGTCCATGCCGGGCATCTGGATGTCCATCATGATCACGTCGGGGGAGAGCTCACGGGCCTGTGAAACGGCGCTGGTGCCGGTGCCGGCTTCACCCACGACGGTGATGTCGGGCTGCGCGCCGAGGATCATGGCGAATCCCTGGCGCATGAGCGGCTGGTCGTCGGCGATGAGGACGCGGATCATGGTCTCTCCTGGAAGAGCAGCGTGGCGCGCAGGGCATACCCGCCGCCGGGTACGGGACCGGCGAAGACCTCACCGCCGAACAGTGCGCTACGGCGGCGTATCCCGTCCAGGCCGTGGCCGCCCGAGCCGAGCCCGGCGACGGGAACCCCGGATGACGGGCCGTTGGTGACCCGCAGATCGAGCTGTCGTTCGTCGCCGCGGATCTGGACGCGGGTGGGCACCTGCCCGGCATGTTTGACCACGTTGGTCAGGGCCTCCTGGACGATCCGGTAGGCGGTGATGCCCGCGGTGCGCGGCGGTGGCGCGATCACGTCGAGGTCGAGATGGAGGGGCAGCCCGCCGGCGCGCAGCCGGTCGCACAGCCCGGACAGGTCGTCCAGCCCAGGTGGTGGCCCGAGCCCGCCGGCGTCGTTTCCGTCCCCGTCGTCGAGGGGGCTCAGCACATCGACGAGGCGCCGCATCTCGGTCATCGCCTCCCGCCCGCCGTCGATCATGCTGGTCAGGACAGGATGGGTCGGGTGGTCGCCGGGCAGGGCGCTGCGTACGGCGCCGGCCTGCACGACGAGCAGGCTGACGTGGTGCCCGATGGCGTCGTGCAGTTCCCGGGCGATCCACACGCGCTCGGCCAGGACCGCCTGGCCTGCCAGCAGCAGCCGTTCCCGTTCCGCCTGCTCGGCCCGCTCTGACACCGCGGCGAGTGCCTTGCGGTGTTCCCCGACGTACAGCCCGATCGTTCCCGCGATGAGCAGCACCGCCGCCAGCACCGCGAACTCGGCCGGTGCCCGGTTGCGACCGGCCAGTTCGCCGGAGCTGTAGCAGGCGAACGCCGCGACGGCCGCGCCGAGAGTGACCCGCCAGGTGGAGACCGCCGCGACGGTGTAGAGGGCGATGGCGGGCAGCAGCGGCCCGATGATGGTACGGTCCGCGACCGCCGCCGCGACCGTGCCGAGCACGACGACGACGGCGAGCACCGCGAACGGATACCGGCGGCGTGCCGTCAGCGCCGCCACGCTGAGCACCTCGGCCGACGTGGCCGTCGCCGCCCGCACCGGGCTGCCGCCGCCGCGTACCGCGAGAAGGCCGCCGGCCACCACGAGTACGGCGAACGCGCCGGTGACCGCGAGGTCGCCGGCGCTTCGCCACGAGAACCGCTTCATCGATCAGGCGTCCCGGCGTGCGGTCTGCCACGCTCCCGCCGCCAGGGCCACGGCGGCCCAGGCCAGGAGTACGAGCGCGGCGCTCCACATCGATGTCGGCACGACATAGGCGCCGCCGACCGACACCGGAACCAGCCGGTCCTCCGCCGCGATGGACAGTGCCGCACGCAGCGAGCCGAGGCCGGTGGCGTGCTCCAGCACGCGGGCCAGCGCGAGGGTCCAGCAGAGCAGCAGCCCGATCGTGATGCTGCGGGAGGACAACAGTGACGACAGGCCCACGGCCAGCACCGTCGTTACGCCGATGGTGACGGCGACCGCGAGCCCGCACTGGGCCAGCACGGCGGCCGACGGCGCGGTTCCGGAGCCCGCGAAGACGATGGCGCCGGTCGCGGTGACGGCGAAGGAGAGTCCGGCCAGGACACCGGTCACGAGGAGCGCGGCGGGCACCCGTACCGCGAACAGCGCGATCCGGGACCGGCCCGTGGACGCAAGGTCGCGGAAGACCCCGGCCGCGGTGTCGCCGCCCCCGGCGGCAGTGCCGATCATCACAGCGGCGACGCCCCCCAGATAGCTCACCAACATCATCGCGTTGGCGAGGCCGCGCGGTCCACCGGCCGGGGCGTGGTGCGCCGGGTCGGCGGCGTGCTGCATCGCACCCAGTCCGTAGAACATGATCTGGCCGCCGACGAACAGCACCACCGACCAGGCCATCAAAGCACGCCGACGGTACAGCTTGAGAAGCTCCGCCGCCGTCATCCGGGCGATCGTTCGCATCGTGGTCCCTTTCTCGCCGGCGGGGCCGACGCCAGTGCCGTTCATCGGGTGGCCTCCAGCTGGGAGGTGATCTCCAGGAAACGCTCTTCGAGGGTGGCGCGGACGGGCTCGAGACGGTTCACCGAGATCCCGGCCTCCACCAGCCACCGGTTCACCGAGGCGGCCGTGACGCCCTGGCCCGGAGTCACCCGCAGCACCCCGGGGCAGTCGACGCTCAGCCCGCTGACGGCCTGCCGGCCTGCCAGCACCGCCGCCGCCCGGGAGGTGTCGTCGCAGCCGATCAGGATCTGCCTGCCACCATCGGCGATCTCCGACATCGGGCCCTCGGCGATCAGCCTTCCCCGGTCGATGATGGCGACCGCGTCGCACGTCTTCTCCACCTCGTCCAGCAGATGGGAGCTGACCATCACCGTCCGGCCCTCGTCGACCAGCGACCGGATCATGTGCCGCATCTCCAGGATCCCGGCGGGGTCGAGCCCGTTCATCGGCTCGTCCAGGATGAGCAGCCGGGGATCGCTGAGCAGGCACCGGGCGATCCCCAGCCGCTGCCGCATGCCCAGGGAGTAACCGCCGACCCGATCACCGGCCCGGTCGGCCAGCCCGACCCGCTCCAGCATCGCCTCCACCCGCCGCGGCGCCTCGGGACCGCGTACCGCTGCGGCGACCCGCAGGTTCTCCCGTCCGGTCAGGTGCGGGTGGAAGCGGGGCTCTTCGACGATCGCGCCGACCATGGACAGCGCCGTGGACCGGGCGTCCGGCATCGGCATTCCCAGCAGCCGGACCGAGCCCGAAGTGACCGAGGTCAGCCCCAGCACCATCCGGATCAGCGTGGTCTTTCCCGCGCCGTTAGGTCCGAGCAGCCCATACGCGCACCCGCCCGGCACCCGCAGGTCCAGGTCGGCCACCGCGGTCCGGTCCCGGAATCGTTTGGTCAGTCCCGCGGTCTCGATGACCGCCCCACTGCCTGTCGCGCCGTGCGGCGCCGCTGTCGTGTTCATGCCGAGAACGCTAGTTTCGCCGTGCCCGCCGCCCATCGGGCACGAGATCGAACCGGCCTGTCATCCTCCGGTGTACGGCGCCGCCGTGTCCATCCTGAGGATGACAAGGCGAGCAGCCCCGCGAGCACGTGATGATCCAGGTTGTGGATTGGCGCATCCTCTGATCTGGCGAGGAATCAGTCGCTTTCGTCCTCTCGGAGCGTTGCCAGTGAGGCGGCGATGATCTGCAACGCGCTCTCGTCGCTCGCCGGCAGATACCAGTCCGCCTCCGTCCGCGACCTGGGAGAAATCACCCCATCCGGGTCGTTAGACTGACTACTGCCCCGACGGAGGAGGACGCCAGCCGATGTGGACCGTGCGCCGGGGTGTCGCCATGGGAGTCGTGGCCGTGGCCGTAGTCATCGGCACTGCAGTGGCCTGGTATCTCGCTCGCACTCTCGGCCCCACGCAGGGTTGCGCCGTCACCGGTGCGACGAGCGCGGCGTCGAGCACTCCGGCCGATTTCACACTGACGGTCGAGCAGGCCGACAACGCGGCGACGATCGCCGGGGTCGGCATCCGGCTGGGCATGCCCGACCACGCTGTCTCCGTGGCGCTGGCCACGGCGATGCAGGAGTCACGGCTCAGGAACCTGCCCAATGGTGATCGGGACTCCGCGGGCCTGTTCCAGCAGCGGCCCAGCCAGGGCTGGGGTACGCATGCGCAGGTCGTCGACCCGGTGCACGCAGCGACCGCGTTCTACGAGCGGCTGCGCACCGAGCCCAACTGGAGGCAGCTCAGCGTCACCGAGGCCGCCCAGCTCGTGCAGCATTCCGCCACACCGGACGCCTATGCGCAATGGGAGCCGGAAGCCCGTGTCGCCGCCAGTGCCCTCACTGGTGAAAGGGCCGCTGCGCTGCGCTGTCACGATCTCACGATCGCCCCGCCGAGTGCGGCTTTGGCGCCCATCGCGGTCGCTGAGCTTGGTACCGCGAAGCTCAGCGGTGCTCATGACCAGACCCATGGCTGGGCGATCAGTAGCTGGCTCGTGGCCCACGCGTCCCGCTTGGGCGCGGACCGGGTGACCTTCAACGGGAGTACCTGGACGGCGAAATCCGGAACCTGGTCTCATACCGGATCCGCCGACGGCATGTTGACCCTTCATCAGGTCAGTGGTGCGGCCACGCAGGGCTGAA